>JAKITQ010000019.1 GCA_021647985.1 Flavobacteriaceae bacterium | reverse complement strand
CAATCCACGCAAAATCAACCTCTCCCTTTTCTACTTTATAAGCCACAGTTGATGCTGCTGCAGTAGCATAAGATTCGTTGTATTTACGCATATTATCAAACCAAACACTTAACTTTCCATTATTAATTGATACTTTTATCTCGTGCCAAGCATCAAAGTTACTTTGAGACATATCAATATTTGTTGTAGTACCTCCATTTATTACAATTAGATTTTTATTGTCATAATCTAAATATGCCTTCACATCTCCGTTAGCAACAACAAGTCCTCCAACAGCATTACTTTTAACTTTTACATAGCTTTCAACAATATAGTTTCCTGATGCTGTAATTTCTGTTGAAACAATTTCAGAATCAGCTCCTATACCATTTATTGCAAAATTGTTAAACAATGTCCAATCTCCTGTTGCTGTCCATTTATCTTCAAGAGAAGTTCTGTCAAAATCATCAGACCAATCAGATAATTTTGGTGCTTCTTGCTCTGTAAAGGTTACTTCTGACTTCACATTTCCGTTAGGTAGGAATTCTATTTTGTCCAGCATCAAACTTCTCATAAGAGGCTTACCCGTTTCGGTATTATTACCTTCATAATGTTTTACGTGGTATGTTGTATAGTACGTTTTTAAATCAGGTCCTAAAACATCATGATTGTGTCCCGTTCCATTATAAAATCCTTCTGTATGTAAAAGTACAGGATTGTCAACAACAGCTGGCGATAATGTTTCAATACTACTTCCACTAGCACCATGCACTTGATAATCTGTTCTTTGCACATTGTTACCACAATACGTCATATAATAAAGTCCGTTTTTCTTTATTACTTTTGGACCTTCAGTCCATCTTGAAATCACATTTGCAACACAATCAGTTAACCTTTTAATTGGTTTATTTCCATCTAAAGGTGAGTCCATTTCTATATACTCTATTGCTCCTGGTGATGAAAATAAAAAATACAAACTTCCATCATCATCTCTAAAAGGGCTTCCGTCTATATCGTTATTCGCTTTTGGAACAAAGTTTGTGCTAACTACATTATATCGTCCAAACGGTGATAGCTTTTGCTCAAACGGTATCTCTAACTTTAAAGCTCTATGATTTAGATCTGGGCCAGATGTATATAAATAAAAATCACCTTCATAATACATTATTTCTGGAGCCCAAGCATCCCTAACCTCTGGAGCATTTGAAACCGAACCTAAATATTCCCAATCAACAAGGTTATCAGACTCCCACATCATTACACCTATATCAGCAGGATTGCGGGTAACAGTCATATAATATTTCCCCATCCATCTTATGGATGATGGATCTCCAACGCCAATTGTTCTACTTTGGTTAGGTAAGAACATAGGGTTTGTATAATTTATACTAACTTCATCTAGTGCTACTGTAGACTCTTGAAGCACAACTTCTATAGTTTCTTGATTTTCAAAAACAAGACTATAAGTAGTATAGCTTAAAAAACTAAACTCTAAGGTTTGTCCTTTTTGTAGCATTATTTTAAAATCCCCGTCAAAGTCAGTAACGACTCCTTTTCCGCTTTCTTTTACATATACAGTTACGCCGGGAAGAGCATTACCATATTGATCTTTCACAGTTCCTTTGACTTCTACGTCATCTTGTACAATAATATTATTTGAATCCGAAGAACTATTTGTTGTTTTCGCAGTCAAATTAAATACTACAGTACATAATAACATAAATACCAGAGTAGATGTTTTTGTTAACTTCATATTAGATTAATTTTGATTAATTAAAAAATTTATGCTATAAAATTATATCAAGTATGAAACTATCATGTATTAAAATATTGATTTCATCAAAAGAGAGATAAAATAACGGTAACGGTAACGTTACCATAAAGAATAATGTGAGATTATGAAAGGTGATAATAGAAGTAAGGTTTTATATTTTATGTTCCTGTATATATAATTTTCTATTAGAACTTTCTCTAATAATTAAATTACAATTAAGTTTTTCAGTGATAATTCTAATATTATTATCTTCAATTTGTTTAATAAGAATTTGAGCTGCATAACGTCCCATTTCTTGGGAAGGGATGTTGACCGAACTAAGTTTAGGATGTGAAAATTTGGTAAATGGGGCATTATTAAAACCAACAACACCTACATGATAAGGTATATTTAAACCAATCTCTTTTATATAATCAATAGCTTCACTGGCAACAAGGTCATTAACAGCAAAAATAGCATTGGGTGGCTTAGGTAAACTCATTATTTTTTTTACTTTTAAAATTGTATCGCTTTTACTTAAATTACAATGAACAACATATTCAGGATTTATTTCCATACTATTTGCTTTCATAGCTTTTTTAAAGCCATTGAACCTTTTTTTAGAAATTTCAAGGTTTTCAGGCCCTCCTATATGAGCAATTCTAGTATACCCTTGATTGATGAGGTGCTCTGTAGCTTCAAAAGCACCTCCAATATTATCTGCTGTAACATTAGAGCTTACAATGTTTTCTGTAGCCCTATCGAAAAGAACAAGTGGAATTTCTCTTCTAATAATTTTATCGAAATGTGTAAAACTCTTTGTATTTTTAGATAATGAAACAATTAAACCATCCAACCTACTACTAACCATTGTTTGAATACTCTCAACTTCTAAATCATAATCTTCATTCGATTGTGCGATTAATAATTTATATCCTCTCTCATAAGCTTCTTCATAAATACCTCTAATGCAAGAAGCGAAAAAATGCACATCTATCTCGGGTACTATTACACCAATAGTTTTTGTTTTCTTTTGTACTAGACTTTTGGCTAATAAGTTTGGCTCATAATCTAATTCTTCGACAAGTTGTAGTACTTTTTTCTTTGTTTCTGGGTTTATATCATATGCATTTCTTAAAGCCCTAGATACTGTAGAAATTGAGATATTCAATTTTAAAGCAATGTCTTTTATCGTTGCGTTTTTTTTCAATTTTGATGATTTTAAATTTGTATAAAATAACTAGATATCAAAGATAGTTTAATTAAATTAATAGCTTTCCGATAACGTTAACGGAAACGTTATTTATTAATAATATATTAAATTAACTTCTCAAATATTAAATTCATTTTAATAAATATAGCTAAGTTCTAATTATAACAGCATTTTGTTTAAATAATTCAAAAAGGCTATATGCTTGGTCAATTAGAAGCATTGTAACAAACCATTGCTTAATCATCGTTTTACTATTCCTTATTTTATCCATATAAGCATACCAGTTTAAATAGTTTTGTAAATATTTAGAACTCACACCATTAAACGGTTTTAAAAATTCTCTTACTTGTTTATGTGTGTTATTAACACTTTGCAAGTGTATTGTTTTATCTTTTTCATCCACATGATCTTTTGCCAGTAAGGATTTGTGTTTAATACTCGGATTGTCTTTAGCAAAAGCTTTATAAGAATGATGCTTGTCGGTTATTAATGTTGTATTGTCTGCCAATTTCCCTTCAAATACTTTTTCTATATCCTTTTTGCTAAGTCGTTTGGTTTGAACAGCCCTAAGGTATTTCTCTCCATTTCTTTGTACTGCGGTTACTACTTGAACCGTTGTAATGATATCTTTACCTTGGTTACGTTTAAAATCTGTTCCTCTTTTTTTTGGTTTTCTTTCTAAGGATTTACTTCCCTTACTACTCAGAGCCAACTCTAACTCATCACATTCTACTTGACCTGAAAGTTCTGTTGGTGTAAACTGTGATAGAGAACTCAATATCTTGTGTCGCCAGTCAAAACTTGTCTGAATACTAATATTTAACTTGGCGGCTATTTTCTTTATCGGCATTCCTTGTTCCATACAATTCAAGTAAGATTGCCATTTTGATTTTAACTTTATATCATATAAAGGTGTTCCTGTGGTTTCACTATACCATTTACTACAATCATTACATCTATACATCTGAATGCCTCTTTGCTTTCCACGCCTATAAACCTTTGCGCTACTGCAATGAGGACAAGGCTTTTTATTGCGCTTTTTTACAACAATTTGAGACGCTTCTTCTAAAACCTTTCCCTTGAGTTCCTGTTCTATAAGTAAATCCACTAGCAACTCATTTTGAGTACCTACTGGAAGTGCATTAAATAACACTTTTATATCTTGACTTGTTTTCATAAAACAAACATATAATAATTTGCTGACTTATTTAGAACTTAGCCCTAAATATCAACATTTAACAATAATTATTGTATATTGGTGCATTAAGATTTGATTTACTAACTACTAAACAATTCTACTAACTAATATGTCGTATCTCCCTCCTATCCGTTTTTTTAATAAAAATGTTTTTTTTCTTGTTTGCCTTTTTCTTATTCTACCCATTTTTCAATTAATGGGTCAGGAACAAGTAGGGCGACCTCTTATCAATAATTATACTTATCAAGAATATGGTGCTGGCCCAGTAAGTTGGTGGGCTGTAGAAGATAAAGACGGTATCATGTACTTTGCAAATGGTGCTGGCGTCTTACAATATGATGGCGTTAATTGGAATACAATACCTATGAAGGTTAGTGCCAGATGTTTGACCAAAGATAAAGATGGCACCATCTATGTAGGTGGAGAAGGCGAAATAGGTTATTTAAAAGCAGACCAAACGGGGAAATTTGAATTTGTTTCTTTAATAGATAAACTACCAAAGGAGCATCAAATTTTTTCAAGCGTCTGGGAAGTAGACTATTTTGAAGGTAGAGTAATCTTTAGAACATCAAATAAATTATACGCTTGGGATGGAAAAAATATGAAGGTGATTGAATCAAAAGACGCCTATCATGTTGGGAAAATTGTAAATGGCACCTATTATTTAAGAATTTGGGGCCGTGGACTTTGTGTATTAACAAAAGACGATACCTTCGAGTTGGTACCTGGTGGTGAACGCTTTGCAGACATACGTATTTACACCATTTTACCATACGATGACAAAAATATTTTATTAGGAGTAAGAAATGATGGCTTTTATCTATATAACGGAAAATCTTTTACACCTTTTAAAACAGAAGCCGATGAATTTGTGAAAAATAAATTATACCTCCCAGGTGCTGCTTTAAAAAATGGTGATTTTTTATTCAATACGTTTAGTGATGGAGTATATATGGTAGATCATCAAGGTAAATTACTTCAAAAATATACTACCAGTAATGGATTACAAGATGGTGCGGTAGATTATGTCTATGTAGATTCTAGAGGTGTACTTTGGATGGTACTTTTTAATGGTATATCTAACACAAACCTCAACACAACCTTTACCATTTTAGATGCCACTATGGGACTACCTACCAATGTGGTATTTGCAGTTTTTAAATTCAAGAACATATTGTATATGAGTACAAATAACGGTGTTTTTTATCTAGAAGATGGCTCCGATAAAATATTACCTATTGAAGGTACATTTGGTCAAGGTGGCAACTTTATTGTTAACAGAGATAGATTATATGTAGGCACAGGAGATATGGGTATCATAGAAATTACAGATAAAACCTTTAAATATGTACAACAAAGTAAAAACTATGATTTAAGAGTGGGTACTATCTTTTTATCAAAAAAAGATAGCAATAGAATGTTTATCCCTCACCAACAGGGTATTACAAGCTTATATTTTGATAATAAAAGCGATGATTTTGAATTGGAATCAACAATTAATAAGATTATTCCTGGTAGTCGTCGTAGCGGCCTATTTGAAAACAAAGATGGCAATTTGTGGATTGAGGCTGGTGAAGAGAGTGGAAAGGTGTATTTATTAAAACCAAGTTTTAACCAAACAAAACTAGATCTTTCAACAGCAGAAATCGTTACCTATGACGAAAAAAATGGCCTACCAAATTCACCTATTAGATTTGGTGAATTTGATAGTGAATTACAATTTTATGCACCAGAAACAAAAGAAACTTTTACTTTCAACAATGCAAAAAATCGTTTTGAATCTAAAAAGTTTTTTTATGATCATCTTATTGATTGGGGTAAAATTGCTTCAAATTCGACAACGGATAAAAATGGTAAAACCTGGTTTAATGCGGGTACCGGTGTTATTGTTTCTCAAAAAAATAAATCAGGTGCATACGATATCAATACAGAGACCTTTAAAGAATTAAAAAATAGAATTATCTGGAATATTTATGTTGAAGACCCAAAGGAAGATGGTTCTCAAGTGGCATGGTTTACTGGCCCTGATGGTGTGGTACGATATGACGGTAAATTAGAAAAACCAAGCACCCCAAATTTTGATGTAAAAATAAGAAGCATGTCTATTGCCGGAGATTCTTTGATTTATGCTGGTGGAATTGAGTTTCCAAAAGATTTGGTGATTCCTTTTAAAGAAAATACCGTTGCTATTAATTATGCGGCACCTTTATTTATTGGCCAAAAAGATATGTTGTACAGCACGCAATTGGTAGGTTTTGATAAAAACTGGTCTGAATGGGTAAAAACAGCAAGTAAAGAATATATTAATTTGCCATCCAAAAATTATACTTTTAAGGTAAAGGCAAAAAATGTATATGGTGATATTAGTGATGAAAGTGCAGTTTCATTTACTATAAAAACACCATGGTTTAAAACCATATGGGCTTATTTACTTTATTTTATTGGGCTCTTGTTTGTTGTTTTTGCATTTGTAAGAACACGTACCAGAATTTTGTTAAACCAACAAAAAGAATTAGAGCAAAAAGTTAAAGAACGCACCCATGAGGTAAACCAACGATTAAACGAATTGGCAACCATAAATCATGTAAGCCAAGCCTTAAGAGAAAAATTAGAACTTAATGATTTGATTAAAATTGTTGGTGATCAGATGAAAAAACTGTTTAAGTCGGATATTACATATTTGGCTATATTAAATCCAGAAGATAATATTGTTAATTTCCCTTATCAAGCAGGTGATAAAATGGAGCCTATGAAATTTGGAGAAGGTTTAACCTCTAAAATAATTCAAACAGGCGAACCTTTATTAATCAACAAAGATGAAGATATCGTCGCTAAATACGACAAATTTGGCATCTCACAAACTGGTAAACGTGCGGTTTCTTATTTAGGTGTTCCCATTCCGGTTGAAGATAAAATAATTGGTGTTTTAAGTGTCCAAAGTACAAAATTAGAAAGTAGATTTAACGAGGAAGACAAAAACCTTTTAAATACCATCGCAATCAATGTTGGTGTTGCCTTACACAATGCTGAGCTTTATGAAGAGGCAAAAGTTGCCAAAGCCAAAGCAGAAGATGCAAACGAAGCCAAAAGTGCATTTCTTTCAACAGTTAGTCATGAATTACGTACCCCTTTAACTTCGGTATTAGGATTTGCAAAAATCATTAGAAAAAGATTGGAAAATAAAATTTTTCCTGCAGTAACCATCGATGATCAGAAAATTAAAAAAACGATGAAGCAGGTTAGTGAAAACCTGAATGTGGTGGTATCGGAAGGAGAACGTCTTACTACTTTAATCAATGATGTATTGGATCTAGCAAAAATAGAATCCGGTAAAATGGAATGGCATAAAAAACCAACATTTTTACAAGATGTAATAAGTAGAGCCATAGCAAGTACCTCTACACTATTTGAAACAAAAGGACTTGACTTAAAGAAAAAAATACCAGAAAACCTGCCTTTAATTAGCGCAGATGAAGATAAATTGATACAGGTAGTAATAAATCTATTGTCAAATGCGGTTAAATTTACAGATAAAGGAAAAGTAGTTATCGAGGCTTCTTTAGACAAGGATCAGATTATAGTAGAAATACAGGATACAGGAATTGGCATAGACGAAGAAGATAAACACAAAGTATTCGAACGATTTAGACAAGCCGGAGACACATTAACCGACAAACCAAAAGGTACTGGTTTGGGTCTACCAATTTGCAGAGAAATTATTGAGCATCATGGTGGTATAATTTGGATGAAAAGCGAACCAGGCATAGGAAGTTCATTTTTCTTTACCATACCCATAGTTGGAGAAACAGGTGCCCAACCACCTATTCAGTTAGATCGAATACTTACAAGTTTAAAGAAGCAAATCAAACATTCTTCATTAACTAAAACAAAAACAACGCCAACAATATTGGTAGTTGATGATGATACACCTATTCGATCTTTATTGCGTCAAGAATTAACCGAGGTTGGTTATAAGGTAAAAGAAGCTGCAAATGGTAAAGCTGCTTTAGATATGGTAAAAATGTCCAAACCCGAATTGATTATTTTAGACGTAATGATGCCCGAAATAAATGGATTTGACGTTGCTGCTGTTCTTAAAAATGACCCTGCTACTATGGATATACCAATAATTATCTTATCGATTGTACAAGATAAAGAACGTGGGTTTAGAATTGGAGTGGATCGATATTTAACCAAACCAATTAATACAGAAGAATTACTTCATGAGGTTGAAGAATTACTAGAACAGGGGGTTTCTAAGAAAAAAGTTTTGGTTGTAGATGAAGATGCTTCAACAGTAAAAACACTTTCAGAAGTATTAAATACCCGAGGTTATAAAGTAATGAAATCAAATACCAATGACCTTGTAAAAAAAGCAACTGAAGCTATGCCCGATATAATTATGGTGAATTCTGTTAATGGTGATCAGGAGTTGATAAAAGATTTAAAAAGTCAAAAAGGAATGGAAAACGTTATGTTTTTTATATATGAATAAACTAACTATTAAAATTAAATAATTTTTAAAAATGAATAAAAAATTACTGATCGTCGATGACGAATCTCATATACGCATGCTTATCGAGCAAACTCTAGAAGACTTGGAAGACGAAGGGGTTGAACTGCTTTTCGCGGAGAATGGACAACAAGCCTTAGAACTAATTCAAAAAGAAGAACCCAATCTGGTTTTTTTAGACGTTATGATGCCTATAATGAATGGTATGGAAGTGTGTCAAAAGGTAAAGAAAGAACTTAATTTAAACAATGTCTATATCATTCTCTTAACAGCAAAGGGTCAGGAAGTGGATAGACAAAAAGGATTAGATATGGGTGCTGACCGATATATGACCAAACCTTTTGACCCAGATGAAATGCTATCTATTGCAGAAGAAATATTAAACCAATAATAATTAATATTGATTTATGAATAGTAATAATGACACTAAATCCTATTATAAAGCGCTTAGGAATGTCCTTAAAAAGGATCCAAAGGTTGCTTTGCTTCTTGATGATTTATCTAATCAAATGGATTTAGACATCAATATTACCGGGATAGACTCTAAATTACTTTATGGAAATAAAGATCATTTACCACATAGCTTTGAGTTAAAACAAAATGAAATTGTTTATGGTTCATTAAACGCAAATAACAAAAAAGGAAAAATTCTTGCAGATAATATTATGATTCTTGTAAGTAAAGAGCTTGATAAGAGAAAGATAGGAAACGAAGTGCTTGGGCTTTACCGTGAGATCAATATGATTTATGATTTTAGTGAAAAGATATCTGAAATAATTGAAGAAAAATCCATTGCTGAAATGGCACTTCGGGAAGCATCACAGATAATTGATTCTACACATGGTCTTTTTTTAATTTATGATTCAAATTTAAATAAAGTAGTAGAACTTGCCTCTTTTGGAAAAAGTCCGAACAGAGATAATAACATTTCCAGACAAAACCTGGTTATCCATGAACTAATTATAAGAGGTACTTCTTCTATAGTATCTCAAGATAGAATCAATAATAATCCCGCATTATCACATCTTAAAGCAGTAATGCATGCACCCTTAAAAGTGAAGCACCGTACCATGGGTATCGTAATTCTTGGTCATAGTGAAGAAAAAGAATTTACTGCTGCTGAATTAAAATTACTTACTACCATAGCCTTACAATCTGCAGTGGCCATTGAAAGTGCCAACCTATATCAAAAAGGATTGCGAGAAGCAAAAGAAAGAGAAAAGGCCATCAAAATTATACATGAAGCAAGTCAAAAATTTGTTCCTAACGAATTTATTAAATCACTTGGTAAAACTAAACTTACCGAAGTAGCTCTTGGTGATCTTGTAGAAAAAAATGTAACGGTTATGTTTATGGATATCAGAGGATTTACCACTTTGTCTGAAGATTTGAATCCCAAAGATAATTTTCTTTTTATCAATTCCTTTAACAAAAGAATGGGACCCATCATTAGAAAAAACAAAGGGTTTATTATGCAATATCTAGGTGATGGTTTTATGGCTCTTTTCCCAAACGGGTCGCAAAATGCATTAAGGGCTTCTGTAGAAATGTTAAATAAACTTAAAGAATTTAACAACGAAAGGATTGCCAAAAACAGATTCCCTATTAAAATTGGTATAGGTATGCAAAACGGTAATCTTATCATGGGAATTACTGGTGATATTGAAAGATTAGATGCAGCTATTATTTCTGATACTGTAAATACGGCTTCAAGAATAGAAGGTTTATCCAAACATTTCGGTGCTTCCATATTACTTACAAAGCAATGTAAGGATAGTTTAACCAATCCCGAAGAATTTGATTTTAGATATTTAGGCAAGGTAAAAGTTAAAGGAAAAAACAAACAAATTTCGATTTTTGAATGTATCAATGGCGACAATGCAGATTTATTAAAACATAAATTAGATACACTTAATACTTTTAATGAAGGAATGGATTTGTATTTTAACAAAGAGTTTGCAATGGCAGCAGTTACCTTTCAAAAAATTGTGAAAATGAACAGAAATGACCATACTGCAAAATTATTGTTGAATAGATCTGCGCATCTTATTACACAAAAAATTGACGATGATTGGAAAGGTGTAGAATCAATTACTACGAAATAAAGTTTTATATAAATTTCTGACAAAAGATATAAGACCGTTACACTTTAAGAAAAAAGACGATTGTAACTATCAACACTTTGTGTAATTTTGAGTTATGAATGTTGATTATAAATTAAATATCAACGAGTTAACGCATCAAAGAACTGCGTTAAAACTAACTCTATATCAGCATCATACAATAATATAAGGCTCTAGTTTAAAATAGCTATTACATTCGCATTACCTAATTTTAAAGGCTTCGGGGTTACTCGATGTTAAAAATTACATCCAATAAAACAGAACAATCGACTTTGTTTACAAATATCAACGCTAAATTAAACTAGAGCCTAATATAACAAACTATTATGTTTTCAAAAAAAACCTTGCAGGAGAAATCCAATAAATAGGAAAATCGTAAATTCTAAAACCATGTTTCCTGCAAGGTCTCCAAGACCTTGTAGGTATAAATGTTTAGGTATACAATGCCGTTTGATTTCGTTTTAATAATACTCAAAAAAAATCAAGTAAACATTTTGATAATCTAGCACTCAACTTCCTTTTTTTTCTTTTAATTTTTATCAACAATTAAAGCAATTATACTTAGTTAATTGATTAAATTTGCGTCTTTAAAAAAATCATCAAATTCGTTAAAAATATGATCTATTTTTTCGCCAAAGACAAAACAATATTTGCTGTTGCTAAGCAAACGGAAATTTGTGAAACTACTACCGAAAAACTTATCTGGCTTTTTGGAAATGCAAAACTTATTCAAAAAACTGAAATGAATGGGAGTTTTGTAGGCCCGCGAAAAGAAATGATCACTCCTTGGAGTACCAATGCTGTTGAGATTACACAAAATATGGGTATCGATGGTATTAGCCGAATTGAAGAGTTTCTTATAAAGGAAACCGACAAGCCTGATTTTGATCCGATGATTCAAAATTTTTATAAAAATTTAGATCAAAATATCTTTAAAACAAACCTTGAACCAGAAGCTATATTAGAAATTGATGACATCTCTGCATACAACCAAAAAGAAGGTCTGGCTTTAAACAGTGAAGAGGTAGATTATTTAGAAAACCTCGCTAAAAAATTAGATAGAAAATTAACCGATTCTGAGATATTCGGGTTCTCTCAAGTAAATTCAGAACATTGTAGACATAAAATATTTAACGGTACATTTGTTATTGATGGTAAAGAAAAACCAAATTCTCTATTTGGTATGATTAGAAAAACTTCGAAAGAAAATCCGAATACCATCATATCGGCATATAAAGATAATGTTGCTTTTATTGACGGACCAGTTATTGAGCAGTTTGCTCCAAAATCTGCCGACAAACCAGATTTTTACGTAAAAAAAAATATAAAATCTGTTATTTCCATCAAAGCAGAAACCCATAATTTTCCTACTACAGTAGAGCCTTTTAACGGCGCTGCAACGGGTTCGGGTGGTGAGATTCGAGATCGTTTGGCAGGCGGAAAAGGATCTTTACCTTTGGCTGGTACTGCGGTTTATATGACACCTTATTCCCGTTTAACGGAAGATAATAAGATAGGCAACATGCAAAAGAGAAATTGGTTGTACCAATCCCCTATCGAACTGTTAATCAAAGCTTCAAACGGCGCATCAGACTTTGGAAATAAATTCGGGCAACCGTTAATTACAGGATCAGTATTGACCTTTGAACATGAAGAGCACCAACGAAAATTGGCTTTTGATAAAGTGATTATGCTTGCAGGAGGTATTGGTTATGGCAAAAAAGAAGACAGTTTAAAAGATACACCTAAAAAAGACGATGCCATTGTTATTTTAGGTGGCGATAATTACAGAATTGGAATGGGTGGTGCTGCCGTTTCTTCGGCAGATACTGGTGAATTCAACACAGCCATTACTTTAAATGCTGTACAACGTTCTAATCCTGAAATGCAAAAAAGAGCTGCGAATACCATTCGCGCCATGGTAGAAAGTGATAATAACAAAATTGTTTCCATACACGATCATGGTGCTGGTGGTCATTTAAATTGCTTGTCGGAATTGGTTGAAGAAACCGGCGGCGAGATTAATTTAGATGCCTTACCTGTTGGTGATAAAACCTTATCTGCCAAAGAAATAATCGGTAATGAATCACAAGAGAGAATGGGCTTGGTAATTCACCCAAAAGACCTTGATCTTTTACATAAAATTGCCGATAGAGAACGCGCACCAATATACGAAGTTGGTAAAGTAACGGATGATTTTAGATTCTCTTTCAAATCTGCAAAAACAGAAAAAAGTCCGATGGATTTTGATCTTGCCGATATGTTTGGAAGCTCTCCTCAAACTATCATGAAAGATAAGTCTTTAAATAGAAAATACGAAGAGGTAAGCTACAAACAAGAAGACATCTACAACTATGTAAGTCAGGTTTTACAACTAGAAGCTGTTGCCTCTAAAGACTGGTTAACCAACAAAGTAGACCGTTGTGTAGGTGGTAAAGTTGCCAAACAACAATGTACCGGATCACTACAATTACCATTGAATGATGTAGGTGTTATGGCTTTAGATTACAAAGGAATAAAAGGTATCGCAACTTCTATAGGTCACGCACCAGCGAGTGCTTTGATAGATGAAAAAGCAGGTTCTAGAAATTCTATTGCAGAGGCTTTAACCAATATTGTTTGGGCACCCTTAGAAGATAATTTAAAATCTGTTTCATTATCAGCCAACTGGATGTGGCCCTGTAAAAATGAAGGTGAAGATGCTCGTTTATACAATGCAGTAGAGGCAATTGCAACATTTGCTATTGATTTAGGCATCAATGTGCCAACGGGTAAAGATTCGTTATCCATGAAACAAAAATATGCTAATGAAGAGGTAATATCTCCTGGAACGGTTATTATTTCTGCGACAGGTCAATGTGCTGACATCAATAAAGTGGTAGAACCAGTTTTACAAAATGTAGAAAATAACCGAATTTACTATATTGATTTGTCAAAAGACGCTTATAAACTTGGCGGATCTAGTTTTGCGCAAATTAGAAATAAAGTTGGTGCACAAACACCTACTATTAACGATACTGCTTATTTTAAAAATACTTTTAATACCATTCAAGAATTAATCAAAAAAGGGTTGATCCTGGCTGGTCACGACATTTCGGCTGGAGGTATGATCACCACCTTGTTAGAAATGTGTTTTGCTGATAATAATTTAGGTGCTAAAATCGATTTGAGCGCTATTGCGGAAAAAGATGCGGTAAAAATTTTGTTTGCAGAAAATAGCGGCATTATTTTTCAAACACAAAATGCAAAAGATCTTGAAAGTATTTTAAATGAAAATAAAATTGATTTCTATAATATTGGTTTCGCTATTGCGGAAGAAAAATTAGACATTACAAACTTTAGTTTAAGTTTTGATATTACTACATATCGAGACACTTGGTTTAAAACCTCCTATTTGCTTGACGATAAACAAACTGCAAATAACTTAGCAAAAACACGCTTTGACAATTATAAAACACAAGCTTTAAAATTTATTTTTCCTAAACAATTTACTGGAAAATCTCCTGTGATTGACCATACAAAACCTCGTCCGATAGCAGCGATAATTCGTGAAAAAGGATCGAACAGTGAGCGTGAAATGGCAAACGCCATGTATTTGGCAGGTTTTGATGTTAAAGATGTTCACATGACCGATTTAATTTCAGGGCGTGAAAATTTAGAAGACATTCAGTTTATTGGTGCGGTAGGCGGATTTTCAAATTCAGATGTTTTAGGCTCTGCAAAAGGTTGGGCTGGTGCATTTTTATACAATAAAAAAGCGAACAAAGCCTTGAAAAATTTCTTTGATAGAGAAGATACTTTATCGGTTGGTATTTGTAATGGATGTCAGTTATTTATGGAACTGGAAGTGATAAACCCAGAACATGAGGTGCATGGAAAATTATTATATAACGATTCACAAAAACACGAAAGTAATTTCACTTCGGTAAATATTCAAGAAAACAATTCTGTGATGCTATCTACATTGGCAGGCAGTACTTTAGGGGTATGGATTAGTCATGGTGAAGGTAAATTCAATTTCCCTTACTCAGAAGACAAATACAATATTGTAGCCAAATACGCTTATGATGCTTATCCTGCAAATCCGAATGGCTCAGACTTTAATACTGCCATGATATCGAGCGCAGATGGCCGTCATTTGGTAATGATGCCACATATTGAACGCTCTACCTTTCAATGGAACTGGGCAAATTATCCTGCTGGTAGAAATGATGAGGTAAGTCCATGGATTGAGGCTTTTGTAAATGCTAGAAAGTGGTTGGCAAAAAAGTAAAAAATCTAAGTATATATCTGTTGAGGATGTTTATAGAATGATTTTACAACCAGCAGTTATTCAGTAAATTGGTTTAATGCACCTAAGGGTAATTATAATTTTTTAAGTTTTTTGTTTCTTCTTCTTCGCCGCCGGAAAAAGAACATTATTTAATATCAATCGATAACCTGGTGAATTGGGGTACAATTCTAATTCGGTCTTAGGGTCTCCTATTCTATGTTGGTAATCTTCTGGGTCATGCCCGCCATAAAAAGTAAACATGCCCTTGCCTTTAACACCATGAATATATCGAGCTTCGCCATTTATATTATTTTGCCCCATTACCAAAATAGTTGGCTTTATAAAATTTGCATTAAAAGCAGTGGTTTGCCCCATAAAACCTTTTACCAATAAAGTGTGATTCTGACAAAGCATGGAAGGCACCATATCCCATTTGGCAGAAAATTCTTTGAGTTCAAAATAATCTTCCACTTTTAAAACCTTTCTTTTTCGCGTGGTATCAATATTTGAAAACTCATAGACAACCGGATTCCTTTCCAAAATAAAATCCGTGAAAGCGAAAGTATTTTTATAATCTATTTTATTTTGATAATTACTTTCTGATGGATCGCCATCGAACATGGTTTCGGCAATATCTATTCCTTCAGCTGCCAAAGCAATATCAAAACTGTCGGTTGCAGAACACATGGCAAACATAAAACCTCCACCAATTACATAATCTCTAATTTTTAAAGCTACTGCTAATTTTTCTTGTGATACTTTTTTATAGCCTAAACTCCTTGCTAATTTCTCTGTATTTATTTTATTTTCAATATACCAAGGTGCTGTTCTAAACGCGCCATAAAATTTACCAAATTGCCCTGTAAAATCTTCGTGGTGCAAATGCAACCATTCATATAAAAGTAAATTATCTTGTAAAACTTCTTTATCATAAATTACATCGTAAGGTATTTCGGCATATTTCAAAACCATGGTAACAGCATCATCCCAAGGTTGATTTCCTTTTGGTGAATAAACTGCAATTTTTGGGGCTTTCTCTAAAACAACCGCTTCCATGTTTTGCGACGGGCTGGCTATTTCTTCTAAAATATAAACCGCTTCTGTTTCAGAAATTATTTCAAAAGAAACTCCTCTAATGGTACATTCGTTTCTAAAATCTTTGGTGTCCTCTAATAAAAAAGAGCCTCCTCTATAATTGAGTAACCATTTAACTTTTTGTCCTTTTTGCAAAGAATAAAAAGTAATCCCATAAGCTTTTAAATGATTCTCTTGTGAAGTATCATCCATCGGAATTAATAAAAAAGATGCAAAAGCCCAAGGGCTAATCAAAAGCAGTAATATTAAATAAATGTATTTTTTTTTCAAGAAAAATAAAGTTGCATATTATTTTCTAAAGATATTCATTTAAGGTGGGTTCTAAAAATTCATTCGCATCAAAATTTTCAGAACCCACCTTTATTAGAACGGTACGTTATCTTCATCACTCATTTTACCAAATGCTTCATTAGTCTTTCCAAAATTATCGGGAGATATGTCTTGATTCATTGACGATTGAAACTCGGTACCAAAACCTTCTTCTAAATCCGAAAAAAGAGCCAATCTTCCTGTAAACTTCATTTTGATATTTTCTAAACCACCATTACGATGTTTAGCAACAATAAATTCGGCTTGACCTTCACAAGGAGAATGCTCATCATCATCCCATTCGGTCAACCCATAATATTCAGGGCGGTAAATAAAAGAAACGATATCGGCATCTTGTTCAATAGCTCCCGATTCACGTAGATCGGATAAAAGTGGTCGTTTACTACCTCCACGAGTTTCAACGGCACGTGACAATTGTGATAGTGCTACCACAGGAACACTTAATTCTTTTGCCAATGCCTTTAAATTTCTTGAAATAGTTGAAATTTCTTGTTCTCTGTTACCTACACCTTTAGAAGAAGATCCGGCTGTCATTAACTGCAAATAATCAATAACTATTACTTTCACACCATGTTGAGAAACCAATCGCCTCGCCTTTGCCCTTAAATCAAAAACCGACAAGGATGGTGTATCATCAATAAAAATAGGTGCATTGGACAAGCTTTTTACTTTAACATTCAAAGCTTCCCATTCATAGGTTTCTAAATTACCTTTTCTTAACTTTTCTGATGATATACCTGTTTGACTTGAAATCATTCGGGTAATTAATTGTATCGATGACATTTCTAGAGAGAATATAGCAACAGGTGTGTCAAAATCGATGGCCATATTCTTAGCCATAGACATTACAAAAGCAGTTTTACCCATACCAGGACGAGCTGCCAAAATAATCAAATCGGAAGGTTGCCAGCCAGAAGTTAATTGATCTAACTTGGTAAACCCGGTAGCCACACCACTCATACCCTCTTGGTTGGAAATCTCTTCAATTTTTTTAAGTGCTTGAGCAACTAAGTTATGCGCAGCTTCTGAACTTTTTTTAAGATTACCTTGGGTAATATCAAATAATTTGGTTTCTGCACTGTCTAACAAATCAAAAACATCTACTGTTTCATCATAAGAATTGGTAATAATTTCACTTGAAATAGAAATTAAACGACGCTGGATATATTTTTGTAAAATAATTCGTGCATGGAACTCAATATGCGCCGCAGAAGAAACTTTCTGACTTAAATTAACCAAATAAAAATCACCTCCAACAGCATCTAATTTTTGATTTTTTCTCAATTGGTTTGAAACGGTAAGCAAATCAATAGGTTCTGAATTTTCAAACAGAGTAAAAATTGCTTCGTAAATAAATTGATGCGCTGGTTTGTAAAAAACTTCTGCATTAATAATATCAATTACATCATCAACCCCTTTTTTATCAATCATCATTGCACCCAAAACAGCTTCTTCCAAGTCAACCGCCTGAGGTGGTATTTTTCCTTGTTCAAGATTAATAACTGTACCTTTAGGTTTATTTTTTGGTTGAAATGATTTTGCTGTATCCATTTGACAAATGTAGTTTTTTACAAAGGCTAAAGTATTTTATTTTCGCAATTAAAGTTAACAAAAAATGTTAACAAATTTTTATTTGTTAATAACAATCTACTTATAGCTTTATATTCAAAACTATAAAAAGATATTACTTCAATACATTAGGAATGTAAAATCTTTTAAGACCATTATATGTAACTTGTTAAGTTATTAAATTTAATATTTCTTTAACTTTATTATTATGAGATTGCATTGTTTTTGTTGTTAATAATTTGTTGTTTTGTTTAAGAAATCAACCCAATGTCAAAAAAAAATAGAAATAAAATTTTAAGCCTACTTTTTTTTGTACAAATAGGTTTGGTTAGCCTTCTTTCTTACTACCCAAAATTTATTGAAACCAATTACAGTAATGGAATTTACAAATATATCAGCTCTTTTATAAGAATTATTTTTGGTTGGGTACCTTTTTCTGTCGGTGATATTATTTATGCAGTGTTAATTATTTTGGTGACACGTTTTATATATAAATTATTTCTGCACCAAAACAAAAAGCAAAGAATTATAAATTTTCTTGCGGGCCTTTCTATTTTTTACTTTTTCTTTTATTTTTTTTGGGGATTGAATTACTCAAGAGTACCATTGAACGACACCTTATTATTAGAAGAAGAAAAGTTTGATATAGAAAAATTAAAAGAACTTACAAACTTCTTAATCGATAAAACGGCCAAAATTCAATTGGAAATAACTGCCAATGATACATTGCCAGTGGTTGTACCTTATTCTAAAAATAAAATTATTGAACTAACCGCAATTGGTTATAGCAATCTAAGTAAAGTATGGCCTCAATTTGAGTACCAGCCTACTTCATTAAAAAAGTCACTTTTTAGTTTACCTTTAACATACATGGGGTTTGCTGGTTATTTTAATCCCCTTACGGGAGAGGCTCAAGTAGATTATTTAATTCCGAAAACCTCATTACCTATGACTTGTTCTCATGAGGTTGCTCATCAATTGGGAATTGCATCGGAAAGCGAAGCTAATTTTATAGGGTATTTGGCAGCCGATTTTCATGAAGACAAGTATTTTCAATACTCCGCCAATCTATCTGCATTGCGATATGCTTTATCGGACATATATCGCTATGACCAAGACCTTTACTTGCAATATATTGACAAATTACCAAACGGTATTATTCTTAATTTTAAAGAGTTAAATGATTTTTGGAAAAAATATGAAAATCTAAGTGAACCAATATTTAAATTTTTTTACAGTAATTATTTAAAAGTAAACCAACAAAAAGATGGCTTAGAAAGTTACAATAGAATGGTAGATCTGCTAATTGCTTATCAGAATAAATATCAATTACAGTAAATTTTAATACATTTGAACTCTTTTTTAAATGAAAATAAATGAAAAAAATAATTACGCTATTCTTGCTGCTACAAACTATGGTGTTTTCCGCTCAAGAATATTTTCCAAAAAATGATGGTGTTAAAACAACCAATTCAAATTACACCGCTTTTACCAATGCAAAAATATATGTTTCACCAACCCAAATCATTAGAGGTGGCACTTTATTAATTCAAAATGGTAAAGTAATAGGTACAGGTAACAAAATATCGATACCTAAAAATTCTTTAATTATTGACCTCAAAGGAAAAACGATTTACCCTTCTTTTATAGATGTTTATTCCAATTTTGGGATAGAGGTACCAAAATCAGGTTCCAGAAGTTTTCAAAGTCCACAATACGATAGTAAGAGAAAAGGCTATTATTGGAATGAGCATATTATGCCAGAGGTCGACGCACTTAACAAGTTTAAGTACAACAATAATAAAGCTAAGGAATTAATAGATGCTGGTTTTGGTGTTGTAAATACACACAATCAGGATGGTATTGTTAGAGGATCAGGTGTTTTAGTAGCGCTTAATTCGGATAGTGACAATGGAGTAAGAATTTTATCTGACCGATCTGCTCAATATTTATCTTTCCAAAGAAGTAAGATTTTAAAACAAGTATATCCAACTTCATTAATGGGAAGTATGGCACTTTTACGTCAGATGTATTACGATGCGGATTGGTATGCAAAAGGAAACTCTAAAACAAAAGACCTGTCTTTAGAGGCCTTGATAAAAAATAAGACTCTTGTACAAATATTTGATGCTGGAAATAAAGGCAATGCACTTAGAGCAGATGGTATTGGAGATAATTTCGGAATAAATTATACCATTCTTGGAGGAGGAGATGAATATGAATTGATTGACCAAATTAAAAGATCAAATGCAACTTATATACTTCCAATAAATTTTCCAAAGGCATTTGATGTAGAAAATCCTTATTACGCACAATATATAACCTTGAGTGATATGCGCGACTGGAATCAGGCTCCCTCTAACCCTAGCGCACTTCAAAACAATGGTATTAGTTTTGCTTTGACAACACACAAACTAAAATCTGTTAAAGATTTTAAAAGCAAGGTGTTAAAGGCTATTACATATGGTTTATCTAAAGAAACAGCCTTGGCTTCTCTTACTACTATTCCTGCCAAAATTTTAAATAAAAGTAACAGTATTGGATCTTTAAAAAATGGAGCTTATGCCAATTTTTTAATAACTTCAGGAGATATTTTTGAAAAAAAAACCATCCTTTATGAAAATTGGGTACAAGGAAATAAGTATATCATAAATAATATCGACGCCAAAGATATTAGAGGTAATTACACCTTAAATATTGCCAATCAAAAATATAAAGTAAAAATTACAGGTACAGTTGGTAAACCAAAAGTTAGCATCAAACAAGATACTTTAAAGGTAACTAGTAAATTTACTTATAAAAACAATTGGGTCAATATCTATTTACAACCTAATAAAGATAAAAGTGAGTTTATCCGTTTGGTTGGAAAATTAAATAAGCAAAATAATATTGCTGGGAAGGCTACTTTAGTAAATGGAAATGAAACCACATGGACTGCTTCTAAATTATCGGATGACAAAGATAAAAAGAAAGACAAAGAAAAAAGTAAATCACTTCCTTATCTAGTACCTGTAACATTCCCTAATATCGCTTATGGATTTACTGAAAAACCCGTACAAGAAGATCTTCTATTTAAAAATATTACTGTTTGGACTAATGAAGAAGAGGGTATCTTAAAAAATACCGATGTATTAATTAAAGATGGAAAGATTGCCAAAATTAGCAATGGCCTCAAGGCTGGTAAAGCAAAGGTTATTGATGGTACTGGCAAACATTTAACTTCGGGTATTATTGATGAACATTCACATATTGCATCTATTTCAACCAATGAAGCCGGTCAAAATTCGACGGCAGAAGTTAGTATGGAAGACGTAATAAATTTTGAGGATGTAAATATTTACAGAGATTTAGCAGGTGGAGTAACAGAATCTCAAATTTTACATGGCTCGGCAAATCCTATTGGTGGACGGTCGGCAATTATAAAATTAAAATGGGGTGAAACCCCAGAGAATATGATCGATAAAAATGCTCCTAAATTTATAAAATTTGCTTTGGGTGAAAATGTAAAACAATCTCGATATCCATTCGGAACTAATAGATTTCCACAATCAAGAATGGGTGTTGAACAAGTGTATACAGATTATTTTCAAAGAGCTAAAGAATACGATGCCATCAAAAAAAGCGGAAAAGCTTATAGAAAAGATATAGAAATGGATGTTATTAGTGAAATACTTAATAAAGAAACGTTTATTTCATGTCATTCTTATGTACAAAGCGAAATCAATATGTTAATGAAAGTAGCCGAAAAATTCAATTTCAATATCAATACTTTTACTCATATTTTAGAAGGTTATAAAGTTGCAGACAAAATGAAAGCACATGGTGTTGGCGGTTCCACTTTTAGTGATTGGTGGGCTTATAAATACGAAGTTAATGATGCCATACCATATAATGCGGCAATTATGCATAGTCAGGGAGTGGTCACTGCAATAAATTCGGATAACGCCGAGATGAGTAGAAGATTAAACCAAGAGGCTGCAAAATCAGTTAAATATGGTGGTGTTAGTGAAGAGGAAGCATGGAAATTTGTAACCTTAAACCCTGCAAAATTATTGCATATTGACAATAAAGTAGGTAGTATAAAAGTAGGCAAGGATGCAGATATAGTTTTATGGTCAGACAACCCTTTATCTATTAATGCTAAGGCAGAAAAAACTATTATTGAAGGAATAGTATATTTCGATATGGAAAGGGATTTACAAATTCGTAAAGCGATAAAAATCGAAAGAAATAAATTGACCAATTTGATGCTTAAAGAAAAGAGTGCAGGTAAATCAACCCAATCTCCTAGAAAAAAAGAAACCAGACTTAATCATTGCGATACCGTTGAATTTTAAAAATACTAAAATGAATAAAATAAAAACTATATTATCTATAGTGCTATTATTTTTAATAGGAAATAATTATGCACAACAAACTCCAGCTGCAAAACAAAGCGAAACGATCAGCATCGTTGGTGCTACAGCACATATTGGCAATGGTGAAGTTATTGAAAATGCAATTATTATTTTTAAAAATGGTACTATTACGCATATCGATAAGGCGAATAATACCAATGCCCAAGGCGAAATTATTGATGCCAAAAATAAACATGTTTATCCAGGGTTTATCATTCCTAATGCTACCTTAGGTCTAGGTGAAATTGATGCTGTAAAAGCTACTCGTGATTTTGATGAAACAGGAAAATTTTTACCACATGTAAGAAGTATTATTGCTTATAATGCTGAATCAAAAGTTACGGAGAGTGTAAGGCCCAATGGTGTTCTATTGGCTCAAATTACGCCCAGAGGTGGCATTATTTCGGGTACATCATCTATAGTTCAATTAGATGCTTGGAACTGGGAAGATGCAACTGTAAAAATTGATGATGGTATTCATTTAAACTGGCCCAATAACTTTAAAACCAAATATCGCGGTTTTGGAAACCAAATTATTTCAGATCCTAACAAAGATTACGATAAACAAATTGCTGAAATAGAGACCTATTTATTACAGGCCAAAACGTATTCTTTATCAAAAAGTAAAGAGAAAAACATCCCTTTTAATGCGACAAAAGGAATTTTTGATGGCAATCAAAAATTATATATTCATGCAAACAAAGAGAAAGAAATAATTGATGCTATTGAATTGACCAAAAAACTAGGCATCAAAAATGTTGTATTGGTTAGCGGAAGAGAAGCCTATAAAGTTGCTAACTTATTAAAAACAAACCACGTTTCTGTGTTATTGAACAGGGTTCATGAATTACCACAAAGTGAAGATGATGATTATGATTTACCTTTTAAAACTGCGTCAATTCTTGTTAACCAAGGTGTATTAGTCGCTTTGCAAAATCAAGGTGACATGGAAAGAATGAATAGTCGCAATCTACCTTTTTATGCGGGCACCGTTGCTGCAAATGGATTAGGTTTAGAAAAAGCATTACAACTAATCACCTTAAACACAGCAAAAATATTGGGTATAGATAAGCAATATGGCTCTCTTGAAGTTGGTAAAAGTGCTACCT
Source organism: Flavobacteriaceae bacterium (assembly GCA_021647985.1). Lineage (GTDB taxonomy): Bacteria > Bacteroidota > Bacteroidia > Flavobacteriales > Flavobacteriaceae > Lutimonas. Next base: position 32,760 of record JAKITQ010000019.1, on the reverse strand, counting down.
TATTTATAAGTGAAGGAAATGCTTTAGATATGAGAACCAACAATATCAGCAAAGCTTTTATTGACGGACGCGATATAAGTTTGGAAACACATCAAACAAAACTTTGGAAAAAATATATGAATAAATATTCGAGCCAAAATTAACATATTAACCAGATAAGAATGATACTGACCTGTTTATCACAGGATAAAATTTACTTTAAGAAAACCTACAAAATTACTTAACAACAGGTAAACTTGTAGGTTTTTTTATTTTACCTTAAATCCGAAAGTGTTTTCGTAGCGAATTGCATAGCACATCACAAACACCTCTTTTAAAAAAAATATTAAAGACGTTTGTAAAAGTAAAAATGTATGCTAGTGTTGGTGTAGCGCAACTTTGAGACACGCTAACATAGTTTTATTATGTTGAGTATCGAAAAGCGAGCATTACTCATTTGCCTATTTATTATTTTATAGGTATTCGTGATTTCACTTTGTTTAGTTCTCAACAATGGCGTGCAGTTTGGCTTTGTAGTAGAAATACACTTGCGGATTTAAGGTTTTAAAAGGTATTCCTTTACGGATTTGATTCGCTTAATATTGCTTATTTTTACAAAAATATTACGATTTGCATAAACAAATTACAAGTACGCAAAATCCTTTGATCAAGGAAATAATTCAACTACAAGAAAAATCTAGAGTTCGAAAAAAAAAAGAGCTATTTATTATTGAAGGATACCGAGAAATTAATTTGGCATTAAAAGGAGGTTTTCAACTTAAATCGATATTATTTTGTGAGGAAATAATATCGAAAAATAAAGTTGATTTTTTGATAGAAACATCCAAACAAAATATTGAAATCTTAGAAGTTTCCTTAAATGTGTACCAAAAAATAGCCCACAGAAAAACAACGGAAGGAATTATTGCTATAACTATATTTAAAGAACTGGGTTTAAATGACTTAAAACTCAAAAATAATCCATTAATTTTGATTGCTGAAGCACCTGAAAAACCTGGAAATCTAGGTGCATTACTCAGAACTGCTGATGCCGCAAATTTAGATGCTGTAATTATTGCAAATGCAAAAACTGATCTGTTCAATCCGAATATAATTCGCTCAAGTGTAGGTTGTGTATTTACCAAGCAAATTGCAACAGGAACTACCGAAGAAATTATAGCTTTTTTGCATAAAAATAATATTGAAATTTATGCAGCTGCTTTAAGTAATGAAAGTGAAATTTATACTGCTATAAATTATAAAAATTCGAGTGCTATTGTAGTTGGTACTGAAGCAACTGGTTTAAGTGACACATGGTTAAAAAATGCGTCTAAAAATATTATTATACCGATGCAAGGAGAAATTGATTCATTAAATGTTTCTGTTTCAGCAGCAATCATTATTTTTGAAGCAAAAAGACAGAGAAATTACAATTGATCTATGTATAAATTTTGGTTATTTTTATTGGTATCTACCCTCTTATTTACAAGTTGTAATGCATCAAAAAAAACTGCAAACTACGTTACTACCCAACATAAGTTAGAATTGCAATACCAATTATACAAGGGTGTAAAATACAAATACGGAGGTACAGGTAAAAGAGGTTTTGATTGTTCGGGATTTACACAAAAAGTGTATCATAACGCATTTGACGTGCAATTACCAAGAACCACAGAGGCCATGGCTAAGGTTGGTCAAAAGGTATCCAATAAAAAATTAAAACCTGGCGATTTGGTATTTTTTCGTCCATCTAGAAAATACAATCATGTTGGTATCTTTATTGGTGATGATACATTTATACACAGCTCAACATCAAAAGGTGTTATTAAATCTAAAATGGACAACCCATATTGGAATAAAAAATACAAGCATGCAAAAAGAATATTAAATATAAAAAAATGAATCCAAATACACTATTTTATATCATCATTGCCATTATAGTTATTGATTTTGTCATCGATAAAATTATTGATTATTTAAACGCAAAACATTTTGAAGATAAAGTTCCAATAGAGCTACACGATGTTTATAACAAAGAAGAATACATTAAATCGCAAGCGTATAAAAAAGAAAATTATCAATTTTCATTAGTAACCAGTACATTTACACTAATATTAACGCTTTCTTTTTTTATTTTTAAAGGATTTGCATGGATTGATCAAATTGCTAGGAGTAAAAGCGATAATGAAATTATTATTACTTTAATTTTCTTTGGAATTATCATGCTAGCTAGTGATATCATTACTACACCCTTTGCTTTTTACCAAAACTTTGTTATTGAAGAAAAATATGGTTTTAACAAAAGCACCAAGAGGTTATTTTTTATTGACAAATTAAAAGGTTGGCTATTAAGTATCTTAATAGGAGGTGGTATTTTAGCTTTAATTGTATGGTTCTTTCAAAAAACAGGTGATAGCTTTTGGATTTACACTTGGGTCTTTATTGGCCTTTTCACTATTTTTATGACCCTGTTCTACTCTTCGTTGATTGTTCCTCTTTTTAACAAGCAAACTCCTTTAGAAGAAGGTGATTTAAAATTTGCAATTGAGAAATTTGCTGAAAAAGTTGGTTTTACCTTAGATAATATTTTTGTTATTGATGGTTCGAAAAGGTCTACAAAGGCAAATGCCTATTTTTCAGGATTTGGCTCCAAAAAACGAATTGTATTATATGACACCTTGATTAATGATCTAGAAACAGACGAGATCGTTGCCGTATTAGCACATGAGGTTGGTCATTATCAAAAAAAACATGTATTTGTCAATATGATTTTATCCCTACTTTTAACCGGTTTTACATTGTATATTTTATCCCTTTTCATTAATAACTCACTGCTATCTGAAGCATTATCAGTTGCAATACCAAGTTTCCATATTGGTTTGATTGCGTTTGGTATTTTATATAGCCCCATATCAGAATTTACAGGTATTTTAATGAACTTTTTATCACGTAAATTTGAATATCAAGCAGATGATTATGCCAAAGAAAATTTTGATAAAAACGCTTTAATCTCATCTCTTAAAAAATTATCGAAAAACAGTTTAAGTAATTTAACACCTCATAAAGCCAATGTTTTTGTACATTACTCGCACCCAACCTTATTGCAAAGAGTAATCAATTTAAAAAAACAGGAATAAAATCATATTAACCAAAAAATATCTTGTTATTTAATTTCCTTTATATTATTTTTAACAATGGCATATACCGCAACTTTAGAAGAAGAAAAAAAAGAGATAGCAAAACGCTATAAGGATATGTTGAAAAATACTTATCAAACTTTATCCAAAGAAGATAAAATTTTGATAAGAAAAGCTTTTGATCTATCTGCTGAGGCACATAAAGATCAACGAAGAAAAACAGGCGAACCCTATATTTACCACCCAATCGCTGTAGCTAAAATTGTTGCCAATGAAATTGGACTTGATGCTAATTCTATTTCGGCAGCGCTTTTGCATGATGTAGTAGAAGATACGGATTACACTTTTGGTGATTTAGAACAAATTTTTGGCGAAACCATTACAAAAATTGTGAATGGGTTAACTAAAATTTCTCGTATTCAAAGTGACCAGGACATCTCAATTCAAGCAGAGAATTATAGAAAAATGCTACTTACCCTTAACGATGATGTAAGAGTTATTTTAATTAAAATAGCTGACAGATTCCACAACATGCAAACACTTGGGTCTATGCTCCCTGGCAAGCAGGTTAAAATAGCATCAGAAACTCTTTATATTTACGCGCCTTTAGCGCATCGTTTAGGCTTATACAACATCAAAACAGAGCTGGAAGACTTGGGGTTAAAATATACAGAGCCCGAGGTCTATAATGATATTTTAAATAAAATTACAGATAGCAAAGAAGACCAAATAAAATATATAGAAAGCTTTACAAGTACCATCAAGGCTTCTTTAGACAAAGAAGGATTTAACTATGTAATAAAAGGTCGAACAAAATCTATCTATTCGATTAGAAAAAAAATGCATAATCAAGGCGTTTCTTATGAAGAAGTTTACGATAAATTTGCTATTCGAATTATTTACGATTCCAAATTAAAGGATGAAAAATTCGATGCTTGGAAAATTTATTCTATAGTAACCGATCATTTTAACCCGAATCCAAAACGGTTAAGAGATTGGATTACCCAACCTAAATCTACTGGTTATGAATCGCTTCACATTACAGTTATGGGGCCAAAAGGCAAATGGGTTGAGGTACAAATTCGATCTAGCAGAATGGATGAGATTGCTGAAAAAGGATATGCTGCTCATTTTAAATACAAACATGGTGCTCAAAAAGAAAGTGGACTTGAAGTGTGGATCAATAAATTAAGAGAATCTCTTGAAAATCAAGATGTTAATGCTGTGGATTTTGTAGAACAATTTAAATTAAATCTCTACGCAAAAGAAATATATATTTTTACGCCAAATGGTGATATCAAATCTTTACCTAAAGGTGCCACGGCTATTGATTTTGCTTTTGTAATTCATACGGAAGTTGGTACGCATTGTAGAGCCGCCAAGGTTAATGGTAAACTTGTACAATTGAGCAGAGTGCTAAAAAGTGGTGATCAAGTAGAAATTATAACTTCAAAAAATCAAAAACCGAAATTGGCCTGGTTGGATATTGTAAAAACCGCCAGAGCAAAATCAAAAATAAAAAACACCTTAAAAGAAGAAGAAAAATTAATTGCCAAGGAAGGTAAAGAAGTTTTATCGAGAAAATTACGACATTTAAAAGTTAAATTGAATGAAAAAACCATCAATCAAATGGTTAATTTTTTCGGTTTAAAAACGAGTTTTGATCTTTTTTACAGAATTGGAAATGGTTCCATAGAAAACCAACAATTAAAAAAATATGTAAATCAGCGATCAAATGCTATTATGCATTTTATTAAAACAAAAATGAATCGCGCAACCGCCATTACTGAAAATACTATAAATGAAGAAGTTAACAGCAATTATGATATGTTGGTTTTTGGCAAAAATGATGAGAAACTATTGTATTCCATTGCTAAATGTTGCAAACCTATTCCGGGAGATCAGGTTTTTGGATTTATTACAATTAAAGAAGCTATTAAAGTACACAAACACAATTGCCCTAATGCATTAAGTATGCAATCTCAATATGCATATCGTGTAATCAGTGCAAAATGGATTGATTCTACACAACAAGGGTATAAAGCTTCACTACATATAACAGGTATCGATAACCTTGGACTGGTAAACGATGTGACAAAAGTAATATCAAACAATTTGAACGTAAATATTACCAACATAAATATATCTGGAGATGAAGGGTTTTTTCAAGGAAAAATTACGGTTCACATTAAAAACAACAAACAATTGAATAATTTAATTCAACAAATTAAAAAGATTGATGGTATTGAAAAAGTGGAACGTGAAAATGCATAAATCTTTTATATTTTTTTCAAAATAAATCTTTTTATTATTTGGATAAACAGTAACTTTGTTTCTTAATTTTTTATTTAGTATAAATGTCAACAAATAAAAATCAAAATATAGTTAAAGACTTCTTTACTAAGTTTTTAGAAGACAACAATCATAGAAAAACTCCCGAACGCTATGCCATTCTTCAAGAAATTTATGACAATGATGAACACTTTGATATTGAAACACTTTATATAGAAATGAAAAATAAAAATTATAGAGTGAGTCGGGCAACACTTTATAATACAATTGAGCTACTTTTAGAATGTGGTTTGGTTAGGCGTCATCAGTTTGGACAAAATCAAGCACATTATGAAAAATCTTTTTTCAACAAACAACACGACCATATAATTATAACGGATACTGGGGAAGTAATAGAATTTTGTGACCCGAGAATTCAAAATATTAAAAAATCTATTGAAGAAGTTTTTGATTTAAAAATTGAAAGCCATTCCTTATATTTTTATGGGCAAAAAAATAAAAAATCTAAATAAACTATAATATTTTATAAATGATTGATTTACTATTAGGATTACAATGGGGTGATGAAGGTAAAGGCAAAATTGTAGATGTCTTAACTACCAACTACGATATAATAGCCCGTTTTCAAGGAGGGCCAAATGCAGGACATACTTTAATTTTTGACGGTAATAAACATGTTTTACATACGATCCCTTCAGGAATTTTTCATAAAACCGCCATCAATATTGTTGGTAATGGCGTTGTAATTGATCCAGTTATTTTTAAAAAAGAATTGGATAATTTAGCAAAATATAATCTTGATTTTAAAACAAAGCTCTTAATATCGCGTAAAGCTCATGTCATTTTACCTACACACCGAATATTAGATGCTGCTTCAGAATCTATGAAAGGTAAGGCTAAAATTGGATCTACTTTAAAAGGAATTGGTCCAACTTATATGGATAAAACTGGAAGAAACGGATTTAGAATTGGTGATTTTGAACTAGATAATTGGAAAGAAAAATATAATAGTCTAGCCCAAAAACATTTAAAAATGATTGATTTTTATGATGTGGATATTGAGTTTGATCTTAAAGAATTAGAAAATGAGTTTTTCGAAGCGGTAAAAGTTTTAAAAAATCTTACTTTTATTGACAGTGAAGAATATCTTAATCAAGCTATAAGCAATGGAAAAACTATTTTGGCTGAGGGAGCCCAAGGATCTTTACTAGATATTGATTTTGGCACATACCCTTTTGTGACCTCATCAAATACTACAGCAGCAGGAGCTTGTACTGGTTTGGGTGTTGCACCGAATAAAATTGGAGAGGTTTACGGAATTTTCAAAGCATACACAACTAGAGTTGGTTCGGGTCCTTTTCCTACCGAACTTTTTGATGAAGACGGGGCAAAAATGGCCAAAGTAGGTAATGAGTTTGGAGCCACCACAGGAAGACCACGTAGATGTGGGTGGTTAGATCTTATCGCATTAAAATATGCCGTTCAAATAAATGGAGTTACGCAATTAATGATGATGAAAGGAGATGTGCTCTCAGGTTTCGACACTTTAAAAGTGTGTACAACTTATAATTATAAAGGTAAGGTAATTGATTATTTACCCTATAATATTGAAGAAAAAAATGTGTCTGTAAATTATACAGAGATTAAAGGCTGGAAAGAAGATTTAACAGGTATGACAAAAATCGATGAATTACCAGAAAATTTAAATAATTATATTGCTTACATTGAAAAGTTTGTTGGCATACCAGTTACTATTGTTTCTGTTGGACCCGATAGAAAACAAACGATTACAAAGTAATTAAATATTAGTCACATAAAAAAGCTGTTTATAATTTACGATAAACAGCTTTTTCCATATCCCATATAATTGCGTAAATTTGACTCAAAATACAATGGATTGAAAACAGGCCTCTTTCTAATTTCTATACTTTTATTTACCACATTTTGTTATGCACAAGGTAAAAAAATAACTATTGTACATGCCGATAATTCAACTATTGATGAAGAAAGGCTACCGGGAGCTACCATATTGTTAGGTAATGTGAAAATCAAACACGAAGGTATTATACTGGAATGTAAAAAGGCTATTCACTATAAAAACAATAACTTTATTAAAGCTTATGGAGATGTAATATTAAACCAAGGCGATACCATTATACAAACAAGTAGATATACTGAATATAATGGCAATACAAAAAAAGCTTTATCATGGGGTAATGTTGTAATTAAAGACCCCCAAATGACACTAAGAACTGACACCTTAGAATTTGACAGAACAAGGCAGTTTCTTTTTTATAAGTATTTTGCAACCATTAAAGACAGCACTAATATATTAACAAGTAACACAGGTAATTATTATTTAACTAACAATAAATTTCAAGCCATTTCTGATGTGGTAATTACAAACCCAGATTATATTTTAAATTCTAATCATTTAGATTATTACACCAATAGTGGTCAAGCATTTTTATATGGAGCCTCAACAATAATAAGTAATGACAATTTAATTTATAGTGAAAGAGGTTTTTACGACACCAAACTAAACAAGTCCTATTTTACTAAAAATGCTCGTATTGAATATAATGATCGCGAGATCAAAGCAGACAGTTTATATTATGATAGAAATATAGGTTTTGCTTCAGCTACAAATAACATACAAATTATTGACACACTAAATAACAGTATATTAAAAGGCAATTATGCGGAGTATTTTGAAAAATTAGATTCGGCCTTTGTTATTAATAAAGCGGTTGCCATAACCAATACTAATACGGATTCATTATTTATTCACGGAGATACTTTATTGGTAACTGGAAAACCAGAAAAGCGAATCATAAGAGCATACCATCATGTCAAATTTTTTAAAAGTGATATGAGTGGTAAATGTGATTCACTCCACACCAACCAAGCTTCAGGCTTAACACAAATGTTTAAGAACCCCGTGTTATGGTCAAATGACAGTCAAATTACCGGAGATACAATACAATTATTAAATAATCCTAAAACTGAAAAACTTGACAGCTTAAAGGTACGAAGCAATGCTTTTGTCATTAGCAAAGACTCTGTTGGCTTTAATCAAATCAAAGGAAGAAATTTATATGGTAAATTTAAAGATAATGATTTGCATTTTGTAAGCATTATTGGAAATGCTGAAGTTATCCAATTCGTTAGAAATGACACCAAAGATCTTATCGGAATAAATAAAACTACTTGTAGTTCTATTGAGTTTATTTTAAAAGACGGTGGTATAGAAAATGCTAAATTTATTACACAACCCGAAGGAGAAACGTTTCCCCCCTCCAATTTACCAGAAAATGTTAGAAAACTAAGAGGTTTTTTATGGCGAGAAGATGAGAGACCATTAACCAAAGATGATATTTTTGTAATGAACGAAGAAACTAATCAATAATACCTATTTTTATTAAACTAAAATCATGAAAAGTGATTTCTTTAAATATCAAGCACAAACTTCACCAAATCCACTGGCTATAGAAATTAAAAAAGCTTCTGGCTGTTATATTTATGATATTCATAATAAAAAATATTTAGATTTTATTGCGGGTGTATCAGCAAATACACTGGGTCACAATCATCCAAAAATAGTAGGCGCTATAAAAAAACAGGTTGACACTTATTTACATGTAATGGTTTATGGTGAATTTATTCAAAAACCTCAAGTAGAATTATCCAAATTATTATCCAATCATTTACCAAAAAATCTAAATTCTGTTTATTTAACAAATTCAGGAACAGAGGCTATCGAGGGTGCATTAAAACTTGCCAAAAGAGTAACAGGAAGGTACGAAATTATTGCTGCAAAAAACTCTTATCACGGCAACACAATGGGAGCCATGAGTGTATGTGGATTAGAACAACAAAACAGTGCATTTAGACCTTTGATACCAGGAACAAAATTTATCACTTTCAACAATCTTAAAGATTTAAATAAAATAAGTAAAAATACTGCGGCGGTAATTTTAGAAACAATTCAAGGTGGCGCAGGTTTTATAGAACCAATAAACGATTATTTAGCAATGGTTCAACAAAGATGTAATAAAGTTGGTGCTATGCTTATTTTAGACGAAATTCAAACTGGTATTGGCAGAACAGGAACATTTTTTGGCTTTGAAAACTACCAGGTAATTCCTGATATAATTGTTTCTGGAAAAGGCTTAGGAGGTGGTATGCCTATCGGAGCTTTTATATCCTCTTATGAAAATATGGCCTACTTAAAACAAAATCCAAAACTTGGACATATAACTACATTTGGTGGACACCCTGTAATAGCAGCCTCTGCAGTAGCCACACTTCAAGAACTTTTTAAATCTAGCTTGATTAAAGATGTTTTAGTAAAAGAAAAATTAATTAGAAAATTATTAGTACATCCTTCTATTATTGAAATTAGAGGAAGAGGATTGATGTTGGCTCTTATTTTTAAGGATAGTGCAACGGTAAATCACATTATTTTAACTGCAATAAAAAAAGGCTTATTATTATTTTGGCTGCTTTTTGAACCAAATGCAATTAGAATTACGCCTCCATTAACTATCTCAGATCAAGAAATAAAAGAAGGATGTTCTATTATCCTAAATATCTTAAATCAAAATAATTGTTAATAATATCTTAACAAAAACAATAATTAGATATGATTTAGTTAATTAATTCATAATTTATTTGATTTTCATGCATTTTATGTAACAATAGTTTCTTTACTAGCGTCTGTTAAGCAAATGTCTAATCTAAATTATATATTATGAAAAATTTAAAATTATTATTTGTTGTTTTTACCCTTTTTGTTTTTAGTGCATCAGCCGCTGTTTTTAATCCCATTAAACCAACGGATAAATTAAGAGCAGATATTGTTAATATTATTGGACCTAACTGTCCGTACGAATATGACAAGAATGAATGTACTGCTGAAGTTTTGTTTACGATTAATTCTAATCGAGAAATTATAGTATTATCAGTAACTTCTCCTAACGAAAAAGCTGAGCCTTATCTAAAAAACAAACTCAATTATAAAAAAATATCTTATACCCCAACTAGAGTAGGTGAAATATTTTTATTGCCATTAAGAATGGTTAGAAAATATTAATATTTTCGACTGTCTTAATACAATAACTGTATTATTATTTGAATTAGTACTTAAGATCACAGTAAATAATGGTTCTAGTTTAAAATAGCTATTACATTCGCATTACCTAATTTTAAAGGCTTCGGGGTTACTCGATGTTAAAAATTACATCCAATAAAACAGAACAATCGACTTTGTTTACAAATATCAACGCTAAATTAAACTAGAGCCTAAATAATCTACGTTTACTGTGATTTTTATTTGTAAACCTATGCACAATTAATTTTAAAGAAAAAGATTAAATAATTTAGCAAGTGTTAAGAATAAAATAAAAGGTATTAAACCAGTGTAATATCCCCAAAAATAATACAGTTTAGAAGTAGTCAAAAAAAGTTAACTTTAGACTGTAATTATGAAACATAAAAGATTCAAACCGGAACAAATTAGCATCATTTTACAAGAGCTTGATTTGGAAAAAGATCCATCGGAATTGAACAATATTTACGATCAAGCTAAGCACAAAAATATATAAGACAATATGCATGAAAATTTAACTGAATTAAGGCTAAAACATGGTGATAGTAATACCTTAAATCAGAAAAATTTAAATAGATTTCTGAAAACTAAAAACATGCAACAATAAAATCATTTTTATGAAATATTTTCTAATCAATGTTATTCTTCTTTCTACAACTATTGTTTTTTCACAAAAGAAAAAACCAAATATTCTATTTATCATTGCAGATGATCTAACTGCTACAGCGGTCTCTGCCTATGAAAATAAGGCGAGTAATACTCCTAATATTGATAAATTGGCTAACGAAGGTGTTAGGTATACTAAGGCATATACACAATACCCCGTTTGCGGCCCTTCGAGAGCGTCCTTTATGTCTGGTTATTACCCCAATGCTACAACAACCTTTGGTTATGTAAGTGGTAGAGAAAATATTGGATCAAATAGAAAAACTTGGTCTCAATTATTTAAAGACAATGGTTATTACACGGCACGAGTAAGCAAAATTTTTCATATGGGTGTTCCCATCGATATTGAAACCGGTTCAAATGGAGCAGATGATGAAGCGTCTTGGACAGAACGTTATAACAGCCAGGGACCAGAATGGCAAGCAATTGGCGAAGCTGAATTGGTACAAGGAAACCCTCAAGGAACTATAAAAAGAAAAGGTGGTAATGTAATGACTATTGTAAAAGCTGAAGGAGATGACCTGGTACATTCCGATGGTAAAACTGCTCAAAAAGCTATTGAACTTATTAAAAAACATAAAAATGAGCCCTTCTTTTTGGCTGTAGGGTTTGTAAGACCTCATGTACCATTTGTTGCTCCAAAAAAATATTTTGAGCCCTATCCATTTAATAAAGTAATGATGCCTGAAATTATAGAGAATGACTGGAATGACATCCCCAAAAGGGGAATTAACTATGTTACAAGTATAAACGCTCAAATGTCTTTAGAACAAGAGAAGAAAGCGATCGCAGCATATTATGCGTCCGTTGCCTATATGGATAAACAAGTTGGCAAAGTATTAAACAGCCTGAAACAAGAAGGATTAGAAGACAATACGATAGTTATTTTTACATCCGACCATGGGTTTCATTTAGGGGAACATAGTTTTTGGATGAAAGTAAGTTTACATGAAGAGTCGGTTAGGGTGCCATTAATAATTAAAGTGCCTGGTAAAAAGCCGGCAGTTTGTAACTCATTTGTTGAATTACTCGATCTTTACCCAACCATTTCTGCATTGGCTGGTTTAAAGACATCAGGAGACTTACAAGGTGAAAATATAAATAAAACATTAGATGACCCAAATCATAAAGTAAGAGAAATGGCTTTTTCGGTAAGTCAAGGTGGAAAATCATTTCTTTTAAGATCTGATCGATGGGCATTTATACAATACGATGAAGATGCACAATCTGGTATGGAGCTATACGATATGCAAAAAGACCCAAAGCAATTTCACAATTTAGCACATAAATTAGAATATGCCTCAGTTGTGTCTATGTTTCAAGAAAAGTTAAAGAATAAATTATTAGAAATTAGAAAAAATGATTTAGGGATTTCTTATTAAACAAAAATATTATTCTTGTATCAAATCATCTAATAAATCTCTTACTTTACCACTATTCCAATCTACAGCACCAGTTTTATTCACTACTATTTCTCCTTCTTTATTTATTATATAAGTTGTTGGTAGAGAATTTGATTGCATTTCTTGAGGTCCTTGAGTAATTTGAAAATAAATAGGAATAGTATAACTATTTTTTTTAATAAATTTTTCTACTCTTGCCTTTTCATCATTGGCGAGAAATATAAACACCACCTCATCTTTATAATCATTATATAAATTTTGAAAACTTGGCATTTCGGCGACACAAGGCGGACACCATGTTGCCCAATAATTCACAATGATAACTTGCTTTTCAAAATCTTGAAAATTTATACTATTTCCATTCAAATCTACCAATTTCCAGTGCGTATTATTTATTTTCACCCTGTCGTTTTTATCAATTTTCAAACTAAAAACTCTGGTAGTAACAAAAGAAACACCTTTAATGAATGTTGCCCTTAATGGCAAACCATAGGGTGTAAATAAAAAGATAATAAAAACAATAAAAAGTATATTGGATAGGTTTTTTTTAATGAATTTCATTTATTAGAATTTAATGCTCAAAAATAATCATTTCAAGTTTCTTATAAATAAAATTAATTTTTCTTTTTGAAGAATAACAACTGTACTACACAATACAAGAATTACTATGGCCATACCAAATAATTTACCACCATCATTTTGGACTTCAATACCCAGTATAAAAATATGAGCGAATATTGCACCAATAATTATTCCGAGTCCGAAAACAGCACCAACCAATGAAGTTTTTCGAAATAATAATAGCCATGTAGCAATTAATTCTAATAAACCAATTCCAATTCTGCCAAAAGGCTCGATTCTAAGTGTTGAAAAAATATATACACTTTCTGGAGCAGCCATAAATTTATAATACAATGTTTGTATCAATAACATTGCTGCAATTAGTGAACAAATTCTTTCAGCATAATATTTCATTCTATTTTAATCCTTGATAATATTGTTCCAGTTCTGGTTCCCTTTATCAATTAAAACCAGTTCATCATCAATCCAGTCATCTATTACACTTGAAAAAAAGCTATCGTAAAAAAGATACAGTTTGCCATTGGTAATTTTATAAGTTTTTGGATCAACCTCCATCTTTTCACCCCTCATACTCATCGCATATGCACACCAACCTCCAAATTGTGGTACAAATTTATCTGATGACTTCATAAATTTATTTTTATTTATCTCATTTTCAAAATAATATATTACATCATCCAACTTAAAATTAATAGATGATTTCCCTTTTAGAGGTTGTTTATCAAAATAACTAACGGGGTCATAACCATTTACCGCAACATCTTTCTTGTTTAAATTTAAATGTTCTATAGATACATTAGCTTTTTGAGCATAAGAATCAAATGATACAAGTACTAGGATACTAAAAATTAATTTATTCATTTTTATAATTTTAATTGGTAGATAATAAAGATACGAAATAAAATAAAAGCGTTAATTAACTTAAGGGCACCTCTATTAACTCCTTAGCATTAAAATTTTTAGAGCTTTCCTTAGACGATTCAAAATTTTTAAAGCACTATCTAGATAATGCAAGTAAATTTTGTGAAGTATAAGGGGAGCTCTAAAAACCATATAGGAACAAAGATAAGAAACAATATGCTCGTAATTTATTTTTGTTTTTTAAAAGAAATGAGTTAATAGAGGTGTCCTTAATTAACGCTTTCTTTATACTAAAAATGTTATAATCTAACGTGTTACTGTACCTGTTGCTAAATTTTCTAAATGCAAAAGCATATCATATACTACATGATCTTCTGCATCATTTGGAATATGTCCAATCAATGGCTTCAAAGAGAACGGAGCTGGACTATCATCTGGCACTGGCTCAATTGAAATAACATTTAACATTCCTGATAAATCTACAGGAAAAGTCAACCCTGAAGGAGCGTTTACTAAAAAGTCCTCTCCTGGATAAGGTGGTACGTCACCCATTCCGCTAAAATCGTTAAATGAATCAGGCATATCAACTGCTGAAAAAGTTCCTGTTGTTACTGGCATTCCATCAATTACAGCCCATCCTTCATAAATCCACCCTTCAGGTAATGTAGGTAAAGATAAACCTGCCGCTGGAGGAAGGTTTCCTAAGAACCAAACACCACTGTTTTCGTTATTCATTGTTCCATCACTAGGGGTTGCTAAGATATATTTTCCATACGCACTTGTATAATCTCCTATAACAGCTGTTGTAACACTAGCAGAATTTCCTGAAAAATCTCCTACTAAAATTTTTGTTGCTGCTGGCCCAGGATCTGGGTCAACTAAAGGCTCAATAGAAAGAACAAATGTTGTTGCCGTTTCTAAATTCGTAAGATCAACAGTGAAAGACTGAGGAAAAGTTACGCTTGTAAAAACACCTGTACTTACTGGATTTCCGCCTACAATCAGCCACCCTTCGTAAACAAAATCACTTCCTAAGGCTTCTAACCCTGATAAATTTAATGTTAATTCTCCTGTTTCTATAACAGGTGGTGAGTCATCATCATTACATGAAGCAAAAATAGTTGACATTGCAATAAGTAAAATTAAGAATTGTTTTTTCATCATATTAATTTTTAAATTATATGACAATATTAAATATAAAAGGTGCTTTTATTATGTTAGCTAGCTAACATAAACTCATTTTTTTAAAATAATTTCTTTCCTATTAAAATCTAAATAATTTTCTTCTTTCAAATTATTCATAAGAATATTTAATGAGGGACGTGAAATTCCTATTAAAGAAGCGATATCTTTTTGCGTATATGGATGTTTGATCAAAGTATCTCCATTTGCCAATACTTGACCGTATTCTTTTTCTAACTCCACCAAGTATTCTATCAATCTTGTTCTAGAGTCTTTAAAAAGTAATAGCTCTAAACGCCTCTCCAGGCGTCTTAACCTAATACCAATAAATTTATATATTTTTAAGCTAAGCCTTCTGTTTTCTAACATTAAACTCTGTAACTCGTCAACAGACATGGAGCAAATGGAAGTGTCTTTGGTAAGAGATTGTGCAAAATCATTATGTTTTATTTGGCCCAATATTGATTTTTCTCCAAATATTTCTCCTCTTGATAATATGGCTTTAATTATCTCATCTCCATTTTCATTATAATATCCTATTTTTACTTTTCCCTTATCAATTAAATATACTTTCGTGGAAGAATCTTCGGTAAAATAACTAAACCACTATGGACTTAAAGTCCATAGGTTTTTAAATCTGACTAAAGTCAGCTGTATGTAATCACTCAATGTTAAAATTGTCGTTATCGTTTGTTGACTTTCTATGATGTTCTAAATAATCGTTAACCTTGATACTGTATACCCATTTGTTCTTTGGTCTAACATACTCACAAAGATAAAAATTTTTAGAAGCTAAAGCGAGATGCACTAAAGTGCATAGTTTTAACTATTTTTGAGACCAATAAATTCTTTTTTGGGATAAACTTCAAATTCATGTGTTTTCTTATAGTCGGCATAATAATGCGGGCAAAGAATTTTGAACAAATTAACCTCTTCTAAAAACCAAATTTTTTTCATATTATTTATGCTATCTAAAAAAGTAAAGATAAAAAAACTCTCCAGCTATGGAGAGTTTTTTACAATGAATCTGTACAATCCTTATTTTATTTGTTTTGCTTTTTAATTAAATTTAAAGCACTACCTTTTTTATACCATTCAATTTGATTCGTATTATAAGTATGATTCAACATAATGGTATCTTTTTCTCCACTGGCGTGAACAATTTCTAAAGTTAATTGTTTGTGAGGAGTAAATGCATTCAAATCAACAAAGTTAAATATGTCATTTTCTTGAATTAAATCATAATCATTTTCATTTGCAAAGGTTAAACCTAACATGCCTTGTTTTTTTAAGTTTGTTTCATGTATTCTAGCAAATGATTTAACAATTACAGCGGCAACTCCTAAATGACGAGGTTCCATGGCAGCATGTTCACGAGATGAACCTTCACCATAATTATGATCACCAACAACTAAAGAAAAAATACCTGCTTTTTTATAAGCTCTAGCTGTATCAGGTACTGGCCCGTATTCTCCGGTTAATTGATTTTTTACAGAATTAGTTTCTTTATTAAATGCATTAACTGCACCAATTAACATATTGTTTGAAATATTATCTAAATGACCTCTATAACGCAACCAAGGTCCAGCCATAGAAATATGATCTGTAGTACATTTACCGAAAGCTTTGATCAATAATTTTACTCCATTAAGTGTATCTCCAATTGGCTTAAAAGGAATTAATAATTCCAATCTCTTTGAATCTTCCGCAACTTTTATTTCAATACCCGAACCATCTTTTACAGGTGCTACAAAACCTGGGTCTTCAACATCAAATCCTTTTGGTGGTAATTCAAAACCTGTTGGTTCAGTAAACATAATATCTTCACCAGTTTTGTTTTTCAAAGTATCTGTTAAGGGGTTAAAATCTAACCTTCCAGAAATTGCAACAGCAGCAACTATTGAAGGAGAAGCTACAAATGCATGTGTGTTTGGGTTTCCGTCTGCCCTTTTTGAGAAATTACGATTAAAAGAATGTATTATTGTATTCTTCTTTTGTTTTTCTGCACCTGCTCTTGCCCATTGGCCTATGCAAGGTCCGCAGGCATTGGTGAATATTTTTGCATTTAAATTTTCAAAAATTTCTAATAAACCATCACGTTCGGCAGTATATCTTACTTGTTCTGAACCTGGATTAATTCCAAATTCTGCCTTAGCTATTATATTATTATCTACCGCTTGTTTGGCTATAGATGCGGCTCTAGATAAATCTTCATAGGAAGAATTTGTACATGAACCTATTAAACCCCATTCTACTTCTAAAGGCCAATCATTTTTTACAGCTTTGGCATTTATTTCACCTACTGGGGTTGCTAAATCTGGTGTAAACGGACCATTTATATGAGGCTTTAATTCGTCTAAATTAATTTCAATTACTTGATCAAAGTATTGTTCAGGGTTGGTATAAACTTCGTCATCACCTGTTAAATAAGGTGCTATTTTATTGGCTTCATCAGCAATCTCTTCTCTACCTGTAGCTCGTAAATAACGTTCAATTGAATCGTCATAACCAAAAGTTGATGTTGTTGCACCAATTTCAGCTCCCATATTACAAATGGTTCCTTTACCTGTTGCCGATAATGCCTTTGCTCCTTCTCCAAAATATTCAACAATAGCCCCTGTACCGCCTTTTACAGTTAAAATACCAGCAACATTTAAAATCACATCTTTTGCCGAAGTCCAACCACTTAACTTACCAGTTAGTTTCACACCAATTAATTTCGGGAATTTCAATTCCCAGGGCATATCGGCCATAACATCAACCGCGTCGGCTCCTCCTACTCCAATGGCAATCATTCCTAACCCACCTGCATTAACAGTATGCGAGTCTGTACCTATCATCATTCCACCAGGAAAAGCATAATTTTCTAAAACTACTTGGTGAATTATACCTGCGCCTGGTTTCCAGAACCCAATACCATACTTATTTGAGACTGATGCTAAAAAGTTAAAAACTTCACTACTTGAATTATTTGCTTCTTGTAAATCTTTATCAGCTCCAATTTTCGCTTGAATTAAATGATCACAATGAACAGTTGTAGGTACAGCAACTTTTTTCTTACCAGCTTGCATAAATTGTAGCAATGCCATTTGGGCTGTTGCATCTTGACAAGCAATTCTGTCTGGTGCAAAATCTACATAATCAACACCTCTTTTAAATGTTTGGGTTGCTTTTCCGTCCCAAAGGTGATTGTATAATATTTTTTCAGCTAATGTAAGAGGTTTACCTACAATATCTCTTGCTGTATCAACTCGGTCTACCATTCGAGAGTAAACCTTTTTAATCATATCAAGATCAAATGCCATATCCTATTTATTTTATTGAGTGAGTTATTATTTTTAATCTTCAAATTTACAAAATAAATACATTATTTTATAATATATTCAATATTTATAGCCTATTATTCAGCACTTAAAAATTAAAATGTTTTTATTTATTTAATTCATAAAATATTGTAAAAAAATAGGGTAGATTTTACGAATTTAATAAAAAGAAAAGTAAGCCAATAAGCCGGATTCTGTTATCCGTCAACCGACGGATTCTTATCATTTATCTACATTATAAATTACTTTATAATTTTAGCTGCTTACCCCTTGAAATTGAACGAGTAGTTCTTACCCATAAGGGACTTCAATATACATAGCATTGCACCGCATAGAGTTTACCTGGTTTCACTACAGCCTAACTGTACTTGCTTTCTGTTGCACTTGTCCTATCATGCCTAAGACGTGATGACGGATGTTATCCGCTATGCTACTCTGTGGTGTCCGGACTTTCCTCTTTATGTTGAACTTGATTCAACACCTCTATAAATTAATATAAGGGTTCTGAAACAAGTTCAGAACAAAGCGATAAGATGACTTACTTTACCGCAAATTTAAGGCTTAAATTGTTGAAAAAAAAATCCCACTCTTGAAAACAAAAGTGGGAAAATTGCTATGAAAAAGAATATTACTATAAAATAGTAATATAAATAAGGCTGTAAAAATACAAATTTTTTTAACAAAAAACCTCATTTATTAATATTTTTTTATCAATTATTCATAAAAAAACCCACTCTATAAAGAGTGGGAAAATTGCTATGAAAAAGAAAAAGTTACTGAATT
The DNA here is from genome assembly GCA_021647985.1 of Flavobacteriaceae bacterium. Classification (GTDB taxonomy): domain Bacteria; phylum Bacteroidota; class Bacteroidia; order Flavobacteriales; family Flavobacteriaceae; genus Lutimonas. The sequence goes on along the minus strand of JAKITQ010000019.1, from coordinate 13,442 downwards.
TTAACAATTCAGTAAAACAAATATATTAAAAATAAATCTATTTTACGTTATAAAATGCAAGAAATAGTTTTATAACAAATTGATACTTGTCTTGTTACGAAAACATGTCTTTGACTTTTTCAAAAAATGACTTTTCAGAATTAGATGGTTTTGGTTTAAAGTTATCATCATCTATTGATTTTTGAAAAAATTCTTTTTGTTCTTTGGATAATTTTTTAGGAGTCCAAACATTAATATGCACTAGTATATCACCTTTACCATAGCGCTCCAAGCTTTCTAATCCTTTTCCGCGCAAGCGTAGTATTTTACCAGATTGTGTACCTTCTTCAATTTTAATTCTAACCTTGCCAGTTAAGGTATCAATATTTTTATTGGTGCCCAAAGCAGCTTCAGGGAAACTAATATACATATCATAATGTAAATTATTTCCTTCTCTTTTTAACTCTTCATGTGGGATTTCCTGAATAACAACATGTATATCTCCTGGAATTCCATTTCCAGGTGCTTCATTTCCTTTTCCTGAAACCTTTAATTGCACACCATCGGTTACTCCAGGCGGAATTTCAATTTCAACGGTTTCTTCTTTTTGAACCATTCCGTTAGTATCAGATCCTTTTGGCCTGTTATCAACAGATTTACCAGCCCCTTTACAAGTTGGGCAAGTTGCAGCCGTTTGCATTCTTCCTAAAATAGTATTGCTAATTCGCGTAACACTTCCTTGTCCATTACAAGTACCACAGGTTTTATAGGTTACACCTTCAGCTTTTACCAATCGTTTGACCTTAACTTTTTTTACAACACCATTTAAAATATCTTTCAATTCTAATTTTACCCTGATACGAAGATTACTTCCTTTTACTCTGGCTTGTTGAGAACCTCCACCAAAACCAGAAAAACCTCCACCACCAAAATGACCACCAAAAACATCGCCAAATTGACTAAAGATATCATCCATATTCATACCACTAAATCCACCAGCACCTCCTGCACCACCATTCTCAAAAGCTGCATGACCATACTGGTCATAACGTGCTTTTTTGTCAGTATTGCTCAATATTTCATAAGCTTCAGCCGCTTCTTTAAAACGATCTTCTGCCGCTTTGTCTCCTGGATTCTTATCCGGATGATTTTGTACCGCTTTTTTACGATAAGCTTTCTTTATTTCTGTGCTTGTTGCATTTTTTCCAACACCAAGTATTTCGTAATAATCTTTCTTCATTTACTTAAATATTAATTACCTAATACTACTTTTGGGAAACGAATAATTGTTTCACCTAGTTTATATCCTTTTTCAATAACATCGATAATTTTGCCTTTTAATTTTTTTGAAGGTGCAGGTATTTGCGTAATGGCTTCATGAATTTCAGCATCAAAAACATCTCCTTGTTTAACTTCTAGTTCTTTCAATCCTTTTTGATTTAAAGAATTTTTAAATTTATTATAAATTAACTGCATTCCTTTTATAAGTGCCTTATCAGAAGATTTCTCAACTTCACTCAATCCTCGTTCAAAATCATCTAAAATTGGTAACATTACTGTCATCAATTCTTTATTGGCTGTACTAAAAAGTTCAATGCGTTCTTTTGAAGTTCTTTTTTTATAATTTTCAAATTCTGCAAACAAGCGCAAAAAATTATTCTTTTCTTTATCTATTTCTCCCTGCAATTTATCAGTCTCACTTTCAATGACTTCCTCTTCTACAGTTTCCTCTTGATTCTCAATAGTCTCATTTTGATTTTCTTTATCTTGAAAATCTTTATCTATCTCTTTATTTATATTTTCTTTACTATTCATTATAAATCATATTTTATCTAATACACCTCATCAAGCAAATTACTTGCCAAGTGTATATTTGTGTCAAATTGTCACAATGTTTTTGTTAAATTAAATTGGGTTTGATAATGCAACACTTTGTGCAATTATGAATTACGAATGTTGAACCTACCTCGCTGGCAGACAGGTTAACCAAGATCTCACTAGATGCTGAAACAAGTTCAGCACGGGCAGCGGGATTAGTTCGACTAACTAAAAAATTGAAATTAATTTTTTAGAGTCTCACGAAGATTAAAATGTATCTTCTATTCTTTCAATTTTGGCTCCGATAGATCTTAAGCGCTCATCTATACGCTCATAACCTCTATCAATTTGATCAATATTGTGAATGGTACTTGTACCCCTTGCCGAAAGCGCAGCTATCAATAAAGAAATACCTGCTCTAATATCTGGTGAACTCATCGTGGTTGCCCGTAAACTTGATTCGTGATTCAAACCAATAACAGTTGCTCTATGTGGGTCACACAATATAACTTTTGCTCCCATATCGATTAACTTATCCACAAAAAATAGGCGGCTTTCAAACATTTTTTGATGGATTAAAACACTACCATCTGCTTGTGTGGCGCAAACCAAAACTATGCTCAATAAATCGGGGGTAAATCCTGGCCAAGGGGCATCAGAGACTGTTAAAATAGAATCATCCAAATAGCCTTGAATTTCATAAGTTTCTTGAGAAGGGATATAAATATCATCACCTCTTTTCTCCAATTTAATACCTAATTTTCTAAATACATTGGGTATCTGACCTAAGTTATCCCACGATACATTTTTTATTGTGAGTTCTGATTGTGTCATCATGGCCATACCAATCCAACTACCAATTTCTATCATATCAGGTAAGACCTTATGTTCACATCCATTTAACTCAGTAACTCCATCTATAATTAATCTATTGGAACCTATTCCTTGAATTTTCGCTCCCATTTTTACCAACATTTTTGATAATTGCTGAATATATGGTTCACAAGCCGCATTATATATTGTTGTTTGCCCTTTGGCTAAAACTGCTGCCATTAAAATATTAGCCGTACCAGTTACTGAAGCTTCATCGAGTAACATAAAACAACCTGTTAGCCCATCTTTGGCCTCAACACCATAAAAATATTCTTCTTTATTATATCTAAATTTTGCACCTAAATTAATAAAGCCTTCAAAATGTGTATCTAATCTTCGTCTACCAATTTTATCCCCTCCAGGTCTCGGAATATAACCTTTACCAAAACGCGTTAATAAGGGTCCAACAATCATAATAGATCCTCGCAAAGAACTTCCATCTTTTTTAAACGCTAAAGATTCTAAATAAGAAAGGTTTATCTGATCTGCTTGAAAAGTATATGTATTATCAGCTATTTTTTTAATTTTTACACCCAATTCGCCGAGTATAAAAATAAGTTTATTCACATCTCTTATGTCTGGTATATTACTTATAGTAACTTTTTTCGAAGTCAACAAAACAGCACAAATAACTTGTAAGGCTTCATTTTTTGCTCCTTGAGGAATAATATCGCCCTTTAAACGATGCCCTCCTTCAATTTTAAATACTGACATTTTAAGTTTATTTTTTAATTATCTTTTTTTGAAAGTCTTTTTACCTTGCTTTTGCGAAGGTTTCTGATAATTTTTAGTCGGTTTTTTTCTCAATAAATTTTTAGAATCAGATAGTACATCATCATCTTTTAAAGCGAGTTTACCATCAGATAGGTCATTTAAATGCTTCATAATCACAGCATCATCAACGGTATCTTTGTTCCAGTTTAAATAACATTTTTTCATATGATTGGCTATGGTATAAACCAAAGCATCTTTCATTTCACCTTCTTCCCAAGTCAAGGCAGTATCAATCATTATTTGAATATTATTTCCATAAAACCTGTATCTAGATGCTGATTTTGGGTAGGCCAAAGCTGGTGGCTTGGCCTGTAAAACTTCCTTTTCTAAAATTGGATAAGGAGATTCTACATTTAATTTATAATCAGACATGATAAATAATTGATCCCAAAGTTTATGTTGAAAGTCGGGTACATCACGTAAGTGTGGTTGTAAATTACCCATTACTTTTACAATAGCATTTGCCATTTTATTTCTTTCCGCATCGTCTTCAATTGCAATACAATGATTTACTAATTTTTGAATATGCCTGCCATATTCTGGGATAATTAAATGTTCTCTTTCAGAATTATATTCTAAATCCATCTACACTTTTCTTTAAAATCAATTAATAATTTGATATATTCTACTTTCTGCAAAGTAACAATTATTTTAGGTTCTACAATAAACTTTTAACCTATTATCTTTAATTTGGCAAATTGTAATAATAATTTTTTACAGCTTCCAGATTCAAATTTAATTTCGGCTTTTTTATCCTTTCCTTTGCCTTCAATTTGCTGTACAATACCTTTACCAAATTTTGCATGTACAACCACATTTCCAGCGACTAAATTATTATCAAATAAATTGGAGTTAACCGCTTGTACGGCACTAACTTTTTTCAAATGTTTTGGTGGTACAATTTTAGTAGTTTTCTGTATGGGCAGTTTTATTTTTTTTACCGTTTTTCTCTCAACAGGTTTTTTAAACCTTATCGTATTTGGCGGAGTATCACCAAAAATATCTTTATCAATAAACTTATTGCTTATAAAACTAGATTGCATGGGGTTTAAATACTCTAAATATTTTTCATCTATTTCTTCTAAAAACCTACTTGGCTCACAATCAATTAGTTTTCCCCAGCGATAACGTGAATGTGCATAGGATAAATATACCTGCTTTTCGGCTCTGGTTAATGCCACATAAAACAATCGTCTTTCTTCTTCAATTTCACTTCTTGTGTTCATACTCATTGCCGATGGAAATAAATTTTCTTCCAATCCAACAATATACACATAAGGAAACTCCAAACCTTTTGCCATGTGAATCGTCATTAACGAAACACTTGGTTTATCATTTTTTTCATTATCAAAATCAGTTGCCAGAGCTACATCTTCTAAAAAAAAGGCTAAAGAAGCATCTTCTCCCTTTTGATTTTGTACCTCTATAAAATCTTTAATTCCGTTCAATAATTCTTGCACATTCTCCACCCTACTAATTGCCTCTGGAGTTCCATCGCTTTCTATATCTTTTATTAATCGAGTCTGTTTTACAACAATTTCTACAACTTCAAAGGCGTTTTTACTTTGCGATTCTATTTGAAAAACCCGTATCATATTTACAAATTCTTCCAATTTCCTTTTGGTACCAGTATTGATCTTAATGTCAATATGATTGATATTCAATAAAATTTCAAATATTGTTTTATTATATTCCTTTGCCGCTAAAGCCAACCTGTCAATCGTTGTTTGACCAATTCCCCTTGCGGGATAATTAATAACTCGTTTTAAAGCCTCTTCATCTTTTGAATTTATCAATAATCTCAAATAACCTAAAATATCTTTAATTTCTTTTCTTTGATAAAAAGATAAACCTCCATAAATTCTATAATCTATTCCTTTTTTACGAAGTGAATCTTCTATGGCTCTTGATTGTGAGTTTGTTCTGTACAAAACAGTAAAATCTTCATTGGCCATTTGGTTTTGCATTTTATGCTCAAAAATGGAGTTTGCAACAAACCTACCTTCATCACCCTCCGAAACCGTACGCATCACTTTTACCATACCTCCCTCTTCATTGGAAGTCCAAATTTCCTTATCCAGTTTGGTTTTGTTTTTATCAATAACACTATTGGCTGCTTCTACAATGTTCTTTGAAGAACGGTAATTCTGTTCTAGTTTAAACATTTTCACATTGTCATAATCTTTTTGAAAATTCAATATATTTTGAATATTCGCACCACGAAATGCATAAATACTTTGGCTGTCGTCACCAACAACGCAAATATTTTGATATCTATCGGCTAGGGCTCTTACAATTAAATATTGCGAGTGATTTGTATCTTGATACTCATCAACCAAAATATAACGAAATCTATCTTGGTATTTTGCCAATACTTCCGGGAAACGAGTAAGTAATTCATTGGTTCTTAACAGTAAATCATCAAAATCCATTGCTCCAGCTTTAAAACAACGGTCAACATATTCTTTATAAATTGAACCTATTTTTGGCCTACCTGTCATTTTATCAGATTCTAACAATTCCGGATTTTGAAAATAAGCTCTAACCGTAATTAAACTATTTTTAAATTGTGAGATTCTACCCAACACTTGTTTGGGCTTATACTTTTCTCTTTCAAGATTAAATTCTTTGATAATTGTAGAAATTAATCGAACCGAATCTTGTGTATCATAAATTGTGAAGTTTGATGGAAAACCTAATTTTTCACTTTCACTACGAAGAATTCGCGCAAAAACACTGTGAAATGTTCCCATCCATAAATTTTTTGACTCGCTCTGCCCTACTACATTTGAAATTCGGCTTTTCATTTCTCTAGCAGCCTTATTCGTAAAAGTAAGAGATAATATATTAAAAGGATCGATGCCACTTTGCATTAAATGTGCTATCCGATAAGTTAAAACTCTTGTTTTACCCGATCCGGCACCAGCAATGATAATCATTGGTCCTTCTTTTTGCAGAACCGCTAATTTTTGAGCCTCGTTTAATTCTTCAATATATTTATTCACAATTCCTTTTTATTCTTCAAAAATACAATGGTTAATAGTATCGAGCAATAAAAGTTATTGACATTTTATTAATAATGTATAGAAAATACTCTTTATCCAAGCTTTTTCAATGCCAAAAAAAAACCACCCTAAAAATTAAGGTGGTTTATATATTACTTCAATATGCTATTATTCATCTTTAACAATTTCAACACGTCTATTGGCTTGTCTTCCTTTACTGGTTTTATTATCACCAATTGGATTTAAAGAACCATAGCCTATTGCTCTCATGTTCTCCTCAGGAAAACCATTATCAATAAAGTATTTTCTAACTGCATCAGCTCGAGACTGAGATAATTTGGTGTTGACCTTATCACTACCTGTACTATCTGTATGTCCTTCAACTCTAACTTTAGAATTGGTGAAATTCGCTAAAATTTTACTTATTTTTTCTAATCGAATTTCTGTTTCATTAGTAAAAGCATCTTTACCTGTTTTGAAATATATCGCTCTTGCCAATTCTTTTACTTTTTGAATCACTTCTTCAGGTATTACCAGACATCCATAATTTTCAGCTGACCCAGCAATATTAGGACAATTATCATGTTTATCTGCAACACCATCTCCATCTGAATCCGCTAAAGGACAACCTTTGTTTTCAATTAAACCAGCTTCATTTGGGCAGTCATCTTTACTGTCCATCACACCATCACCATCACTATCCGGACAACCATTAAACTGTTCTAAACCAGCAATATTCGGACAAAGGTCTTCTTTGTCAGCAAAGCCGTCACCGTCACTATCTGGGCATCCATTTAACGCAGCCAATCCAGCTTCATCCGGACAAGCATCTTTAGCATCTTCAATACCATCACCATCGCTATCTGGGCAACCATTAAATTCTGGTAAACCAGCAATTTCTGGGCAGGCATCTTCTTTGTCTTTTACACCATCACCATCTGTATCTTTTCCTCCTAATTTAAATTGAAGGCCAATCATAAACAATTGTGTATTCATATCATATGCAACTTCACTTCCAGGAATTTTACCTAAAGGGTTATTAGTAGAAATAAGTAGCGGATTAAATAATTCTCCTGAAGTTTTACCATCACTTATACCATAATGATAAACCGCATCAAAAACAAAAGCATCACTAAACTCATAACTAAATCCGAATTGAAAAGCATGTGCTATAATTGCAGTGGCAGGTGTTGAAAAGAAAGTTAATTCATCTTGAATTGGGTTTGTACTATAAGTATACCCAAAGCGCAATGGTAACTTATTAATTGCTTTTAATTGCAAACCTGTTGAGACAACAGACATACTTTGCCATCCAAATCCTCTAATGGATGCCGTTTGTGTCCATCCAGTTTTTTCAAATCCCTCTGTACTTTCATAATCAACATAGCGATAATCCAATGCAAAGTCAATAATCCCTTTTGAGTAACCTAAACCAACGGAATAAATTGCAGGATAATCCATTTGAAATTTCGTACCATTTCCAAAATCCATTTCCGAGAATTTTTGAGGAGTTTTATAAGAAGCACCCATTTTAAATCCATTTTGAGAATCATAAAACAAACCTACTTGGCCTCCAAAACCTAGTGCCGTGGCAGATTCATTAGTAGGATAACCTGTTGCTGTTGGACTCGCTAGTGGATTAGGTGATAATTCTAGAGATTCGTAGTTAAATACCGGTTGAAAACCAATAGAAAATTTATCTGAAACTTCATAAGCCCAAGTAAAGCCTATTTGTAATAGCATATACGCCGATTTAAGGTTACCAAAGCCACCCATATTTTGTGGGAAATTAATTGGATTTGTATTACTTTCTGGAAAATCAACTCCAAATCCACTAACACCAAAAGCTGAAATACCAAAGGTGTGCTTACTGTCTTCTTTTCCCCAAGCAAAAGCCAAAGCAGGCATAGGCTGATAACCTAATTCAGATTCTGTTTCTCCACTAAATGGCCCATTTGGAGTTGGAACTGTTGAATACAAGGTTGGTGTTCCCTTAAACATACCCAAATCAAATTTCAATTTAGGACCACTAAATACAGAAAGTGATGCTGGGTTCCATTGCATTGCACCGCTAATGTCTAAAGGTTGTGCTGTTGCCGCACCACCCATTGACATGTTTACCGCTCCTACTCCTTGCATTAAATGTCCCACTTGAGAGAAAGCAACGGTAGTAATCAATAAAAATACTAATTTCAAAAATTTGTTAACCATAATAATTAATTTTTTGGTGAGTATTATTTCTCAAACATAATGAATAACTTTCTTTACTACAAATACTATATTTAACTTGTAGTTTGAAATTTAAATCATGAATTTCATTTAAATACCATTTTTGTTTAATTTAATTTCGATGTGAATTGATTTTAATTCGTGATTTAAAATAAAGATAAACTACGCCAAAGAGCTATAATATTTAGAAATTCTTAAATGAATTACTAACCTGTTAATTATACATAAAAATACTGTTTACTTATTGCGATTATTATGATAATTATCACTTTTATAAAAAAAATATTGTTAATTTAAAAACATCCATTATTTTTGATATAATTTAATTACACAATTACTTATGGAAACCAATAAATGGATTGAACTTTTAAGCTATACTTTACCGGCAATAATAACTGGTATAGTAGCTCTATACTTTTTTAAATATCATATCGCTAATGAAGATAAAAGAAGAAATTTAATTTTGCTTAAAAAGAAACAAAATTTAACTTTGCCTATCCGACTTCAAGCCTATGAAAGGTTAACTTTATTTTTAGAACGAATTAGCCCATCAAAATTATTGGTTAGAGTTAAACCAACAGGTACTAACGCAATAAATTACCACAATAAATTGATTCAAAGTATAGAGCAAGAGTTTGAACACAATTTAGCACAACAAATCTATATTACAGATTCAGGGTGGAATGCCATTGTCACTGCAAAAAATGCTCTAATTCAAAATATTAGAACCTCTGCTGCTAATACACTAGTTGAAAATGCAGAACAATTAAGAGAAAATATCATTCAAAGCAGTATGGATAATGAAAATCCTACCCAATTGGCGCTTTCTTTACTTAAAAGTGAAATTAGAAAACTTTTCTAGTACGAATTGTTGCACTCAATATAGTAGCAAAACAATTTCTTCTTATCTGAAAACAGCAATAAGACAGATAGGTTTTAAGAATAAAAAGTTAAACCCTAATACAAGACCTAGAATCACTAATAGGAATCGACCCAAGGGTCTAGGTATCAGACTACCAGCAGACAGATTAACCAAGGTCCCGCTAGATGCTGAAACAAGTTCAGCACGGGCAGCGAGAATAGTTCGACTAACTAAAAAATTAAAATTATTTTTTTAGAGTCTCACGGATAAAACTTAACAATTAATTTTTTGTTAAATATTAATTAAAAGACTATTTTATCTTTTAATTGATTATATTTGTATAAAATTACATATCATGAATAATTTAGAAAATAAAACAATAGCCGAAATAGTTAGTAACGATATTAGTGCAGCATCTGTATTTAAAAAATACCAACTAGATTTTTGTTGTGGTGGTGGAAAAACAATTGCCAAAGCATGTGAAAATAGTGACATTAATGTTGAGGATGTAATCAATGATTTAGAGAATTTAACTTTTAGCAATGCCAATCCTAATTTAAATTTTAAAGATTGGAAATTGGATTTCTTAATTGATTATATTGTTAATGTGCACCATACATTTGTAAATGAAAATATATCAATAATTAATGAGTTTGCTCAAAAGGTGGCAACGGTTCACGGAGAACACAACCCTGAAAACATTGAAATTTCCAATTTATTTGAAAACCTTGGTAATGAGCTTTTAGCACATATGCAGAAAGAAGAAAATGTTCTATTTCCTGCAATCAAAGAGATGTTAAAAAACAAGCAAAATAATTTTCACTTTGGCAGTATTGACAACCCAGTAAAAATGATGGAGCACGAACATGATAATGCCGGTGATATCATTAAGAAAATACAAGAATTAAGCAATAATTTTACTACACCAGATCACGCGTGTAATACCTATAAGGCACTCTATCATAAATTAGAAGAATTTACCAATGATCTTTTTCAACATATTCATTTAGAAAATAATATTTTATTTCCTAAAGTTCGTCAACTTGAAAATGATTTAAAAAAATAAAATATTTTGAGGGGAATATTTTATTGGCAATCAGGTTAACTTTAACTTGATTGCCAATTTTTTTTTAAAAAGCATTTATTAGTATCTTTATTCTAATTTTAAACTAAAAAAAATGACTTTCAAAATCGCTATTCTATTTTTATTCCTTTTTGTTTCTACTTTTTGTATTGCACAAAGACCACCATCTGACATAATTAAAACGGATAAAGGTGATTTAATAATTCAACCAATATTACATGGAACCATAGTTTTTCAATGGAATAATAAAACGATTTATATAGACCCTTATGGTGGAGCTGCTGCATTTGCAGGAATTGCAAAGCCTGATATAATTTTTATTACAGATATTCATGGTGATCATTTAAATGAAAAAACTTTAAATGAACTACAATTAAACAATACAAAAATTGTTGCTCCGCAAGCTGTTGCAGATAAATTACCGGCTAAGTTTAAACAAGATCTTATTGTACTAAATAATAATGAAAGCATTAGACGTATGGGAATTTTATTCAAAGCCATCCCAATGTATAATTTACCTATATCTCCAGATGCCAAACATACCAAAGGAAGAGGGAATGGATATCTTTTAGAAATGGGAGGTAAAAGGATTTATATTTCCGGTGATACCGAAGATATTCCTGAAATGAGAAAATTAGAACGAATAGATGTTGCATTTGTTTGTATGAACTTGCCTTATACCATGGATACACACCAAGCTGCCAGTGCTGTACTACAATTTCAACCTAAAATAGTTTATCCTTATCACTACAGAGGTAAACCAGAAATGAGTGATACAGAATCTTTTAAAAAATTAGTAAATAATAAAAATTCTAGTATTGACGTTAGATTGAGAAATTGGTACCCTGAATATGAATGATGAGTTTTGAGTTTTGAGTAGGCACTTTCACAACTACATAAACATTTGTATATCAGCTAAATAAGTTGTATATTAGATAGAACAAAACCCCGAACAGGAGCTATACACTCAAAAATCGGGGTTTTAATTTATCAAGTATGTCTAAAATACGAAGAATCTCAGACTTTCAGCACGAATTTTCATTTTTAAATCCATCAGATAATTTTGATATTTATTTTACTGGTTTTTTATCGAGTGATTTAGGAAAAATACACACAGCTCTCCCTTGGGATGAATTGGTATCAGTTTTAAATAGGATAAAACCTGAAATAGTAATTAATTGTATTGGTTTGATTAAACAATTACCCAGTGCTAAAGATCCTTTGGTAGCTCTCCCCATTAATGCAATGTTTTCACACCGCTTGGCTAAACTATGCGAGTTGATTAATTCTAGGTTGATTCATATCAGTACTGATTGTGTTTTTTCAGGGGATAAAGGGTTTTATGTTGAAGAGGATCCTTCGGATGCTCATGATTTATACGGTAAGTCAAAGTATATTGGTGAGTTACACAATATGCAGCACTGTATTACATTGAGAACCTCTATTATAGGTCACGAATTAAAATCTAACGCCTCATTAGTTGACTGGTTTTTGAGTCAGGAGGTTGAGGTTCGAGGTTACTCTGAAGCGATATTTTCAGGAATGCCCACCGTTGAGTTAGCGAATGTGATTCGTGATTATGTTATTCCAAGATCCGATTTATATGGTCTTTATCACGTATCATCGGATCCTATTGATAAATTTTCATTATTGTCCTTAATTGCAAAAAGTTATGATAAAAAAATAAATATTATAAGTGATCCTAATATTAAAATTAATCGCTCCTTAGACTCATCAAAATTCAGAGAGCAAACAGGGTTTAAACCTAAAAGCTGGGATGTTTTAATTAATGATATGTTTCAGTTTAATTTAAAGTAATAATAAAATTTTAAAGAAGTGTTTATGTTTGATAATAAAGTTCTAATGATTACTGGTGGTACGGGGTCTTTTGGAAATGCGGTATTAAAAAGTTTTCTAGATTCTAATTTAAAAGAGATTCGAATATTTTCACGAGATGAAAAAAAACAAGATGATCTTCGTAAGCAAGTAAATAATTTAAAAGTGAAATTTTATATTGGTAACGTACGTGATAAAAGCAGTGTTTTAAATGTAATGACCGGTGTAGATTATGTTTTTCATGCCGCTGCTCTGAAACAAGTTCCTTCTTGTGAATTTTTTCCGTTGGAAGCTGTTAAAACTAATAGTTTAGGAACAGAAAATGTACTGGAAGCAGCAATCCAACACAAGGTAAAAAAAGTAATCTGCCTAAGTACTGATAAAGCAGTTTATCCAGTAAATGCCATGGGGTTAACAAAAGCAGTAATGGAAAAAGTTATGGTTTCTCACTCACATAATTTAACTAATAAAGATACCATTTTATGTGGAACGCGTTATGGAAATGTTATGGCTTCAAGAGGTTCTGTAATTCCTTTGTTTATTGAGCAAATTAAAACCGGAAAACCAATAACAATTACTAATCCGAAAATGACTCGTTTTATGATGACCATGAATGATGCGGTAGATTTAGTATTGTTTGCTTTACAGAATGGGAAACAGGGAGATATTTTTGTTCAAAAATCACCTGCTTCTACTATTGAGGATTTAGCGAAAGCATTAATTGAATTATATACAAAAAGGGATGCTTAATAATCAAATGATTTATTGATTTTAAGTTTACCATTTTCAACAGTTGAAATAAAGGCTTCACCATCCATAATCAAAATTTCCCCTTTTAAGTTTTCCAAAGCTCCCAAACCATATAAATGTTCAGTGTCATCAAATTCAGCCAAGTCTGCTTTAGCCGATAAATCTCCTTTGTGCATCATGTTTTTTAATGCTCCTTCGTATGCCACTTCAAATCCATCCTTGTTCTGACTTT
>JAKITQ010000001.1 GCA_021647985.1 Flavobacteriaceae bacterium | reverse complement strand
AAGATAAATCTATACATTTGCAAAGGGTAAATAATACACATAAGCAGGTAAGAGATTTTCTAAGACCTTTTAATGGAGTTAGTTCTAAATATTTACAAAACTATTTAAACTGGTATGCTTATATGGATAAAATAAGAAACAGCAAAACAATGCTCAAACAATGGTTTATGGCAATGCTACTAACAGACCAAGCTTATAGCATTTACGAATTGTTTAAACAAAATGCTGTGCTAATTAGAACTTAGCCATGATGAAGAACTGGAAATAGAAAAGGATTACTTTCCGTTAAATTTTTCTGTTAACAATACCATTGAAGGAAAAATATTCAGCAAGGGGTATGGTTTATACAACAAGGAAACACAGAGCTATGGTTTATATAACAAGGAGACAGAAGCTAAATTTCAAAAGACAAATAAATCAACACAGAACAGTGTATTTCTCATTGAAATTGTAAAGTATGATTCAATGAACAACCTTAGGGAATGGCAGAAATATCACAACTTACGCAACTTGGTAAGTACTGCTGAAAATCTGGGTGCTATAGGTGTTATATTTTATAGTTGTGACTCATCATTTGTAAGTAGTAAAACAAATTTTACAGAGAAAATTCCTTCTGTGAATATTCCTGTAGTTTTCGTTACCAATTGTAACTTGATTAAATCAAAATCCACCCAAACCGTAAGCCTAAAGATTGAAAATAATGAAGACCGGAGAACGGGTAGAAACGTTATCGGTTTGATAGATAATGGCGCAGAAAACACTATTATAGTAGCCGGACATCACGACGGACTAGGAAATGGTGAAAATACCGATTCATTTGACACAGAAGGTAATAAATTAACCTATTATGAAGCTGATGATGGGGCAAGTGGCTTATCTGTGTTAATTGAATTTGCCAGATGGGTTAAAAATCGCGGATCGGATCAAAATAATTATTTATTTATTTCCTTTTCGGGTGAAGAAATGAAACTTTTGGGCTCCATGTATTTCACCAATAATCCAACAATTGATTTAAGTAATGTTACATATATGATTAGTTTGGATCATATTGGGCGCATGAATCCTGCTGAAAAGGACATTTACTTATACGGAGTAGGAACTTCTCCCACTTGGAAGCGATTATTGAATGGAATACATATAGATGGAGTTTCAAAGGTAATGCACGAATCTGGTATGGGTCTTACCGACTATACATCCTTTTATATTAAAGATATTCCTGTCTTGGGATTTAACACACAAGTTCATGATGATTTTCATACACCTTATGACGTTCCAGAAAAGATAAATTATAGCGGCATGGCAACAATATTTGATGTACTTACTCAAATCGATTCCAGCCTTAAGCATTCTAGAAAATTAGAATTTTCAACAACCAATGATATTGATCCTCATGAAATTCTAAAATTTATTTTTCGCCATGTTGATTACTCCTTTGAAGGCTCGTTGAATAAAAAATCCTTAGCACCAACAACTATCTTTAAAACAGAGCCGTAAGCAACTTTTCTTGCCTCACTGGCAGACGGGTTAAAGCAAAGTTATCTTATATCCAATTATGCAAATAAATGATTAATTATTTTTAATAATATTAGCCCTTATCCCAATTATTTTTAATACGTATTATTTTATAAAGTTTAATACCTAACATTAAAATTATAGAAACACCAACAATACCTAAAACACCAAAGACCCAGCCTAAGGAGGACTTTAAAATTACCAAAAATACACAAGCAAACAGTATTATTGTTGCAACTTCATTCCATATCCGTAAAAAGAATGAAGTGTATTTTATTGTCCCTTTTTTCATTTGGTTATAAATGATTTGGCAACTCCAATGATAAGCAAAAAGCAGAGCTACAAATCCCAATTTAATAATCATCCAACCTGTTTGTAACCAAACGGGTTGGAGAATCAACAACCAAATAGCAAAACCACTTGCCAGAACAGCAGATGGCCAGGTAATAATGTACCATAATCTCTTGGTCATTAACGTATATTGTTTTTGCAATATTGATTTAGAAGGTTCTTCTTTTTCTTCGGCTTCTTTATAGTATATAAATAATCTAATAATATAAAATAATCCTGCAAACCAGGTTGTTACAAAAATAAGGTGTAATGATTTGATATATAAATATTGCATGATGATGATTAATTTTAATTGATTAATTTGGAATAATAATTCTAAATTAGAATTTATACAAGTGCACTAATAACCTATTTCTATTTTAATAATTAGACATATATCATCTATATAAAGCAGAAAAATGAGATTTTATTTATATATAAAAATAATTTTTTTTAAGACTTTTATTCATGATAAAAATCATCTTTTCTATATTATTTGTGGCGTATTTTTGCTACTAAAGTTACAGTAAAGAGTATTTGAAAATAATAAAAATGAATGATATGGACGAAAATAGTTTTTATATAATTGGTCTGAGTTATAAAAAGGCGGATGTGATTACTAGAAGTAAATTCAGTTTAAGTAAAAAAAATCAAGAGAATTTATTATTAGAAGCCAAATCTAAAAATATGGATGGGCTTCTTGTTGTTTCTACATGTAATAGAGTTGAAATTATTGGTTTTGCAAAAAACCCTTTTGAACTAATTTCATTATTATGCAAATACTCTAAAGGTACCGTAGATGAATTTTCTAAAGTTTCTTTTGTATATAAAAATAAAGAGGCCGTTAAGCATTTTATAACCATCGCAACAGGATTAGACAGTCAAATTTTGGGAGACTATGAAATAGTTGGTCAATTGAAAGATTCATTTCAGTTTGCCAAAAAATTTGGTACTGTAAACGCCTATATTGAACGACTTTATAATGTTGCCTTACAAGCCAGTAAGGAAACAAAGAACAAAACATCTTTAAGCTCTGGAACCACGACAGTTTCATACGCAGCAATTCAATATATTAAAGATAATATCAAAATTTTAAAAAACAAGAACATATTAATTTATGGTTTAGGAAATATTGGTTCTATTACGGCCAAAAGCTGCGCCAAATATCTTCAAGATACCAATATTACAATTACAAACCGAAGCATTGAAAAATCAATAAATTTGGCAAACGCTATTGGAGTAAAAAATATTGATTATCATAATTTAGATAAACATATTCAAACAGCCGATGTATTGATAGTAGCGACTGGTGCCAACAAACCAATCATAACTTCCGATCATTTTAATAATAACAAAAAGCAATTGATTATTGATCTGTCTATACCAAAAAATGTAGACAATGAAGTTAAATTCTTAGAAAATAAAACGGTGATTGATGTAGATATATTATCTCAAAAAACAAAAAATACTATCGAAAACAGAAAAAAACAAATTCCTCTAGTTGAAGCAATTATTGAAAAATATAAAAAAGAGTTTTTGGAATGGTTGGGATTTAGAAAAAGTACGCCTGCAATAAATAATCTTAAACAATCTTTAGAGAGTATTCAAAAAGATGCACTACATAATTATTTAAAAAAACATCAAAATTCTAATTTAGATGAAGCAGAAGAAATTGCATCTCAAATTGTAAATAAAATTGTTTCAAAATTTGCAATGCACCTAAAAGCTGAACAGACTCGAACAAATCAAAGCATTCAGGTTATGAATGAAATATTTGTTTGATAGGTTTTAATCTTACTAATTACGATGCATATAAATTTGACAATTCGGCATCCATTTTTAATTTGCTTAGAATTATGACCTTATTAAGTTAAACCAATACTACAATAAAAAAATAAATTAAAATCATAAACCGTAATTATCCACTCAAAATAATCTCGTAACTAATCTAACTATCTGACAATTATCACATTTATTTAGAAAAATATCATTTAAATTTATACCATATAATTTCAGTATATAAATGAATTATTAATTATTGTTAATCAATAAACTATTGTTATAAAAGAATGAAATTTGTTATAAGTATTTTATTTCTATTTTATTTTATTTTTGGAAATGCACAAATAAAAGTATTGAACAATGATAAATACAAGGTGCAATGGATAGATCAATTTCCTAATAATAAATCTGATAAAAAAAACCATAAATCTAAATGGCTTGCCAAATTGCTGTTTGGTAAAAAGGCTGATCCTAACTTAATTAAACCCAATGCTATTTTAAAAGTAAATACCGACTCCTATATGGTATTAGACCAGGGGAATAACACTATTTTTCAAATTAAAAACCAAGAAAAAAAACTTCCAAAAGCCATTAAAAAAAATAAACTAGGGTTTACATCTTTGGTGGATATGTGTGCGTTTTCAAATAATGAAATCTTATTTACAGATTCTCGTTTGAATAAAATTTTTAGATATAATGAAGAAAATAAGAGCCTTCTTCCGTTTAAAACCAAACATAAGTTTAACAGACCAACAGGTATCGCTTACGCTAAAGAAACCAAAGAGATTTGGGTGGTTGAAACCGGTTCACACAAAATAAGCGTATTAAATGAAAACGGTGATTTGATCAAAACAATTGGAAAAAGAGGAACCAAACCCGGTGAATTTAATTTTCCGACTTCCATCTGGATTGATAAATCAGGGAAAGCATATGTTGTTGACGCCATGAATTTTAGAATTCAAATTTTTGATAAAGAAGGTACCTTATTAAATGTGTTTGGAGAACCCGGTAACGCAACGGGTTATTTTTCTAGAAGTAAAGGTATTGCAACAGATTCTTTAGGGAATATTTACGTGGCGGATGCACTTTTTCATACCGTCCAAATTTTTGATATCAACGGAAAATTTTTATACCAATTCGGTGAGCAAGGTCGGGAAAAAGGTCAGTTTTGGATGCCTTCCGGTATATTTATTGATAATGATGATAAAATTTATATTGCCGATAGCTATAATGCCAGAGTTCAAATATTTAAATTAGTCAGAGAAAAATAGAATGAAGAAAGCTATATTTATAATAATCATAATATTTAGCATTCCTGTGTATACAACAGGTCAATCTATCATTAATTCTAAGCACAATTTATCTGTAACAAGTCCGGGAACAGTAAAAGCCACATCAGAATCTGAGGTATGTATATTTTGTCATACACCGCATAGCAGTAGTCCAAAAAATCCTTTATGGAATAAAAATTCATCAGGAAGCACCTATATTTTATACAACAGCTCTACCTTAGATGCTTTACCCGGTCAACCGGATGGGAGTTCAATTTTATGTCTTTCTTGTCATGACGGTACCATAGCTTTAGGTGATGTTATTAGTAGAGCAAGTAATATTACGATGACTAGTGAAATGACAACTCGCGGTAACCTTACCACAGATCTTTCCAACGATCATCCTGTATCTTTTCTTTATGATGCTTCGTTAGCCACTTCCGATGGCCAGTTAAAAACGCCTCCTTTACTCAATGTTGCATTGGATAATAATTCAAAAATGCAATGTACATCTTGTCATGATCCACATAAAGATACTTATCAAAATTTTTTGTTAGCATCTACTGAATTTTCGGCTTTATGCTATTCATGCCACGATCGAACTTATTGGACAAACAGCACACATAATACTTCAACCAATTCATGGAATGGCTCTGGAAAAGATCCATGGGAACATCTAGAAAATGCATACACTACCGTTTCTCAGAATGCCTGTGCAAGTTGTCATAATACCCATAATGCCAACGGAAAAATTAGATTACTTAAAACCTTAACGGAAGAAGATAACTGCCTTGATTGCCACAATGGAAATGTTGCTACCAAAAATGTTCAAGCAGATTTTGCTAAAACATATAGACATAATGTTTATGGTTATTTGGGAGTACATGACCCTAAAGAAGATAATACCGTGCAAAACAGCCATGTTGAATGTCAAGATTGTCACGATCCACATGCATCTAATGCATCAACTGCCTCTGCCCCATTTGTAAACGGTTTTAGCAAAGGAGTAAATGGTATCAATCAAAACGGAAATGATGTTTTCGAAGCTACTTATGCTTATGAAATATGTTACAAATGTCATGCAGGAAACGCCTGGTCTCCACCTCCATCGCAATCTCGGCAAATTATTCAAAATAATGTGAGGTTAGAATTTGACACCTCAAATCCTTCTTTTCATCCTGTTGTCGGTCCGAGAAATAATTTAGAAATTGCAGGAAATCTCTTACCCCCAAATACAGCTAGTACTGTTTTATATTGTACAGCTTGCCATGCCAGTAATACAACAGGGGCAGCAAAAGGTGCACATGGTTCTATTTATCCACGAATATTAAAACTGCAATATGAAACTGCTGATTATACACAAGAATCTGCGCAAGCCTATGCGCTGTGTTATAGCTGTCATGATAGAGCCAATTTCGTAAACAAAATGAGACGAAATACATTTAAAGAGCACAGAAAACATGTAGTAGGTGAAGATACACCTTGTAGTGTTTGCCATGATCCACATGGTATAAGTAGTACGCAGGGCAATAGCATAAATAATTCAAGTTTGATAAATTTTAGAACGGATGTGGTATCACCTTATAATGGCAGACTAGAATATATTGATACAGGAAGCTTTAGAGGTGAATGCTATCTGTCATGCCATGGCGAAGATCATAAACCAGAAGATTACTAATATTATCATTAGTGTCGGATAAAAAACATAAGACTGCTTTGCTTTTACCCGCCTGCCGGTGTGGCCAATGTCAGTAAGTTAAGGAATCTAAATTCTCATTCAATGATTTTTTACCCTAACCCTAAAGGGCAAAATCATTGAACGCTTAACTTTTTTGACTCCATTTAGGGCAAGGGGGAAAACAAAAAAGGCTTAACTTATTGACATTGGCCGGCGTGGCAGGAAATAAAGACTTGATTTTAAATTATATTATTGAAAGAACCTACTCTTTTGAAGTTTAAAATACTGTTGATAAGTTATTTTTGGATTGTTTTAATTCTCAAATTCATATTCTTATTTTTGACCAACCTAACCCTATCAAAACCTAACCAAGTCTTTAAAGCAAAACACAATGAAACAAATATTTTTAATAATTATTTTATTTTTTAATATCCATTTGTTGGAGGCTCAAAAAAGGATTGAATTGAATACAGCCTTAATGAATTCAACTTTTAAAATCAAAGGTTTGAACGGCTCATACGGTACAGCATTTATTTTGGAAAAACCTGTAAATAGTGAAACGAAAAAAAAACAATTTGTTCTAATTACTGCCGATCATGTGTTAAGAGAAATGAAAGGCGACTCGGCAATTTTATTTTTAAGGTGGAAAATTAATAATACAGAATATAAAAAGCTTAACTATAAAATTAAAATAAGAGACAATGGTGAACAAAGTTGGGTAAATCATGATTCTGCAGATGTTGCTGCCCTCTATGTTACTTTACCTAAAAATATACATTTTAAATTTTTAAACATTGGAATGATTGGAACGGACAAGTTATATGAAAAAATTAATATTCACCCTGGAGATCAGTTTTTATGTTTAGGATTTCCCTTAGGCCAAGAATCTAATAAATATGGTTTTCCAATTGTGAGAAGAGGCATCCTCTCTTCTTACCCAATAACACCAGGAAAACAAGTTGGAAATTATTTGCTGGACATTAAAATATTTAAAGGCAACAGTGGTGGCCCAGTATATTTTGTGCAATCCGGAAGAACTTACCGCGGTGAAATGCATATTGAAACAACGCAATTTATTGCCGGTTTAATTAGTAAAGAAAGAGTAAAAATTACCCAGATTAAATCAGCATATAAAACTTCAGTAGAAGCACAGCAGCTCGATTTGGCCGAGGTTGTACCGGGGGTATTTATTATAGAAACTATTGCTAAACTTCAATAAAATACTACCTTCATAATGATGGCATATCATCAATTATATATGACCATATAGGACAAATTTTAAAAAAATATGATTCAGTACTTAATTTATTCAAAATATAGAATATTTATCGCTTAACTTCAAATAAATATAGGTCTACAAATCCTATATAAAATACTTATTATCAATATATTAAAACACTTATTTCTTTTATACAAAATATATTTAATTTTTTAGTAACAAATACTACATTTTATGATAAAAATCATCTTTTTATAGCCCTTCTGTCATTAATTTTACTGTATCAATAATATTTTAATTTAAATTAAATTAATTACCATGAAAAAAACAAAATTATTTTTAACACTAAGTTTAGTCATGTTGATGTCATCATTTGGTTTTAGCCAAATAACAGGATCGGATCATGATTTTTCTACTGAAAACTGGAACAATACTGGAGAGATTTGTATTGTATGTCATACGCCTCACAATGCGGACATTACTGTACCTGATGCTCCTTTATGGAATCACGAAGTAACCCAAGCTAATTTTACACTTTATGATTCACCTTCTTTTGAAGGTTCTGCAACTATAGGGCAACCCTCTGGTGCATCTAAATTATGCTTAAGTTGTCATGATGGTACTGTAGCAATGGACAATTTTGGTGGTAGAACCAATGGTGGTGACTTTATGACTGGTGGTGACCTTATTGGTACAGACCTATCTAATGACCACCCAATTTCGTTTACTTATGATGCTGCTTTAGCAACTAGTGATGGTGGCTTGTACGACCCTACAACAACAAATTCTGGTGTTGGAGGTACAATTGACGCAGATTTTTTACTAGCAGGTCAATTACAATGCTCGTCTTGTCATGATGTTCATAATGGAGCTGGATTACCCAACCTATTAAGAGTAACTAACGCAGGAAGTGCACTTTGTTTAACTTGTCATGATAAATAAAATAGTTTGACGCAATAAAAAAAGGGCAATGATTGCCCTTTTTTTATGTAAATATTTTATTAGTGAAACTTATTGATATATTTTCATCTTTTGATGAAAATATATCAATATTAGCAAAACCTACTATAGGCAGGCTAATCTCGCTTTTTATTACGGAATCAAATACAATATCTTTTATTAAAATAAAGCACCCTAGTCCACATTATATTAAAAGAATCAAAACAGTTATATAGCACTCCAAAAAATATTGTTCATAAAAACTTGTAATTATTGGCCTTATTTAACTGATTATTAGCCCAAAACTGATATTAATCATAGGCTGTAGCTAACTTTATTAATACTTTTAACCAATACTTAAAAACAAATAACTCTACTAATCAAGTAATAAAAATTCACATTATGAGGTCTATAATCTATCTAATATTTGCGATATTTTCGTTTCTTAGTGCATGCTCTCCAAAATTAAATCAAAGTACAAGTAAATCTATTATTTATCCACCGCCACCAGATGCAGGCCGAATACAATATTTAACCAGTATAAGTACCTCCAAAGATGTCGTAAAACAATCTGCATTTTCTAAATCTATTGTTGGTGAAGACAAAGTGCAATCCATTTTAAAACCTTACGGGGTATTTGTTCGTAACGGTAAAATGTATGTTTGTGATGTTAATATTGCCGGATTAGAAATAATTGATTTAGAAAATAAAGAATTTAATTACTTTATTCCGAAAGATCAATACCAATTAAAATTACCTCTTAATATTTATGTAGATAAAAATGATCAACTCTATATCGCTGATATAACGCTTCAAAAAATAATGGTATTTGATAAAAATAAAGAATATGTTACTTCATTTGGTAAAAAAGAAAATCTAAAACCTACAGATGTTTTTGTGAAAGGAGATAAAATATGGGTGGTTGATTCTGGCAATCACAGAGTTAATGTTTACAATAGAAAGACCTACGCATTTGATTTTTATTTCCCAAAATCAGAACAAGATGACGAAAGCTATTTGTTTAAACCTACAAATATATTTGTTTCTGAAAATAAAGTTTATGTCACGGATATGGCTGGTAGTAATGTGAAAATTTATACTCATAAAGGAGAATATTTAAGCTCCGTAGGTAAATATGGTGATAGAATAGGTGATTTTGTTCGCCCAAAGGGCGTAGCAGTTGACAAAGAAGAAAATTTATACGTGGTGGATGCAAGCTTTGAAAATGTACAAATTTTTGATAAAGATGGCAAATTATTACTGTATTTCGGTGGCGCTTATAAAGGACCTGGAGGGATGTGGCTTCCTGTAAAAGTTAGAATTGATTATGATAATTTACAATATTTTCAAGAGTATGTAGATCCTAAATACGATTTAGAATACTTGATCTATGTTACCAATCAATTTGGACCTGACAAGGTTAGTGTATACGGAAGAATTAGAGATAAATACAGAAAGGAAATAAAAAAATAATTGAGCTTAATTGCTATTCATTTAAATTTTATATGATTGAATGAAATAAAATTTCAAACCATGTTAAACTAACAATACATGTTTTTTGATAAAATTAAAAATATACGTTCATTAGGCATTGTTATAATATCTTTATTGTTTTGGAATTGTTCTCCTAAGTTTAGTCATGATGTACAATCATTTTTGTTTGATGGGGTTCCTGTCCTCGATAAAGTTGAAGTTAGTGTTGTAAAAGATTCTATGTCGGTAGCAGATAGCACTTCAATGCTAATAACCAGAAGAGCATATGATACGAGAAATGATTTAAACTTACATGAACCTTATCAAAAAAGAGAGTGTTCAAGTTGCCATGATAGAAATGCCATGGGAAAAACCAAGGCACCCACTCCCGAATTATGCTATGAATGTCATGATAATTTCAACGAAACGTATGCCGTATTACATGGCCCTGTAGCAGCTGGAAATTGTTCAGAATGTCATAACCCCCACCAATCTAAATTCAAAAAATTACTCATTCAAAAAGGTCAGGATCTCTGTTTAAGCTGTCATGATGAAGCCTTAATTGTTGCGGATAAAATTCACAAAGAAATTGAAGAAGAAAGTTGTACCACATGCCACAGTGCTCATGGTGGAAACAATAATTATAGCTTGTTGGCAGGGAGTTGTTATGAATGTCATGATAATTATGAAAAAGAATTTAAATTTTTGCATGCTCCTGTGGCTTCAGATAATTGTTCGCAATGCCATGGATCACATGAAACAGACAATCCCAAGTTATTAATAGCTTCTATTGATAACTTATGTACCAACTGTCATGATTCAAAAGAATTGTACAAAAGTGAAGCACATAAAAAAACGGAAGATAAAAATTGTGCGGAATGTCATGATCCTCACGGAGGAAGTAATGAAAATTTTATTTTTAATTGATCTGGGATGCATAGAATAAAATTTACATATATCATTTTATTAATTACTTTATATAGTTATTCGCAAAATTCGACTACCAAGACTTCTTTTTGGAAATTGAATTACTATAGTGGTGAAGTAAATTTGTATGGAACTTATTGGGATCAGGTAACTGTTAGAAACAACAATAAAATTGATGAGCAAAGCTCCTTATTTTCTGCTGGATTATTATTGAATACCAACAGTTATTTTTACCACCCTAATTTTTTAACCTTAGATTTTAATATAGGTTATAGCCCCGATACCGGACAAAGATATTCTTTAGTCACACCGGATAGAAATGAGACACATAGTTTAAAAAAATTGTATATCAAAACGACCTTTTTACAACGAAATGATTTTAATTTCAATTTTTTTATCAATTACAATGAAAATTACAGTAACAGAGAAAACCTAACAAATATCAAAACAAAAAATTATACCTATGGTGGATCGCTCAATTATTCTAATAAAATTGCACCCCTTTTTATTTCCTACGATAGAGGAAAAGGAGAACAGGAAGAAATTCAAACCACAAGAATATTTAAAACCGAAAGAAATAATATTGATGCCCGAGCGACCAAAACATTCGGTCAGTATGATAGAAATGAGTTTAGATTTTCACATAGTGAATACACCTATGATGATAGTTTTATCAATGCTTCAACCAACCCCAATGGTAAACTTGTAGAAAGCAATATTACTACATGGAATCTTAATAATAATATATATTTCGATTCTAAAAAAAATTACAATCTAAGATCAAGAATTATAAATGACAACCAGTATGGTAATATAAATTTTAAAAGATTTCAGGTTTTAGAAAACTTAACTTTTAAATTACCAAAAAACTTCACATGGTATAGCGGTTATAATTTTAATGATTATAGGTCTGATGCTCAAGTTTCTAAACAACATAATATCAATAGTTCAATAACACATCAGTTGTACAAAAGTTTAAGAACTACAGCTTCTTTAGAATATAATATTATTAACAATACACAATTTCAAGATAACGTTAGAAGAGCTGGGTTCGATATTATTTACGATAAAAAAATTCCGTTAAACGGGCATTTATCAATGACTTATAGAATTAACTCTAACAAACAAAACAGGCAAGGAGATTCAGAAACATTGGTCGTTCAAAATGAAACACATAGATTGATTGATGGTCAAATAGTACTGCTAAAAAATCAAGACATAATTTTACCAACTGTGATTGTTAGGGATGTTACAAACACGATTATATACCAATTAAATTTGGATTATATTTTAATTCAAAGAAATGAATTTCTTGAAATACAACGAGTGCCAGGTGGCCTCATTGCAAATAACACGACAGTTTTAATAGATTATGAAGCCGATCAACCACTTTCTTACAAATTTAATTCCATTAACAACTTTTTTGGCATAAGAGTAAGCTTATTTAAAAACCTATTAGAGTTTTATGTAAATAGATCCAAACAAGATTATATAGATATTGAAAACCAAGAAAATCTAACATTAAATTATTTTAATAAAAACCTTTACGGAACTCGTTTCAATTATAAATTTTTAAGTGGAGGTATTGAATATGATAATTACGACAGTACGATAATACCTTATCGATTGATGCGCTATTATTTAATACTGCAAGGAAATATCAATCAAAAATTGAATTATTCTTTAAATAGCGAATTTATAGATTATTTAATGATTGAATTTGAAGGGCAAAGACAAGTGTACTATAATCTTTCCGGAAACATTACCTATAATTTCACGCCAAAAACAAGAATAAATTTAGAAGGAGGTTATCGAAAACAAGATGGAGATGCAAAAGGAATATATTTAAATTTATTAACCACAAGGCTTGAGTTTACAACCATATATCGTCAAATATTTATTACAGCAGCTGCAGAAATATATCGACGTGAATTGGTAGATGAACAATTAGATTTTAACAAAGTTTCACTTAAAATTTCAAGGCGATTTTAAAATATTAACAAACATAAAAATAACTAATAATGAAAATCTTTAAAAAAACTTCGAACCCAATGTTTTGGTTAACCAATGCCAAATATTTTCAAGGATTAACACTTATTTGCGTATTACTATTCCAGGTAAATATTTACGGACAAAAAAAGGAAAAAACTTGTATAGAATGTCATAAGAGAACTATTAAAAAGGAAATTCTTCACGGCCCAGCGTCCGATTGTATTAGTTGTCACAAGCCCAATGGTAAAAAGCATCCAGTAGAAGATATTGAAAGCTTTACTTATTTAGAAGAAGGTGCAGACCTTTGTTTTTCTTGCCATGACGAAGAAAAAGATGCCATCATTAAAAACAAATATGTGCACAAGCCTGTTGCTAAAGGTGAATGTTCTGAATGCCATGAAATACACAGTTCTAATGACCCTAAATTCATTTTTGCAAAAGCACCTGATTTGTGTTATTTTTGCCATGATGAAATTGAAAAAATCATTGAAGAGTCAACCCTTGTACATTCACCTGCTACTGACGAAGATGGATGTATAGGCTGTCACTCACCGCATTCTTCTTCACGAAAAAAATTACTTATTTCTGGTGGTAGAGAATTGTGTTTAAGCTGCCATGATAAAACTATTACTGTAGATGATAGGAAAATAACAAATATTGGCAAATTACTAGAAGATAGTAAATTTGTTCATGAAGCGCTTGAAAAAAGTTGTAACGCCTGCCATGATCCCCATGCTTCCAATAACAAATTTTTGATGACAACCTCCTACCCTACAGGAAACTATGCAAAAGGCACCGAAGAAAATTACGAAATGTGTTTTGAATGTCATGATGCCGATTTGCTTTTAGAAGAAAGAACCAAGTATGCCACAGAATTTAGAGATGGCGATAGAAATTTGCATTTTTTACATGTGAATAAAGAAAAAGGTAGAACATGTAATAATTGCCATAGTTTGCATGGTTCATCTCGAGAACATCTAATTCCGGAAACGGTGAAATTTGGTAAATGGAATATGCCATTGGTCTTTAAAAATTATGAAGATGGTGGATCTTGTAAAGGTTGTCATAAAGAAAAAAGATATACAAGGTGAATTAAGTGTAAAGAATTATTTTTAATGTATATTACAAGATATATACGAATAAATATCAAACCGTTATGAAAACCCAAATTTTCAAAATATTATTAGTAAACAATCTTTTTTATAAAAGTGTAAAATTCAAATTCACACTATATTTATTGCCTCTATTTCTAAATTTTATTTATCAATTATTAGAATTAAAATCTAACATTCAAAAAGAAAAATCAATAAAAAGCACGATTTTTACAGTCTTATTATTACTATTCTGTAGTATAACAATTGGTCAGGGGCTTAGGTTGAGCCATCATGATTTTAGTAGGGCATCATGGAGTGGAAATGAATATTGCAAACCCTGTCACACCCCACATAATGCTAATTTGGAAGTGCCTGACTCTCCTTTATGGAATCATCAGGTAACCAGTAGCGTGTTCGAAATGTATACTAGCCCAACTTTAGATGGGGTATTGGGGCAACCATTAGGAAAATCAAAGCTTTGCCTCTCTTGTCATGATGGAACTGTAGCAGTTGACAATCATAGCGGTTTTACAAATGGAACAGCATTTGTGGGTTTCGGAAATATTTCAACAAATCTGCGAAATGATCACCCAATTTCTGTAATATATGATTCAGCTTTGGCAGATGTTGATGGTTATTTACACGATCCAAGTTCTACATCTTCAGGATTGGGAAATACAATAGAAGTAGACCTTTTGGAAAATGACAGATTGGAATGTACATCGTGTCATGATGTACATATTTCAAGAAATACACAAGGCTGTGTTGGTTGCCATCAAATTCAAGCAGGTGGAGGTATGGTTACTAAATCTTTATCTTTGTGGAAATCTAACGACGGCAGTGCCCTATGTTTAACATGTCATAAAAAATAGTTAAATATTAGTTTCCAACAAAAGATAAAAGACTGTTACGTTTTAAGAGCAAAGACTTGATTATAACTATGACGTAAACAATGATTTGGATTAATATTATTTTTTATAAAATTCAATAGTAAATCTTAATCGGACAGCAATGAAAAATCTATTTGATTAAAATGGCATTTTCAATGATTAGCTCATAAAAATACCCATAGCCAAAATCCTTATCTAAATAAACAATTCCTTCTAAAACAATAATATCTCCTACTTTTACTTCGGCATTTGATGTTAAGGTCAAATCAAAATTATTATTGTAATCAGTTCCATCTTGTAAATGTATCCAGTTTTTACGCATTACTTGCATACTGAACTTTGTAACCTGCCCTTTTATCTTAATTTTTTTACCGGAATATTGATTTTTATTTTTGAATAATTCAGCTATCGAAACACCTCCTTCTAATGGTTTTAACTTTAAATTTAATTTTTCGTTTTTTTGCTGACTGTCATTTTTTAGATCAGCATCTGTTGCGTGTTTATAAGTAGTTTTTTTTTCTTCGAATGGGTTATCATAAATTGCGGATATAAAATAAACGGATTCAAAGGTCTTATTTAACTCCTTACTTTCAAAATTAACCATTTCCATACCACCTTTGTAATAATAAACGCCACCTATTTTTGCATCAAAATACGGAACCGCCAACCATTTATTTTCAGCACCTTCATCTACAAATAAATAGGTATAAGAACTTACTTGTAGAATTTCTTTAACTGTAATTTTATTGAATTTTGAACTTGTAACTTGTGCTGAACTGATATTGTATAAAGCGATAAACAACACCAATATTAAAAACTTTTTATAATGCATCCTTGTTGAATTGAAAAGGTTCTTATTTAACCAAACTGGCATTTTCCATAATCACTTCATAAACATAACCATAGCCAAAATCTTTATTTACGGCAATAACACCTTCTATGGTAACAAAATCGCCCACTTTAACTTCGTTATTTATGGTTGCTGTAAAATCAAATTTATCATTAAATGCCGTGCCATCCTGAAGGTGGATCCAATTTTTTTTCAAAATTGCAGGATTATATTTGGTCACTTTTCCTCTTATCTTAATTTGTTTTCCTTCATATTTTTTAATATTTTCATACAATTCTGCTATCGTAACAATACCTTCTGTTGGTGGAATTTGAACTTTTGCCTTTTCCAGTTTTGGTTTGGTTGCCTGATGCGACATGTCATTCTTTTTTGGAATACTCGAATTTGCCGTTTCCACTTTCATATTAGGATCTGTGCTTAACTTATCTATAAAATAAATCTTTTCAAAAGTTTTATTTAATTCTTTACTTTCAAAATTCGTCATTTCCATACCATTTTTAAAATAGTATGTTTTTCCTTTCTCTACCTGAACCGAAGGCGCTGCCAGCCATTTCTCTTTTCCATCTTCTAAAACTCGTAAATAGGTATATTCACTAACTTGCAAAACTTCTTGAACTTTAACACCGTGAACATCTGTTTGGTTCTCTCCTTGTGATTTATTATTATTTTGACAGCTCAAAAAGAAACCAATCATTACAAGAAAAATAATAATTTTTTTCATATTAATTTATTTAGTTATTTATTTAATTTGATACAAATATCCGCAACATATGTTATAATACTTATGATTTTAATCATAATTTACATGAAAATATTTAAATATTTTTGACGTAAATTTATCCAACTAGAAATTAATTCAAAAGCAATCATGAAAAAACTTATCAATTTAATAATTTCGTCAAAAGCCACTTTAATTCTACTCATAATTTTTACAATTGCCATAGCCGCTGCTACTTTTGTTGAAGATAGCTACGACACAATAACAGCTAAATTACTGATATACAATGCTAAATGGTTTGAGTTTCTATTATTTTTATTGGCAGTAAACTTTATTGGAAGTATTAAAAAGTATCACTTGTACCGCATAGGTAGATGGACTGGGCTTTTATTTCATTCAGCGTTTATCGTTGTTATTATTGGTGCTGGTGTAACAAGATACATTGGGTTTGAAGGAAGTATGCATATACGTGAAGGTGAATCATCAAATATTATGGTAAGCTCCGATCCATATTTAATTGTAAATGCAGTAGAAAACAAACTAAATTACAAGGTAGATCGATTGATAAACTTTAGTGCAATTACAGATAATTATTTTAATGTAGAAATAGAAACTAATGAAAAATCTAAAATCGAGGTAAGTTATAAAGATTACCTAAAGAATGCCACAGAAACCTACCTAGAAAGTGATCAAAAAGGTATCAAAGTAATAGAATTAACGGTAAGTGTAGACGGTCATAAAGACATTATTTTAATTAAGGACGGCGAAATCAAAGAGACTCATGGACATTTTTTTGCCTATAATAATTATGATCGAGAAGATGCAGTTATACTGATAAGCAATAATGGCAAAACACTAATTAGCTATCCTGGTGCAATTAAAACAAGTAAAATGCCCGAATTAACTATTGGTGAAATACCAAAAGACTCTATAGGCGAATTGAAACCAAAATATTTATATGAACCTTTAGAAACAGGTATTGGATTTGTATTAACCAAGATGTATAATAACGCAAAAATAAAATATGTTGCCGGAAATGACGAAGCTAGAGGCCCTGATGTTTTATTGGTAAATCTTTCGGTTAATGGAAAAGATAAAGAAGTTGCTATCTTGGGAGGTAGAGGTTATGTTAACAATTTTCAAAAAGTTAATATCGATGGTATTGATATAGCAATGTCTTATGGTATGAAACAAATAGAATTGCCATTTTCTCTTCATTTAAATAAATTTATATTAGAAAGATACGCCGGTTCTGATAGCCCATCATCTTACGCTAGTGAAGTTACCTTAATAGATAAGAATAAGGGCTTAAGTGAAGATCACAGAATTTATATGAATAATGTATTAGATTATAAGGGTTATCGTTTTTTTCAATCTTCCTATGACAAAGATGAAAAAGGAACTGTATTATCTGTAAATCATGATTTTTATGGCACTTGGATCTCTTATATAGGATACTTACTTATGGGATTAGGTTTTATTGCTACATTATTCAATAAAAATTCTAGATATCATGAATTAATTCATAAAATAAAGAATACACGAGCCAAAAGGAAATCACTTATTGCTACGATGATATTTGGTATTATTTTTGTTGGAAATACCTACTCTCAAGATAATAATACAAATCACATCCATAATGTAGATCAAAATTCTGTTGGTGTTGTTCATGCTAAAAAATTCGGAAATTTACTTGTTCAAAATTACAGCGGAAGATTTGTACCTATCAATACACTGGCTTACGACGTAATGCATAAAATATCAAGAAAAGATAATTTTGATATTCCAACAAAAGGAAAAATGGATGCTATGCAGGTATTTATGGATATAATCTTGAATGCAGAGTTTTGGAAACAACAAAAAATTATTTATGTACGTGAACAAGCTGTTATGAATATTATTGGCGCAGAAGGGAAATACGCATCATTTAATGACTTTTTTAACGAAAAAGGCGATTATAAATTAAGGTCTGTTGCAGAACCAGCGTTTAGAAAAAAACCTACAGAACAAAATGTTTTTGATAAAGAAATTATTAAAATAAATGAACGTGTTGAAATTTTTATGCTAGGGTTTCAAGGTAAATTACTCAATATTTTCCCAGACCAAGAATCTTCAAATAATAAATGGATCAATTGGATGGATCCAATTGCTAAAAACCCTTTAAAAGGATCTATAAAAATATTAAATGACGATTTACAATTAAAAGAATTTAATTATAACAATCTGTTTAAAAAATATTTAACAGAAGTATTTCAAGCAACAAAGTCAGGTGATTATACTAGAGCAAATAAGATCTTAGGATATTTAGATAATATTCAAAGACAAAGTGATTCTGCTCTTATATTACCTTCTAAATCAAAAGTTGATAAAGAAATACAATACACCAAAGCAAAAATATTTATTAATTTAAAAAATATTTATGCTCTGCTAAGTGTGATATTATTGGTGCTTGCTTTTATTGATAATTTAAAAGATAAAAAAAGTAAAATATTAAGCTATACTCTGAATTTTTTCATTTTATTATTAGGCATTGCATTTATTTATCATACATATGGTATGGCTTTAAGATGGTACCTATCAGGTCATGCTCCTTGGAGTAATGGATATGAGGCTCTAATATTGGTGTCGTGGGGTAGTTTACTAGCAGGGTTTAGTTTTATTCGCTATTCTAAAATAACCTTAGCTGCGACAGCTTTATTGGCCTTTTTTACACTAATGACTGCTAGTCATAGTAGTTACGACCCGCAATTAACCAATCTACAACCAGTACTTAAATCGTATTGGTTAATTATTCATGTTGCCACCCTTACCATTAGTTATGGATTTTTAGGTCTGGGATTTGTACTTGGATTGATGAATATGACACTCTATTTAATTAAAAATAAAAAAAATGGTAAAAGAATTAATTTAATTATCAAAGAGCTTACTCAAATCAATGAAATGAATATAACAATTGGTTTGTTTTTAGCTACAGTTGGAACATTTCTTGGAGGTATTTGGGCTAATGAATCTTGGGGTAGATATTGGGGGTGGGATGCCAAAGAAACATGGGCATTGGTTATTGTAATGGCTTATACCATTATACTACACTTTAGATTGGTACCTAAAATGAAAAGTTTATATATTTTTAATGTAGGATCTATTATAAGTTTTGCGAGTGTACTTATGACATTTTTTGGTGTAAACTATTATTTATCTAAAGGATTACACAGTTATGCAAGTGGTGAAACACCCGTTTTTCCAATATGGGCTTGGATTACGATTCTATTATTATTAATTTTAATTATAGCTGCTGGCATTAAAAGTAAGAAGACAAATCATAAAGTAAATTAGTTTTTTGAAACTGATTTAAATCATAATTTAAATAACCAATGTTACTGATATTTGTATAACAATAAAAAAATAAGCATTAAAATAACTTTAATTAAATTTCATATTATGAGAAAAAATTTAATATTATCAATGATCGCAATTGCAGCATTTGCTCTTTATTCTTTTTCACTTATTGTTCAAGATGAATGGAAAGTTCCAGAAAAGTATGAAAACATGAAAAACCCTACAGATAAGGCAGACAAAGAAAATATTGCCATAGGTAAATCTTTGTACAACAAACATTGCAAGTCTTGTCATGGTAAAGAAGGCTACGGTGATGGTACAAAAGCAGATGAAGTAGAAGGTGATTTAGGAGATTTTTCTACTGCAGAGTTTCAAGCCCAAAGTGATGGCGCATTATTTTATAAAACTACGGAAGGTAGAGACGATATGCCAGAATATACAAAAAAATTACCTGACGATGAAGACAGGTGGCTTGTTGTAAATTATATGAGGACTCTGGTAGAGTAACTTATTGTTTAAAAGAGGAGTTTTTCAACTCCTCTTTTTTTTGTTTTCTAACTAAAGATTTACAATGCTTTTCTGTTACAGTAATTTCAAAATACTCCCCCCTTTTCTTTAAGATAAAATTAACATAGTTGCATGTGCAACTAATTTATATTTTGTGTTATCTTTGCAAACTTGTTCATTATAAAGCAAAGTCCATTGAAACAAAATATTCAATTTGAAAAAACAATACTTCCATTTTTAGGTAGAGCAGCAAAATTTGCTGGTTTTTATTTTATAGATACATTTCGTGAAAACGGTATAGAATTATCTAAAGAACAATGGCTTGTATTAAAAAAATTACATGATAAAGATGGTCAAATTCAAAACGATTTGGCTTTTATTACCAACCGTTCTAAAACCTCACTTACCAGACTAATAAATACCATGGTAAAAAAAGAATTGGTTTATCGAGTAAATTCGAAAAGTGATAAAAGAATAAATCATATTCATTTGAGCGACCTTGGTAAGTCGGTTTTTGAAAAATCTCTTCCAACATTATCAAAAATAATTAATGAATTGCAGCATGAGATCAACGAAGAAGACATCCAAAGAACGATTAAGGTTTTGAATCATATTGAAAATAATATTTGTAAAAAATTAAAAAAACAACTAAACTAAATACCATGAGAAAATATATTAGTATTGGTCTTGGATTCGTCATTTTAATAGCTTCATTCTTTGTTGTTAAAACTATGATAAGCAGTCAGAATAAAGTAAAACGAAAAGCTCCAAAAATTATAAAAACAGTTTTTATTAACGAAGTCCAAAATACAGACATCCCTATTATCATAACTGCTAATGGTAATTTAGTCGCTAAAAATAAAATAGAAATATTTAGTGAAGTACAAGGAGTTTTACATGTAACAAAAAAAGAATTTAGACCTGGCACATCCTATAAAAAAGGAGAAATTATTTTAAAGATAAACAGTGAAGAGTTTTATGCAAACCTACAAGCTCAAAAAAGTAATTTGTATAATACAATAACCTCAATAATGCCAGATATAAGGTTAGACTATCCTAATGAATATTTAAAATGGCAGACTTATTTAAGTAATTTTGATTTTAACAAAACTACACCTAAATTACCTGAAATAAATTCCGAAAAGGAAAAATTCTTTATATCTGGAAGGAATATATACACTACCTATTATAATGTTAAAAATTTAGAAGTAAGGTTAAATAAATATATCATAAGAGCACCTTACAATGGAATTTTAACCGATGCCTTGGTAAACCCTGGGTCTTTGGTGCGTCAAGGCCAAAAATTAGGTGAATTTATAAACCCCAGTGTTTATGAAATGGAAGTTGCTATCAATGCCAACTATTTTGATTTATTACAAAAAGGAAATACGGTTGCATTACACAAATTAGATAGGTCTAAAACTTGGAGCGGAAAAGTGATACGCGTTAATGGCAAAGTTGATCAGGCATCACAAACCGTTAAAGCTTATATTCAGGTTGCAGGCAAAACATTAAAAGAAGGCATGTATTTGGAAGCAAAATTGGTAGCCAAAAAAGAGAAAAATGCTTTTGAAATACCAAGAAAACTTTTGGTGAATAACGAAAGTGTTTATGTCTTAAACGATTCAGTTTTAGAACTTGTAAAAGTCAACCCTGTTTATTTTAAAGATAAAAATGTGGTGATCAAAGGTCTTAAAAATGGTACTAAAATTTTAGCAAAAAATGTACCGGGAGCCTTTTCTGGAATGGTTGTTAAAGAAATTAATAATGATTCTGTTGCACCTTAAATATAAATTTTAAGCAAATAGCATGATGATAAACAAAACTTCTATAAGAATTTCACGCTTTTTAAATATCTATTAAGTATTGCAATGATGCATTGAAAACAATACGTTTAGACAAATTCGATTTTAATAAACCACTAGCAAATGAGAAAAGTCATTACCTACTTTATAAAGTATCCCGTTGCGGTTAATATTTTTATACTAGCATTTATCGTTTTCGGAGTAATTGGTGCCAAATCAATGAAATCTTCTTTTTTTCCTTTGACGGACTCCAAGAATATAACCATTAGT
This sequence comes from Flavobacteriaceae bacterium, assembly GCA_021647985.1. Taxonomy (GTDB): domain Bacteria; phylum Bacteroidota; class Bacteroidia; order Flavobacteriales; family Flavobacteriaceae; genus Lutimonas. The sequence continues at coordinate 110,203 of JAKITQ010000001.1, read as the reverse complement.
CTTTTTTATCCAGGAGCCTCACCAGAGGAAATGGAAGAAGGTATTGTTTTAAAAATTGAAGATAACTTAAAAGGAGTTGTTGGTATTGACAGGGTAACTTCTGTATCCCGAGAAAATTCGGCATCCATCAATGTTGAAATTGAAAATGATAAAAATATAAATGTAGTTTTAGCTGAGGTAAAAAATGCGGTTGACAGAGTACCTTCATTTCCTACTGGTATGGAACCTGCGGTAATAGCCAAAGTTGAAAATACGACACCTACAGTTAGTTTTACTTTAAGTGGAAAAAATATTTCTTTAACAACTTTAAAACAATATGCACGAAATATTGAAAATGATTTAAGAGGTATTTCTGGTATCTCACAGGTTTTTTTAACCGGATTTCCTTTGGAAGAAATTGAGATCGCTGTTCGAGAAATAGATTTGAGAGCTTATAATTTAACTTTTACAGATGTTGCCGAAGCTGTTAGACAATCCAATCTATTAATTACAGGTGGTAATATCAAAACAGAAGCTGAAGATTATTTGATAAGAGCTAAAAATCGTCAGTATTATGCTGATGAACTGAGCTTTATCATTGTAAAAGCAGATAGATCAGGAAATATTATTTATTTAAAAGATGTTGCAGATGTTAAAGATATTTGGAACGAAAACCCAGATAGAATTTATTATAACGGTGAAATTGCAATCAATATTCAGGTAAATAATACAAACAATGAAGATATGATCTTATCAGCAACCGACATTAAAACATATATAGCAAAATTTAATGAACAGCATGATAATGTAACCATAAATATTGCTAGTGATAGATCGATTACTTTAACCCAAAGAACAAAATTATTAACCGAAAACGCGATCATAGGAATGCTTTTGGTATTGTTCTTTTTGGCCTTATTCTTAAACGTAAGACTTGCGTTTTGGGTTGCCGCCGGACTACCTATCGCATTTTTTGGTATGTTTATTTTTGCGGCACAATTAGGCGTTACCATTAATATACTGTCGCTTTTTGGAATGATTATCGTTATTGGTATTTTGGTAGATGATGGTATTGTGATTGGTGAAAATATATACCAACATTATGAAAAAGGTAAAAACCCAATAAATGCGGCAATTGACGGTACTTTAGAAGTTATTCCGCCAATTGTATCTGCCATTTTAACTACCATGATCGCTTTTTCAACCTTTTATTTTTTAGATGGTAGAATGGGCGACTTTTTTAAAGAAGTATCTACTGTGGTGATATTAACCCTAGCGGTTTCACTTATTGAAGCATTGATTATATTACCTGCACATATCGCACATTCAAAGGCTTTGATCAAAAAAAAGAAAGCACCAACGGGTTTATTTAAAGTATTTTCAAAAATCAATCAAAAAGCCGATAACAAACTTACTTATGTGCGTGACCGTTTATATGCTCCTTATTTAAGGTTTTTCTTAAAAAATAAATTCTTAGGGTTTGCCATTCCAATTGCTTTGTTGATTTTTTCTATTGGTGGCATTACAAGTGGTGTTGTTCGTACATCATTTTTTCCAAGAATGGCAAGTGATAGAATTGCTATTACCTTAACCATGCCTCAGGGCACCAATGAAAGAATAACCGATTCCATTATTTCGAAAATTGAAGAAGCAACCTGGTTGGTGGATAAAGAATTTACGAAAAAACAAACGGGCAATGCATCCGTGGTTCAAAATGTAATCAAACGGATTGGACCAGGTACCAATAAGGCTACTTTAACAGTAAATTTATTACCAGGTGAATCAAGAGATTTCGCTTCCTTTGAAATAACCAATGCCATTCGTGATAAAGCCGGATCATTTTACGGTATTGAAAGTTTAACCTTTGGTTCTGGTTCTAATTTTGGTGGCAGCCCGGTAGCGGTTTCCCTTTTGGGGAATAATATAAGCGAATTAAAAGCTGCGAAAAAAGAATTAAAAGATCATTTGTTAACCAACCCAATCCTTAAAGATATAGCAGATAATGACCCTGCTGGCATCAAAGAAATACGCATTAAATTAAAAGATGATGCATATATACTTGGCCTAAACCTGCAATCGGTTATGAATCAGGTAAGATATGGGTTTTTTGGGTTTCAGGCGCAACGCTTTCAACGCGGTCAGGACGAGATCAAAGTATGGGTTAGATATCATAAAAAAAACCGATCATCTATAAAACATTTAGATGATATGTGGATTACCACACAAAACGGTAATAAGATACCCTTTTCTGAAATTGCAGACTATGAAATTGCTCGTGGTGATGTGGCTATCAACCATTTGAATGGGCAAAGAGAAATTCAGATCACAGCCGATTTAAAATCTCCTGATGATAGTGAAGTTGCAGTTATGGAAAATATTCAAAATAATATAATGCCCAATATTTTATCAAAATATCCAACAGTAACTGTTAGTTATGAAGGTCAGAATCGCGAAGCTAATAAAACGAAGAACTCCGTAAATACGGTTGGTTTAATCGTTTTATTACTTATTTATTTGGTAATAGCCTTTACATTTAGATCGTATAGTCAGCCATTACTTCTCTTGCTTATGATACCTTTTAGTTTGATAGGAATTATTTGGGGGCATTATATTCATGGTTTTTCAATTAACATTTTGTCATGGTTAGGTATAATAGCCTTAATAGGTATTATGGTTAATGATGGCCTGGTACTAGTAGGTAAGTTTAACAGTTACTTAAAAGAAGGTATGAAATTTGACGATGCGCTAGTGAAAGCAGGAGTGTCGAGATTCAGAGCTATATTTTTAACCACTTTAACAACCGTTGCCGGATTAGCCCCTTTATTATTAGAGAAAAGTAGGCAGGCACAATTTTTAAAACCCATGGCAATTTCCATTTCTTATGGTATTGTAATTGCTACATTTTTAACCTTACTAATGCTTCCACTATTACTATCAGTAACTAACTCTATTACAGTGTTTATCAAGTGGTACATTACCGGTAAAGAAGTTAGCAAAGAAGAAGTTACAAGAGCAATAAAAGAATTAAAAGTAGAAAATGACACACACAAATAAAATATTTCTAATTGGGTTATTACTAAATTCAATTTTAGGATTTTCTCAAAAAATTTTATCAAAGCAAGATGCGGTGAACATGGCATTAAAAAACAATTTTGATATTTTGGTTGTAAATAACAATGTTGAAGCTGCAAAAAATAACTCTAGCATTTATAATAGTGGGTATTTACCAACAGTAAGTGCCAACGGTGGCGGCAATTACCAAGACAAAAGCAATGAAAATACGTTTGAAGATGGTAGTGTACAAAGTAATTCTTCACAAACTAAATTTTACAGTGCTTCTGTTGGTGTAAATTATGTGTTATTTGACGGTTTGGGCAGAAGGTACAATTATAAAAAATTACAAGAACTATATAATTTATCTGAAATACAGGCTCGTCAGGTAATAGAAGCTACACTTCTGCAATTATTAGCATCTTATTATGATGTTGCGATGTTAACGGAGAATAAGATCAATCAAGAACAGTCATTATCCATTTCTAAAGATAGATCCTTACGTGAACAATACAATTATGAATTTGGTCAAAACACCCAATTGGACGTGTTGAATTCAGAAGTAAACATGAACAATGACAGTATTGCCTTATTGACTATTAGCAGAGAGTTAAGCAATGCGAAAAGGGATCTAAATGTAATTTTAGGAAGAGAAATTACAGCTGATTTCAAGGTAGATACCACTGTAAATTATGATATTCATTTAACTTATAATAATCTATTAAATTCGGCTAAAATAAATAACACAGTATTATTACAAGCAGAAAAAAATATTACAATGAGTAATTTTGATCTGCGAATAAGCAAATCAGGCTGGATGCCAATTATTGGAGTTAACGGTTCTTATGGCTGGAATAATTTAAATATAAATTCAAATACTAGCAATCCGTTTTCTTTAACAGCACAATACTCTACAGGAATAAATACGGGTCTTAATTTATCGTGGAATATATTTGATGGTGGAGCCACTAAAAACAGGGTTGATAATGCTAAAATTGCGATAGATAATCGTGAAATACAAAAAGATCAAATTGCATTAGACTTAGAACGCAACGTTGCCAATGCATGGGAAACTTATCAAAATTCTCTTTTTATTTTACAGGCAGAGCAAAAAAATGTTGACACGAATAAAAGAAATTTTTCAAGAAGTGAAGAACAGTTTAAACTCGGTCAAATCATTTCTGTAGAGTTTAGATTGGCACAAGTCAACTTATTAAATGCAGTAAACAATTACAATCAAGCGAAATATACTGCCAAAATTGCTGAATTAAAATTATTGCAATTAAGTGGTAAAGTGCTGGGTGCAGATTATTAGTATTGTGATATAATATACTTATAACGTGTATTTGATGATTAAATGCTTTTGGCTTTTGTTATTAGAATTTAGCAGCAGGTATCTGGTAGCAACTAATTGGAATTTGCATTTTGTTAATTGGTGCTTTATAGTTGTTAGTTGTTAGCCTTTGCCCTTTTGGTAATTGTTTCTTTAGCCACTTAATCCTAACACTTAAATATTCGTTTTTCCATTAAAAAAAGGAATATCATTTATTTCCATTTAATGATTTAAGTCATTACTAATCAGTTTAAAAATTATTAAATTTACTACTTACATATTTCTTATTTAACGCTGATCCCCTAAACCGCAATTTAGAAGTGATAAAAAATACAAATTAATCGATTTATACGGCTCTTGTTAGATTTTAAGTTTAACCTTTTTAAATTATTGGTAAAATGGAACTATTACAAGAAATGAAAGCAAGTGTATTCAAATTCGGTAACAAAACGGCTGACGGCAGCAGTCAAATGAAAAATCTATTGGGCGGTAAAGGGGCTAATTTGGCTGAAATGAGTTCATTAGGTATACCGGTACCTCCTGGGTTTACTATAACTACTGAGGTTTGCACCACTTATAATGAACTTGGAAAAGATGCCGTAATTGAACTAATAAAAGAAGATGTTAAAAAAGCCATAGAAAACATTGAAAATATAATGGGCTCAAAATTTGGAGATAAAGACAATCCATTATTAATCTCAATTCGATCAGGAGCTCGAGTATCCATGCCTGGAATGATGGATACTGTTTTAAATCTTGGATTAAACCATGAGATTGTTTTAGGTTTATCACGCAAAACGAATAATAAAAGTTTTGCCTGGGATTCCTACCGCAGATTTATTCAAATGTATGGCAGTGTAGTATTGGGTATGAAACCCGAAACAAAAGATGATATCGATCCATTTGAGGAAATAATGGAGAATCTTAAAGAAAAAAGAAAAATTGAATTGGATACAGAATTCACTATTCAAGACCTTCAAGATTTGGTTTATGATTTTAAGGATGCTGTAAAAAAGCGTACGGGGCATGATTTTCCAACAGACCCATGGGATCAACTCTGGGGTGCTGTAACAGCTGTGTTTGACAGTTGGAATGGCAATAGAGCAATCTATTACAGAAATATGCATGGTTACCCTGCTCATTGGGGAACGGCAGTAAATGTACAAGCCATGGTTTATGGGAACATGGGAACCAATTCTGGTACCGGTGTATGTTTTACCCGAGATGCCGGAACTGGTGAAAATATATTCAATGGAGAATATTTGATTAATGCACAGGGTGAAGATGTGGTAGCTGGTGTTAGAACTCCACAACAAATCACAAAAATAGGGTCTAAACGCTGGGCTGAATTGGCTAAAATAGATGAAGCGCTTAGAATAGAAAAATATCCTTCCTTAGAAGAGTTAATGCCTTCCATTTTTAATGAACTAAATGAATATCAAGATAAACTTGAAAAACACTATCGGGATATGCAAGATATGGAGTTTACCATGCAAGAAGGAAAACTCTGGATATTACAAACCAGAAATGGTAAACGTACAGGTGCGGCAATGGTTAAAATTGCCATTGAATTATTAGAGGATGGATCTATCAATGAAGAAGAAGCATTATTGCGTATAGAACCTAATAAGTTAGATGAATTATTACATCCTATTTTCGATCCGAAAGCGTTAAAAAAAGCAACTATAATTGCTCAGGGGTTACCTGCGTCACCAGGTGCAGCAACTGGTCAATTAGTTTTCTTTGCCGATGAAGCTAATAAATATAAATATTCTATTTTAACTCGAATAGAGACCTCTCCGGAAGATCTTGAAGGCATGCATATTGCCAAAGGTATTTTAACTGCTCGTGGTGGTATGACCTCCCATGCGGCTGTTGTTGCACGTGGAATTGGCAAATGTTGTATTTCGGGTGCCGGATCACTTCGAATAAATTATAAAACAAGAACCATGATTGTCGATGGCAAAAAATATCACGAAGGTGACTGGATCTCTTTAAATGGTAGTGTTGGAAATATAATTGAAGGAAAGGTAGCAACTATTGAGCCAGAATTAAGTGATGAATTTGAAAAGATCATGAACTTATCAAATAAATATGCTTCCATGAAAGTGAGAACTAATGCCGATAGTCCTAAAGATGCAAAAATTGCTAAAAACTTTGGTGCGCAAGGCATTGGATTGACAAGAACAGAACACATGTTCTTTGATACCAATCGGATTAAAGCCATGCGTGAGATGATCTTGGCTGAAACTATCAAAGGCCGAAAACAAGCATTAGAGGAATTATTACCTATGCAAAGAGGTGATTTTGAAGGTATTTTCGAAGCAATGGAAGGTTTACCTGTAACGATTCGTTTATTAGATCCCCCTTTACATGAATTTGTTCCTCATCAATTGGCAACTCAAAAAGACCTTGCAGAAGACATGCATATTTCTTTAGAAGCGGTTAAAAATAAGGTTGCTCAATTGGAAGAATTCAATCCTATGCTAGGTCACAGAGGTTGTAGGTTAGGAAATACCTATCCGGAAATTACCGAAATGCAAACAAGGGCAATTATTGAAGCTGCGTTAAATTTAAAGGAAAAAGGTATTAAAACAAACCCTGAGATTATGGTTCCTTTAATTGGTACCTTAAGAGAATTTGTTGAACAGGAAAATGTAATTCGTGCCACAGCTAATAAAGTTTTTGAGGAAAGAAAAGATATGATTTTATATTCAGTTGGTGCTATGATTGAAATTCCAAGAGCTGCGGTTACTGCCGATTTAATTGCACAAAGGGCAGAATTCTTTTCATTTGGAACGAATGACCTCACTCAAATGACCTTTGGATATTCAAGAGATGATGCCGGTAAGTTTTTACCGATATATATTGAAAAAGGCATTTTAAAGGTCGACCCTTTTGAAGTTATTGATGAAGTAGGTGTTGGTCAATTGGTTAAAATGGGAATTGATAAAGGGAGAAGTACAAATCCTAAATTAAAAATCGGTATTTGTGGCGAACATGGTGGCGAACCAAATTCTATTGAATTTTTCTACAATTCAGGAATGGATTATATTAGTTGTTCACCATATCGAGTGCCTATTGCACGACTTGCTTCTGCACAGGCTGAAATTAAAAAGAATCTAAAATTTAATTAGATGGGGTCAAAGAAAAAAGAGGTATTTTAATTACCTCTTTTTTTATAAAATATGGTTTGCAATTTTATTTTAAAGTTGGTATTTCTTATCTTCGCTTTATGATTAAAGTAGTTTTACTAGGCGCTGGCAATGTAGCTTATCATTTGGCAAAAGCCTTTAAATTATCTTCTAATATTAATTTTGTGCAACATTACAGGCGCAATAATAAAAATGATGCATATTTTGAACTTGATATACCCAAAACGGATGACTTAAACGAATTGAAAATTGCTGATATTTATATTATTGCAATTAATGATGATGCAGTTACATCTTTGTCAAAACAATTAAACCTTACACAAGGTTTGGTATTGCATACATCAGGTAGTTTGCCATTAAGTGCTTTACAATGTGAGAATAACAAAGGCGTCTTTTACCCTTTACAAACTTTTTCTAAAGAACAAACCGTCGATTTCAAATCCGTGGCAATTAATATTGAAGTTGCGCATAAAAAAGATTTTGATTTGTTAGAACGCTTTGCTAAATCAATAAGTAATTATGTTTATGAAATTGATTCTTTTCAAAGAGAAAAACTTCATGTTGCAGCAGTATTTGCCAATAATTTTAGTAATCATATGTTTAAAATTGCCAAAGATATTTGTGATGAGCACAATATTTCATTTGACATATTAAAACCTTTAATTAAGGAAACTGCTGAAAAAATACAAAACATTGATCCAAAACAAGCACAAACAGGTCCAGCAAAAAGAAACGATCAAAGTATTATTAAAAAACATTTAGAGCAAGTTTCTGGTGAACAAAAAGAAATTTACAATATAATTACGGAATCAATTATTAATAATAATTGATACTTAACTGTATTCAATTAATTTTTTACATTTGATTAAGTATTTTTAACGCATCAAATATTTTGATCCATAAAAACAAAAATATACCATGGAAAAAAGTTATAAAGAACTAATGCCACAAATTAACACCTTTATTTTTGATGTTGATGGTGTATTAACTGACGGAACGGTAACCATTTTCCCTAATGGTGAACTTATTAGAAAGATGAACGTAAAAGATGGCTATGCTTTAAAAACGGCTGTAGATATGGGCTACAAGGTTTGTATCATATCAGGTGGAACAAATGCTGCCGTAAAATCACGTTTACAGGGTTTGGGTATTACAGATATTTATTTAGGTGCACATAATAAACTAGAACCCTTCGAAGAATTTATAGATAGTTATGAAATAGATAAAGAAAATGTATTGTATATGGGTGATGACATACCAGATTATCCGGTAATGCAAGTGGCTGGGTTGGCAGCCTGCCCAAAAGATGCCGTACCTGAAATACAAAATATATCGAATTATATTTCTCAAAAAAAAGGTGGTAATGGTTGTGTAAGAGATGTTATTGAACAAGTTTTAAAGGTTCAAGGAAAATGGAAAGATCAATTTGATGCTAAATAGTGCCTGGTCGGAAATAGATCAAAATTAAAACCATTTCTTTTTGGCGCTTTTCCATCTTTCTTAAGTTTTTGATACTACGGCATCTAAAAATTAATAAAAATAAAAAATCACTCAAAAATAGATTGGTTTGTGAAATACGCCTATTTTCGACCAAGCACTAAATATTTTTAAAAATAAATATGCAAGTTAGATTACTTAAAATACCTTTTATAAAATGGTTTATAAGGTTTTTTCAAAGTATTAAAATACCTGGTTTGGAAGGTATGAACCTTTTTAATTTACTTGAAATGTATATTTCTGGAATTATTAAAGGAGCCTTAACCTCTCGTGCCGGTAGTATCGCATTTAGTTTCTTTATCGCCCTGTTTCCTTTCGCTCTTTTTGTACTTACGCTAATTCCGTTTGTGCCCATAGACGGGTTTCAAGATGATTTCATGTCATTTATTTTTAAAGTAATGCCCTCGAAAGAATCGAGTGATGCGGTTTCTTATGTACTTAATGATATTGCAAACAATAAATATGGAGAGTTACTTTCCTTTGGTTTTATTCTTTCTATATTTTTAATGACCAATGGGGTTAATGCGATTTTAAGTGGTTTTGAATTTACCTATCACAATATTGAAACCCGTACCGTAATGAGACAATATATTGTCTCTTTAATCATGTCGCTAGTTTTGGCCTTTTTATTATTATTAACGGTTGGTGTGATTATTTTTTTAGAATTCTTTATTAATTCTTTAAGCCGGCAAGGTATTGTTGGTGATGTTTCATTTTGGATAGGAATTATTCAAGGTACCATTTTATTATTGATGGTATTTGTTGCTATTTCACTACTGTATTATTTTGGTACCCGAGAAGGAAAGAAAACTTCATTTTTTTCTCCAGGAACTATTTTCACTATTCTTCTTTTTATTATCAATTTTAAAATATTTCAAATTTACATTGAAAAATTTGCCCAATACAACCAATTGTATGGTTCAATTGGAACCATCTTGGTTATTATGTTATTTATTTGGTTAAATTCTATTATTTTACTTCTAGGTTTTGAGTTAAATACAAGCTTATTGAAACTGCAAGACAAAAACAAAGAAAAACAAATGGCTAAAAAAAATAACATCTAGTTTTTTTAAATTACTAAAAAAAAAAATTAAACTTCTGTTTTTGTGGAAGTTACAATCAAGCCTTACGTCTTGTGTCTTAAAGCGAAGCGGTCTTTTGTCTTTTGTCTTTTGTCTTTTGTCGGACGACAATGATAATATTTAGCTTATTTAATTTTTCATTTTTTTTAGTAAAGTGTTTGTTCTATATTCGTCTTCCTTTTAACTAAAAAATTTGAACTATTGAATTACAAGCACCTTAGTCCTATTATAATAGTATTTTTTTTGTTTGCCACTTCTTTGACATTGCATGGTCAACAAAATGTGAGTCAAGAAAACTACTATAACTGGTTTGATAATCAGGTAGGAATTGAAAACACTGACTTATATAACGGTATCCGTTATAAAGAGCTTTATCGAGTAAAAAACGGAAAACATAAATTTTATCAAAGCCCAAATTTTATCAAAGGGAAAATTGTTTATAAAAATCAGACTTATTATAATATTGAATTAAAATATGACCTTTATGAGGATCAGGTTCTAATAAATCTTCAAACCAAATCTGGGAATAGTATCTTTCAATTAATAAATGAATTTGTAGAAAGTTTTACTTTAAACAATAAAAAATTCGTGAATCTTTTTGAGCATGAGGTGCATAATTCTTCAACTTTAATCCAAGGTTTTTACCAAATTTCGTATCGTGCTGCTGATCTAATTATTTATAAAAAACATTCAAAATTTAGAATTAAACATTATGAAAAAAAAATAATATTTAGTGAATTCAAAAATAAAGACACTTTTTATATCTACAATGAAAGAAGTTATTATTTGATTGATTCAAAATCAGATTTAACAAAGTTATTTCCAAATCATAAAAAAACAATCAACAGCTTTTATAAAAAAAATAGACTTTTATTAAAATCAAATTATGAAATGTTTCTGATTCAATTAAGCAAACAAATAAGTAGTTAAAACCTTAAAAAAACCAACTAATGAAAAAACTACTGTTTATACTTCTCTCTTTAAGTATCCAACTGGTTCACAGTCAAAAAAAAGAAGATAAGATTACCATTAAGTTTAATGAAATACTTAAAATTGATGTTTTAAAACAAATAGAAAGCAAAACGAATTATACATTTTATTTTGTAGAAGAATGGCTAGATGACAAGCCTGTATCTGGTGTTTATTCGAATATTTCTTTACGTGTAATCTTAAACGATATTTTTAACGATACTGTTATCAATTTTTATATATCAGAAGATAATAAAATAATATTAACGCTAAATAATTTAATATACGATAGCTTACCTAAAGGTTTTTTTAATTTAAATAAAGAGGATGATATTGTAAAAGATAGTCCCAATCCAGTTTTTTATGCTGTAAAGGCTTCTACAAAAAAATCAAGTGTTGAAACCATTCGTATTGGTAAAGAAAATAAAAGCTTAAAGAAAAAAACATATAGCTTATCAGGGTATGTAAAAAATAATGTTACAGGAGAACCGATACCTAACCTTGTTCTCTCGGTTCCGGATAAAAACATCAATGCAGTATCTGATATTGATGGCTTCTACTCTATCAAAATACCTAGCGGTATTAATAATATTGAAATCAAATCTTTAGGTATTGAAAACCTAAAAAAAAGAATTATTATTTATAGCGATGGCGTTTACAACTTTAAACTAGCTGAAAATTTGGAGCTTCTTGATGAAGTGATTATCGATGCAGATAAAGACAAAAACGTTAAAGAAGCAATTACCGGAATCACACAAATTCAAGTTAAAGATATAAAGAACATTCCTTTGGTATTGGGTGAAAGAGATGTTTTAAAAGTTGCTACAACCTTACCTGGTATTTCAACAGCAGGAGAAGGAACATCAGGTTTTAACGTAAGGGGCGGAAATGCTGATCAAAATTTAATGCTTTTAGATAATGCTGTTATTTATAATCCAACACATTTTTTCGGAATATTTTCGGCGTTAAACCCATATACCACAGGAGATTTGAATATTTACAAAGGAAGTATTCCTGCAGAATACGGTGGTAGACTTTCTTCGGTATTTGAAATAAACACAAAAATTGGAAACAAAGAAAAATTTTCAGGCGAGGGAGCTGTAGGGCCAGTAACCAGTAATTTAACTTTAGAAATTCCAGTAGTTCAAGAAAAAGCATCCTTAATAATTGGTGGTAGAGCAACATATTCTGATTGGATATTAAAACGACTAGATGAAGAATCATTACAAAATAGTGAGGCATCATTTTATGACATTATTGCCAAATACAATCATCAAATAAATGAAAAAAATAATATCGAAACAACAGGGTATTACAGCAAAGATGTATTTAGTGTTTCATCTGACTCTACTTTCAGTTACAGCAATACTCTTTTTTCATTGAAGTGGAACCATATATTTAATGAAAAAAACAGAGGAAGTTTAATCATAGCAAATAGTAATTATGATTTTAATATAGAATTTGATAGTAATGCAAATAGAAATTTTGATCTTAATTATAAAGTTCAAGAAACAGAAGCTAAATTAATAATGAATTATAAACTCAATGATCAGCATTCTTTTAATTACGGATTGTCGAGTAAATTGTATAATAACACCCCAGGAAACATTACGCCTATTGGAAGTGAATCAATAGTCACACCTACAAATATTCAAGGTGAAAAAGCCTTAGAATCAGCAATATTTATTTCTGATAATTTTGATGTTAGCGAGAATTTCTCTGTTAGTTTAGGGTTTCGCTATTCTTTCTATGCATTTCTTGGAGAGACTACCCAAAATATTTATATTGATGGTTTACCAAAGAATGATGCCACATTGACTGATACGAAATCTTATGGCAATAATGAAGTTGTTGAAACTTATGGAGGTCCAGAAGTAAGAGTTTCTGCCCGCTATTCTTTTACTCCAAGCTTTTCTGTTAAAGCTAGTTATAATAATAATTATCAATTTATTCATTCATTAACAACCAATACCACTGCAACACCAATGGATACTTGGAAATTATCAGATTCAAATATCAAACCACAACAAGCCAAGCAATTTTCTCTTGGCTTATTTAAAAATATAGACGGAAACGTTTATGAATTAAGTTTAGAGGGTTACTATAAATTATCTGATAATATTTTAGATTATAAAGTAGGATCCGATTTATTATTAAATGAAAGAATTGAAACAGAAGTTTTACAGGGAGAAGGCAAGGCTTATGGTGTTGAGTTATTAATTAAAAAGAATAAAGGAAAACTTAATGGATGGATAGGTTATACATATTCACGGTCTTTAATTAAATTAGATAGTGAATTTGATGTAGAACGTGTTAATAATGGTGATTTTTTTCCTTCTAACTTTGACAAGCCGCATGACTTTAGTATAGTGGCAAATTATAAATTAACCAAACGCTATAGTTTTTCAATGAATTTTATTTACCAAACAGGGCGGCCAGTTACCTTCCCTGTTGGTAATTATGTGTTTAACAATTCGCAATATGTTTTTTATAGCAATAGAAATGAATTTAGAATACCTGATTATTATCGTTTAGATCTCGGAATTAATATTGAAGGTAATCATAAAATTAAAAAATTAGCACATAGTTTTTGGAATATATCTGTATACAATGTCTTAGGAAGAAACAACCCATTTTCAGTTTTCTTTGTAACAGAAAATGGAGAAATAAAAGCTTATCAAAGTTCTATTTTTGCTGTACCTGTACCAACAATAACTTACAACTTTAGATTTTAATATTTTTTTATAACAAAAAACTATGAACATTTTTAAAACAATTTACATTATATTCATTTCTCTACTAAGCGTATTTGTATTTAGTTGTACGGAACTTATTGATATTGATGACCAATTATCTTTTGAAGATGTTATTGTTATTGAAGCAAGTATTACCAACGAGTATAAATATCAAAAAATAATACTAAGCAGAACTTTTCGTTTTGAAGATGAGGGCCCAAAAGCAGAATCTAACGCCAGCGTAAATATTATTGATAGTGCTAATAACACCTATATATTCACTGAAAATGATCCTGGCGTGTATTTTTCTACCACAAAATTTGAAGCTGTTTCAAATGTTGATTATCAATTATTTATCACTTTAAATGATGGTAAAGAATATGCTACTACTAACAAACAATTATCAAATACAACGCAAATAGACAACCTTTATGCCTCACGTGAAACTAATAGTATAGGCTCTGAAGTCATGTCTGTTTTTGTTGATAGTTACGACGCAAATCGCAATTCAAATTATTATCGCTACGAATACGAAGAAACGTATAAAATTGTTGCTCCAAATTGGGTTAATCAGGATTTTATTATTTTAACCAATGATGATGGCAATATACTACCCTTGCCAGGATTGGTTCCAAGGTCTAATGATGAAAAGGTTTGTTACAATACAGTTTTGTCTAATGCAATCACTCAAATTTCTACTACAGACCTTGCAGAAGATAGGGTTTCTAAATTTTCAGTTAGAAATATTCCAATTGATGATGCTATTATTTCACACAGATACAGTATTTTAGTTAAGCAATATGTGCAATCATTAGAGGCATATACTTATTATAATATACTCAACCAATTGTCTGGTTCTTCCAGTTTATTTTCACAAATTCAGCCAGGTTTTATCAACAGTAACATATATGCTTTAGATAACAAAAATGAAAAGGTTTTGGGGTTTTTTGAATTAACGTCTGTATCAGAAAAAAGATTATTTTTTAATTATACAGATTTTTTTCCAAGTGCGACCTTCCCTCAGTACTTTGTAGATTGCGAAGAGATAGCTCCTGTACTTGTAAAAGGTGCACCACCACGGTTTCCTTTGATAGAAGCGATTCAGGAAGAACAAGTTGTTTATTGGGAAGAAAATATAAATGCTCCTGTCAATGAAGGACCTTTTTTAGTGGTACCAACAGCTTGTGGTCATTGTACAGCGCTAGGAACAAGTGAAAAACCCGAATTTTGGATTGATTAAACACCTATGAAAAAAAATAAAATATTATATATAATTTTTTTATTTACAATTGGTTTGATAACATCAAAATGTACTGAGCCTTTTGATATAGATGAGCAATTAGTATTTGTAGATGCCTTAGTTGTTGAAGCAAGTATCACCAATGCGTTCAAATATCACGAAATTTTTTTAACACGAACTTTTAAATTTGAGGAGGAAGGGCCAAAATTAGAATCTAATGCTGTTGTTAATATTGTAGACAATGCAGGTAATAATTACCTTTTTACGGAAGGTGAACCTGGTGTTTATACCTCAAACATTAAATTTAAAGCAGTTATAAATACGGATTACCAACTGATTATAACCACAAGCGACAGTAAAAAATATGTCACGGCCAATATACAATTAACCAACGAAACTCAAATTGATAACCTATATGCCACACGAGATACCAATAATTTTGGCAATGAAGTTATGCATATTAAGATTGAAAGTTATGATACTAATAGAAATTCTAATTATTACCGATATGTATATGAGGAGACCTATAAAATTATAGCACCAAATTGGACAAATCTGGATTTTGTTGTTTTACAAGATGATGAAGGAAATGATTTGGCGGCACCCGGTTTTGGTCCAAGGTCTAGAGATGAAAGAATATGCTATAATTCTGTTATATCCAATAGTATTATTCAAATATCAACAACAGATTTAAGTGAAGATAGAGTATCCGAATTTATAGTGAGAAGCATATCTGCAGATGATGCAATTATATCAAGTAGATATAGTATTTTAGTAAAACAATATGTACAATCTTTAGAAGCTTATACTTATTATGATATTTTGAATCAATTGTCTGGATCAAGTAGTTTGTTTGCTCAAATTCAACCTGGGTTTATCAATAGTAATATTTTTTCCGTTGATAATAAAAGTGAAATGGTTTTAGGTTTTTTTGAAATGACTTCCGTTTCTGAAAAAAGAATTTTTTTTAATTATACAGACTTTTTTCCTAACGAAGACCTTCCTCCTTATTTTATAGATTGTCGAGTAACTAGCCCACCTTTTTATAACGATGGAGGTAATACAGTATTATTACATTCAATTCGAGAAGGAAGAGTTAAATTTTTAGAAGATAATTTGAATCCGGGCAGAAAAGAAGGCCCTTATAAAACTGTACCAAAAGCTTGTGGTGATTGTACGCAATTAGGATCAAGTGAAATACCTGAATTTTGGATAGAATAATTAATTTTAAAATTATGAAAAAAACAATTTTGTTTATTATTGCAGTATCTATTCATATTTATTCTTATAGTCAAACTATAAATGCAATAGAGCCTATTAAAATTCCGCAAGAGAAAATCTATTTACATCACAATGATACGTTTTTTCTAACTGGTGAATACATCTACTACAAAGTATATTGTTTGAATGACGTAACCGATAAATTGAGTGATTTTAGCAAAATTGCTTATGTTGTACTGGTGAATAGTGAAAGTAATGAAATTTTTAAACATAAAATTACTCTTGATTATGGTGTTGGACAAGGTGATTTTTTTATACCAAGCTCAGTACTATCAGGAAATTATAAAATTATTGCCTATACCCAATGGATGAAAAATACAAGCATAGATAATTTTTACCAAAATGACATTAGTATTATAAACCCTTTTCAAAGTGATCAAAAAAATATACTTCCAAACGAGAAAGAGGTTAGTGTAAAAACTGTAACTCTTGAAAAAGGTAAAATTGACAAGTCAATTTCAAAATTGAACACTAATGGAACGACGTTCGGATCAAGAGATAAAGTAACCATTGCACTTGATGATCTTATGAATTCTACAAAAGGTAATTATTCAATTTCAGTAAAAAAAATAGAACCTTTAAAAACACCAAAAAGAAATACAGCCATACAATTTGCTATATCTAATTCTCAAAAAGAAAATATTCGAACAAATACAAATAAATCAAACATTGTAATTCCTGAGTTAAGAGGAGAAATGCTTATGGGGAAAGTGTTTTTTAAAGATACTAATAAACCAGCTGAAAATATAAAAGTAGCACTATCAATACCTGGTAAAAATTATATATTTAAAGTGTCCAATACAAATAAATTAGGTGTTTTTTATTTCAATTTAATAAGAGAATATGAAAATAAAAATGCTCTAATTCAAATTATTGATAAGCATAAAGATCAATATGATTTTAACTTTACAGAACCTGCTGCATTAGATTATAGCACATTAAATTTTGAACAATTTATCATAACTCCAGCTATTGATAAATTAATATTACAACATAGTATATCAAATCAAATAGAAAATGCCTATGCTGATGTTAAACAAGACAGCTTGGTAAATATTAAAATTACACCTCCATTTTTTAACAAACCTACTTACGAATATATACTCGATGATTATACTAGATTTTCAACGGTTAAAGAAACTATTTTAGAAGTAATTGAACAAGCTTCCATCAGAAAATCTAAAGAAGATTTTTTCATTCATGTTAGAGTATATGATGATAATGTAGAGTCGAGTTTAAAATCATTGTTATTGGTTGATGGTATTTTTGTACAAAATCACAATGATATTGTCAATTCTAAATCGAGTAGTATTAAAAAAATCAGTCTTGTAAATGAACAATATGTATATGGATCGCAAGTTTTTGAAGGAATCATACTCTTAGAAACCTTTGATGGTAATTACAATAAACTACCAGTAATGCATGTTGGAAAAAAGATAAAACTCTTCAAACCCATAGAAAAAAAGAAATATTTTAATCAAGTTTATGATTCAAGTAATAACTTAGATAGAATACCCGATTATAGGTCACAGTTGGTGTGGGAACCAAATTTTAATTTAAATAAAGATTCTAGTTATTCTTTTTATACATCAGATCTAAAAGGTGATTTTGAAATTTGTATTGAGGGGTTTAATGAAAATGGTTTACCAGTTTCCATTAGTAAAATAATTAAAGTGGAATAAATATAAATTTCCAACAAAAGAAGAATTAGATCCAAAAAGATTGTCCATTTAAATTTTAATATTATTTTTGAAAACTAACATTAATTCTTAATAATGAAAAAAATATTTTTTGTAATAATTGCACTTTCAATAATTTCTTGTTCCAAGGAAGAAGATCAAGTTAAATATGTTTTATTTAGCGGTAAAATTGAAAACATAGATGGCGGTAAACTTTCCGTCCGCAACAGCGAAAAAGAAATAAAAGAAATTACAGTACTTGAAAATGGCACCTTTTCTGATACTATTCACAATTTAGATACTGGCTATTATACCTTTAAATATGGTAATGAAACGTCAGCTTTTTATTTAAAACCAGGGTATAATTTACAATTAAAATTAGACACCAAAGAATTTGATGAATCTGTAAATTATTTGGGAAATGGAAGCGAAGAAAACAATTATTTGGCTCAAGTTTACTTGAATAAAGAAGCTTTAGGGAAATTAAATTCGTACCAATACTTAGGAACTTTGGATGAAGCTGAATATGTTTCTAAAATGGACTCTCTCAAAGTATTACATACCGATTATTTAAATAAACAACAAAATTTAGACCGTGACTTTAAGGCGCTTGAACAAGCTTCTATTACTTACGGATGGGCGGCAAACTTGCAATTGCATGAACCCTATAAAAGATATATTTCAAAAGATCAAACCTATAATGCATCAGACAACTTTTATGCATTTGAAAAAGACCTTAATTTGGAAGATGAAAACTTATTACAAATACCTACCTATAAAAGGTATATAACAACTTATTATAGACAAAAAGGAAGTGAACTAGCGAAAGAGAAAGATATTGAAGATGACATAGCTTTATTAAATGTAGTATCAAAAGAAGTAAAATCTCCAAAAATAAAAGAATTTCTTTTATTTGGTGCGGCTAAATATGGCATTTCTTATACCTCAGATTTACAAAAATACTTTGACACATTTATGGCCAGCTCTACAGATGAAGCACATAAAAAAGATATTACAGATAAATATAATAAACTTATAAAGCTCAGCAAAGGTAAATTATCGCCTAAATTTACTGTATATGAAAATTTTAAAGGAGGTACAACATCCTTAGACGACCTTAAAGGAAAATATGTATATATAGACGTTTGGGCTACCTGGTGTGGTCCTTGTATCGCTGAAATTCCTGCATTAAAATCTACTGAAGAAAAGTATCGTAATAAAAATATTGCTTTTGTTAGCATGAGCATTGACAAGAAAAAAGATTATGACAAATGGAGAACCATGGTTGTAGAAAAAGAATTGTCAGGCATTCAGTTATTTGCACCGAACGACTGGAAATCTGATTTTGTAAGTGATTACGGAATTATGGGTATTCCTAGATTTATATTGATAGATCCAGAAGGAAATATAGTCAATGCGAATGCACCAAGACCGTCTTCCGATAAATTAATTGAAACCTTCAATGATCTTGAAATTTAAGGTTAAATGAAAAACTAAAAGCCATTTTTATAGTAATAAAAATGGCTTTTTTACGTCCAAACCGAATATATATTAATTTTTAACTTTGTTTAAACCTGATTTCGATCTAATATTTGTTTGCAGTTTAAATGAATTTTTATTCAATTTGAAGGTAAATTTTAAAAGGACTAATGGGTTAGTTTGAAAAAAATTGACTAAAATTGGAAAAAATTCATCAAATCCGATGGGAAAACAAAAAAAGACAATCTTTTTCGTGAAAAAATTTCATATAACTGGTTATTATTCGATTTTTTCACTTCAAATCTCATCTTTTTTTTGTTTTCTGCAAATTAACTCTTAGGTCAAACTCTGGTTTTAACACAAACATCTAAATTAATTCATGTGAAAAGTATAAATTTGCATGATTTCAAAATTAAAAAAATCTAATGAAAAAATTTCTATTACTTATTATTGCGTTTGTGTTGTTTTCATGTAAAAACGAACCTAAAGATTATGTGAGTTTTCAAGGGAAAATTACAAATTCAGACTCTGAAATACTTACCATTATGGGTAAAAAATTCAAAAAAGATATAAAAATTAATAAAGATGGAACTTTTAAAGACACACTAAAAGTTACTGATGGTTTTCACGGATTTAATGATGCGAGCAAACAATCTATTATTTATTTGAGAAATGGTTATGATGTTATTCTAAATTTTGATAGTAATGATTTCCCTAATTCTATCCAATTTGAAGGTGAAGGAGCCAGTACAAATAATTATTTAACTAAAAAATTACAATTTGTTAAAAATGAAAAATTAGATAATTACAAATCAGTATTCGAGTTAGATAAAGATACTTTCGATAATCGAATGATGGAGGTAAGTCAAAAATTAGATGACTTATTGGTTGAATTTGATGATGTAGACCCTGAAGTACTCAAATTAGAAAAAGAAAATAATATCAAATTAATTGAATTTTACCAATCTAATTATAAAAAAGAAAATGCAAATTATACCGCATTTAAAAAAGGAATGCCTTCTCCAAAATTTAATTACCCTGATACCAATGGTAAAAATGTATCTTTAGATGATTTTAAAGGTAAATATGTTTATATCGATGTATGGGCAACCTGGTGTGGTCCTTGCAAACGTGAAATACCATTTTTAAAGAAATTGGATGAGGAATACAAAGATACTGACCTAGTAATTTTAAGTATGTCTATTGACAAGATGGAACACAAAGACAAATGGCTTAAAATGGTAAAAGATGAACAACTTCAAGGTGTACAAATTATGGCCGACAAAGATTGGAATTCTACTTTTGTAAGAGCTTATAACATACAAGGCATACCGCGATTTATTTTAATAGATAAAGAAGGCAATATTTATGATGCGAATGCTCCTCGCCCATCAAACCCTAATTTAAAAAAACTTTTAAATAGTTTAGATCTATAAACAACACTTCGTTTAATTTTGAATTATAAATTACGAATTAAGACTTTATTATTAATCAAAGATTTAAATTATAAATTTGAAAACAGAAAAGCACGCTAACTGTTTTCAAAAAATACAATGTTAAATACAAACATTTTTACAAATATTTAGAATGAAAAATATATTTAGAATTATTAGTTATTTGGAAGGGATTTCATTTTTATTATTGCTTTTTATTGCTGTCCCATTAAAATATTTTGGTAATAATGACATTTTAGTTAAATCCTTGGGCATGCCACATGGTGTCTTTTTTATAGCCTATGTACTACTAGCATTTTTCATTAGACCTGAATACCAATGGAAAAATAAAGCCTTTATAATAATTCTATTGGCATCTGTTATTCCTTTCGGAACTTTTTATGCAGATAAGAAATACTTTGTAAAAGTTAAATAATCAGTAAAATATTTCCAAATCTAATCTGTTAATCCGTCAAAAAGTCAGCTAATGCCTTAAATAACAGACTTTTTGACATATTTTTTTGTGATCTTACCATTGGAATACATTTTGATATTCATAATTTGAACTTTAAAAATAAGAATTATGAATTTTAATAATTTCACTATAAAATCCCAAGAAGCAGTACAAAAAGCGCAGCAAATTGCACAAGGCTTTGGTCAACAACAAATTGAAAATGCACATATCTTAAAAGGTGTATTTGAAATTGATGAAAACGTAACACCTTTTATTCTTAATAAACTTGGTGTTAATATCGACTTATTCAAACAAACCTTAGAAAGTATTATAAAAAGCTTTCCTAAAGTTGATGGAGGTGATTTAATGCTTTCTAAAAATGCAAATAAAATGCTTATCGATGCAAGTAATGTTGCTAAAAAAATGAAAGATGAATATGTTTCTTTAGAGCATTTAATATTAGCCATTTTAAACTCAAAAGGAGCAACTACACAACTTTTAAAAGACAACGGAATCAATGAAAAAGATCTATTGAATACCATTGAAGAATTGCGAAAAGGAAATAAAGTTACTTCACAAAGTGCAGAAGAAACTTATAATTCCTTAAATAAATTTGCCAAAAACTTAAATCAACTTGCCAATGATGGAAAATTAGATCCTGTAATTGGACGAGATGAAGAAATTAGAAGAATCTTACAAATATTGTCTCGTCGTACCAAAAATAATCCAATATTAATTGGTGAACCCGGTACGGGTAAAACTGCTATTGCAGAAGGATTAGCACACAGAATTGTTAAAGGAGATATACCCGAAAATCTACAAAATATTACCATTTACTCTTTGGATATGGGTGCATTAATTGCAGGTGCAAAATACAAAGGTGAGTTTGAAGAACGATTAAAATCGGTAGTTAAAGAAGTAATTGCATCAGAAGGAGAAATTGTATTGTTTATTGATGAAATACATACACTTGTAGGTGCAGGAGGCGGACAAGGAGCTATGGATGCGGCAAATATATTAAAGCCCGCCCTAGCTCGAGGCGAATTAAGAGCAATTGGTGCAACAACACTTGATGAATATCAAAAATATTTTGAAAAAGACAAAGCTTTAGAACGACGTTTTCAAAAAGTTAAAGTGGACGAACCAGATACAGAAAGCGCTATTTCTATTTTACGTGGTATCAAAGACAAATACGAAACACACCATAAAGTACAAATTAAAGACAGTGCAATAATTGCGGCGGTTGAACTTTCTCAACGCTATATTTCTGATCGGTTTTTACCAGATAAAGCTATTGATTTAATGGATGAAGCTGCGGCAAAATTGCGAATGGAAATCAACTCAAAACCAGAAGAGCTAGATGTTTTAGACCGTAAAATTATGCAGCTAGAAATTGAAATTGAAGCGATTAAGCGAGAAAATGATAAAAATAAATTGAAAAGTCTACATGAAGAATTGGCTAATATAAAAGAAAAAAGGAATGAAATAAATGCCAAATGGACTAGTGAAAAAGAAGCTGTAGACCAAGTGCAATCCGTTAAGGAAAGTATTGAAAAATTCAAACTCGATGCCGAAAGAGCCGAGAGAGATGGTGATTACGGACTTGTAGCTGAATTAAGATACGGAAAAATCAAAGATGCTGAAGAAAAATTAGAACAGTTTCAAATTGAATTAGAAAAAAATCAAGAGAATTCTTTGATCAAAGAAGAAGTTACTAGCGAAGATATTGCAGAGGTTGTAGCAAAATGGACAGGTATACCTGTACAAAAAATGTTACAAAGTGATCGTGTTAAATTATTGCAATTAGAAGATGAATTGCACAAACGAGTTGTTGGCCAGGAAGAGGCAATAGAAGCTGTTTCTGACGCAGTTAGGAGATCTAGAGCAGGGTTACAAGATGATAAAAAACCTATTGGCTCCTTCTTATTTTTGGGAACAACTGGTGTTGGCAAAACCGAACTCGCTAAAGCATTAGCTGATTATTTATTTGATGATGAAAATGCCATGACTAGAATTGATATGAGTGAATATCAAGAAAGACATGCGGTAAGTAGATTAATTGGAGCACCTCCAGGCTATGTAGGTTATGAAGAAGGCGGTCAATTAACAGAAGCGGTTAGAAGAAAACCTTATTCCGTAATTTTATTGGATGAAATAGAAAAGGCGCATCCCGATACTTTTAATATTTTATTGCAAGTTTTAGACGAAGGAAGATTAACGGATAATAAAGGTAGGGTTGCAGATTTTAGAAATGCGATTATAATAATGACCTCTAATATGGGTGCCCATATTATTCAGGAGAATTTTGAAAATATAGATATGGATAATCGTGATGATGTTATTAAAAATACCAAAGAAGGTGTTATGGAATTACTGCGAAAAACAATTCGTCCAGAATTTTTAAATCGTATTGATGAAATAATCATGTTTACTCCTTTAAACAGAGAAGAAGTTTCTCAAATTGTAAAATTGCAATTGCAAGGGTTGACTAAAATGCTAAAAGAAAAGCATATCGTTTTTTCGGCTACAGAGGAAGCTATAAAAAGCTTATCTGATAAAGGTTACAACCCACAATTTGGAGCCAGACCTATTAAAAGAGTTATTCAAAGAGAAGTGTTGAATGAGTTATCTAAAGAAATTCTTGCTGGTAAAATTACGGCTAAAAGTCATATTTTACTAGATGCTTTTGATGACCAACTGGTATTTAGAAATAAGTAGTGAAATTCAGGTGAAGCCGTCAGAACATGACCACCTGCAAAGCAGGTGGTTTTTTAAGGTGAAATAAAAAAATTGATCAAAGGCATAAAAAACCTTTAAACGACTTGATTTGTATAATATATTATTGAGAAAAATACCAACTGTTTTTGGCACCATTACCAATATTTATAAAGTTGAAAATCATATTTTATCGCCAAATGATTTTAATTAAAAATCAAGACACTTTGATTATTCCTTGATATAAGTAGAATTTTATTTTTTAAAGGATTCTCGATTATATGTAAGTTTTTGGCATCACCTTTTATACTAAAACCGGTTTCTGTATAAGGTAGCACGTTAAATTTACCTTGATTAAATTGCAATACATTTCCATAAGAAGCATCGTATCGCACAGTTTCAACTTCTGTATTATACATGTTACCAATAGCTATTATTTCATCAATGCCGTCTTGGTTCATATCTAGAAAATCGAAATCCATTATTGGAGATATCTGTAGCGCATTGGGTAATTTTACTATATTGAATTCGCCTCCTCCTTTATTTTCTAGATAAATACTGTAAAAAATATTTGCAGATAAATGTAAGGCATTCTTCAAATTTTGTTCACCAAATATTGTATTCATATCCGCTTTAGCAAAATCATTAAATGTTTTAAATTTATTATTGATAGCGGGTATTTGCTGCGATGTACATTCTTTTCCTCTCAAAGGCACCAATTTACCTTTATAATTATTCGTTAATATAATATCATAAGTTCCATTTTTATCAAAATCATCACAGAATATTTGAAATGGTTTATCTGGTTTTGCTTTAAACTTAGAATTTAATCCTAAATTACCAACAAAATAATCCATATCACCATCACCATCCATATCTTTTTGCTCAATTGAAAACCATAAACCAGATGTTTTATTCAAATCTGGGAGTTCTTTTTTCCGAAAATTACCTTGATTATTTTCATAAACCTGAATTTTTGTCCATTCGCCTACAGCAATTAGATCTTCATCACCGTCATTGTCATAATCCGAAAATATAGCATCCGTAATGAGCCCCATTTTTTCAAATTGTTTGGCAAACTCTTTGGTTTTATTTTTAAAGACTCCATTTTCATTGATTAACAAATAAGACTTTGGAGAATACGGGTATTTATCAGGTATCACTCTTCCTCCAACAAAAAGGTCTAAATCGCCATCGTTATCTACATCATTGGCAATGACCACTTGACCACTTGTCAACATTTCTGGTAAAGCATTTAAATCTCTTTTAAAATTTCCTTTCCCATCGTTTAAATACAATCTATCTTGGTACATTTTGCTTTGATAAGGGCGTTCTGCACCACCGCTTACCACATACAAATCTTGATCGCCATCACCATCACTATCAAAAAATAGAACACCTAAATCTTCAAATGCCTTATCTTTATTAAAAGTATCGAAAAATTGTTTTTGAAATTTCCCATTTTCTTTTTGGAGATATAATTCTCCTGCCTGACCAAGAGCTCCTCCAACAAAAAAATCTGTTAAGCCATCTTTATTTATATCAGCAGAAGCTATAAATGGGCCATTTGTAGATTGGGAATGCGGCAATAGAATTTGTTTTTTAAAATCATCAAAAACATTTTCCTCATGTTTATAAGTTATTTCCAAATCTATAGGACTTACTTTTTCGAGATATGGCTTTATTTTCTTTTTTTTCGTGATAATCTCTTTTGAATTTTTATAATCAATCTCTAATAACTGATTAACCACAATATTATTCAATTCAGAAAATTTATTGTTCCGCCATACAACCTTTATAGATTCTATGATTTGATCTTTTCCAATACCAAAAGTCAATTTAGGATCTATCGAAGATTGATATCCACGTGATAAATATACTTCTTGTAACTGACTAATATCTTTGGTTTGCACCACCACTTTAGCACCAATTCCTAAGAGATTTTTATCAGACCCTTTTAATTGTATCTGAATATAATTTTGGGTAGCATTGTTTTGATACACACTTGCCTCATCCTCCATATTATTGAGGATCAAATCCAAATCTCCATCGTTATCTAAATCGGCATAGGAAGCTCCGTTAGAATTAATTTTTTCTGTAATTCCCCAAGCATTTGAATTATTACTAAATGTTAAATCACCATTGTTTTTAAAAATATAATTCTGTAATTTTTCAGAAGGCATCATCGCTATGGCTTTTTTAAGACTCACCTTTTTACGACGCATTACATTCTGTCGCATTTGAGCTTTAAAATCTTGATTAGAAATATCTTTTTCAATTCCGTTAGTTACAAATACATCCTTAAAACCATCGTTATCAAAATCGGCAATTAGCGGGGCCCAAGACCAATCCGTCTTTGCTATTCCAGCTAAAAAGCTAATTTCACTATAACTTCCGTTACCATTATTTAATTGCAGCACATTGGCCATATATTGATGATGATATCCAGAATTTACTATCATATTAAAACTTTTGGTATTCATAGATGCCATGTTCGTTTTACCTCTAATATGATCCTCTGCCAGCATATCTAACACTATCAAATCTGGATGTAAATCATTGTTGATATCGGCAAAATCAGAACCCATACTGTTATTAGAAATATGATTGAATCGCGTTAAAATTTCATCGGTAAATGTTCCGTTTTGATTGTTTATATATAAATTATCTCCTTGATAAAAATCATTCGCCACAAAAACATCCATCCAACCATCGTTGTTAAAATCTCCGATTGAAGCACTCAAGCCCCATGCTTTGTTTACAATACCCGATACATTCGTAACATTGGTAAACTTGCCATCATCATTTCTAAATAATTGATCTGAACCATCGTAGTCATATTTTTTATCTTTTCCTAAATCTATTTTTACACTTTGTCTAAAATCAACAAGGTGCTCCACCAAATACATATCTAAATCACCATCATTATCCATATCAAAAAAATATGCTTGAACAGAAAATCCATAAAAATCTAATCCATATTCTTTTGCGGATTCTTTAAAAGTATTGTCTTTTTGATTGATAAAAAGTTTGTTTTTCCTAAGTTCAATATCCTCTAAAGCGCCTGATTTACAAATATAAATATCCAACCATCCATCATTGTTAATATCAATCATAGAAACTCCAGTAGTCCAACCTTTGTCATCTTTTACTTTTGCAGCTTCAGTGATATCATCAAAAACAAAATCTCCATTATTTAAATAGAGTTTATTAGCATGTTGGTTAGACGAAAAATAAATATCTACCAATCCATCATTATTGATATCGCCAACAGCAACACCTCCACCATTATATATATATGGGTAATTTAAGAAATTAAAATACTTATTTTCAGTTACCGAATTTTTAAAATCGATGTTAGATTTAGTTGAAACAATTTTTGTAAACTGTTTTACTTTCGTATCAATCTTACTTTCTGATTGTTTTTTTTGACAAGAAATTACTATTACTAAAAATGCGACTATGAGAAAGATATTTTTCATGATATAAAAATACGGTTTATATGAAAGTGAAAAAGACAACTTAATTGTAACCTTTTATAATTCAACAAGCTGATCCATTTTTCAATAAGGCAACCATTATTAACTAATGACACTATTATTTAAAATAATTCACTCCCATCTTAAAGATTTTTCAAACTTAGTTAATTTCCTGAATTATCCCTAATAAACAGGATTTATTTTTGGTTTTATTGAAAAAATAAGGCTGTATTAAAATTTAATTTCGCTTGTGGTTTCCCCCTAATTTTTTAGCTCCTAGCCCAACTTGATTATAAACATAGTTTATATTAACCTAAGTTCTAATTATAACAGCAATTATTGGAATGTCTTTTATTGTTGAGGCGAATTAATTGAGTCCATAAATGTATATTTGAATTATGGCAAAAAGTATGAGAATGATTTTAAGCAAAGCTAGTGGAGCAATAAAAAAATTTATATTAAAGAATCATATAGTAAAACTCGCACACAGTTTAGTTTAATAAAGTTTAAATTTTTATTCTGCCAATAGTATATTTTCCAGATATGTTATTCAATAGTAATAATTTGGATTCTATAGTTTCATTTGCCTTACCAAAATTTTTAAATACTGTATATTTTACCGCAACTGGCTCGTTATTACTTTTAATATTACTTTCAATATTAATGATCCATTCCCCTTTACCAACCCCTGTTAATAAAAATTCTTCTGCATTAAACCCTTGATTATTTTCTCTAATAATTCGAGAGGCATTTTTATCTTTGGTATGTGACCAAATAAAGAATTTCTTTTTAGGGTTTACAAATTGAAACTCGAAATCTGCATCTCTATCATTCCATTCAAAAACAATTCTGGCATCGTATTGTACATAATTGTAGTATGCTTTTGGCACGCCTGTAAGCGTTAATTCACTTTTTTGATTTAATATTAAATGCCGCATTTCATTATTGATATTTTTCATTAACCCTGAAAAATTCACGCCTACAAACTTATCTTGCTTAATATTCAAATAGATATTTAAAGCCTTATTGTACTTGCCATTTATTGTATAAATCAATGCCAAATCTCTGTAACTTTGTGGTTCTAATGGTTTTAGCTCAGCAATTTTTAAATATATTTTCTCAACCAATTCAAAATCTTTATTCTCTTCAGCCTTTAAAGCCACAAACCTTAAATTATTAAGGTCACCTATATTTTTTTCTAAAATATTAGTTAGCACTTTCGTTGACAAGTCTTTATAACCCAATTGTAAAAAATAGTTTGACATATTTATATAGTACTGAAAGTCATCTTTATAACCAGTTCTATTCTTTAAATAAAAAGCATATTTTTTGACAATTCCGTCTACCTTAATTATCTCATCCATATATTTTACACGAATGGAAGTATTTACAGCAGATAAATTTTCTTCATAATCATTATCTCTAACCAATGCCCGGTCAAATGGCTTGCTATCTTTTGATTTAGTATGTGTAGCGGTTAAAGTTGTTATTAAAATCACTCCATTAGCCCCTTCACTACCCCATCTGTTTGTAGCAACAAGACCTTTTAAAATAGTAATATTGGCTATATTTGCTGGATTAATAAAATTAGAAATCTGGATTTGTCCCGTTACCGAATTAGACCTTCTTAATGGTGTTCCATCCAAAACAATAAGTGGGTATATATTTAATAATAGTGAATTTCCTCTTAAAACCATTTGGCTTATATCATCATTTTGTCCATATGCATTTACTCCCGAGAATTTACCTTGCAATGCTATATTATCCGGTCTCGCTAAAGACAAATCTTCACCACTAACAGATTGTACCGCATACCCTATCTTTTCTTTATCCTTTTTACCATAACCTGTATTTACTGTTGGATCTTTATACGCTCCTTCAAGAATTATTTCATCCAATTCACTATTTCCATCTAATAACAATACATCATAGAACTTTAGTTTTACAATCAGTAAATCTCTAGTTTCCATACCTAAATATTTGATTTCTAAAACATCTCCCTTATTGGCATGAATTAAAAACTTTCCATTTTCATTGGTAGTAGTAGCAGTTGATTTACCTTTAACTTTAATTTCCGCCCCAATCAAAACTCCATCTTTACTGTAAACAATTCCTTGAATGGTATTGTTTTCTAATTGCTTATCGTCAAATATTTGCAAATCATCAACCAATAAAATTTTATTAGGCTCAAAATCAAATAGCAAAAGTGCTTCTTTTATATTGTTTTCTAACAAATTAATATAATTCGCATTAGAAATATTACTTTGTCTTTTTAACAAATTTACCATGGCATTTTTGCTACTACTTATTATGTAAGTTGGTTTTGCCGATTCCAGATTTAGTTTATCAATTACCGCAAACCCGTCAGTAAATAATAAATTTATATCTGCAGAATTAGCATTGCCAATATTTTCATATAAGGCCATACCATCATAGGTAATACCCTGTAATATTTCTTTTAAATCTGCCCAATTTGCATTATTTATTTGATATTTTTTTTCTAAACTAATTGTATTACTAAATACGATTAAATTTATTTCGACTTCTTTAATATTTACCAAATAATTATCTAAAAAAGCTATCTCCTTTTCTAAATCTTTATTTTGCATAGACAAAGAGTTATCCCAATATATATTTATTTTTTTTGGATTGGGATTTATTCTATTTGCATGGATAAAAAAATTGCTCAAGGCAAAAAATAGCATGCACACTATATTTATTTTCTTTTGTGTAGTCAATTTTATCATACTAAAATTTAATGGTTTTTAATATTTCCGTTCTTTTTATTTTATTAGATTCTGTTACTATAAATTTATTTACAAAATAAACCTTTTTTGGCACTTCTAATTTAGCAAGATCTGTTGCGTTTTCTTTTTGAAACCCAATAATTTTATTTAATAAATCTATTTGTTGATCTCCTTCACAAATAAGGATTAATTTATCACCTAAAACAGTATCAGGAATTCCAATAACAAAAAAACGATTCGAAATAATTTCGCTTAACTTTTCTTCAATTTGTTCAGGAATCAATTTTACACCTCCAGAATTTATAATATTGTCATATCTGCCAAGCCATTTAAATTCAGTATTGGAAATCAATGTTACCAAATCGTTGGTTATTATTCTCTCGTCCGATAAATTTGGAGCATCAATTAGCAAACAACCACGCGCATCTCTACCAAGCCTAACTGATGGTAAAGTTTGAAAAACATCATTTTCACACGCATCACTAGCTGCAAAATTTAATGGTTTTACTGCAATATGTGTAATGGTTTCAGTCATACCATAGGTAGCATAGATTCCTGTGGATAATTTTTGTAATTTTAAAACAATCTCTTTAGAAACCAAGCCTCCTCCTACAATTAATTTTTTTATATGCCCCATAAAAATTAGGCTGTTAAATAATTGTATGGGTACCATTGCCGCGAAATCATATTGCTTATTATTTCCTTTTAATGGGTTGGTACTTGATTCAACAATGTCTAAGTGCCAACCTAAAACTAAAGATCTAATTAACATCATTTTACCAGCAATAAAATTTATCGGTAAACACAATAATGCACTTGTGTTTTGTGGTAGATTAAAATATATACCTGTAGCTTTGGCAGAATTAATCATAAATTCTTTTTTCAGTTTAATCGGTTTTGGGCTACCGGTAGAACCCGATGTTTGCACCGTAATAAATTCCGAGCCATCGAACCATTGCGTTAAGAACAAGGCAATATCAGGGTGTTTATTCTTAATGAATTTTAGTAAATCGCTTTCGTTTTTAAACGATTCTCCATTTAATTTAAAAGCTATATGTAAATGACCTTTTTTCATTCACTTGTTTCCGTAATTAATTCCGGTTTTTCAATGCTACCAAATAAATGATGTTTCCAATTGGTCCATCCATATTTTTTAGATAAAACAAATAGCACCAAAGGGTAAATAACAAATACTGGTAAAACCATTTCAAAACTAATATTTGGCTCTGAGATATCTAATAATAATGCATCCGTTTGTAAAACTACCCAATTCGTTGTCACAAATATTGCCGCCACTATATTATTTGCGGCATGCATACCTAAAGACAATTCAGTTCCTTCATCCATTAAAGTAGTGATTCCAAATAAAAACCCAGTACCTATGTAATATACCATGACCAACGGACCTAATTTATCATATTCGGGATTAAATATATGCAACAAACCAAATATAATGGAGGTGACAAATAATGGAACAAAG
This sequence comes from Flavobacteriaceae bacterium, assembly GCA_021647985.1. GTDB lineage: Bacteria > Bacteroidota > Bacteroidia > Flavobacteriales > Flavobacteriaceae > Lutimonas. Next base: position 78,415 of record JAKITQ010000001.1, on the reverse strand, counting down.
GCATTTTTAAATACCACGCCCAATCCCTGCATAAAATATCCACGAAATAATAATTCTTCGAAACTAGTTTGAATAGGCATCATTACAATAGAAACAATCACCAAAATAAAAAATGGTATGGCTTTAAAATTCCAAATATAATTTTCTGGGCTTAACGAATAATTTATTAATATTGTTGCCAATGTAATGCCAAACCATAAAATAAAACCATAAAATACTCTATTCCAATCAATTTTTTTTCTACTCGTTACTAAACTGACAATAGGCCTTTTATGAATTTTTACCACAGCAAATAGCAAGGAAATCAACCCAAAAACAAACATGAGAAGCATGACAAATAAATACAAGTTTTTATCAATTCCTAAACTCGTAAAGGTATCTTTTGAAGCTTCTAGTAATTCAGTAATATCATTAGTATGTGCTGAGACAACTAGCATAAAAGGAATCATTCCTAAAACTTGCCAACCAATAGTTATTATTATTATTGCGGCTAAATAATTTAAAAAGTTATTGTTGCCTTTGTATGCCTGTTGAATATAATTCATGTTTATTTATTCCTATTTAAAAATGTAAAATCCCAATTATTTTTTGCGGATACCTTATAAAATAATTTACCACAATCTACCAGTAAAGGCGAAGGTATGTTATTTGTAAATAAACCACCGGTACCCAATCCTTGTGGCATATTAGTTTGTAAAGTATAGGTGTATTGGGCAATGGCATTCAAACCTATATTACTTTCAAGTGCTGATGTGATCCACCATCCACTACCCTGCCTAGTAGATATTTCAATCCATTCATCAGTTCCCTGAATACCCCCTATCAAACTAGGTTTTAATATAATAAACTGTGGATTAATGATTTGCATCATATTTTCTTTTTTCGCTCTGTCAAAAACACCAATTAACTCTTCGTCTAAGGCAATTGGTAATGGTGTTTTTTCACAGAGAAAAGCCATCGTTTCCCATTGTTTTACTGCAATGGGTTGTTCAATAGAGTGTAAATCAAATGTCGATAATTTTTTTAACTTTTCCAATGCATCTTGTGGATGAAAAGCGCCATTTGCATCAACCCGAAGTTCTATTTCTTTAGCTGTAAATTCACTTCTTATAGATTTTAATAAATCCAATTCGGTTTTAAAATCAATGGCCCCAATTTTTAATTTTATCGTTGTAAAACCTTTTTTTAATTTTTCTTTGATTTGTTTTTGCATAAATGATTTATCTCCCATCCAAATTAATCCATTAATAGCAATTTTATCCAATCCATCAGTAAAATCGGAAGGAAATAAATTAAAAATATCGCTGCTTTTAAAAGATAACAGCGCTTGTTCTAATCCAAATTGTATCGAAGGAAATTCTTTTAATTCTGTCAATAAATAATCTTTATCAAGATTGATATTTTTACACAACCATATTAATTTATCTTCATAATCGTCGCGATCATCAATGCTTAGCCCTTTGAATAAAGCACACTCACCTACTCCTATCAAATTTTCTTGTTGAATTTTTAAAAAATAAGTTTCTTTCGTGTTTAAAATACCTCTTGACGTACCACCTGGTATTTTAAAATGAAGTATATATTTTTTATAGGTGGCTTTCATCCTGTTTTTACAATACAACAAATATATATTATTTTTAAACGAATATTAGTGAATAAAAATTAGTAAAATCCTTTAATTATTTTTATTTTCAACAAAAACTAACATCATATAATGCTCAAAATAATTACCATTTTATTATTCTCTACGTTGGTTTGTAATGCACAAAACAAACTCTTGGATGCACTTCCGTTAAAAAATGGTAAAGTTTTATATTCTAGTGTTTTAGAGGTTAAAGATGTATCGAAAGACAGCTTACACTTACATGCAAAAAAATGGTTATTAAACCATAGCGAAAAGGTTGAAGAAATAGCAACCAATGATAATAAATATAAAGAAATTTCAGGAAAAGTATCTTTTAAATTACTGTGGGGGCCAAATGATTTTAAAGAATATTATGTCACTGTATCTCCTACTTTTTACTTTAAAATTAGAAATGAAAGATACCTGTACAAAGTTTCTGATTTTATTATATTGCAATCAGGCTTAACCGCCGAGATTGAAGTTTATCAAATATCCAATAATAAATATACCAAATACAATAAATTATTTTATCAGAATATAGATCAACGAATTCATACTTATATAACATCATTTGAAACGGCATTGGAACAAAAACCCTAAAAATATGAATTCAGCCCTCGTAGTTCAACGGATAGAACAAGAGTTTCCTAAACTTTAGATCTAGGTTCGATTCCTAGCGAGGGTACTTTTGTTTTGATAATATAAAAGGTTAAACCCCATCCATCAGCTGATGGACTTGATCCAATACTAGCAATGGTTATACTTTATTGTGAATGCGTGTGTTATAAAATATTGACTGATTTACAAAATTAATTAATAGTGAAAAAAATTGGCTAACTTAGTACACAACAGAAGTATAACCAAACCTTTTGGGCATAAAAATGAACAACAGCAGTTTAATAAAGTACCTAACAGAACAATTACAAATTGACAGAGAAAGTTCTGAATTATTTGTAGAACAATTTGAGTTAAAAAAACTAAAAAAAGGAGACTATTTTTTACATAATGGAAGTTTTTGTAATAAAATAGCATTTATCAACAAAGGGGCAATGTATTTGCGTTTACAATAAAGAAGGAGTTGATAAAATTGATGAATTTTCGTTTGAAAACGATTTTATAACAGATTATTTAAGCGTTCTAACAAAAGCTCCTACCGATAAAGATATTATTTGTCTTGAAAATTGTGAAATTTTTGTAGCCAATACTGAAAAATTTGATAAGCTGTATACAGATAACCCTGTATTTGAACGTATCGGTAGGTTAATGGCAGAAGGACTTTTTATTAATTGGCATAAAAGCCAAATCCTTATTTATGGATGATGCAGAGACTCGATATCGAAACCTAATAACGTTGAAACCAGATTTACCACAAAGAGTACCGCAATATCTTCTTGCATCTTATCTCAATGTCTCACCTGAAACACTTAGTCGAATTAGAAAGAGAATAACATCCAATTAGTTTTATATTTTTTCTTGATGTAGGTCAATGACTTACTTTTATTTTCAGCATACTTTTGAATTAAATTTAGAAATTATGAAACTATTAAGAAACACAATTATTTCACTACTTACAGTTGTTACGACAAGCGTAAATGCGCAATATGAAAAAAGAGCAAACCCAAATGATTACACTAAACCTGTAATGAAAGCCATTGCTTATGGTATAACAGCACCAAGTCCACACAACACACAGTCGTGGTATTTAGATACTATTTCTGGATACCCAAATGTTATTGTATGTAAAACACGTGTTACCAGAGACAGACCCACCAGCGAGACAAATTCATATGGGAGCAGGTTGTTTTATAGAACTTGTAAGCATAGGAATGAGCCAAGAAGGTTACCAAACCAAAGTAGCGTATTTACCACAAGGAGATTATACTTTAAAAGCCAATGAAATGACTGAAAAACCTGTTGCAAGAATCACATTTGTAAAAACGTCAAATAAAAACAAAGATGTTTTGTACGATTATATTTATCAGCGTGGAACAAACCGGAAACCTTATACGGGAAAAATGATTACACAAACTGAATTTGAAAGTATAAAATCGCTAATGGGTAATTATCATAGCCAATTACAATTTTTCACAGGTAAAGAACAAATGCGTCCATATTTAAATATTTTTACCACAGCAATGGAAATTGAGACAAGAACAAAAGCTACCAACGAAGAAACAAGGAATAAGTTTCGTTTCTCTGAAAAAGAACTTGCAGAAAAGCGAGATGGAATAAGCCTGCCACAAATGGGATATGAAGGATTTATATTGAAAATTGCAACAAAACAAATGAATAATGGAGACAGTTTAACTTGGCATAGCGAAAAGACATTTAAAGCAACAATGAAAGGAATTAATAAAGGAATTGAAAGCTCAAAAGGATTAATATTTTTCACTACAAAAACAAATACTAAACTCGATTGGATAAAATCAGGTAGAGATTATGCACGCTTTAATATCGCAATTGCTAAACTTGGAATTATAACACATCCATACAATCAAGTAATTCAAGAATATTCTGAAATGGGAAACTTGAAAAAGAAATTTAGGGTATTAGCAAAAATAAACGATGGAGAAAAAACACAAATGATTGTCCGTGTCGGACGTGCAAAAATTTCTTATAAATCGTGGAGAAAAGATGTAAATGACTACATTATGGAATAGTTGCTTGCCCAACCAAGGTTATCGTTGCATCAAGCGATTAAAAAGTAAAATAGTAACCTAAAAGCTCCTTTCTAAGGGCTTTTATTTTTTAAGTGGTAGATTGCATTTTATACCTACAAGGTTCAAAAAAACCTTGCAGGAGTGAATTTGAGAAATCAACTTTTACAAACCTCCAAACAAAGAAGTATTTACGTATATTTGGGTTGATGTATTTATGAAATAAACACCGTGGTGTGTTTATACTCACGTTACCCAACATTATGAAAAACATCAAGAAAATGAAAAAGACACTATTAATATTTGGAATTATACTTTTCTTCACATATGGAATTAATGCCCAAGAAAAACTTAGCAAACTGAGAATTGGTCTAAATACTAGTCTTGAAAAGAATTTAAGTTCTGAAAATATAGCATTTGATAAATATACTGGCTACTCTGCTGATTACAATAAAACAAATTACCGAATAGGATTGAACTTAGAATATGAAATAAAAACGAGACTTTCAATAAACACCGCAATCAATTATTCTAACAAAGACTTTACTGGAACTTATTATTGTGCTGTTTGTTTCTTTATAGTTCCTCCGAGTCCACAAAATATTGATTTTAGATTTATTGAGGTGCCTCTAACATTAAAATATTATTTTCTTCCAAATAAAATTCGATTATTTGGAGAGGTTGGACTTAATAATCTTTTTTCATTAAATAAAGAAGTAACAGATAATTCATATGGACTGGGAGTTAAATTTGGAGGAGGAATTGAATACAATTTATCAAAAAAAATAGCATTACAAATGACTATGGATTATAATAATGTAATTTCAAAACTTTATAAGGAGTCCGATTTTAAATTAAAGTCATTCGCTTTTGGAATTGGAATTATGAAAAGAATATAAAAAACGCTGGGTAAGAATGGCTATAGTTAATATGGGTTTTGTTGCTTAACCCAAAGTGAAGTGCTATGAAGAAAGTCTGAAAAATTTTCAATTTTGCATTAATATTTGAAAATAAAAGTCAATAAGGTTAGAAACCCATTTAGTGTAAAGTATAATCTTTAACTTGTGTAAACAATGTATCTTAACGAACATCCAAAAAATACCTAATATCGATATTATCTATGAAGTTATAAAAACTATCAATTTATTTAATTCATTAAAAAACTTAATTATCTGTTAATTTGCATTACACTCGCATAAAAATATAAAAAAATGAAAAAAACAGCATCATTTATTATTTTGTTATTACTTCTTACGTCATGTGGGAATGAAAATAACAACAAATCAACAGACGGAATTTCAGGCGCAACTGTTACTAAAAAAAGTAACTTAAACAGTAGAAATGCTAGTAATAGTGATTGGTGGCCCAATAGATTGAATTTAGATTTACTACGTAAACACGCTGCGTTAACAAGCCCTACAAATGAAGAATTTAATTATGTAAAAGAATTTAAAAGCTTAGACTATGTCGCATTAAAAAAAGACATACGTGCACTTATGTCAGACTCTCAAGATTGGTGGCCAGCAGATTACGGAACTTATGCAGGCTTTATGATTAGAATGGCTTGGCACAATGCAGGTACGTATCGTTCAGGAGATGGACGTGGAGGTTCTAGATCTGCACAACAACGATTTGCGCCACAAAATAGTTGGCCTGACAATGCCAATTTGGATAAGGCAAGAAGATTGCTTTGGCCTATAAAGAAAAAATACGGTAATAAAATTTCTTGGGGAGATTTAATGATTCTTACAGGTAATGTAGCTTTAGAATCTACAGGCTTTAGAACTTTTGGGTTTGCAGGAGGTAGAAAAGATGTTTGGCAACCAAACGAAGATGTTTATTGGGGTTCTGAAGAAAAATGGTTAGACGATAGCAAACGCTATAAAGGAGATCGAGAGCTTGAACAGCCTTTAGCAGCAGTTCAAATGGGATTAATCTATGTAAACCCAGAAGGACCAAATGGCAATCCAGATCCTCTCCTTGCTGCAAAAGATATTCGCGAAACATTTGGAAGAATGGGAATGAATGATGAAGAAACCGTAGCCTTGATTGCTGGAGGTCATACACTTGGTAAAGCACACGGAGCTGCAAGCGCATCTCACGTTGGATCAGACCCTGAATCATCAGGTATTGAAGCGCAAGGTTTTGGATGGAAAAGTGATTATAAATCTGGAAAAGGTGCAGATGCAATTACATCAGGCTTAGAAGTTGTTTGGACATCTACTCCTGCAAAATGGAGTCACTTGTTCTTTTTTAATTTATTTGAAAACGAATGGGAATTAACAAAAAGTCCGGCAGGAGCACATCAATGGGAGCCTAAAAACCCAAAAATGATGGTTCCAGATGCTTATGATTCAGATAAAATGGTGAAACCAGGAATGTTCACGACAGATTTAGCATTGCGTTTTGATCCTATTTATGAAAAAATATCAAGGAAATTTTATAAAAATCCAGATACTTTTGATGAAGCTTTTGCAAGAGCTTGGTTCAAATTAACACATAGAGATATGGGACCGAAATCTACTTATCTTGGACCAGAAGCCCCAACGGAGGATTTGATTTGGCAAGATCCAATTCCCGTTGCTGACTATGAAGCAATCACTAAAAATGATGTTGAGTCTTTAAAAAAACAAATTTTAAATTCTGATTTATCAATTGGCGAAATGGTTTCTACAGCTTGGGCTTCTGCTTCAACGTATCGAAATTCAGACAGAAGAGGTGGAGCAAATGGCGCAAGAATTAGATTAGAGCCACAAGTAAATTGGGAAGTAAACAATCCTAAACAATTGAAAAAAGTATTGACTGTTTTAGAGAAAATTCAAAAAAAGTTCAATACTACATCAGGTGCAAAAAAAGTATCAATAGCAGATTTAATTGTTTTGGCAGGTACTGTTGGAGTAGAAAAAGCTGTAAGCAATGCAGGTTTTAACTATAAAGTACCATTCACTTCAGGACGTACAGATGCTACTATTGAACAAACCGATATTAGTTCATTTAACCTCCTTGAGCCAATGGCAGATGGTTTTCGTAATTATTTGAAAACAAAATACACGGTTTCTACTGAAGAATTACTGGTTGATAAGGCACAATTACTAACACTTACTGCACCAGAAATGACTGTTTTAATTGGAGGAATGCGCGCATTAAATACAAATTTTGATGGAAGTGAAAACGGAATATTTACTACAAATAAGGATAAACTTACCAATGACTTTTTTGTTAACTTATTAGGTATGGGCGTTCAATGGGAAGCCACATCTGACACTAAAGAAGAGTTTGTAGGGAAAGACATCAAAACAGGAGCAAATAAATGGACAGCGACAAGAGCAGATTTAATATTTGGTTCAAACTCAGAACTTAGAGCATTAGCAGAATTTTATGCAAGTGATGATTCTAAAGAGCAGTTTGTAACAGATTTTATTGCTGCTTGGACAAAAGTAATGAATCTTGATAGATTTGAGTTGGTTTATAAATAAGACTTAACATAAACTATAACATTCGTATATGTTTATTTGAAAAGAAATAGATAATAAAACAAGTACGAAAGCCTAACAAGATGTATAAGTAATGGCTAAGAAAGTGCAAACCTCAAAGTTTGTACTTTTTTGTAGTTTTGTGTTTAACTGAAAAGTAATGCTTCTTTAATCGCCACAACTCATACACAATCCATTATAATGAAAACCAAAAACATTGATATTTAGGAATGAAAATTTTGATATTTGGAGCGTCAGGTTCTAGAACAACAACGCTAGCAAAGGAAATTGAAAACAAAACGAATTTTAAGCATTTGGACGTTGACGATTACTATTGGAAAAAGACCAAACCCCCTTTTCAAGAAAAAATACCTTTGAACAAACGGAATGATAATTTAAAAGCAGATTTTGAAAAGTTTGAAAATGTCATCGTAAGTGGTTCAATGGTAAGTTGGGGAAAAGAATGGGAAACTTCATTTGATTTAGCAATATTTATTTATTTGAACAATACTGTTAGAATACAACGACTTGAAAATCGAGAAACTGAACGTTATGGAGAAAAATTATTAACGAACAAAACAATGCAAAGGGATTCAAAAGCATTTCTAAAATGGGCTAATCAATATGAAAACCCTAACTTTACCGGTAGGTCTTTAAAAATTCATAATGATTGGATTGCATTACTAAAATGCGACATCTTGAGAATAGATGGTGGCGTGGAATTGAAAGACAAAATGGAAATTATATTGACAAAAATAGTATTTTTAAGGAATTTAATATCACAAAATAATAATCCGTGAAAGCAATATTATTTTCATTAGGTAGCCGTGGCGATATAGAACCATTTTTGGCTTTAGGAGAAATACTTAAAGAAAAAAAATGGGAAATTGTTTATGTCTTTCCAGAACAGTTTAGAGACCTTGTAGGAAATGATGATTTTTATAGCTTTACTAAAGAGTTTATTGAGGTTTTACTTGCAAGCAAACAATCGAAAGTAATAACGAGCAGAAGCGGTTCAATTTTTAAAAGGTTAAAAACACTTTTTGCTTTGGCTATAAAGTCAATTAAAATTAATAAAGAAGTAACGTTAGTACAAAAAACAATTATTGACAAAGAACAACCTGACTATATTTTTTACAATCATAAATGTGTTTATCCAATATTGTGGGAGTTTATAAACCCTAATAAAGGAATTTTAGTTCTCCCATTCCCTTGCTTACTACATAAAGTTGACAATCACTCTATTATTGGGTTTGGTGGTGGTGGAAATTATGGTAAATTTCTAAATAGATTAAGTTATTCGTTTCCAAACGTTGTATTATCCTTGGTTACTTATTTTACTACAAAAAAGTACCACAAAGAATTAATTGGTAAAACGATAAATCCGTTACAGATTAGAGAAAGATTACTGAATAAAGCAAAATCGTTTTATACTATCTCGCCTACTCTATTTCCACAGCCTATAAACTGGAAAAACAATGCAAATGTTGTAGGATATTTTGAACGGAATAAAATTAAAAATTGGGAAACAGACAAAAGTTTAGATCAATTTATTAAAAAATATGATAAGATTGTCTTTATTACTTTTGGTAGTATTTCAAATACCAATCCTGCTCAAAAAACAAATACAATAGTCAATGCTTTGTCCAAGCACAAAATACCTGCAATAATTAATACGGCTTGGGGAGGATTGATAAAACCAGAAAAATATCCTGAGCATATTTATTTTGTAAATACCATTCCATACGATTGGATTTTTCCAAAAATGTATGCCGTTATTCATCACGGAGGTTCAGGAACTACACATTTAGCATTAAAATATGGATGTGCAAGTTTAATAATTCCACATTTTATAGACCAATTCTTTTGGAATACCATAATTCATAAGTTAAAAGTCGGTACAATGGGAACATCAATAAAAAAGTTAAATAAAGACAACTTTGAAACACTTCTTTTGGACTTGTTAAGCAATAAAAATTACAAAAAGAATGCTGAACTAATTGCAGGGAAAATGCAAAAAGAAAACAACACAGAAAGATTATTGAAACTCATATTGGAATAGGGAAAACAAATAAATGACTAAACAAATTAAAATAGTAGTATTCTTTTTTTGCCTAATAAAATTGACTTTACATTTATTTGCAGATTACCATACAGGATTTCAAGGAGATGAACTACTACATATTGAAGCTGGTAATCATCTTGGTATTGGATATATGGAATTTCCACCATTAATTGGACTTTTGGCTTTCATCCAAAATATTTTTCACTCAAACTCAGTATTTGTTCATCATATATTTGTTCATATAGCAAGTATTCTTATTCTTATTTATACTGCTAAAACAACAGTGGAGTTAGGAGGGAAAACAAAGGCAGTTTTTCTTGTTTTACTTTCTATTTTAATAGCACCTGGATTTGGGAGATCTCATCAATTGTTTCAACCTGTTGTTTTTAGTCAATTATTTTGGGTACTAAGTTTTTATCAATTAACAAAATATGTAAAATTTCCTAATGCAAAAACGCTTTGGTATTTGACAATTACAATTGGCTTAGGCTTTCTTACAAAGTATGATATTCTATTTTTCATTATTGGCTTACCAATTTTATTCTTCTTCAAAAAAATTAGACAGGCACTTATTGAACAAAACTTTTGGAGAAACATTTTGCTATTTATTTTAATAATAACTCCCAACATTATTTGGCAAATTCTTAATGATTTTCCCTTTATTCAAATGATGAATAGACTTTATGAAACACAACTAAATAAACTTATTGCACTTGATGTTATATGGAAATTAATACTTTCTATAAACCCAATTAGTCTATTGATAATAATTCCAGCAATTGTTTATTTATTCAGTTCAAGAGAAAATAAAAGGTATCTTCCAATTGCGTTAACAATATTAATTTCAACTTTAGTTTTGGCCTATAGTCAAGGAAAACAATATTATTTTTTTCCAATTATTTTGACTTTATTGCCTTTTGGTGCAGTATTTTGGGAAACTAAAATTTTGAATAAAATCAAATGGATTATTTACCCCTTGTCATTTTTATTACTTTTGGGTTTAGCATTAATCCCTTTTGGTTTACCAATTTATTCTTTAGAGAATTATATTAAATATGATTATCCGTATGAAAAAATAGAAATTGAAGGCGGGAAATATGGAATACGTTATGAAGATAGGTATTCTAAAGAAAAATGGAAAAAAACAATGATAGAACTAAAATCCGTTTTTGATAGTTTATCTAAATCTGAACAAGAAAATTGTTTGATTTGGGGTAAGCATTACAGCCAAGCAGGTGCTGTTAACTTATTTAAAGCCGAATACAATTTGCCAAATGCTTTTTCATATCATGGTAGTTTTTACATTTGGGCGCCAAATGGAGAAATACCTGAAACTGTAATTGCATTTAGTCATGGTGATACTAGAATCAGTTTCTTTAGCACCTATTTTGAAAACGTAGAACCCATAAAAAGAATCTACAATCCATATTCAGATGAAGTTGATGAACTTTGGCAAACAATTTATATTTGTAAAAACCCAAAGCAAAATTTTACTGCATTGAAAAAATCATTTAAGAATAGAATATTTGAATAAAAATGACAAGCAATCGAGTAGACGGCTTGATCCATAATTGAATGGCGTTCGCCCCTGCCTTGCCGACCAATGTCAATAAGTTAAGCTTTTTCGTTCTTCCCCTTACCCTGAAGGGAGTCAAAAAAGTTAAGCATTCAATGATTTTCCCCTTTAGGCTTAGGGTAAAAACTCATTGATTGTAATATTCAATTTAACCTTTTATTTTTAACCGTTTAATGGTAATAAGAAAAAGAAACATCCTGATTATAACAATAATACTAATAAGCTTTAGCCTTTAATTCCTGTGGTATATTTCTACAGAATAAAGGATTAAAAAACTATGCACTTAAAGATAAAATAGCAGGAAAAGAAATCACAAAAATCAATGACATTGAAGTTAAAGATATTGGAAATCGATTAATTCAATTCACTTTTGCAGAAAATAGAATAAATCAACAATATAAATGTAAAGTGGAATACCGATAATAATAAATTTGACTATGATTACTTTATAAAAAAAGATGATCTGTTAATAATTGCATCACACACAAGACCAGACAATATTAATAATAAACTGGACTTTTACAATTTATTTGAAGGTTTCTCAAATGTTCTTTTTGTTTTAAACAATTTAATATACTTACTATCCTATTCTATTAAAATAATTACTTGGTATTTCTTCTTTTTATTTCAATAGTATCAAATTCATTTCCATCAATATCTATTACATGTAAAACAGCGGTATCTTTATTTACTTCAACATTGATAAAATGCTCTATTTCTTTGTAGTTTACTGTTTCTGGCTGCGGAGCATCTACTTTATACAATGGAGCACCTGCGCCAGCGGCAGTAATAAAATGCACACCGTTATCTATGGCATGATGATAATGATGATCATGACCATTTAAAAAAACCTGAACCCCATGACGAAAAAAAATATCACCCCAAAATTTTCTAGCCATTTTAGATTCTTCCACACGACTTTTCTTTACACTGTATAAAGGTAAATGTTGAAAAACAAATATAAAACCAGCATCTTTATTTAAATTTAGCACATTTTCTAACCAAATTTTTTGTGTTTTTAAATATTCAATACCTGAATCATACCAAAATTGATCCTGCTTATCCCCTTTAACATAGGCTGGAACAGTTGTTCTTAATCCTTCACTATCCAAAACAATAAAAAGAGCATCTCCAACAGTAAAATAATAATACCTTTCATTATTCGGTAAATCGAAAAAATCATAATAATATGGTGAGTCCTTTTCATGATTCCCCAAAACAGGGTAATAAGGAGTGTTCTTCATAAATTCTTTGTTCACCTTAAAAAAAGCCTCCCAATCTTTTATTGATAAACCATTTCCTACCAAATCGCCTGAATTTATTACAAATCTCGGGTTCTTTTCTTGAATTTTTTTCACAATTTTCGCATGCACATCATGTCTACTACGTGAATCACCAATAGCGACAAAATTAAATGGAATTGATTTATCAGGAAAAGTAGTCAATATACCCTTGCCTTCATCCGATCCATCGTTAAGCACATCATAGGCATATTTTGTATTTGGTTTTAAATTTGCCAAATGAATTTTATGTTGTTTATAGCTTCTAATAGTATCTGTTTTACCTTTAGGAAAAGTTATTGTGGACTCCCCTTCAATGGTCGACCAGCATAAAGTAGCATCTTTAGTACTCATTTGTTGAATATACGGACCAAATGCTATTTTTTGATCATTTTGAGCTTGAATAAAAAAAATAGAAAGTAGGAAAATAATTATTATTGAATTTTTCATATATTAAGTTTAATAAAATGGAAAATAATTTATAAAAATAGACATATTAAAAAAAAGACTACTTAGAAAAGTAGTCTTTTTTAACCAAACAATTTAAACCAAACATTAATTAATATCACAAATATATTTTAATTTAATATCAATCAATTCTATAATTTTATTAAATACATATATTATTTTAACCTTCCATTTAATTTAATAATTCTAATTTTGTTTTTGAAGTTAAAATGCTAATAATAGATTTTGATTAAAAATAAAAGCTGAATTTTATAATAAATATGGACAAGAAAATAGTTTTAGGAATAGATTTTGGTTCTACCGCAGTACGGGTTCTTACCATGGATTTAAAAAGCGGAAATGTATTAAATTCTGTTGAACAAGTTTATAAAGAAGGATTGAACGGTGTTTACCTTTCAGATTCGAACAGTTTACTTGCACGTCAAAGCGCAGTTGATTATGTAAGTTCTATGAAAAATGCTTTGCAAAAAGCAAAATCAAAAAATATGGAACTCGGTATACCTATGTCTTCCGTTTCCGGAATTGGAGTCGATGCAACTGGTTCAACACCTTTGCCTGTAACCAAAAAAATAGAGCCATTATCTAAATTAGAAGCATTTAAAAATAATTTAAATGCCTATGCCTGGATGTGGAAAGATCATACTTCACATAAAGAAGCCGATTTGATTAGTGAGGTAATCCTTGAAAAAAGGCCACAATACATGGATAAAATTGGTGGAGCCTATTCTTCTGAATGGTTCTGGGCTAAAATTTTACATTGTCGCAATGAAGATCAAGAGGTTTTTGACGCGGCTTATACATGGATCGAATTAAGTGATTATATCCCAGCAGTTTTAGCGGGATTAACTGATGTTGATCAAGTTAAAAGGAATATTTGCGCTGCTGGTCACAAGGCACTTTACAACGAAGCTTGGGGAGGTTTTCCTGATAAAGAATTTATAAGAGCCTTACATCCAGATCTTACTAGAATATTGAAAACCTTACCAAAAAAAACATATTCCAACGATTATAACAGTGGCACATTATCCAAAGCATGGGCAGACGAATTTGGTATGCAAGAAGGCATCCCCATTGCCATGGGAATTATGGATGCCCACGCCGGTGCGATTGGCTCAGGAATAAAAGATGGTAGTTTGGTTAAAATTATTGGAACTTCTACGTGCGACTTAGTTTTAGGAAATCTAGATACAGGAAATTCAAATATTAAAGGTGTTGCAAGTGTAGCAACCGAATCTGTTTTGCCAAATTATTACGGAATAGAATCTGGTCAAAGTGCCGTAGGTGATATTCTAGACTGGTTTATCAAAGAAGTCCTTAAAAAAACTAGAACACATAAAAATCTAACTTCAGAGGCTGAAAATATTAAAGTCGGCGCAAGCGGTCTTATTGCTTTAGATTGGAACAATGGTAACAGATGTATATTAACTGATGCCATGTTATCAGGTCTTATTATTGGACAAACACTACAAACAAAAAATTTTGAAATATATCGAGCATTGATGGAGAGTACTGCTTTTGGTGCTAAAGTAATTATTGAAGACATGGAGCGTCAAGGGGTTGTAATCAACGAAGTGGTAAACTGTGGTGGTATTTCTCATAAAAACCCATTGTTTATGCAAATCTATGCGGATATAATTAATAAACCCATGAAAATCGCTGCGATAGATGAAACAGTTGCTTTGGGTGCCGCACTTATGGGCGCTCATGCCGCATATTTGAGCGAAGGAATAAACATTCCATACAATGATCTACAGAAAAAAAGCTGCAAAATTTTAAATAAAGTGTACCAGCCAATACCTGAAAATGTTAAAACATATCAAAAACTATATCTTATCTATAAAAAATTACACGATGCATTTGGACTTGCCGAAAATAAAATTGAACTTTATAGTGTAATGAAAGATTTGATACAAATAAAGAACCAAGTAAAAAGTTAAATTAATGCATATTCCATTAATTAAGTACAATTATTTAATACCAAAATTAAAAAAAAATGAGCAATAGATTAATAGGTAGATTACCAAAAGTAGGAATTCGCCCTGTAATTGACGGGAGAGAAAGAGGTGTTCGTGAATCTCTAGAAGATCAATGTATGGAAATGGCAAAAAATGCTGCCAAACTAATTGAAGAAAATTTACGATTTCCAAGTGGTGAAAAAGTAGAATGTATCATTGCCGATACCAATATTGGTGGTGTTGCAGAAGCAGCCTTATGTGCTGATAAATTTGAAAGAGAAGGTGTAACAGTTTCTTTAACCGTTACGCCTGCTTGGTGTTATGGTACCGAAGTTATGGATGCTGATCCTAATACTACAAAAGCAATTTGGGGATTTAATGGTACCGAACGCCCGGGTGCAGTTTATTTAGCCGCAGCCTTAGCCGGTTATGCCCAAAAGGGTTTACCAACCTTTAGTATTTATGGACGTGAAGTACAAGATACAGGGGATACCAAAATTCATGAGGACGTAAAAGAGAAAATTTTGCGTTTTGTAAAAGCTGGCTTAGCAGTTAGCCAAATGAAAGGCAAATCCTATTTATCTCTGGGTTATTCGTCTATGGGAATTGTTGGCTCTATGGTAGATCAAAATTTCTTTCATGATTATTTGGGTATGCGTACCGAATTTGTAGACCAAACAGAAATAATGAGAAGAATTGATGAAGAAATCTATGACAAAGATGAATATAAAAAAGCCCTACAATGGACATTAGAAAATTGTGAAGAAGGTAAAGATTATAATATTGATGCTTTAAAAGGAGATGATAAAAGAAAAGATTGGGAATGGGAAATTGTAGTTAAGATGACCTTAATCATGCGCGATTTAATGATAGGAAACCCCAAATTAAAAGAAATGGGTTATGGTGAAGAAGCTCTAGGAAGAAACGCATTAATTGCAGGTTTTCAAGGGCAACGCCAATGGACAGATCATATGCCAAATGGCGATTTTTCGGAAGCTATATTAAACTCCTCTTTTGACTGGAACGGTATCCGACAAGCTTTTATGATGGCTACAGAAAATGATAGTTTAAATGGAGTATCCATGCTATTTGGTCATTTACTTACCAATACGGCTCAAATATTCTCTGATGTACGCACCTACTGGAGTCCAGAATCTGTAAAAAGAGTTACGGGTAAATCACTTCAAGGTAAAGCTAAAAATGGCATCATCCATTTGATCAATTCAGGATCAACTACTTTAGATGCTACGGCACAACAACAAAATAATGATGGTAGTCCTGCCATGAAACCATTTTGGGATATCACTGAAAATGAGGTTTCTAAATGTTTAAAAGCCACCAAATGGCCACAGGCAGTAAAAGAGTATTTTCGTGGAGGAGGCTATTCTTCTCAGTTTAAAACGGATGGTGAAATGCCGGTTACCATGTGTAGAGTTAATTTGGTAAAAGGCGTTGGGCCCGTATTGCAAATTGCTGAAGGGTGGACCGTTGTACTTGATGGCGATGTACACAAAACTTTAGATGAAAGAACAAATCCAACATGGCCAACTACCTGGTTTGCGCCAAATTTAACGAGTAAAGGTGCCTTTAAAGATGTTTATGCAGTGATGGCAAATTGGGGAGCAAATCATGGTGCTATAAGTTATGGTCATATTGGTGCCGACCTAATTTCCTTGGCTTCCATGCTTAGAATACCAGTCAATATGCACAATGTAGATGATGACAAAGTTTTCAGACCTGCATTATGGACATCTTTTGGGTCAGATAAGGAAGGGCAAGATTATAGAGCTTGTGAAGCCTATGGACCACTTTATGGTATAAAATAATTGCAGTAAATAAAAGGCGTTTAACCCAAGAACCTGTCCGACCGGAACGGACCGACAGGCTATAAAACCATGAACAGAAATCAACCCAAGGGTTGAAGAACCTGTCGCAACGGCAAAGCGGTTTAATCAAAATTTTACTGAAAAAATAGGAATTAAAATTGATATCATTCAATTTCAAACAAATATCAAAATAATGAAAACCATGCAATGCAAATTGATGAATTAATACGTTTTAAAAAAGAGGCCTTAACACATCTTACCAAGGAACTATTACCTTTTTGGACAGATAGAATGATCGACAAAGAAAATGGTGGTTATATCACTCATTTTGACAAAGATGGTAATGATACTGGTGAAGATGAAAAATCATTAATCGCTCAGGCTAGATGTTTGTATACCATTTCATCTGCTATTAGAGCAGGCTATGGCACAGAAGAATATCTTGGATTTGCAAAACATGGAGCAGACTTTTTGATTGACAAAATGTGGGATATGGAACATGGAGGGTTCTTTTGGATGTTAAATAGAAAAGGAAATATTATCAACGACAAAAAAATAGTGTATGGCCTAAGTTTTTCTATTTATGCATTAAGTGAATACACCCTAGCAACTGGAGATCAACGTGGTATTGTTTATGCCGAAAAAGTTTTTGATCTGATTCAAAAATATTGTGTCGATAGTTATTATGGAGGATATTTTGAAATGTTTGGTAAAGATTGGACACTTGCTAATGCTGGAAGCGCAGGAGGCGACCGTAAAACTCTAGATGTACATATGCATTTAATGGAGGCCTATACCACACTTTATGAAGTTTCACGCAAAGAAGTACATCGCAGAAAATTACTGGAAGTTATTCAAATACTTCTCAACAGAATGATGCATCAAAACTACAAAACTGGTATCCCCCAATTTTGGGCCAATTGGGAAATAGCGCCACAAATAAAGTTTGATATTATTTGGGGCTGGGATCGCTATACCGAAGAGGGGTCTAAAAATAATGCCACAGATAATACTTGCTTTGGACACAATGCAGAGTTTGCATGGTTATTTATGCATGCACTCCAAATCTTAGAAGAAGATAAAAGCAACTATAAAAAACTGTTTAAAACCATATTTGACCACACCGTTGATAACGGAATTGATACTAAATTTGGAGGTGTTTTTGTTGAAGGGTCACACAAAGGAGGTGTTTATGATAAAGAAAAAGAATTCTGGCAACAGGCAGAGGTGATGATTGGTGTTCTGGATGCTGTCATTTTATTTGATGATGAAAAATATTGGGATGCCTATAAAAATGTGCACACTTTTGTTTTTGAAAAAGTGATAAACAAAAAAGTTGGTGAATGGTATCCCCTTCTTTCCCGAAAGGGCGAACCAATTTGGACACATATGGGGCATTCATGGAAAATAAACTATCATACGGTTAGAGCTATGATTCAATCGATAAATAGATTGGATACTTTAATTAAAAAGCATTAAACAAAATAATTAAATGAATATTTCTTTAGAGCTTCTAGACTGGATTGTTGTTATTATTGTATTGGGAGGTAGTTTGTCTATCGGACTTTATATGGCACATCGAGCTAAAGTGGGTAAAGATAGTGCCAGCTTCTTTTTGGGTGGAAGAAAGATCAAATGGCCATTGATAGGTGCTTCTCTTTTTGCTACCAATATAGGTGCAGAACATTTGGTTGGCTTATCAGGTGATGCTTATAGATATGGATTATCGGCAGGATCGGTTGAACTTACAGCTGCTATAACACTTGGGTTTGCCTGTGCCATTTTATTTCCTCATTATATAAAAAATAAAATCTATACGATCCCTGAATTTTTAGAACTTCGGTATAACCGACTTTCAAGAACTTTCTTTTCGGGCTTGATGTTAATCATAAGCATCATGACCAAATTGGCATTTACTTTATTTGCAGGAGCCCTTGTTCTTAATAGTATTTTGGGCTGGGATATTATGGAAACCGTTTTTTATATTGGTATGGTAGTGGCTGTTTTTACCATTATAGGTGGTTTTACTGCCGTAGCTTATACCGATGCTATTCAGGTAGTTATAATTCTTGTTGGTACGAGTATTATGCTTTTTATTGGTTTGGACAAAGTAGGTGGTTGGGAAGGATTAATGGATAAAGTACCCGATGCAATGAGCATTGCGAAACCAATTGACGATCCGGTTTATCCCTTTTGGGGGATTTTGGCTACAGCTTTTTATGCCGGTATTTTTTATTGGGGAATTGATCAAGTAAATGTACAACGCGTATTGGCAGCACCAAATATAAAACAAGCACGATGGGGCTCCATGTTTGCTGTAGTTTTAAAACTCTTACCCATTTTTCTTTTTGCCTTACCGGGAGTTATTGCTTATGCCTTATATCCGGGGTTGGAGGGAGATGAAACAAAACAAACATTTGTTCTTCTTTTAAATAATTTACTACCAACAGGTTTACGTGGTTTGGTTTTGGCGTCTTTGATGGCGGCTTTAATTACCTCACTCATCGCAGTTCTTAATTCTGTATCAACCTTAGTGGTTAAAGATTTTGTTTTAGAATTTCGGCCTGATACTCCCGAAAAAAAACAGGTGTTTTTAGGTAGAATCGTAATAGTTTTAGCCGCTTTACTAGGAATTGGTGCTGCTTACATGGTTTATAAAAACGAAGAAGGACTATATAAATACCTACAAACCATTTCAGCATATCTTGTTCTTCCAGTGTTTCCCGCAATATTTTTTGGTATTGTTAGTAAAAATGTAACCATAAAAGGTGCTTATGCCTCTGTAATTGCAGGGGCTATATTTGCTACCATGTTCGTTATGGACCAATTTATGGGGCCTGAACTTGGAGAGCAGGTATTTCCATTTCTTCATTATAAACTTACCTTAAATTTCGGTTTTAGAGGCTTATGGGCTACTATTTTGGTTACAGGCGTATTGTTTATTGTTTCTGCCTTTACAGAGAAAACTGCTCCGGAAAAATTAGAAACAACAACTATTAATTATGCAAAAAGAATTGCGAAATTTGAAGGTTTAAGCGACTGGAGATTGCATCTTTTTATATTGTCAATAATAACTATTGCTATTTATATCTGGTTATCTTAAAAGGTTATTTTAAATTAAGTTTTTTAAAATTGTTACAATATCTCCTTTTTCAACTGTTTTAGGATTAAGTGGACAACAAGGATCAGCCAAGGCATATTCTTCTAATGCTGTAAATTGATCTTCTTTAACATTTAAATCTCTCAGATTAACAACAATACCAAGCGATATTAGCCATTTACCAATCGCTTCAATAACTTTTTCTGCATCATTCTCTACACCAAAAATGGATCCAAGAGAAGCATATCTTTTTCGAGTTTCTTCTCTTGAAATATTGTATTTCATTACTTCAGTCAATACTATTGCATTGGCCAAACCATGGTGCATATCATAAAAAATACCCAATCCGTGAGCGATGGCATGATTAACACCCAAACCTTTTTGAAAGGCAATTGCACCCATTGCAGAAGCCATCAACATCTTACCTCTTGCTTCAATATCATCACCTTTATACACTGCTGTGGATAAATTCTCTACACACATTTTCATCGCCTCAATGGCAATTCCATCTGCCATTGGATGAAAAGTTTCCATGATATATGCTTCCAAACTGTGTACAAATGCATCTACACCTGTTGCTGCAGTCAACTTTGCAGGAAGAGAAACCGTAATTAATGGGTCCAGTACCGCAATATCAGGCATCATAAATGGTGAGAAAATAATTACTTTTTTATTATTGATATTGATAACACTACTCCTACCCACTTCACTACCGGTACCTGCGGTTGTTGGTATGGCATAAAACGGAGGCATATTATCTAAAATATACTTATCTCCACCTTTCATATCATCATACTTTTCAAGTGGCCCGTCATGAGTTGCCATAACTTTCATGGTTTTACCTGCATCCATAGGAGAACCACCACCCAAGGCTACGATAAAATCACAATTATTTTCTTTAAAAACTTGTGTTCCATCTAAAACATTTTTTTCTGTTGGATTGGATTTTACATCGCTAAATATTACAGTATCAATACCAACCTCGGTAAAAAAACCTTTTAACAAATCCGCTGTACCTACTTTTTCAATGCCTTTATCGGTTACAATCAACCCTTTTTTAAGTCCTTGTTCTTTTACAATGTGAGTGAAATCTTTCATTGCATTTGGTCCGTACTCAATTCTTGTTGGGTAAGTATATGTATGTCTTGTATTTGCCATTTCTATATATTTTATTATTAAAACAATTATTTTTCTTAATTAAATTTTTGTTCTTAAATGATAAGATTTTGGCCTGGTAAGTTGTTCATAACCTATTGCAGATAATGTACAACCTCTACCCGTATTTTTAACACCTGTCCATGCTAAAAATGGATCTAAATAATCACATCTGTTCATAAACCAAGTACCTGTTTCAACTTTATTACCAATTGCAAGGGCTTTATCATAGTCATTTGTCCAAATAGAAGCTGTTAATCCGTATGGACTATCATTCATTAAAGCCAATGCTTCTGCATCACTTTTTACTTTCATGATACCTACAACAGGTCCAAAACTTTCTTCGGTCATAACTTCCATACTATGATCTACATTTACAAGCACTTGTGGCGCCAAATAATTATAGCCCAATGCCGTTTCAGGAAATAAAGAAGGATCTATTAAACCTTTTGCTCCTGCCCTAAGTGCCGCTTCAATTTGAAGTTTTACAGCTTCTGCGCCGCCTCTTTTTGCAACTGGGCCTAAATTAGTAGTCTTATCTAATGGATTACCTAATTTGTATTTTTTTGTTTCTTCGGCGTAAGCCTCAATAAAACGATCATAAAAGGTATCTTTTACATAAATACGTTCAATACCGCAGCAAGATTGACCTGAATTAAAAAATGCGCCTTCAACCAAATTTTCCACTGTAAAATCAAAATTAGCGTCATCACAAACATAAGCTGGATCCTTTCCGCCTAGCTCCAAACCCAAACCAACAAAACTTTCGGCTGCAACCTTTTGAATATGATGCCCACCACTTACAGAGCCAGTAAAGGAAACAAAATCTACACGTGGATCTCTAATTACATTTGCGGTATCTTGATGACTTAAATGCAAATATTGAAATAAACCTTCTGGCAAGCCTGCTTCTCTAAAAGCCTCTGCAAAACGCTCGGCAACTAAAGGTGTTTGGGCAGAATGTTTTAATACAATTGCATTTCCCGCAAGTAAACCAGGTATGATGGTATTTACAGCGATGAGATAAGGATAATTCCAAGCTGGAACAACAAAAACTATTCCTAGTGCATCTCTTTTAATAAACCTCTCAAAACCAGCTATCTTGTCTACCAAAACATCTGATAGTGATTGTTCAGCAAGTGTAAGCATTCCTTTGGTTCTAGCAATTGCACCACTAACCTCGTATGGAGAATGACTAATAGGCCTTCCCATTTGCCAGCTTAATTCTTCGCTAATAATATCTATTTTACTTTCAAATGCTTTGATAAACTTTTCAATATGATTTTTTCTATCTGTAAGAGATATATTCTTCCAAGTCTTTTGCGCTTTTTTAGCAGAAGCTAAAACTTCTTCTATTTTTTTGGTACTGTGCAACTCACATTCGGTATAAACACTTCCATCTACAGGAGATATTACTTTGAATTTTTTCATTTTTTTAATTATTATAAGATTGAAATTATTTTTGTTTTCAATAAGATAAAAAATGCTTAACAAATATAAGCTTAAGTTGATTCATCTCTATTATACTATTCGTAATTGGCTAATTTATATTAAGTTATTGATAAATTATATGCAGTGTTTTATAAGGTATTAATTAGTTTTGTATTGACATTTTATTTAATTTTTTATTTTTATTAATTTAATACATATTACTAACTACACAGAGACCCTTATAATGATATTACAGTAGGTGACAATATCGTGTATGCTACTACAAATAAAAATTTGGCATTTTAAACTATGAAGGTGATAATTAAAAAAGGACTAATCCTATTATTTGTTGGAATGATAATATCTTGTTCTAAATCCACAGAAAATCTTTTAGATTTATCAAAAGCGACCATTTTAATATCTCCTACTATTAAAGCACCTGTTCATGAAACTGCTGAAAATATTTTGGTAGAAGAAATTGAAAAAAGAACTTCACTGCAACTTCAAATAACAAACAAGTGGGACAACAATACCATTATTGCCATAGCACTAACTTCAGAAAAAAAATTATTTGGAGAAATTATTCCAAATAGAACTGGTGATGACTTACCTGAATTGAAGAAGGAAGGTTTTAGAATATTTCATGAAAATAAAAATGGAAAAAATATATTATGGATTAATGGTGGTGATGCCAGAGGGGTACTTTACGGAATTGGCAAACTGCTGAGAACAGCTAAAATGCAAGATGGTAAAATTAGTTTATCCAGCAATATTGATATTATTACTTCGCCTGAATATGGATTACGAGGGCATCAATTTGGATATAGAAATACAGCAAATTCGTGGGATGCATGGACCGTTGCGCAATTCGATCAGCATTTTAGAGAACAGGTGCTCTTTGGAGCAAATAGTTTCGAGAATATTCCGTTTCAAGACCCAAAATCAAGTCCGCATTTTAAAGTAGACCCTCAGCTAATGGAGGTCAAAATGAGTGAAATATGTAATAAATATGATGCCGACTACTGGGTATGGGCACCAGCACCACGTGACTTGACCATTAAAAATGCACATCAAGAAGGACTTGAAGAGCAAGAAGAGTTTTTTAAAAAATGCCCCAGACTAGATGGGTTGTTTGTTCCTGGCGGTGACCCTGGTGATAATCATCCTTCAGAATTAATGCCTTATTTAAAAGATTTATCAAAGATTCTCCATAAATACCATCCCGATGCTGGTATCTGGGTTTCTTTACAAGGATTTAATAAAGAAAAAACAGATTATTTCTTTAATTATCTAGACAAAAACAATCCTGATTGGCTGACAGGGTTGGTTTACGGACCTAGTAGTCCTCCAATAGACCTAGAAAGAAAACGATTACCAAAAAAGTACAAGCATAGATCATATCCTGATATAACCCATTCTGTTAGATGTTCATATCCTGTGGAAAGATGGGATCAGGCTTTTGCTTTAACTTTAGGTAGAGAAGGGTGTAATCCTCAACCTTATTATTATGCAAAGATTCACAATAAAGATGCTGTTTATACAGATGGATTTATATCTTATTCTGACGGATCACATGACGATGTGAATAAAATTGTTTGGAGTCAGATGGGTTGGGATACCAAAAGTGATGTACGGAATATTATGGTTGAGTATTGTCGGTTTTTCTTTGGATATGCTGTTGCAGAAGAAGCGGCAGACGCAATCCTTGCCTTAGAACAAAATTGGGTAGGGCCAGCAATAAACAATAAAGGAATAGGAAAAACTTTAACTGCTTGGAAAAAAATGGAAGCTGAAAATCCACAATTGGCGAAAAACTGGAGATGGCAGCAGTTACTAATGAGAGCCTATTATGATGCTTATATTCAAGATCGACTTATTTATGAAAAAAATTTGGAAAAAGAAGCCTATGAAATTTTAGCCAAGGCAGAAGAATTAGGCGCAGACAAGGCTATGGTTGATGCTTTGAACCATATTCAGAAAGCGGATAGAGAATTTGTTTCTCAAGACCTAAAACAACGAGTATTTGAATTGGGTGAAGATTTATTTCATTCCATTGGAGCACAAACCAGTGTAGAAAAATACCAAGCTAGAGGTGCAGAAAGAGGTGCTGTTCTTGATTTTATCGATTACCCTTTAAATAACAGATGGTGGTTAGAAGATGAATTTAAAAAAATACATGAATTTAAATCAGAACAAGAGAAATTAGATAAACTCTCGTTTATCAGAAATTATGAATTTCCTGGTGAAGGAAGTTTCTATGACAATATCTCAAGTGCTGATGCCAAACATGTAACTTCTGAAACCGATGATGCTATTGATTATTTGTGGGAGAATAATGGCTTGAGTAGAAAACGTCTATCTACACAATTGTTTCAATTTACTCCTGAATTGGCTTACGATGAACTAGATCATAATACAGATTATTTAATTCGTGTTTCTGGTTATGGTGAAGCCTTGTTAAGAGCGAATAGTAAACGGTTAAAACCAACAAAGTACGAGAAAGAATTTGAGCAGTTCAAAGAATTTCCACTTCCAAAAGAATTAATAAAAGATGGAAAACTAATTATCACATTCGATACTCCCAATGAAGATCACCTCAATTGGAGAAAACAATCTCGGGTTACTGATGTGTGGGTATTAAAACAATAAAACTTTAATTTGTATGAGAAGTAAGACTTTTTCCAAAGAAATTTTAATTATTTTATGTTTATTATTATTTAGTTGTAATAAATATAAAAGCGATAAATTGATATTTGTATGTAGTGAAGATAATGATCTTTACAATGCTGTGATTGGTTCCAAAGAAAAATACTCGCGATTCTCTTCTGCCAATGAAGCTATTAATGCGGCTAAAGATGGTGCTGGAATTCTTGTCTTGGCAGATAATTATCCTAAAGAAAAGGTTAATTTATCTGATAAATTCTTTGAGAAGGCCAAGCGTAAAAACATCAAACTTTATATAGAATACCCAGCTAATTTGCCAAATTTAAAGATTGGCAAAATTCAGAAAATAAAATCAGAAAGAGGAGTAGTTACTTCTAGCGTATTTGGCAATTCTTTAGAGAAAATGCGTATAGTAATGATGCATGACTGTCATTATGTGCAAGTTGAAGCGGAGAATCCTCACCTAGTTGTAGCAAAAGTTGCAGGCTTTGACAAGGCCGTTTATGGCTTAGATAGCACAAAAACGAATCCTATACTCTTTGAAGAACCAAATAAGAATATTTTGGTTTCCACTACGAAACTAAGTCAGTTTATCACTGGTAGATATGCACCAAAAGATGCATGGAAACCAATATGGAATTTTGTTTTTACATGGCTACAACCCAATGAAGTAGCTCCAGAATTAAATTGGACAGAAGCTGTTCACCCTGCTTATAGTAAGACAGAAAAAATAACTCAAAAAAGCAGATTACAAGCTATTCAAACAGGTGTGGATTGGTTTTATAATAGTAACTTAATGCATATTATTTTAGAGGATGACACAAGCCAAACGCAAGTTATTGATACTGAAATATCTGAAGGTAGTTTTGGGAAAAACGGAATTTATGAATGTTTTCTTTCAAAAATAAATTATGATGGTTCACAACAAATAAGCAAAAGCAAACGCGCCGATTGTGCTAGTGAATCTGCAATGGCAATCGCAATGCGAAATTTTATTACTCCTAACGCATTAGATAAAACAACTGCGACTAATCTTCAAAATTTTGTTTATTTTAATTCACAATTGCAACAAGGTTCTCGAAATGATATCAACAACCCTTCTTACGGATTCATTGATTGGTATATAAATGAAGAAGATAATAAAGGGATTTATTATAGCGATGATAATGCACGAGTGATTTTGGCAACACTAACTTCGGCAGCTGCATTAAAAAATGACAGTTGGAATAATGGCGTACTTAAGGCAAATTTACGAGCAACGTCTTCAACAGGATTTAAACTAAACAGACTTAAAGAGGAAAATTTAAATGAATTGGGTTGGGAACATTATAGAGATGAAAATGAGTTTTATCAATTATCACCCCATTATCAAAGTTGGATTATGTCAACATATTTGTGGTTGTAAGATAAAACAAACTATGAACCATTATTACTTACTGCAAAAGCAGGAATAACAAATTTAATGAATGCTTATCCCAATGAATGGCATTGGACTAACGGTTTACAACAAGAAAGGGCAAGAATGATATTACCTCTTGGTGTGTTTTATTAAAATCCCAATGTGGAATTTCTTTGGTTAAGTTTTTACGTGCTCCTTCAAGGCTTACATACGAAATAGCAACTTTTACCAAAATTTGTTCATTCTCTTTAGTGTTATATCTTACAAAAGCTCCGATTTCCTCTCCCCTATCTCCGTTTTTTAAAGGGTAAAATCCTGTGTTAGATTCTGGCGATTTATAATTATTATCAAAAGTTCCATAATAATCAAAAGGTTTACTAAAATGTATTACAAAATAAATATTACCAGTGCTATTTACCGATTTTCGATACCCTTCTATAGTCGTATCATTCACAATATTCAAAACGGCTTTTTTACCGTGATTTCCACCATTAATTTGATAGCGCAAATCAAGGATAATTCTTGAAAATTCAGATTCAGGAAAAGTGTAGCGATGAAAAGCAACACGCTGTGTTGTGGTAAGTTCTACATTTATATTATAATCTAAAAGTTTGACTTGGTAATATCCGGCAGATGCTTTTTCTTGCTTG
The DNA here is from genome assembly GCA_021647985.1 of Flavobacteriaceae bacterium. Lineage (GTDB taxonomy): Bacteria > Bacteroidota > Bacteroidia > Flavobacteriales > Flavobacteriaceae > Lutimonas. The sequence continues at coordinate 51,092 of JAKITQ010000001.1, read as the reverse complement.
TGGCTAAACCTAGATCTGTAACCAGTATCAGGATTTTCTTTTTCACCCGGAATTGTTTGAATTTTTTGATGAACTGTTGGCATTAATAAAATTTCCCCGCTACTTCCTGCACCATGCGTATGGCTAAAACCGGTAATATTTTCATCGGTATAAATATATCCTTTTCGATAAAGCCATCCTTTATTGTGGGTATCCGGACTAGCATGTATAAGTGCATAAGGTAGTGATGGGCCTGGAAATACATTTCCAAAATAATCAGTTCCAATAAAAGGGTTTACATAATCAACTGGTTTTTTATCATTTTGTGCATTTACCATTTGCACTACAAAAAGTACGATAAACATCCCAGAAATGAGAGGTGTTTTTAAGTATTTCATTATTGATTTCAATCCGTTATATTTCATTATTTGGATAAAATATTTTGATCGGTGCAGCAGGTTGCGGTTATTTTTAGCACTTGATTACTTGTATATAACTTCAGCTATATTGATGTTTACTTTTTTTTTATTTTGTTTCATCAATAATTATTCTTTAATTTTTTATCGGAATATATTTTTCAAAAAATTGATTCATATAGTATTGGCTATATTTATTGACCTTAACAGTAGCATCCATAGTGTGAGGCCAGCCTTTCAATCTGTGATATTCTACAGGAACACCATATTTTTTTAATTTTGCTTCAAGTCTATCTGATTGATTCACTGGAACTAAGTCATCTATGGTACCATGAAATATTAAAGTTGGTGGGTCATCTTTGGATATATAAGGAAGTGGTGAAGCCTGAGCATAAATCTTAGGGTTTTCATCATAGCTTTCATTAAAGGCTCCTCTTGTAGTAACATGCTCTCGAGCATATTTTGTTGTTAAATCCGTTGGCCCATAAAAATCAACAACCGCTTGTACCCTAGATGAAAACGAACTATCTTCCACTGATTTAAAATCTGGGTTATCCGAAGAATAACCAACCATCAATGCGAGATGCCCTCCAGCAGAGCCTCCTATTACTGCTATATTATCTCTATCAATATTATATTTGGCTGCGTGTTCTTTAAGCCAGATTACGGCAGATTTTATATCTAAAATCTGACCTGGCATTTTCACTTTATCAACAAATCTATACGCAATTGTTGCAGTTATATAGCCCTTTTTGGCAAAATCAACTAGATAACGTAAATAATCTTGCTTATCACCTTTTTCCCAACCACCTCCGTGAATAAAAATTAATAATGGAGCAGGTTTTGTTCTGTTTTTCAAATGATAAATATCCAGTTTCAGGTCTGTAGAATCAATCGTTTTATATACAATATCACTATATTTTACAATATTTTCTGGTATTGGAAAATCATTATCAATCAGCTTTAATCTACCAAAAAAATAAGAAATTTTCAAGGTGGTATTGTTTAAATAACCTTTAGGAGCCTTTGGTGCTTTTTCTTGACTAAAAAGAATTAACGAATTAGTAAGTGCTAATAAAATTAAAAATATTCTCATATGATATTACAAATAAAAGTGAATTATTCTTTACCCCAAAGTAAATGAAGTTAAACAGAATTGGCAAATAGATTATTACCTATAATTCCTTAATTCTTAACCTTAAAACCAAGTAATAAGTAAAATATCATTAGTGTTCGATAAAAATGGAGCATAACATTTGTGTAGATTAGTTCAAAGACTTTACTAATTCTAATCTTTTTAGCATCTAACAATGTGATTCGTCTTTAGAAGTGTAATAAAAATTTCTTAAAACCAACTATCTCTGAAGGCAGAACCTCGAGCTTGTCTGCGATAGACAGGGAATACTTTTCGATTAAAAACCTTATTTACCCTTACTATTAGAAACTTTTTTATAAATACCAAGCAGTATAGTTCCTACAATAATGGTTATAAATACATCTCTAAGTTCATATAAATTTGAACTTGAAAGCAACCATACAGAAGCAATTATACCAACGACCGAAAATGTGTAGCCAAACGGTAGCTTAAAATAAGATACTTCATTTGTGTCCATTCTTCTAAGTTTTATCATGGCGGCACTAACCATTAAAAAGATTAGAACCTTACTAATCACATTGATAGAAACCGCATATATAAAAGAACCCGTTAAAGATGCGATTAACGAAATACTTGAGAAAAATAGCAGGGAATAAACTGGTGATTGGTATTTATGATGTAATTGAGAAAATAACTTAGGAAACTGTTGTTTTATACTCAATGCATATGGTAATCTTGAACCTACTAGCATCACCGCATTTAATGTTCCCATAAGGGAAATTACGGCACCTATTGTAATCAAAATAGCTCCAGCATTACCCATAAAGGCTTGGGCTGCATCTGTTATTGGCGTAGTAGAAGTAGCTAATTCCGGTAAGGTTCCCATACTCACAAACTGTATCAATCCGTAAAAAATAGCCACAAAAAGTATAGATACAATTAACGCAAACGGGATGTTTTTTTTTGCATTTACAAATTCACCCGAATTCACAACAATTGCTTCAAAACCAGTAAAGGCAAATGTAAAGATCAAAACTGAAGATGAAAAATCAGTAAGACTTGGCTTTGTTTGGTGAATGTCAATTAAATCTGGGTTGATAAAAAATAAACCCACAATTACAAAAACCAAAAGTGGTAATACTTTTGCAATAGCAAATGTATTGTTAACTTTGGTAGAGTTTTTCACACCGAGATAGTTAACCCATGTTAATACAAAAGTTAAACCAATTATAACTCCAAACTTAAATACAGATTCTGACAAAACTGGATAAAAATAACTTAAATAGGTAACCAATAGATTAATCAATGCGGCAAAAGCTGCAATACGGGTTATTAAAATAAGCCAGCCAATTATAAATGCTGGTATTTTTCCGAAAGTAGTTAGAATATATAGATACGGACCACCTGTTTTATCAAACCTACTGGCAACTTCTGCAAATATAAATATCAATACAAATATAACTATGGCGCAAACCAACAAGGCTGCCAAACTATAAAAACCTGAAAGACTAAATATTTTAGATGGCAAACCAAATATTCCTGCGCCAATTGTATTGTTCACGAGTAGCAAAACCAAGTCCCATCGCTTTATCTCTCTTTTAAGCATATTTGTGTATTATCTTTATTAGTTAGCACGTTTTGATTTATCTTGGACTAAAATAGATAAAATTATAAGTTGTACAAAATAAAAATACTTACACAAGATTGAATTGTTTTACAAATTGATATATACACTTGATTATTTGTGATTTACACATGGGAGTGAATTCATTTTTTAGTTTTATTTTATTAATAAAATAACACAGATACAGGAATAAATAATACCTGGTTCTTTTCAGCTGATGGTATTACCATTTCTCCCACCCATTTGAAAATATTTTTCTGATTTTAGATAAATATCACCCTACAATTTAGTAATTTGTGTTTATATAAACAACATCTTTAAAACTTAACACTTCTAACACCGAATAGTATATGCAACTTTTAGATAAATTCAATGGAAGTAAATTAAATTCTGATTTATCATGGCATCATGAACCGTCTAATTGGGAATTAAAAAACAATCAATTACAACTATTTTCAGATGCTAAAACTGATTTTTGGCAAAAAACTCATTATGGATTTCAAGCAGATAATGGTCATTTTTTATATACAGAAATTACAGGTGATTTTATTTTGGAAACAGAGGTTATTTGTGATTTTAAACATCAATATGATCAAGCGGGGTTAATGGTACGAGTATCAGATCAGTGCTGGGTGAAAACATCTGTAGAATTCGAAATTGATAAGTCAAATAAATTAGGAGTTGTAGTCACTAATAATGGCTTTTCAGACTGGTCTACACAAGATGTAGATGATTCATTTACCCATTTTAAATTACGAATTACTAGAAAAAATTCTGACTACAAAGTGGAATACTACAATACACAAGCCCAAAATTGGGCACAGTTAAGATTATTTCACCTCTTTGACAATCCCACTGTGCAAGTTGGTGTATATGCTTGCAGCCCGAAGCAAAATGGTTTTTTATCAAAATTTCAATATATTCGGATATTTCCAAATGTATGATAAATTAAAATTTCCTAAATCATTGTGTAACGTCAATATGCATCAATTAAGGTATAAATAGTTTATTTACTATCTAATCACATCATGCAACACTTCGTGTAATATTGAATTTAATCTACTGATTATATATACTGAATATCAATGAGTTAAAGCATCTAAGCACTGCGATATAACTTACTAAACAATTCTTTTATTATCTGGATCCCATTCTACCTTTCTATTTTCAACATATGATTTATGTACCATTATAACTGCTGCAGTATCTTGAAAAGCTTTTTCAATATTACAACCTGTAGTTCCGCCATGACGAATTACATCTATCCATTCTTTCATGTGTAAATGCGTAATATCCATAGACTTACCTTGCACCATTGTATCTATTAAACCACGTTCGGCATAATATTGTTCTGTTGCTGATGATACCGCATCTACCTTAATTTTTTCATTTGGGTAGGTGTAAAATGGACTTCTGCTATCGATCATACCATTTTTAATTTTATTTTTATACTGTATAGAATCTTTGTTTGCAGTGATTTCTAAACTACTACCTACCTGCATACTGGCATCACTTCCCATAAACACTCTACCTCTTGATCTGCTACTAGCCAAGGAGGCACTGTAAAGCATTGTAAAGTCTCTATCAGGAAATTCGAGAACCGATTGGAATGTATCTGGCATATCTCGTTCTTCTTTATGAAAATAAATGCCTCCGGAAGATGTTACTGATTTTGGAATTCCAAATCCCATAATTTGATTTAAAGCATCCACTTCATGAGAAAATAATTGCCCCGCAAGTCCTGTGTCATAAGCAAACCACCTAGGCCAACCATAAAAACGTTCTTTACTAAAAGGTACATAAGGTGTTGCTCCTAACCATTGTTTCCAATCAATATTGCTAGTATCTCCAGGTTTTAATGTACCATCTTTTTCAAAATGTCTTATCCATGCACCGTGAGGTGTATTTCTGTTAGTGGTTGTTTCGATTAAAGTAACTTTACCAAGAACATTTTTTTTAATAATTTCTTTGGCTTTTTTAAAAGTTTCATTTTTGCTATTCTGATGTCCCAATTGAAAAACTACACCACTCTTTTTTACCGCAGCATAAACATGATGCATTTCTTCTTCTGTTAAGGTCATTGCTTTTTCACAATAAACATGTTTTCCAGCATTTGCTGCATCTATGGTCATTTGGGCATGATGAAAATCTGGTGTTGCTATGATAACAGCTTCAATATCAGTATTTTTTAATAAATCTTGATATTTACGATAACGTTTAACATTTTTATTTTTAACAGTTTTACCATTTGGTTGCATCCCTCTAGAGACTAACTGTATTCCTTCTTCTGCACGTTGATCATATACATCACATATTCCAATTACTTCAATATCCAATAAACTCTGATTTTGAAATCTTTCTAATTTTTTAACTGCACCTTTATCTCCACTGTTTACCTTAGAAATAAGTTCAGAATATGCATCCTGGCTATAAAAACCAGCTGCTTTTAATAAGGCATCTCCCCTATTTCCTACACCAATAATTCCAACTTTTACAGTCCTTTCTTTACTTCCCACTGAAGTATTTGGCAGTATGGATGGTGCATCACCTGTCAATCCTAAATCTAATTGTACAATTTTATTTTTGGCATTTTCAAGTGTTTTATTTTTCCAATAATCATAAGTAAATAAACCTAACAGAGGAACTGCCGCCAAACCTATAAGGGCGTTTCTACGTGTAATCTTTTTATTTGATTCTTCTTCGTTATGTTTATCCTTCATTTTTCAATATTCTTTTAAATTATTATTTGTTTATGAAATTATCGTATTCCTTATCCAAAATAATTTTATTCTATCAATAATTATTTTGCCATCTTCGGTATAAAAAACAAATTTTGTTTTCTCTTTTAATAATGTTTCTCCAGCTGGCTTTAACCAATTAGTTGTTACCAACATCCCTTATTCATTACCTTTTTTTAAATCAATAATTTTTTTATGTTAGATAGTTCACATTTTATCTTTTGCATATTTTTAACTATTTTTGTGACCAATATATGGAGCATGCCCAAATATAATATCCGTTTCATATTAAATTTACGCACATTATAATTTGTTTTTATTCTTTATCATTAGGATAACGCAAAGCCCAAGGTTTTCTAATTGTATCCATTACCTCCATTATCTCAATAGATTCATCTAGTGGCATTAATGCAGATTCTTTTAATCCTTTTTGTAAACAACGCATCACCTCCTCGGCTTCATAGTTTAAGGCATTCCCAATAATTGGCTCCTCTAACGTTTCTACCTCCAAATTATCAATAAATAAAGAAGCTTTGGTGGGTACAGCAAATACTTCATGTATTTTTATACATCCTTCTGTACCAAGAATATACGCTTCATCAACTGCATTTGTTCTTAAGGCAAAAGAAAGGTCGGCCAATTCACCTTTGTCATATTTTAAAATAGCGATTCCTTGCTCATCAGAACCTAAATGACCTATATGACTCAAGCCTATAGCTTCTATTGGTGCTTTACCAAAAATTTGTGAAGCAAAAGAAATCACATATACACCAACATCTAATAAGCTACCTCCGCCAAGTGACGGATCTAAATGTCTAGCTCCTGCTGCAAATACACCTCTAGCACATCTCGATGCTTTTAACATGCGTACTTCACCAATTTTACCATCTTTAATCCATTGCATTACTTTTTTTAATAATGGAATATGACGAGGTATCATTGCTTCCATCAAAAAAACATTTTCTTCTCTTGCTATTCGAACCATTTCTCTTGCCTCATCAGCATTAATTGTAAAAGCTTTTTCACACAATACGGCCTTGCCATTTCGCATACAAAGAACACTATCGTCAAAATGAAAACTATGTGGTGTACCAATATAAACCACGTCAATTTCGTGATCTTCTGCCAATTCCTTATAAGAGGCATAGGCTTTGATAACATTGTGTTCTTTAGCGAATGCTTTTGCCTTAGATAAATTTCGTGATGCAACTGCAATAAGTTTGGCCTGAGGTAAAATAGCCAATGCCTTAGCAAACTTGTTAGAAATATGCCCTGTGCTTAAAATTCCCCATTTTATCTTTTTATTCATAATTAACAATATAAATAGTTATCAAATCACCAAGGTCACAACTTAAATAAAATAATATGAATAAACTTATAATTAAGTATTTAATTTTTATCTAAAATCAAACCATACTCTTAAAGGGTATGCGTCATCATTTTTATGATGTTTATCTTGACCTTTTTGACCACTTGGGCCCAAATCTTTAGCATCTATAAATTTAGTACCAATGGCAGGTATTTCATATAAAAATGAAATATCACCCTCCGGAAAAACTGGGTACACATCTCCTCTAACTGCTTTCGGTTTATCTGGAGTAAATATTTGCATAAATATATTAGGCGATTCAATAAGAATTGTAAACTGCGATTCCGTTGTTTCAAACGATACCCAATTCATGTTGGCATGGTATCCCTTAAATTCTGGGTATATAAGTTCATTAAAGCTTTCTCCTGTTATGGTATTGTTATAATCTTTTTCCCAAACCCCAGTATTCACTCCATGTAATCTATTTTTCCATACGCGATATGGTCCTTTGCCAAACCAAGTCATAGATTTTACTTTATCTTCGGGGTAATTAAAACTAACGCCAAACATGTCTATATCATTTAAACCAGATAAGTTACCTGCCACTTCAAGTTCTAAAAGCCCAGATGCATGTACTTTCCAATAAAACTTTTCAGGATAATTTTCTGATATAACTTCGAGTATTAGATTTTTATCTTGATCCAAATTCCAAGTCACTTCTTTAATTTTATGCACGGATCCAATAGGTGCTGGGCCTCCATTAAACGAAACTTCGCCTTTAGAATTTCTCGTTTTAATTAATTTTCCATTATTCAAATCAAAAGTAAACGTAACTTTAGCAGCTTCAACATGTAATTGGTTACCAGATTCATACGATTTCAAATCATGGCTTACATCACTTACTTTTTCCTTTAAATATCGATTGACAATTACTTTAGGTTGTTGCACTTGCCAACTCCATGTATATATTTCTTTCCCATATTGATCTCTTGCTGTTAGGAAAAATATATCTGCATCATTTAACTCATTTTTTATAGGGAATGAAATAATACGCGTTTCTCCAGGTGCTATATTTGGTCCTTTTATATTTCCTTTTACAAGGATTTTCTCATAATTGTTTTTTGAAAAATTAGTTCTAATTACCTTCCATTCAAAATCACAAGTATTTAAGTTTGTATAAATATAATCGTTGTTTAGAAGAAGTTTGCCATCCCATTTTGAATTGATCACAACAGGTGCAATCTGTACCGGTGACCATAGTTCTTTTACGGTATAAAAACTCCCTTCTTTTTCACGATGTGGGCCTAAAATACCATCTGGTGCATAATTACCTTTACTATCATAAACTTTACCTTGTTTATCAGTTCTTAAAACAGCTTCGTCACTAAAAACCCACAAAAAACCTCCGGCAGCTCTAGGATTGGTTTTAAATTTTCGCCACATATCATACAATCCTGCCCCGTGACCTCCATCATAAAGTCCATGTAAAAGTTCGGTAGGCATAAAAACATCGTTCCCATTAGAAAATCGATTTATACCAAAATCATATAGATTATAGTGATGTGTGTCAACGCCATTTCTAAGCAACCAAGGATAAATTACAGGCCTCTTTTGCAAATCGTAATGATGAAACCATTTTTCGTTTTCAAGCGCAAACCCGCCTTCATTGCCATTATTCCAAATAATTACGCTTGGATGATTTTCATCTTTAAGAATTAATTCTTTAATTAATTTAGGACCAATTTTGGTGTCGTAACCAGTTTGCCAACCTGCTAATTCATCCAAAACAAAAAGACCTAAAGAATCACATAAAGCTAAAAACCTTTCATCTGGGGCATAATGTGACATTCTAACGGCATTCATATTCATTTCTTTTATCAAAGAAATATCCAATTTATGATTTTCATCATTTAAGGCTCTTCCTGTTTCTGGCCAAAATGAATGCCTGTTCACTCCTTTAAAAATTACCTTTTTATTATTCACATAAAAACCATCATGCTCTCGTAACTCCACTGTTCTAAAGCCAATACGTTTAATTTCTTTATGAAGGATTTTCCCATTTTTAACCAAGGAAACCTGCATATCATACAACTTTGGTGATTCAGGGTTCCAGGATTTTATTCCATCAAATTTACCTGTAACACTAATATTTCCATTTCCTTTTTTAATTTTAGTTTGATATTCTCCTGCGATAACTTTACCATTTACATCACTTAAGGTCACCTTAATTTCACCGGATAACTTCTCGGAATTTAATTGTGTCAGAACTTCAAAGCTTCCATCAGCTTTAGCATCAATTGCAACTCTTTTTATATGTTGTGCCGGTAAAATTTCTAAATAAACAGGGCGGTAAATACCTCCAAAAATCCAATAATCTGCTTCTCTTTCTGCTTTATTAACCGAGTTATTTGATGACCTTTTGGCAACATCAACTTCCAATAAATTTGATTTTTCATATGTCAGAAGTTTGGTAATATCATAAGAAAATCTATTAAAACCTCCTTGATGCACCGCTCCAGCCAATTTACCATTTATCATGACCTTTGTATCGGTCATAGAACCATCAAACACTATTTTTACTATTTTTCCTTTCCATGCCCTTGGTACGTCAAAATTAAATTTGTAGATACCATGTTCGTCACCAATTTTTATTTTTGGATCGTCAATTCCCCAGAAGTCATTACCATAATTATAATTACCAAAACCTTGTAATTCCCAATTGGATGGAACGGGTATTTTTGTCCATACACCACTGTTATTTCCTTCTGTACAAAAGAAATCCCAGTCTACCGTATACTCTGAATCAATACCTGAAAGGTAATGACGTTCCGTTTTTTGAGAAAATGTTTTTATTGTTACTACTAAAAAAAATATTATCAAACAAAATCTATTTATTTTACTCATTATCATAGATATTACGAATTAATTGAACCTTCTAATTGTATGTCATTTAGTATCAGTTTTTAAACCTAAAATCTTCCTAATTGATATTTGCTTTCAAAACCTAGTTTATTCTAAGACATCTTAATTCCCTTTTAACCACTTTTCATTAAAGGAATTATATTTTATAGATTTTTCTACTTTACTTGTTTTATAAGAATAAGTTACATGTATCTTTCCGTCTTTGGTTTGAATAATTGAAGGGTAAGAAAAAGAACCTTTTTTGTTATCATCTCTTTCCAATTGCTTTGTCCATTTCCATGTTTTACCTTCATCATCGGAAAGACTTACTACAATACTATACCTACCATCTTCAATATCATTATAGGCCATTACCCAATTGCCATTTTTCAATTTAATTAAATCAATACTCGTTCCTGGGTTTGGTATATCCGATTCTTTTGCAGCTGTCCATGATTCTCCATTATCCTTAGAGGCACTTATTAAAATTCTCCCTGGTGAATCACCGTTATCTCTCATATATGCTACTAAAGAGCCGTCTTTTTTTTGCACAATACTCGGTTGAATATTGCCATAACCGACAATTGGTTTACTCGGTTTCCAAGATTTTCCTTGATCGTCTGATATGGCCACAAGAGACAAATTATATCCATCAGAATATAAGGGTAATAATATTCTTCCATTTGGTAGCACTATAGGGTGTATTCTTGTCATCCAGCCCGTTTCTCTTTTCTTTTTTTCCTTTGCAGCATCATAAATCATAGTTTCATATTCAAGCGCATATTCGGCCCAAGCCAAGCCTCTGGATTCCATTGCAGAAAATTCGGATTTTATCGTTTCCGGAAATTCTTCTCCGGGTTTTAACAAAATCACATCCTGCCAATCCCATTTCGGTGCTCCTTCTTTTAAATAATTTGATGATTCTCTATATTTCAAAATAGATGTTTCCCATCGATTTGCCTGTACTACTATCCAAAAAAGTTTGAGTTTTTTATTTTTATCTACAAATAAAACAGGGTTACAGTCTGGTTGCCCTGGTGTATCCGCCATAAGAAAAGGTTCGCTCCAAATAACATCTCCTTTTTTTAATCGAGCACCTTTAATCATCACGTCATTCGCATTCCTTTCACCAGATCCTTCAAACCAGCAGGCCATCAAATCTCCATTAGGCAATTCAATTATTGAGCTACTATGTACATGTTTATTTTGTAATGGAAAAATAAAAGCACTCTGTCTTTTTTGCGCTATTAATGAAACAAAACAAAAATTCATCATTAAAAAAATCAACCTATAATTATAATTTTTACTTCTCATATTAAATTATTATTTAATCTTACCTTACAAATATAACCCTAATGGTTAATAGTTTATTTCCAATATTTTATTCATTTTGCATTATTTTTTAACCTATCATATAATTTATTAGTTATATTTTTGTGTTTCCAGTCATTATTCTTAATGTTCAATAGTAAAAATTAATACTTCTATAATGAAAGTAGATATAAAAATCGCAAAAAATCATTTAAAAAAAATCATTTATACTGTTTTCTTTTTTATATTTTTTAGTTTTGGAAATGCTTCTTTTGCTCAAGATAAAAATCTAACAGATTATGTTAACCCTTTTTTAGGTACAGATTTTTTTGGGCATACTTTTCCGGGAGCGAGCCTTCCAAACGCATTGGTACATTTGAGTCCAGATATGCATACAGAAGGTTGGACTTATGCGGCCGGTTATATTTATCAAGAAAGTTCTATCATGGGTTTTAGCCATACCCATTGGAGTGGAGTTGGAATGGTAAATGGTGGCGAAATATTATTAATGCCAACCGTTGGGACCAAACTTCAAATAGTGCCTGGCTCATTAGATGATCCAGATAAAGGATATCGATCTCGATTTGATCACGCAAACGAAACAGCCTCACCAGGGTATTATTCTGTTTTATTAAAAGATTATAATGTTAAGGTTGAATTAACCTCTACAAAAAGAGCTGGTTTTCATCGCTATACCTTTCCAAAAACAAATGAAGCTAGAATTATACTTGATGTAGGACATCAAATTGGTGATATGACACAAGGAGAGTTATCCAGTTTAAAAATTATTGATAATCATCGTATAGAAGGAATAAAAGCAGCTGGTTTAGGTAAGGTTTATTTTGTAGCAGAGTTCAACAAACCTTTTCTTTATTATGGAACGTTTGATGCTAGTTATAAAACACCCGAATCAGATGGTAGTGTATTTCCTTACAAGAATGCAGAAGCTGGAAACAAAATAGGCGCCTTTGTACAGTTTCATACCAAAGAAAATGAACAAATATTAATAAAAGTAGGAATTTCTTATACAAGTGTTGAAGGAGCCCGTAATAATTTGAATAAAGAGATTCCAAATTGGGATTTTGAAAAAATAAGAAATGATGCCGCATCGATTTGGAATGATGAATTATCAAAGATTAAAATAAAAGCAACGAATGAGTCTCAAAAAGAAGTTTTCTACTCTGCACTTTATCATTCGCTTTTAGCACAATATATTTCTCAAGATGTTGATGGTAAATATTTTGGATCAGATGGTAAGATTCATGAGGCAAACGGTTATGACTTTTACGGTTCATTTTCTTGTTGGGATACTTATAGAACCCAACACCCTTTGATGACTTTGATCGCACCTGAACATGTAAATAATTATATCAAATCTATTCAAGCTAAAGTTGAAAACTATGGTTGGTTACCCGCCCAACATTTTTTAAATGTTTATGGTGAGGCCATGGTTGGAGATCATTTGATTCCGATTATAGTGGATGCATATTTCAAGGGCTATAGAGATTATGACATTGATTTGCTTTATAAGGCCATGCGTAAAAAAGCATTGGAACTTCCAAAAGACCCAATACCAATTGAAATGGGAAGATCTGGCTTAGAATTTTATAAAGAGGTTGGTTATGCGCCCATAGATAAAGTTACCGAAGCTGTGCCAAACACTTTAGAACTGGCTTATGACGACTGGAATATTGCACAATTGGCAAAAGAACTAGGTAAGGAAAAAGATTATAAATTATTTATAAAAAGAGCCAATAATTATAAAAATGTATGGGATAAAAAAACGCAATTTATGCGCCCTAAAAAATATGATGGTTCTTGGCTGGAAGCATTAAATGATAATGAACAAGAAATTGTAACAGAAGGAGATCATTCTTATTATAAATATTTTGATCCTTTATTGGTTGGACGTCGACCTAATCGTCACTATACTGAATCTAATGCTTGGCAATATATTTGGTCTGTACAACATGATACACAAGGATTAATTGATTTATTTGGAAATAATAAAAAATTCATTGAAAAATTGGATACTTTTTTTGAAATGAGCCCAATTATTAGCTCTCCAAAATATGTGGGTGTTGTAGGAACCATAGGACAATATGTACAGGGAAACCAACCATCACACCATGTTGCATATTTATATAATTATGCAGGTGAACCTTGGAAAACGCAACAAAGAGCCAAACAAATCACACAAGAAATGTATAGAATAGGACCTGGTGGCATTAGCGGTAATGAAGATATGGGTTCTCTTTCATCCTGGTATATTTTAAGTGCTATGGGAATTTATCCGGTTACTCCGGGCAGTCCAATTTACAATATCGGGAGCCCCATGTTTAATGAAGTTACTTTAAAACTAGAAAAGAATAAAATTTTTGTAATTAAAGCGATTAACAATTCTGATAGCAATAAATATATCCAATCCGCTACTTTAAACGGGGAAAACTTTTCAAGAACATGGATATCACATAACGAAATAGTTAAAGGAGGTATATTGGTTTTTAAAATGGGAGATCAACCAAATAAAAAATGGGGTGTATCCAATCCTGCTCCTTCTATGACAAGAAAAAATTAACATTGGTTTTTTTACGATCTATAACAATTTAAAAAAAACATTATCTTTGAATTATCACCCCAACTTTATGCGCCCATTCTATTATTTTTTAAAAAAAGACCCTATAAATTAATCATTTTTTAAATATGAACAATTTTCCAACTTTAGTAGATAAAATTTACGAATTACAATCTACATTACCTAATGCAATTTTTTTAAGACAACCCTGCGGTGATACTTGGAAAGAATTTACCTATGACGAAGTTGTGACAAAGGCCTTAAAAATAGTTACAGCAATGAAAACTGCTGGACTTAAAAAAGGTAACAAAATAGGGATTTATTCTAAAAATTGTTATGAGTGGGCTATTGCAGAAATTGCTATTATGCTTGGTGGTTTTGTAACAGTACCTTTTTACGCAAATTTAGTTGGAGAAGCACTAAATGAAGTGATAATACTATCTGATATTCAGTTTTTGTTTGTAGGTAAATTAGACAATTGGGAAAAAGCAAAACAAGGTATACCTGAAAATTTACCCATTGTTCGTTTTTCTCATTATGAAGGAAGCGCAAAAGTAGATGCAGGGATTTCTTTAGACGAATTTATAAAAGATCTAGAACCAGACCAAGAAAATTTTAGACCAAGTCTAGAAGATATTTGGGCTATTTTCTTCACATCAGGCACAACAGGAAAACCTAAAGGAGCGGTAACTACCTACGCTCCTGCTGCAAATTTATGGATTAGACAAGGTGAAAAGCATCATAGTTTTAATTTAGATGCTCCTGGAAGAAATACATTTATTTCTTATTTACCTCTAAATCATATTGCAGAACAAGCATTAATAGTTACAGGTGCAATTTATCACGAGGGGCAAATATCCTTTGTCGAATCACTTTATACTTTTGCTAAAAATCTGGCTGATGTAAAACCGAGTATATTTTTAGCAGTTCCCAGTATATGGACAAAGTTAAAACAAGGTGTGATTTCTAAAACACCTCAATTAGATGCTATGCTTAGAATGCCAAAAGTTGCAGATCAAGTAAAGAAAAAAATTAGAGTTGCATTAGGTCTTGATAATACCAAATTGATAATTTCAGGAGCTTCTGCCTTACCTCAAGCCACCATCGAATGGTTTCAAAAAATAGGTATCAATATTCAAGAAACTTTTGGTATGACCGAAGCTTTAGGAATTGTTATTCTTCAACCAAAGAATGATATACGTCTTGGAAGAACAGGAAAATGTTTAGAAGAAGGAGAAATAAGAATCGATCCAGATAACGACGAAATTTTAATTAAAAATGGTTGGATGTTTAAAGAATATTACAAAGAACCTAAATTGACTAAATCTAGTTTTACCGAAGATGGATTTTACAAAACTGGTGATACCGGCGATCTTGATTCTGATGGTTATTTAAAGGTAAAAGGTAGAGTTAAAGATGCTTTTAAAACAGCCAAAGGAGAATTTATTGTACCAGCTCCCATAGAAAGTCGTTTTGCAGTTAATGATTTTATTGAACAAATTTGTATTGTAGGATTAAATCTCCCACAACCTATCGGACTTGTTCAACTCTCCGACAAAAGTAAAAACTCAACTTTTGATGAAATTAAAGAAAGTTTGTTAAATACATTAAATGATGTTAATAATAAAATTCACCTTCATGAAAAACTTAGTAAAATTCTTATAATATCAGAAAAATGGTCTTTAGAAAATGGAATTTTAACTCCCACAAATAAAATAAAAAGGAATGTAATTCATGAGACGTACAAGCATCTTTATGAAAACTGGTATCAAAATAAAAATAAAATAATAGTTGTTTAACTTTAAAAATTGAGTACATGAAAAATATAGGAATTTCTTTTGCAATCATATTTATGTTCACTTTATCCATACAATGTCAAGTTGTAAAGATTATGACTTATAATATTCGAATGGATAACCCAGATGATGGTGAGAATGCTTGGCCAAATAGGAAAGAGAATTTAACCAATCAAATTCTTTATTATGGTGCAGATGTAATTGGAATTCAAGAAGGTTTAGAACATCAAGTTCATTATTTAGATGCTAATTTAGAATCTTTTAAGCGTGTAGGTGTTGGTAGAGCCGATGTTAAAGAAAGTGGGATGGGAGAATATTCTGCCATTTATTATAACAGTAAAAAATATAAAAAACTTAAAAGCGGAACATTTTGGCTTTCAAAATCACCCGATACCCCTTCACGAGGATGGGATGCTTCCCTCAATAGAATCTGTACCTTTATTTTATTAAAAAGTAAGGTATCTGATGCAGAGTTTTGGGTATTTAATACGCATTTTGACCATAAAGGAATTGAAGCACGTAAAAAATCTGCTGCATTAATTATTCAGAAAATTACTGCCATAAACAAAGATAAATTTCCAGTTTTTTTGATGGGCGATTTTAATTTACAACCAACAGATGCCCCAATTCAATTATTAGCAGAACAATTAAACGATTCAAAAAAAATAAGTCAGCTTGCACCTTATGGGCCTGTGGGGACATTTAATGGATTTGATATCCTTAAAAAAACAGATCAAAGAATCGATTATATTTTTACTAGTAAAAAGAATATTTCTATTCAAAAATATGCAGTTTTAGCTGATGTAAATAATCAAAAATATCCTTCAGATCACTTTCCTGTTATGGTTGAAGCAACTCTAAAATAAAACGATAATGATGTCAATACATACTAGTTGGTGATTTATGAATAAAAAAATGAACGAAATTTTTTTCTTTTAAATACAGTTGTCTTTTTATCATTGTATTTATTTTAATTGATTAATCCGCATTATTTACGGGTTAAGCTTCTACTTTTTCTAATTCTCCATCTATTGGTTTATATCCTACAAGGGCATAATAAATAATAAAACCATAACACAATAATGGTAGTATGTACGACATGTGTAATCCTATTGCCGGCATATCAGCCAATACACCTTGTAACAATGGAAATATAGCACCTCCAACAGGAGCCATTACCAAAATTCCGGCAGCCTTATTGGTGTATTTCCCTAGTCCATCGATGGATAAAGCAAAAATATTAGACCACATGATAGAGTTAAACAAACCTACTGCAAGCATAGACCACATAGCGATATAACCATTACTAAGAATTGTAATAGCCAATAAAAACACAGATGCGAAGGCAGAGATTAAGAGTACTTTTTGGGCACTAATTTTTTGAAGAATTGCAGAACCTAAGAATCGTCCAACCATCAAACCACCCCAATATAACGGTATATATGTTGCTGCTTTTTTCTCTACCATTCCAGCTATATTTGGTTCACCTAAAAAATTAATAATAAAACTTCCAATGGCCACCTCTGCACCTACGTATAAAGTTAAGGCGATTACACCCATTTTTAATCGTTTAAATTTCAATACATTTCCTTTTATTTTTTCACCATCCGTATTTATTATTTTTGGCAATTTCAAAAAAGAAAATACTACTGCAATCACAAAAGCAAAAATTGCCAACCCAAGGTACGGACCTTCCACCGCAGCAGCTGATTCTTCAACTGAATCATAATGACCTAAAATAATTAACCCACCTGCCAAAGGTGCTAATGTCGTTGCAAGTGAATTGATACCCTGTGCTAAGTTCAGTCTACTGGAAGCTGTTTCTGGAGGGCCTAATACTATAATAAACGGATTGGCAACAACCTGTAAAATAACACTTCCCGTGGCCATAATAAAAAGTCCAAATAAAAACAAAGGGTAAGATAGTAACCAAGAGGCAGGTAAAAATATCAAGGCACCAACACCAATAGTCACCAAACCGAATGAGATACCTTTTTTATATCCAATTCTTTGAATTAAAATACTTGCAGGTATTGCCATTAAGAAATAAGCACCAAAAAAACAAAACTGAATTAACATGGTTTCTGTATAATTCATATCAAATAACTCCTTAAAATGCGGGATTAAAATATCATTTAGAGATACAATAGCTCCCCAGATAAAGAAAAGTGATGTCATCAATGCAAATGCACCTTTGAACTTACTGTTTTTGGTACTGTCTTCCATATTATTTAATTTAACTATTTATTTATTTTAAAATTTTTATTTTTTTTATTTCAAATCCATTTTAAACCTATGATCTAATTTTAATACAAAGATCTGATCAAATTCATCTTTAATTTTACCTTCAATAATAAGTTGCGATTTTTTATCTTTTACTTTTACGTTATATGCCAACATCAATCCGTTGGGAGATACCACCAAATTACCTCTATTTAAATTATCAGAAGTAAGTAAAATGGTTTTTCCAAAATTATTTGATTTCTCAACATTACTCGCATATATCATATCATCACTAATAGAAAAAATCCATTTATCAGAAGGATGCCAACGAATATTTGAGGCATCCGATTTAAAATTTGTAACCTGTTTTGGTTTCTTTTTTGGATCGTCACTTAAATCTGAACCATCTACTGCAATTACAAAAACCTGTTTAATACCATGCTGATCTTCAGATAGGTAAGTAATAGTTTGTCCATCATAAGATCCTCTAACAATACCATCATCATTTACATTATGGGTTAACCTTCTAATTTTAATACCTTTTGGAGGACTTGGGTAGTTATCCTTATCTCCTGAAATAGCTGTAGTGATATCCACTTCACCAGGAATCACAGCTACAAACAATGAATTTTCATAATCTACACCATTCTCTGCACGTACCTTTCCTATAAAAGCACGTTTGGTTCCTCTATAATCAACCCAAGAATCACTAAACGCCCTTTCAATTTCCCCTGCCTTGGATGTCCCTTTTTTACTTGGCTTTATCAAAACTGCAAAATAATGGGTATATCCTTCTGGGGAATTCTCATTGGCTTCCATATAACCAATGGTTCTATCGTAATCTTGTTGTAAAAAATCATCATATGTAAAACCGATGCGTTTTCCATCACGAGAAAATTCATGACTGTGTGTCCCTCCTCTTTGTGCTCCAGGAATGGTAGCTCTATTTATTGCAATATCTCTTTTATCAACCTTTGTAATGTTTTTTTTACCATCAGCACTTACAATAACACCTGTTCGATTTCTAATATTATAATAACCTCTTTCTTCAACTTCATCCAGTAATGGTCCGTGAATAAATATCACCTCATTTTTAATAGGGTGATAGGATACGGCAGCAACTCCAGGAGCTGCATTTTCACCAGTTAGCGATTTTGGCTCCCAAAGCACAGTTATTTCTCCTGTGGCAATTTCTACTTTTTCAATAGATTTAGAATTGGCTAAATTGTTATTAAAAACCATCCCTCTTGTGTCATAGCACAGAAATTTTCCGTCAGGAGAAAAATTATGGTTATTATCTAAATCGTGCGTTTTAGGCTCGAATGTTATTTGTTTTTCCTTCATTATATTGGTGTCATCAAGTTTTTTATCTATGTTTTTACACCCTTGAGTAATTAAAAAACTACTAAGAAGAATGATCAAAACAGTGCTAGTGCCATTGGAATATTTTGTTCTCATTTTATTTTATTTCAACTATTGCCTTTGTTCAATAGTTCGTTGTGTTTTGTATGAATTGATTTACAGTTAGTTATATAATAATAATGTGTAACTTATTAATATTCAAGTATTTAATTCATGATTTAACATGTAAAACTAAAAATTACACGAAAGTGTTGTATTTAAATACCCGTATTAAAAAAATGTCTCTTCAGCCATAATGCATAAAGCGTGATAAATTGGTAAATGAAACTCCTGAATATCTGGTGTACAGGTGGATGGAACACAAATGGCCACATCTGCAAATTGTTTCATTTTACCACCAGTTTCACCCACAAGTGCAATCACTTTAAGTCCTTTTGCTTTTGCAGTTATACAGGCGTCAACCACATTTTGTGAATTTCCTGAACTACTTATTCCTAGTAAAACATCCCCCACTCTTCCATATCCATTTACTTGCTGTGCAAAAATAAAATCACCTCCTATATCATTGGAAATTGCAGAAACCAACGCGGCATGGGCATTTAGTGATATTGCGGGTAAACCTTTCTCCATTTTCATTGCTAAAATAGCACCTCTTTCCAGATCAACAGCCTTTAAAGCTTCTTTATGCTTATTATCTAAAGGGCGTTTTTTTGAAAAACTTTTCATCATTTCACCAACAATATGATCACTGTCAGAACAACTGCCTCCATTACCACAGGTTAATAGCTGCCCAGAATTTTTATAGGATTCGATAATCAATTCTCCTGCCTCTAATATCTCTTTTTTACAAACACCTAATGCAGGGTATCTTTCTATCAATTTTTCTAAAATTTCTTTTGTACTCATAAATTTTATTTTAAATATTCTCTTTTAATAGCATTGTTAACATGTACTATTTAGCAATTTTTTAGGCTTATTTTGTAGTTTGAACTTCCCTGATTAAATCTTGACCGGTTTTTATTGGTTATTGTATTCGTGATGTGCTTTGCAGTTTAGATATAAAAAAATATTTTCCTGTATGAGGAGTTTGCTGTGCGCCGGTCACAGATAAAGTAATCCGTATTCCTATATCAGGGACGTACAACGTACAAAATTCATAATTCATAATTTAACATTCAAAATTATTTACTTCTTTCTTCTTTCTCCTCTTTCACTGCATCGCTACACATAAAGCTGCATAATCTCCAATTTTATCTCCTAATTTGGCGGGTAAAATTTTGCAAACTTCCAATGCCTCCGGAATGACCTCTTTTGCCAACACCTCATATATCAAAGGTTTAAATATCTGTTCATTTCTCGAATAAATACTTCCTATTACAACACATTCAGGATTCAATATATCGATCAATATAGCAAGCCCTTTTCCTAAATACTGTGCTGAAATTTTAATAATTTCCATGGCATCAATATCACCAGAAATTGCTGCTTCAAAAATAGATTTTGACGTAATTTCAGGTATTAAATCTTTTGTTGGGCAAAAATTTACTTTTTTATCTTGTGCTAATTTATTAGTTGCATAACTTTTACCTAGTTGGGCAATTCCTCCTCCGCTACAAAAACCTTCAAAAGAACCCGCTTTTCCAAATCCAATCGGACCATCCTCTGCCATTCTTACATGGCCAATTTCTCCGGCTAAATCATTGCTGCCGGAATATAATTTTCCATTCAAAATAAGACCAGCACCCATACCCGTTCCAAAGGTTAAAAAAATCATATTTTGTGTACCTTTTCCAGCACCCATCATCCATTCTGCAATAGCACAAGCATTTGCATCATTTTGAATGGCTACATCAACATCAAATGTTTTTTTAAATATATCAACAATGGGTACTTTATCCCATCCAGGTAAATTAGGTGGTGAATTGATTATTCCATTTTTAGAATCTAAAGGTCCCCCACAACTTATACCTATTTTTAATAATTTACTTTTGTCATAGGTTCTTAGAAGTTTATGAATATGCTCTTTAAACTCTTCTAATATAACCTTATAACCTCTTTCTATTTTAGTTTCGAAAACTATTTTTTCATAAATATAAAAATCTTTATCTCCTAAAACAATACTGCATTTGGTTCCTCCAATATCCATTCCCAAGTAAAAAGCATCTGGCAATAAACGATTAGGCATATCTTATTTATTTTTATTAAATATTAACTTGATCAAGGCATCGGTTTGAGAAAAATCAGGAATAATAATTTGCGCTCCCGCTTTTATCAACCGTAATCTTTTATCTCGATTTAATCCATACCTACGAATTTCATCACTGGCAATTCCGATGGCAATCCCATTGGCCTTTCTACATTCTTTAATTTCTACCGGACCATCACCTATAACCAACAATTCATTTCCTTTTAAATGGTTCTTTTTTATTATGTTGTCAATTACCATTTTTTTTGAATACTTTGTAATATCACCAACAGATCCATAAATACCACCATCAAAAACATCAGCATAACCTAAAGAATTTGCTTCGATAATTACATCTTCTTTGTCCGTACCACTGGCTAAATAGATACGTACACCTTTTTCTTTTAAAGCGTATAAAAAACCTATTGCGCCCTTCATGGTAAAATCATGTACAGTTAGCTGGCCACTATTTAATTTTGCCATACGTTGGTTTACCATTTCCATCAAACCGGTATTAAAAATTTCTTTGTATCCAAATTTATCTAAAATGGCTTCTTTTGGAACCAAATTAAATTCATCAACCATTTTTACCAAACCCTCCATTTGAACTATGGTTTGAATCCCCGTTGATTTATCAATAAAATCTAAAACCCTACTGCGTACATTGTCATATAGCATTTTATCTGCGGTTTCGAAATAATCACCTAAAACAGCTTGGATCATTACAGGTTCCATAATTTGCTCCCAACCTTCTCTTTGTGTACTTATGGTTCCATCATGATCAAAAACTACATGTTTTATATTACCCAATTGAGCGATTACATTGCTATAGCATATCTCTATTTCAGTATCTTTATGATATTTCGCCAAGCGAATATCACCTGCAAGTTCTGGTTGGTAATTATAATCAGGGTCATTACTTATTTCGAGAATCTCTTCACCAGATGCGGTACCTGTAGTAAATAATTTTTGGATGGTAACAGCGGAAGCAAAATTTGCAAATTCTGCTGCTTCTTGTGGTGATACTCCTGCTGCTAAACAACAAGACAAAGCACTTAAAGAAGTGTCTCCAGCACCTACAGTATCTATTTTACTATTTAACTGAATACCGGGAACTTCACAAATACCTGTTGCGTCAAAAGTAACAATACCTCTATCACCACAAGTAACAAATATCGGTTTGTTATATTGTTTGCTTATCTTGGTACCATACTTTTTTATATCGGCAAACGAAATGTAATCTTGTGGTTTAACATCAACACCATTTAAAACGGCTATTTCTATTTCATTAGATTTTCTATATACATTTCTAAAACTACTATTATAATGTCGTGAATCAACAATAACAATTTTATCATCGAAATCTTTAAATAGTCTGTTAACTTCTTCAATAAAATTTTTATTAGAAATACTACCTACTACTTGCTGATTAAAAATCAAAATGTCACAGGTTTTTAAGGCAACTTTGATATTTTTTAAAATCTCTGTGTCCGTTTGCTTTGACCGTTTGTTGTTTAAGCCAAAATCCATTCTGGGTTCCTCTTTGTCTCCATACATCTTCTTGATATATGCATAGGTACTAAAGTTATGGGTTTGTACAGTTAATGTATCGGTATCTGCACCAATCGCATTTAATTTTGATTTTAATTCGTTGCCATAAATATCATTTCCAACAACACCAATAACCCTAATAGATTTTGGTTTTAAAGCCGCTACATTTGCTACAATGTTACCTGCTCCGCCAAGTGAATAAGTGTGTTTTTTAACAGATTCTGCTTGCAATCCTGTTTCAACAGATACCTCAGAACCATTTGGATCCATATCCCAATACACATCCAAACAAAAGTCACCATATACGGCAATTTTAACATCTTTTATTTTTTTGAGAATTTTTTTTACGCTACTACTTTTCATTTGTACTATTTTATTCTAAATCTTTAAATTACTTACAAAAAGTAATTAGTTTGTAATTGTGAAGATTTCTTCAATTTATTTAATTAATTCCAATAGTTTTTTATACAATACAGGAATGGTTTGTATTTGGTTTCCGCCAATATAATATCCCTTTCCATTATATGCATCGGGAACTCTTGTCACAATACTTTTTTGGTCGCGATAATAATATCCAACCCTATCTTCTTTGGTGAAATCTTCAGGGTTATAAGTACGAAGATCAAAATTAGCCGTAATAATTTTATTAGGTACATGGCCTGTATTTCCTGCCATTGAAGCAGCTTTTAAAAATACTTCGGGTCCGGTTACAGCACTACCCACATTCAATACTACTCCACCTTTTTCAAGCTTAGCTATTTCATTGGTATATATCAAAAAATCTCTCCCCGAACATCCTCCCTTTGCTCTACCGTCAAAATAAGGATGTTGATCAATAACATCTGTTCCAATACCAACATGTACGGTAAATGGAATATTATATTCATAACAAATAGATTGAATGCTCAGGTCGGAAAATAAAAATTTTATGCTATTTTTTTTATTTTGAAGTAATTCTTCAATCTCATTTCTAAACGATCTGTCATTAATCATTTTACCAATAGCCTCACCATAACCCAAATCATATTTATCCCCAATTATTAAGGCAGCGTTGATATAATTAAATTCATAAGCCATCCCAAATTCACCTTTTTCCAATGCTTGCGGTACATATTCACTTGTTTCTCCAATTAAGCCCAATTCAAAATCATGAATAGATGTTGAACCATTTCCGGAAACGAGAGTGAAAATATCTTTTTTGATCAAATCGCCCAATAAGAGACTTAATCCATTCTTAACCAAATGCCCACCTGTAAAAAACATAACCGGAAACCCTTTTTCTCTTGCCAAAATCATATCTTTTGCAAGATTTGAAATTCTAGAATCCATTTCTGCTGAGATATTAAATTGCATATCGAAAACCTTTTCAGGAAAGATTAAATCTTTAAATTTAACCTTATTATTACGACCAGCTACAGGATATGTTTTAATTTTATCTGGATTAAAAATTCCAAACTTTCCATTGTATTTCATTCGTTAATATTTATGGTTTTTAAAATTTCGTGTTGCAATAATTGCAAAGGAAGTTTCGTTGTATTCTGTAATTTTTTTAGATCGTCATATTCAATTTTGGTCTTTTTTATTCCAGAAGGTGTTGTAACAATCTTTACCTTAACCTTACCATACAAAGTTTCAAATTCTTTTATCTCTCTCTCTAATTTATTTCCTTTTACAGGATAATATCTCAAACCGATTGTTGAGGTATGATCAAAAATATAATCGGATAATTGTTTGATTTTTTTACCCGGAACGGAACAGGATAATAAGATACCTTGTCTTCCTTTTTTCATTTGAATGGCGCTAGTAAAAAAATCACTTGCTCCATGTTCAAATAAGCCATTCTGAAAATCATTTCCCAAAAACTCATTGTTCATATCGTCAATATTGGTTTCCAGTACATAGGTTCCTGTTAATTGTTCTGTTGTTTTACAAAGGGATATTCTCAACACATTTGGTGCTTTAAAATCTTTTGACCCAGATCCATAAACCGTTTTAACTGTAGTAAGTACAGGCACATTAAAATCTGGGTTTAAATATTTTAATATTGCCGCACCTGTTGGTGTAACTCTTTCTCCTTTTTCATCTCCAGCATAGTGGGGTATTCCGGTAAGTATATCGGCAGTTGCAGGTGCAGGAACAGGTAATTTTCCATGTTGGGTATCTACAAAACCAAAGCCTGTACAAACCGGAGTGGCATATACTTTTTTTATCTGGAGCTGCTCTATCATAATAGCACTACCTACAATATCAATAATAGAATCTACACCACTAACCTCATGAAAGTGAATCTTTTCTAAAGGGATATTATGTATTTTACTTTCTGATTTTCCAATAATCAAAAAAATATCTTTTGCAATTTTTTTTGCTTCTTCTGAAATCGAAGCGTTTTCGATTATTTTATTTATATCACTTAAATGCCGATGAGAATGATGGTGATGATGTTCATGTAAATGTTTTTTATCAAGCACATTCAAATCAATAACTCTTACATGTTTGCAAACAATACCGTTTTTATCAACTTCGGTGATTTTTATTTCACCATCTTTTAGATTCAGCAATTCAGGTAATTTTTTCAACTCACAATAACTATCGGTTAACCCTGCAAGAGCTCCTAAAAACATATCACCTGATAAACCCGAAAAAGATTCGATATAAAGTACACTCATTCTTATTGCTTATTTGAAATTTGCATTACTTTTAAAATAATGTCATTAATTTCGGTGTTATCAATGGTAGATTTAAAATATTCTTCACCAACACCTATTGCTTTTACCGGAACTTTACTTGCTGTATGCCCTTCAGTTGACCATGCTATTCCTGCTTTGGTATTTAAAATAGTTACAACTCTTAATGCCAATGGTTTTTTGGAATAATGATCTAAATAATCCCGATCAGGATTAATTTTTTTTAAGGCAACGAACTCATTTTCATAAGCTTCTAGCAGCCATTTTTTTTCAGCTTTAGTAAGTTCTAAACCCTTTTCTTTATCTCCTAAGCCAAAGTTTAATTTAACAGAATCTAATACTTCTTCAAAGCTTACTTTTCTTTCCAATTTTTTTAATTGTGATAAGCTTCTCTCAAACTCTTGGGCAGAAACCTTTTGATATTGTAACAAGTCTAGTTTTAACCCTTTACTTACATTGCTACCCAATGTCAAACCACCAGTTTCATGATCGGCAGTTACAATAATTAAAGTTTCATTTTTGTTATTATTATAAAATTTTATTGCCTCTTTGATAGCGTTATCAAAGGCAATAGTTTCATGAATTGCCGACGCCAAATCATTGGAGTGTGATGCCCAGTCTATTTTACCTCCTTCAACCATTATAAAAAAACCTTTGTCGTTGTCTAAAATCTCTATACTTTTTTTAGTAAAGTATGCAAGAGATATACTTTTAGGGTTCTTATCAATTTCCCAATAAAATTCTTTACCTGAATAGGTACCCGGATTTACAGCAACAATTTTTGTATCACCTTTTTTTAAATTTTCAATTTCTTTTGCAGTGGTTAAATATTTGTAACCGTTGTTGGTCAAACTGCTAATAACACTATTTTTATCATCTATAGATCCTAAACTATGAACACCTCCACCTCCAAAAAAATCAAAATTGCTCGAAGCAATTTGTAAGGCGATCTTATCGTAATCCCCTCTGCTTTTTTCATGGGCATAGAAACTCGCTGGTGTTGCATGATCTATAGTAACACTAGATAAAATACCAATTTTAAAACCTGCTTCTTTGGCTTTTTCCGCCAAGGTTTTATAATTTAAACCCGTAACAGGGTCTATACCAACTTCATGATTATTGACTTTATTTCCTGTTGCCATAGCACTTGCTGATGCAGATGAATCTGTAGTCCAACTATCCGCAGATGTAGTAATTGCATACGACTGAACTGGAAATTGGCTAAAGACCAATGGTTCAGGAGTCATCTTACCTTGTAAAGAAGCTTTATATATTTCTGTGGCATAAATTTGATTATCTCCCATGCCGTCTCCAATAAATAGAAACACGTACTTTGCTGTATTTTGGGCATTTAACCCACTCACAATCAACAATAAAATACTAAAAATCAATAACTTTAAGCTTTTCATATTATCTTCTTTCTATTTGGTTTTTATTAAATTTAAACTCCTTCAAGGTCTTTGAGACCTTGAAGGTATCAAATCAACTAAGACCTACAAGGTTTTTGAAACCTTGCAGGAATCAAAAATACACATTGGGTTATTTCAATTTATTTCTTAATTAAATTTAATATTCTTATTGCCGCCATTGCCGCACCATATCCGTTATTAATATTTACCACTGTAATTCCATTGGCACAACTAGATAACATGGTATGCAAGGCTACATTACCGCCTTTGGAAACACCGTAGCCAACATCAGTTGGAACTGCGATAATTGGCTGAGGTAAAAGTCCGCCAACAACTGTTGGTAAAGCACCTTCAAAACCAGCGATAACAATCAAAATTTTAAAAGCTTTCAAAGCTTCAACTTTACCCAAAAGCCTATGTACACCGGCAACGCCTATATCGTGAAATCGCTTGGCATTAACACCCATAAATTTTAAGGTGTAATAAGTTTCATTAACCACATGAACGTCAGAAGTACCTGCTGATAATATACCAACTTCTTCATTCGTATTATTGCTTTTTATAGGTTTAAGTATAAATGCTTCTGAGGGTGTATCATAAAAAGCATTTGGGAATTTTTTAAGCAATATTTTCGCTTTATCGCCTTGAAGCTTAGTAATCAAAGCATTTTTATCCCTTTCTTTAAAATTGAGTAAAATACTCAATAGATCCTCTACTGTTTTTGAAGCCCCATAGATAACTTCTTGAAATCCAATTCTATTTTCTCTGTCGTGATCTATATTATGATTGTCCATTATTTAAGTTTAGGGCATTATTTAATTTACCTGAGATCAATCCTTCTTCATCTATGATACATGTATCAAAGCCTAATTTCTCTATTAGAGGAAAAATCTCATTGGTATAATCCTTTAATAAATTAATTTGTGTCCATGGTACTTCTATTTTACAAGTACTTTCATAGTGCCTTACCCGTACATCATTAAACCCAAAATTATTTAAAATATTTTCAGCTTCTTCTATCTGCTTTAATTTTTCTAAGGATACTTTACTTCCATAAGGAATTCTAGAGCTCAAACAAGGGCTTGCTGGTTTATCCCAAAAAGGGATATTAAAATATTGAGCAAGTTTACGTATATCCGATTTGGTCAATTCTAGTTCTGCAAGTGGCGACCTTACATCATGTTCATTTGCTGCAATTAATCCTGGTCTATAGTCACCCAAATCATCTTTATTGGTTCCGTTTAATACGGTAAAATTCGGAAAGTTTTTTTTAACCACTTCTAACTTTGTATACAAATGCGATTTACAAAAATAACATCTGTTTGATGGATTTTCATTATAATTAGTATCTATTAATTCTTTGGTAAAAATCGTTTCAAGATGGATGTCGTTTTTTTTAGCGAAATTAACTGCCAATTGATAATCTTTATCTTTTAAACTTTCACTGTTTGAAACTACACCAATAGCATTATTTTTTCCTAAATATTTTCTGGAAAGTAAAAGAACAAGTGCTGAATCAATCCCTCCTGAAAAAGCAGTTATTGTACCCTCAAACTGATTGAACCAGTTTTTCAATTTGGTAATTGTTTTTATATCCATGCTAATTGGTAAAAATTTCAAATAAAAAATATAAAGTTAAGTATCTTGATCAACTTCCCAAAACTCCATCAAAATTATGTTACACAAATAAACTCAATATCATGCACAAACCATTGTTATATGTTATAAATAAATTATAAAATATTAACCCGAATAGGACTTTAGTATAATCTCAACACTTTGTGTAATTTTAAATTATTAACCAGACGGCTATAGACCGTTATTAGGCGGTGTAATTAATTCTCTACTTTTAAAGTTACATTGGTTTTCTTTATGCGGAGGGTAAATGGTAGTATTGGTGAAATGCGTTTGAAATCAATTATTTAATGATAACGCTATAAAAATTTCCTTGCGAAAAATAATATTCGAATATTTTGATATGTCCTAAAAAACCTATATTCTTGTAACAATATAAAAAATAGATATGTCAACATTTAGCCGAAGAGATTTTACAAAAACAAGTCTATTAGCGGCAGGGATATTGTTCTTTCCCGGGTGCAAGATTAAAGAAGAAGATCCTTCTTACCATTTTTTTACTCAAGATAAAGCCAAATGCGTAATTGCCTTGTGCGAACAAATCATTCCTGCAGATGATCAATATGGAGGTGCAACAGATGCCGAAGTAATCTATTATATTGATAGACAATTGGCAGGAACTTTTAAAGACAATGCAACCAGCTACAGAAATAGTATTGAAACACTCCAGGAATTTTGTAGCAAATCCTTCGGAAAAACATTCCAAAACCTAAATTCAGAAAAACAAATTGAAGTAATGAAGTTGATGGAGGGCAATAAAATAGACAAACAACTATGGAGTAATCCTTCCAGTTTCTTCAGTATGGTGCTCACACACACCATGCAAGGGTTTTACGGTTCTCCAATACATGGAGGGAACAAAGACCATATGAGTTTCGACATGCTCAAAATTGATGGAATGTTAAAAGTGAGATTAGAATCACCATCTGAACAAGGATAGGGTTATGATAAATAATAAAC
The DNA here is from genome assembly GCA_021647985.1 of Flavobacteriaceae bacterium. Classification (GTDB taxonomy): domain Bacteria; phylum Bacteroidota; class Bacteroidia; order Flavobacteriales; family Flavobacteriaceae; genus Lutimonas. The sequence continues at coordinate 21,338 of JAKITQ010000001.1, read as the reverse complement.
ATATAAATGCGGTTGTAATTGGTGCGGGAGCTGGTGGTGGAGTAGTAGCGAAAGAATTGGCAACCAAAGGATATTCTGTCATTGTTTTAGAACGTGGTAACTGGGTTGGTTATGGAAAGCATGCCAACGACGAATTATGGAATCAGAATACGCAAGTACTCGGAGCAACCTTTGGACCAGATTTTAAGAAAAACCCAAGATCTAGAATTGATACAAGAGGGAAAGAAACAATAATAAACAGAGGAAATCACGGCTACGGAAATGTTGCGGCTTGCGTTGGTTCAGGAACTGTGAGTTACGGTGCTATGGGATGGCGATTTATGGAAGAAGACTTTAAAATGAGATCGACTTATGGCCTTGTTGAAGGTTCTACATTAGATGATTGGCCAATTTCATATCAAGATTTAGAACCTTATTATGAAAAAGCAGAATGGGAAATAGGTGTATCTGGAGATGATTCTAAAAATCCATTTGCTCCACCTCGTAAGAAACCACAACCGATGCCTGCTTTTGAAAATAATAAAGAAGGGAAGGTGTTAGAATCTGCAGCCAAAAGATTGGGGTGGAATCCATTTTCTATTCCAATGCTTCGGAATTCTGTACCGTTTGATGGGCGTGCTGGCTGTATACGAAATAGTATATGTATTGGAAATGCTTGTCCGGTAAGTGCAAAAAACGGAACACATAACACGGTAATTCCAAAGGCCATTGAAACCGAAAATTGTGAGGTAAAAACAGGATGTATTGTTGCTGAAGTTATCGTGGATGATCAAGGGAAAGCAACAGGTGTAAAGTATTTCGATGAACATGATCAAGGGCATATTCAAACTGCCGATATTGTTGTGATTTCTGCTTCAGCAAACGAAACAGCAAGATTACTTTTGAATTCAAAATCAAAATTTTTTCCAAACGGAGCAGGAAACAATAATGATTGGGTAGGTAGAAACCTACAAGGACATGCTTATACAGGAGCCTTTGGTTTGTTTGACTATGATATTCTTGATCAAGCGGGTCCTGGGGCAACCATGGCGATCTGCGATTTTAACCATCATAATGACGGAATTATTGGCGGTGGATTATTGGCCAATGAATTTAACAGACTTCCTTATCGATTCAGAAATGTTCGTCCACCTGGTGCTTCAAAATGGGGAATGGAACACAAAAATTTTCAGCGATTAAATTATAAAAGAATTTCACAGTTTGTGGGACCTATTCAAGAGATGCCAAACTTTGAATCTCGTGTAATGGTGAGTCCAACGGTAAAAGACCATTGGGGAATTCCGGTCGTACAATTTTCAGGTGCACGACACCCACTAGATCATGAACACTGCAAGTTTTTATCTGAAAAAGCAGAATTACTTCTAAAAGAAGCCGGTGCCGTTGAGACTTGGCAAAGCGTTGGAGGTAAAGGCCAGGGTGGTGGGCAACATCAGGCTGGAACTGCACGAATGGGTAATGACAAACAAACATCCGTAACTAATAAGTACGGACAAGTTCATGATATTGATAATTTATTTATTGCCGATGGAAGTTTAATTCCAAATAATGCAGGATTTAATCCATCGCTCACCATAATGGCGCTTGGTTTTTGGGTTGGAGAGTATATAGGAGAAAGTTTTAAACATCTTCTAACAGCAAAAAAATAATTCTTAAAAGTTTATCATGAAACCAATATTCAGTTGTACAGATTTTGTCAGGACCGTTCTTTTAGTAGTATTAACCAGACTGCTATAGACTGTTATTAGGCGGCGTATTTAATATCAATCAAGTACAAAAATATAGCAGGTAATTGTAGTAAAAAAAAAGACCGATTCGCTTTAAAAACTGAGACTAAAGACTTGATTTTGACAATCGTTCCAATAAGTTGAAATTTACTTATTACTATTCTTTAACAAGGGAACAAATCTAAAATCACCAAATTCATGTTTTTCAAATGATGTATCTCCTTTACGGATAAAAAGTGTCATAATTTGAGACCCTTCTCCAACAGGAATTACTAACCTCCCACCTATTTTTAGTTGGCCTAATAAAGTTTTTGGCACATAGGGTGCTCCGGCTGTAACAAGTATTCCATCAAATGGTGCTGCATCAGGCATCCCTAAATATCCATCACCAAACATTAATTTTTTTGGAACATATCCTACCTTTGGAAGGAATTTTTTAGTTAAATTATATAATTCTTTTTGTCGTTCAATACTATAAACCTCAGCACCTAACTCAATTAACACAGCAGTTTGATAACCAGAACCGGTTCCTATTTCTAATATTTTGTCACCTGATTTAACCTTTAATAGTTCTGTTTGAAACGCTACGGTATAAGGTTGAGAAATTGTTTGTTCGGCAGCAATTGGAAAGGGTTTATCCTGATAAGCAAAATCTATAAAACTAGAATCCATAAAAACATGTCTCGGTATTTTTTTTATAGCCGACAAAACGTTTTTATCTTTAATTCCTTTGGCTTCTATGATTACAACCAATTGATTGCGAAGTCCCTTATGTTTTGGCAAATCTTTTAAAATCATGGGGTAAAAATAGATAAAAAAATTACGAATAAAATAACAATTATATATTTTTTTATCAAGATAAATCTTTTAAAACTCAACTACATTTAATCATTAACAATATCTTGATATTGTTCGATTATTAGGTCAAACTGCCCCGTGGTTAAAACATAAATAAACGAAATTAATGATATTGCTCCTATAATAATACCAATAATTGATGTTGTTTTACCCGTTTTTGCATTGTTGATACCATCGTATTGGTTTGGGTCATTATTATGAATTGCTATGGCTTTATTTGCATTATTCAAACCAATGATGCCTATAATAATTCCTATAATATTAAAACAACAACAAGCGGTAAAAATGGAGATAATACCTAAAATTAAAGCACTTTGTGAGTGTGGCAATTTTTCTTTGTACATAATACATGGATTGCTTAGATTAATTTAATTATATAGCTTACAAGAATGATAATGATATTTACAATAAATAACCATTTTAACAAGATATGACCTTTTTTAAAATTAAATTTTAAATGTAAGCCTAAAAATAGCAGCATAATTATTAGGGTGTATATTGCTGGGTACAAAATTAAGGCCTCTGTAAATTCACCTTTTAACAAATGAATTATAGCCCTTTGCAAACCACAACCAGTACATTCAATCCCTGCGATCTTCCATTGACAGGGGAGCATATTATCTTCTAAAAAGGAAATAATTTCCATTTTATTTTTCTTTTTTTAAATATATAAAAAATATTATTATTCGGTTTCAAAATGTATTTTTGTAGTATGTCAAAAAAACATGCATTCCATATAGGTGATCAAGTAGCGATGCTAAATGAACCTATTACAGGTAAAGTAGTAGATATTTACAATAAATTTATTGTTTTACTGGCCCAAGATGGTTTTGAATATGAATGTTTGATTACTGAAATTGTTCCAATTTTTGACTTACACCCACATTTTTATGATGGGACAGATAAAGAAATTAATGATAAAAAAGAATCTTTTTCGAGTAAAAATATAAGCAAACAACGCAAAAATAAACCAAAAATTTTAGAAATTGATTTGCATATACATGAACTGGTGGACTCTGAAAAAGGTATGCGTAATATAGATATTCTTAACCTACAATTACAAACTGTAAAAAAACAAATGGAGTTTGCTAAGCAAAATAAAATCCAACGGGTAATTTTTATTCATGGCATTGGGGCCGGAGTGTTAAAAAAAGAATTACACCATTTGTTAAAAAAATATAAAGTAGAGTTTTTTGAGGCTTCTTATAACAATTACGGGCAAGGTGCTACAGAAGTTTATATTTATCAGAATTGATGTGATGGAGTAATATTGTGATGTGGTGACACAGTGATGTGGTGCTGGAGAGATGCATTAATTTATTTGCACATTGTCTCATTGGTTCATTCCCACATTATCTCATTCGCTCATTCACACATTATATCATTAATGCATTAATTAACAGCTGTCTCAAAAACTCCAAAAAGATAAATATCATTAAATATTATTGATTCACTACCACTTACTAATACCACATCCATTAATACTACGGTATGTTTCCATGCAATTACGTTCGCGTTTCCTTCTTCAAACACCGGTTCATTTTCCACTAAAATAGTTCCTGATTCACCAGCCCAATTTTTTAACACTTTAGGCTCAACCGGTGGTACTGCAGCACAAAAATAATTTGATGGCACCTCATTGTCAAAGACCCTGTCAGTAACTGTATAATTACCATTTAAACCCACTTGAATGGGAGGTACCACCTCCTCATCCATTCTAATTTCTTTATCCGTTAAAGTAACAATCAGTGCCTCTTTTTGCCCATTGGCACTCAATCTATACATGGTAATATTGATATCACCGCATACATTGACCTTCTCTTCAAATTCAAAGCTGGCAATGTCTAAATTTCCATCATCACAAGACAGAACAAACAATATGGTCAAAATCAAATAATATCGTTTCATTTTAAAGTTTTAAAAGAGCAAAAATAAGTGTTTTATGAGCCAATTTAAAATCAATTAACAAAATAAAATTATTTACTTTTGTACTATGCAAAAAATCTACTTTGATAATGCCGCAACAACTCCTATAGATAATGATGTAATTACATTTATTACTACTTCTATGGCAAATAATTTTGGCAACCCATCTTCTAGCCATCAATTTGGTAGAAAGGCAAAAACTATGGTTGAAGAATCGAGAAAAAGTATCGCTAAAATATTAAATTGTTCTGCTTCTGAAATTGTTTTTACCGCTGGTGGTAGTGAGGCGGATAATTTAATTTTATACAATGCTGTTACAAATTTAAAAGTGACCCGAATTGTCAGTTCTAAAATTGAGCATCACGCTGTTTTACATACTTTGGATGCCCTAAAAAAATCCTTTAATATTGATATAGAACTGGTTGATCTAGATGCAAATGGTGATATAAATTATGAACACTTACAAGATTTATTAAAAGATAACTCCCGCAAAACAATGGTGAGTTTGATGTTGGTAAACAATGAAATAGGAAATATTTTAGATTTGCAAAAGGTCATTGAGATTTGTAAAAATAATAATGTTCTATTCCATTCGGATACGGTGCAAGGATTGGCACATTTAGAAATGGACTTAAAAAAAACTCCAATTGATTTTATGGTGGCTAGTGCGCATAAATTTCATGGACCAAAAGGTGTTGGATTTGCTGTTTTTAAAAAGGGTTTTGGCATTCAGCCTATATTGCATGGTGGTGAACAAGAAAGAGGAGCTCGAGCTGGCACCGAAAATTCTCATAATATTGCCGGAATGGCAAAAGCTTTGGAGATCGCCACAAATAATTTATCAAACGAAAGAAAAGCTATTGAGACATTGAAACAATACTTTATGGAAAAGCTTAAAAATAATTTTGATGACATCCATTTTAACGGGAATTCTGGTCGAATGGATAAAAGCACTTTTCATATATTAAGCGTTCGATTTAACAAAGACTACCCTATGTTGCTTTTTAATTTAGATCTAAAAGGCATTGCCGCTTCTGGCGGAAGTGCATGTCAAAGTGGTAGTAACCAAGGCTCTCATGTGTTAAATACTATATTAACTGAAGAAGAAGCTTTAAAAACCTCTGTACGATTTTCTTTTAGCAAATACAATACAATAAAAGAAGTGGATGATGTAATTAAGGCTTTAAAAGAAATTATTCATTAAAATCACCAGTGTCCAGTAAAAAATATTAGACCGTTTCACTTTTAGAATAATGACTTGATTAAAACTATCACACAAATAATGATTAAAATTATAATGTTTTTTAAAAAGTAAAAACTCCCACTAAAGTGGGAGTTTTTATAAGCAAATAGTATTTAAGTTACTAATATTTTAAGTCTAATTGTCTTTATCTAAATAATCTGGAATTCCATCACCATCTGTATCATCATTGGTAGGATCACCATCGCCATTAGCATCTTCATTTTTAGTTAAAATTCCATCGCCATCATCATCAATATCTAAATAATTAGGGATACCATCTTCATCAGTATCATCATTTTTTACATCACCATCACCATCAATATCTTCATCATTATTTACAACCCAATCATTATCCGAATCAGCAATAATTACTTTACCTAAATCAACAAAGAAGTAAATAGGCGCATTTGATGGAATCCCATTTGTTCCAGCATTTCCATAAGCCATTCCTGAAGGAATAAAAAAGAAGCCACTTCCGGTATTCTCATAGTCAAACGATTCATCAGGATAAATTATTTTCTCTCCTTCTTTAAAATGTGGCATACCATAACGCCATCCCTCAATTAAACTTGGCAAATGAAGCCAAGATCTTGAAGAAGTAAAATTTAAATTTTGATCGAACATTATACTATCCAAAGTAAACCCTCTATACCTCATTTGAATAGAATCATTTCTTGACGGGTTTTTACCACTCCCATCTGTATCAACGTAATAATACATTTTATAATTGATGTCATTATGAACCATGTTTTCCGTTTCAACGATACTAAATAAAGATACTTCTCCATTTAATATGGTATCAATTTCTTTTTCATCAGTAAAATAATGGCTTTGTAAAAATTCTACAAGAACGTCATCATCTATCAAAGCTTGAGCCACTGGATCATGCGTTTCTTTTTCATCATCCTTACTACAAGAAAATACAATAATCCCAATAAATAAAAATATTAAATATTTCAATTTCATATGTCTAATTTTTAATCTTTATAGGTGACAAATGCTACCTGCCTGCCGCAGCCGGTTCGCTACCTGCCACGCCGTTTAGTCATCCCAATGGGTGATATGGGTTTTATAACATATTTTATCCATAAATGGATTTTTTGAAGCGCAATTTACAATATTATCTGTTGTAAAAACTAAAAGAATATAGTTAAAATTTACGCAATCATACTCTTTTAAAAATCGTGCTAAACCTTATATTCAAGATAAAAAACCTTTTTGTTATTTTACGAAATTAATCTTTCGCATTCTCAAGCTTAAAGGGGTAACTTCTAAATACTCATCTGCTTTGATATACTCCATACATTCTTCTAAAGAAAATGCTTTTTTAGGGGCAATATTCACTGCAGTATCTGTACCAGATTTACGAACATTTGTTAGTTTTTTACCTTTGGTTAAATTAATTGCCATATCTTCTTGTCGGTTATTTTCTCCAACAACCTGACCTTTATAGATTTCTTCATTAATATCAATAAAGAAAATACCTCTATCTCCTAATTTATCAATTGAATATGCTGTTGCTTTTCCTGCTTCTGCAGAAACCAAAGCTCCATTAACCACATCACTAAAATCACCTTTATAAGGTCCAAATCTATTAAAAGTATGGTTTACAATAGCTTCACCTGATGTTGCTGTTAAAATTTTATTTCTCAAACCAATCAATCCTCTTGACGGTATTTCAAACTCTAAATGTTGTAGATCACCTTTTGGCTCCATAACCAATAAATCCCCTTTACGCAAAGACACCAAATTAATTACTTTACTTGATGAGACTTCAGGAACATCTATAACCAAAGACTCAATAGGTTCGCTTTTAACACCATCAATATCTTTTATAATTACCTGAGGCCTACCCACCTGCAATTCATAACCTTCTCTACGCATGGTTTCAATAAGAACCGATAAATGAAGAACTCCACGACCAAAAACGGTAAATTTATCTTCAGAATCTGTTTCATCTACACGCAATGCAAGATTCTTTTCCATTTCTTTAAATAATCTATCACGTAAGTGACGAGAGGTAACAAATTTACCTTCTTTTCCAAAAAATGGTGAATTATTAATGGTAAACAACATACTCATTGTTGGTTGATCAACTTCTATACGAGGCAATACTTCAGGGTTTTCAAAATCGGCAATGGTATCGCCAATTTCAAAACCATCAATACCGGTTATGGCACAAATATCACCACTGCGAACTTTACTAGTTTTGGTTTTACCCAAACCTTCAAACGTTTGCAATTCTTTTATTCTTACTTTTTTTGTAGATCCATCCGATTTACAAAGCTTATAATCTTTGTTTTCTTCTAAATTTCCTCGAAAGACTCTACCAATAGCAATTCTTCCAGTAAATGAAGAAAAATCTAAAGAAGTAATTTGCATTTGTGGAGTTCCTTCTCTGTACGGAGCTTCAGGAATATTTTCAATTATACAATCTAAAAGAGGAACAATATTATCGGTTTCATTTTGCCAATCTGTACTCATCCAACCATTTTTCGCCGAACCATAAATAGTTTCAAATTCTAATTGTTCTTCAGTTGCATCTAAAGCAAACATCAAATCAAAAACTTTTTCTTGAACCAAATCTGGGGTACAGTTTTCTTTATCTACCTTATTTACCACAACAATCGGCATCAAACCCAGTTCTAAAGCCTTACCTAATACAAAACGTGTTTGTGGCATTGGTCCTTCAAAAGCATCAACCAAAAGCAAAACACCATCAGCCATTTTTAATACGCGTTCTACTTCACCACCAAAATCGGCGTGACCTGGAGTATCAATCACATTGATTTTTACACCTTTATATATAATGGAAACATTTTTAGATAGAATCGTAATACCTCTTTCACGTTCCAAATCATTACTGTCTAATAATAATTCAGTTCGTACTTTTCGTTCATCTAAAATTTTGGCTTGATCGATAATTTTGTCAACCAAAGTTGTTTTCCCGTGATCAACGTGCGCAATAATTGCGATGTTTCTAATAGATTGCATATACTCGTTTTTTTAAAAGTGCAAAAGTAGTTGTTTTATTTTGATTTACGACTTAATTTAAATGCTAATACGATATTTAACTTTTTAATTAACAATAAAGCAATAATATAGATGTAAAACATATAACAATTTAAATTTTAGAACATTAGAATATCAATTTTCCGTTTGAGTTAATTGAGTTTTACATGCAATTTATTAAGTGAAAATATTACCTCCATTGCAAAAATAGTGAAGTTTTTTAAGCTTAATTTTTAAATTATAGAAGTATAAATTGTCTATATTCGACCTTTCTTTTAATCTCTGAAATTTGATGGATCTTTCAAAAATAAAAATGGTTGTATCCGATATGGATGGCACCTTATTAAATTCCAAAAATCAAGTAAGTAAAAAATTCTTTAAACTATTTGCCGACTTAAAAAATCATGATGTTCATTTTGTTGCTGCTAGTGGCCGACAATATTATAGTATTATTGAAAAATTAGATGCTATAAAAAATGATATAATTATTATTGCCGAAAACGGAGGTCTTTTAAATTATGAAAAACAAGATATATTGACAACTATTTTACCATTGGATAAAGTGCAAAAAATCATTCCCTTACTGCGTAAAATAGACAATTCATTTATGGTACTTTGTGGTAAAAAAAATGCCTATATCGAGACAAATGCAGCAAAACCCATTTCTATATTGAAAGAATACTACAATAAATTTAAAATTGTAAAAGATTTAACAGAGATAGAAAATGATATGATATTTAAAATTGCTATCTATCACTTTAAAAGTTCCGAAAATTATATCTACCCTTTTGTAAAACATTTAGAAAATGAAATTCAGGTAAAAATATCTGGCGAACACTGGGTAGATCTGTCACATTTTGATGCCAATAAAGGTTTTGCATTAAAGATTTTACAAGATATGCTAGGTGTTAGTAAAGAAGAAACTTTAGTTTTTGGAGATTATAATAATGATATTGAAATGCTCGAATGTGCTCATTATAGTTTTGCCATGTCTAACGCACATAAAAATGTAATTGCTATCGCAAATTATAAAACAAAAAGCAATAATGATGGTGGTGTTGAAACAATTTTAGAACAACTCATTAGAGATATAAACACAAATAAAAGTTAAGCGGTAAATACTATTTGAATAAATTCAAAATATCTTGTTGTATTCTGGTAATTTTATGTGTTTTTGCATTTATCAAGCACCAAGTAGTCTTTGCTTTCACTAATAGTATATCACCTTTATAAATATGAACATTTCTTATTGATCTTACACCTGCCGATTCACTAACCCAAGTATAAACAGTTATATCGTCGCCTAAAAATGCCTGTTGCATATAATCTATTTCATGCCTAATAGCTACCCAGTAATATTTGCTATTGATATCATCATTTGACAAAATATCCCAATGTTTTTCCGAAATATTGTTAACCCATTGTAAATAAACAACATTATTTACATGGTTTAAAGCGTCAATTTCATCTTCTTTAACTATAGAATTTTCTTTATACGAAACTGTATCTTTTGGAGGGAAATCTTTCAATTTAATTATATTTTAATGCGCTAATGTAAAACTTTATTTCTTATGTTTTATGTCTGTTTTCGAGAACTGCAACAATATCATTTAAATAAAAACCTTTGGCCTGTAATAAAATTAAATAGTGAAATAATAAATCAGCACTTTCATTTACAAATAAATTGTTATTGTCATCTTTTGCTTCTATTATTACCTCAACGGCCTCTTCCCCTACTTTTTGAGCAATTTTATTAATTCCGCCTATAAATAACGAAGAAACATATGATTCTTTATCCTCTAAGTTTTCCTTTCTATTACGAATTACGTTTTCTAATTTATCTAAAAAACCATAACTGTTTTCATTTTTTTCATTCCAACAAGTATCTGATCCTTTGTGACAAGTTGACCCTTTTGGAATCACAGAAATTAATAAAGTATCTTGATCACAATCTAATTTTATATCCACCAAATTTAAAAAATTACCACTCTCTTCTCCTTTTGTCCATAATCTTTTCTTGGTTCGGCTATAAAAAGTTACCTTATTAATCTCCAAAGTTTTATCTAAGGCTTCCTTATTCATATAGCCAAGCATGAGTACTTTTTTAGTTTGATCATCTTGTATTATTGCCGGTATTAAACCGTTGGTGTTTTTATTAAAATCTGGTTTCATGATATTTTATTTTTAACAATTATAGCCTTACCGGAATATTATTATTTTTAAGTTCTTGTTTTAAATCTTTGATCGTAATCTCTTTAAAATGAAAAACACTTGCTGCAAGAGCTGCATCTGATTTGCCTTTTTTAAAAGTGTCTACAAAATGCTGTATATTACCGGCTCCACCGGAGGCAATGATGGGTATATTCAAGTTTTTAGATAATTTAGCCAAAGCTTTATTTGCAAATCCATTTTTTGTTCCATCGTTATCCATGGAAGTAAAAAGTATTTCACCTGCACCTCTTTTTTCTACTTCTTTTGCCCAAACAAATAAATCAAGTTCTGTTGCAACTTTACCTCCAACCAAATGTACTTTCCAAATACCATTAATCTGTTTGGCATCAATGGCAACCACAATACACTGTGAGCCAAACTTTGCCGATAACTGGTTGATAAGATTAGGGTTTTTTACTGCTGAAGAGTTTATAGAAACCTTATCGGCACCCGATTTTAATAACATGGCAACATCGTCAATACTCGATATACCTCCTCCAACAGTAAAAGGTATATTTACTTTTTCGGCCACCTTTAAAACAAGATCTCTCAAAGTTTTTCTTCTTTCTTCAGTAGCGGTAATATCTAAAAAAACAAGTTCATCAGCTCCTTCTTTACTATAGATCTCTGCCAAGGCAACCGGATCTCCAGCATCGCGAAGTGATACAAAATTAACCCCTTTTACGGTACGTCCGTTTTTTATATCCAAACATGGTATGATACGTTTTGTTAACATATTATTTTTTGTTTTTTACATTTAAATCTACCCCATCATAAAATCCCAAACGCTTACTTTTCATCAGTTTGGTAAAAAAAGCTATTTGCCCTGTATGGTATGAATAATGCTCAACAACATGTAATATTATTCCTAATCCTGAATAGGTAAATCCTTGAACCTTACGAATTTTTAATAAATTTTCTTCTGTCATATTCCCAATTATTGTTTTTGCCTTATCTATTACCTCCGTTAGTTTGGCGAAAATTTCTTCTTTGGTATATCCTGATGCGGTAGAGAATTCTTTATCACGTTCTCTTTGATCATTACCTCCAAGCAAGGAACTTATCGTATATTGGGTAATATTTCCGCATAGGTGTAAAATTAAATTAGCAATACTATTCGAAACCTCATTGGGTTTTTGCCAAATTTCTTTATCGGATAACTGACCCAAACTATTCTTAATCATATCGGTGTGAACATCCAATCTATAAATGGCGTTATTTATAAATTCTTGTTTTAACCGTTGGTCTCTATTTTTCATTCTTTTAAAATATACTGTTCTAATTGTTTTAAACTTATCTTTTTCTCATAAATAGCTTTACCAATAATAACACCTTCACAACCTATTTCTTGTAATTTTGGCAATTCGTCAATATGAGATATTCCTCCACTTGCAATGACATTAATTTCAGGAATATTCAAAATTATTTTTTTATACAATGCAAATGAAGGGCCTTGTAACATGCCATCTTTGGCTATATCGGTACTAATTACATATTTCACCCCTTTTTCTTTATAAGCTTTAATAAACGGGATAATCTCTTGATCAGATTCTTCCTGCCACCCACTAATAGCAATTTTATCTTTATTGGCATCGGCTCCTAATATTATTTTGCCATTACCATATTCTGACAACCATTTTGCAAATAACTCCGGATCCTTCACTGCAATACTACCACCTGTAATTTGACTAGCGCCAGAATTAAACGCTATTTTAATATCAACATCAGATTTAATTCCTCCCCCAAAATCAATTATCAAATTGGTCTTGCTGGCAATTTGTTCTAAAATTTTATAATTCCATATTTTTTGTGATCTAGCACCATCTAAATCAACCAAATGTAAAAATTTAATACCAGAATCCTGAAATTCTTTTGCAACTTCTAGTGGATCTTCATTGTATACAATTTGTGTTGTATAATCGCCTTTGGTTAAACGAACACATTTTCCGTTAATGATATCTATTGCTGGGATAATTCTCATATAATATTATTTTAAATCCATGTTTATTGGACTAGTTCTAAAAAATTATTCAATATTCTTTCTCCAGCATAACTGCTTTTTTCTGGGTGAAATTGCACTCCATAAAAATTATCCTTTTGCAAAGCAGTTGCATAGTCAAATCCATAATTTGTAGTTGCAATGGTGTTATTATTTATCGGAACATAAAAACTATGTACCAAATACATAAATTCTCGTTCCTCTATCCCTTTAAATAATTCACCTTGCAAGCTTTCTATTTGATTCCAGCCTATTTGTGGTATTTTTTCCCCTTTCGGGAATTTTTTAACGTTCACATCAAAAACAGATAAACCATTAGTATTGCCTTCTTCCGAATGATTGCATAAAAGTTGCATACCCAAACAGATACCTAAAACAGGCTGTTTTAATTGGGGAATTAATTGATGTAAACCACTTTTAATCAATTTATCCATGGCGCTTGCAGCTTCACCAACTCCAGGAAAAATCACTTTATCAGCATGCTTAATTATCTCAAAATCATTTGTTAACAATGCGTCATAGCCCAATCTTTTAAGAGCAAACTTAATGGATTGGATATTTCCTGCGCCATAATCTATGATAACTATATTATTCATTTTTATCTTGTTTAGCTTTTTGTTTTTAGCCCTTAGCTTTTGGCTTTTGGCTTTTGGCTTTTGCAATTTGTATCAGGTAGCAAGTATCAGGTACTACAATTTTTAACTTTTAATTTTTATTTCCTACAAATCACCACACCACTCATACTACACGGTTCGTGAAAACGTGTTTAGCTTCTAGCCTTTAGCAATTAGTATCAGATTTAGGCATCATGCATCAAGTATTAAAAAAAACATAAATAACTTTCGACTTTCAACTTTTGCACTTTCCAACTTTTCAACTTTAAACTCTTACAACACCCCTTTTGTACTAGGTAAAATCATTTTATCTGCATCTCTTTTTACCGCTACTTTTATCGCTTTTGCAAAGGCTTTAAAAATAGCTTCAATTTTATGGTGTTCATTGGTTCCTTCTGCTTTAATATTTAAATTAGCTTTTGCACCATCTGTAAACGATTTAAAAAAATGATAAAACATTTCTGTTGGCATTTCTCCAATTTTCTCACGTTTAAAATCAGCATCCCAGACGAGCCAGTTTCTACCTCCAAAATCTATTGCTACTTGAGCCAAACAATCATCCATAGGCAGTGTAAATCCATATCTTTCAATACCTAATTTATTTCCTAACGATTTTGCAAAAACTTCACCCAAAGCTATGGCCGTATCTTCAATAGTATGGTGTTCATCAACTTCTAAGTCACCCTTAACCTTAACGGTTAAATCCATATTTCCATGACGAGCAATTTGGTCTAACATATGATCAAAAAAATGCAATCCTGTATCAATATCACTTTTACCAGTACCATCCAGATTTAGTTGAATAAAAATATCGGTTTCATTGGTTTTTCTCGATATTGCCTCCACTCTATTTTTAAGCTTTAAAAATTCATAAATTGCTTTCCAATTGTTTGTTTCTAATGCAATAAAATTGTTTAACTCACCTTTATCACCAAGTATTTCATCATGACCTAAATGCGTGGCGTCATTGATAAATATACATTGTGCATTTAAATTTTTGGCCAAAGCAACATCGGTCAATCTATCTCCAATAACAAATGAATTTTTTAAATCGTAATCATCTGAAAAATATTTGGTCAACAAACCCGTATTTGGTTTTCTATCTGGCGAATTATCTTTAGGGAAACTGTGATCAATGATTTGCTCTTTAAATATAACCCCTTCATTTTCAAATGTTTTAATTATTAAATTATGAACTGGCCAAAATGTATTTTCTGGAAAAGAATTGGTGCCTAAACCATCTTGATTTGTTACCATAACCAGTTCAAAATCTAATTCATTTGCTATTTTAGATAAAAAAAACAGTGACATTGGGTAAAAAACCAATTTTTCAAAACTATCTATTTGCTCATCAGCCGGTTCTTTGATCAAAGTGCCATCGCGATCTATAAATAATACTTTTTTCATTTATCTAATTTTTTAAATATTTTGATTAGTTCATTTATTTCTATTTCAGTTCCAACAGTTATACGTAAACAATTTTTACATAACGGCTCATTGGTTCTGTTTCTAACTACAATACCATTACTTAGTAGTTGTTTATAACGATTGTTTGCGTTGTCTACTTTTATCAATAAGAAATTAGTATCTGATTTATATATCTTTTTAACAAAGGTAATTTTCTCTAATTTCTTTTTTAAAATGTTTTTATTCTCGATAATCAATGCAATCTTATTTTTAATTTTGGCCTCGTGATCTAAGCATGAAATAGCCTTTATCTGACTTAAGATATTTACATTATAGGGCATTTTAATTTTTTTTAATATCTCAATCACCTCTTCATTGGCATAACAAATTCCGAGTCGTAATCCCGCCATGCCATAAGCTTTGGAAAGGGTTTGTGTTACGATTAAGTTATTATGGTTTTTTACTTCATTTAGCCAACTTGGAGTATCGGAAAAATCAATATAAGCCTCATCAATTACAATCATGGCATTCAAATTATTAATCAGGTTTAATATATCTTCTTTTTTAAATAAATTACCGGTTGGATTATTTGGAGCACATACAAAAATTAATTTTGTTTTATCATCTACAGTATTCAAAATACAAGTCGTATCGAGTTCAAAATCTACAGTTAACAATACTTCTTTACATAAAACATTATTTATAGAAGCTAATACCTTATACATACCAAAAGTTGGTTTATTGATAAGCACATTGTCATCCTTAGGTTCACAAAATACCCTAAAAATCATATCTAAAATTTCATCACTACCATTTCCAATGAGGATGTTCTTTTCAGAAATTCCTTTAATTTTGGAAATTTTTCTTTTTAGATCCATCTGATTGGGATCTGGATATCTATTCCAACCATTTTCATAAGGGTTTTCATTGGCATCCAAATAAATTAGGTCTTGCTTAAAATCTTTAAATTCATCTTTCGCAGATGCATATGGTTTGAGATTTAATACGGATGGTCTTACCAAGCTCAATATATCCATTTTTAAATTCATTATATTCCTTATAAATTTTTCAATATTCTTATTCTTTAATAGATTCTAAACGAATACTAACAGCATTTTTATGTGCCTGTAAACCTTCGGCTTCAGCCATATTTTCAATAGCATTCCCTATACCAAGCAAACCTGATTTACTTATGGTTTGGAAAGTAATGGCCTTTAAAAAAGCATCTAAATTAACACCACTATAATTTTTAGCATATCCGTTGGTTGGCAAGGTGTGATTGGTGCCAGATGCATAATCTCCTGCACTCTCTGGAGTGAAATTACCTATAAAAACCGAACCTGCATTTTGAATATTTTCTATATAAAAATTATTGTTTTCTGTGCAAATAATAAAGTGCTCCGGAGCATAATCATTGATAAGGTCTATTGCTGTTTCTTTATTTTTACAGTAAATCAATTTTGAATTTTGAATTGCTTTGGATGCTATTTCTTTTCTTGGTAAATCATCTAATTGCCTAATCACTTCCAGTGCAACAGCATCTAACATGCTTTTTGATGTAGTAACTAAAATAACCTGACTATCCTCACCGTGTTCCGCTTGTGACAATAAATCTGAAGCTACAAAATTGGCCTTGGCCGAATCATCTGCAACAACCAATAATTCGCTTGGCCCTGCAGGTAAATCAATTGCAACACCATATTTAGTTGCCATTTGTTTGGCTATGGTAACAAATTGGTTACCTGGGCCAAATATTTTGTATACTTTGGGGATAGTTTCTGTTCCAAAAGTCATAGCCGCAATGGCTTGAATTCCCCCAAGTTTATATATTTTAGTTACACCGCATAAATTTGCTGTAAATAGAATTGCTGGATTTATTTTTCCATATTTATCAGGTGGTGTACATAATATTATTTCTTTACAACCAGCAATTTTAGCAGGTATGGCCAGCATAAGAATGGTTGAAAATAATGGTGCAGTTCCGCCAGGAATATACAAGCCTACCTTTTGAATTGCCTTTTTTTCCTGCCAACAGCTTACACCTTCCATGGTTTGTACCTTTACAGGTTTAGTAACCTGAGCCATATGAAATTTATGAATATTTGCTTTGGCCATTTGTATGGCACTTTTTAATGTATCTGTAACATTAGTTTTCCCTTCATTTATTTCCTCTTGAGATACCAACAAGTTATCAAGTACTACCCTATCATATTTTTTTGCATACTTTTTTACGGCTATATCACCATTTAATTGCACATCTTTAAAAATATAATTTACAGTTTTTTCGACCTGATCATAAGTTTGTGTTGGTCTTTTTAAAAGTACTGGCCAATCTGTTCTTTTCGGATCTAATATTTTTTGCATTTCTTTTCGTTTAAAGCACCATTTTTTCAATTGGAATCACTAAAATTCCTTCTGCTCCCAATTTCTTTAATTCATCTATTACCTCCCAAAATTTATTTTTTTCGAGAACGGTATGAATTGAACTCCACCCTTCTTCTACCAAAGGCAACACTGTTGGGCTTCGCATACCCGGAAGTACTTTTATGATTTCTTTAATTTTATCGTTTGGGGCATTCATCAAAACATACTTTGATTTTCTGGCCTTTAAAACCGATTGAATTCTAAATCGTAGTTTATTTAATATTTCATTTTTTTCGTCAGAAATATTAGGAGAAACAGCCAAAACGGCCTCAGATTCAAACATAATCTCAACCTCCTTTAAGTTATTCTTAAACAAGGTACTACCACTACTAACTATATCACAAATAGCGTCCGCCAATCCAATATTTGGGGCAATCTCCACCGAACCTGATATTTCGTGTAATTCTGCCTGAATTCCTTTTTTTAACAAATAATCGTTTAAAGTATTTGGGTAAGATGTTGCTATTTTTTTTCCTTCTAAATCCTTTATAGATTTGTATTCGAACGTTTTAGGAACCGCTAAAGACACTTTGCATTTAGAAAAATTTAATTTTTCTAATACGGTAATTGAATTTCCTTTTTCAACCAATACATTTTCTCCAATAATAGCTATATCTACCACACCATCTTTTAAATACTGTGGTATATCACCATTTCGCAGAAACATAATTTCCATTGGAAAGTTGGGTACCGTGGCTTTTAATTGGTCTAAACCATTACTTACGGAAATTCCACATTCTTTTAATATATTAAGGGAATCTTCATTTAATCTACCCGATTTTTGAATCGCAATTTTTAATTTACTCATTTTAATTAATTTGGTTTGAGTAACATTAAAAGGTATAAAAAAAACCCATTTGAGTTACTCAAACGGGTTTTAAATATTTTGATATTAATCACAACATATTCAATACGCTTGAGGCGAAGTATGAAAATGATGATGATGTAACGTTAATTTTTTCATTTCTTTAATAATACGCTGCAAATGTAATTATATAATTTATAAAAGCAATCATATTTTAAATATATTTCAATTAATTATATCTTTAGATTTTGCATGTTTGAACCCTTGCTCCCACCATTGTCGCATTTTCTCTTTTTCAAAAATCAACGAGTTTGTTGTTAAAACGGTTGGCGTATAATACAAATTCAATTTAATATTTCTATTTTTAGCTTTCAATTTTCCAATAGAAATATTTTGCTTCTCAATAAATATTTTCATATAATCAAAAAGGTTTATAATCAAACCAAATGGGTTTCTAGATGGCATTCTATTTAATTGGTTAACTTCTGTTTCTAATATAATTGCATCAATTTCAGTAGCTCCGAGTCTAATTGCTTCCTCGATTGGTACCAAATTTGCAAAACCTCCATCGGCGTATTCGTAATTATTCTTTATCATTAAACTCATAAACGGAATATAATTACTCGATGCCCAAATCCAGTCTCTAAAATCATTAAAATTACAATCATCCAACGATTTGAATTCCACTTGATTCAAAGTTAAATTAGATACCGTAACTAATACCTGTTTATTCAGCCTCTTAACCTCTTCAAAGTATTCATCAACAATCATTTTATTGATCATTTTTTTTAAATTATAACTTTCTCCAAATGTTTTACTTCCTTTTAAAATATTTAACAAAGTATTAAAATGATTGATACTTATTGTTTTATAATGCTTATAGTTTTTGATTTTAAAAGGACAAGAACTAAATATAGTAGATTGACTAACATTTCCATACAGTTCTTTAAGCTCTTTTACTTTGCCTAATGCCAAATGAGTAACCATCAAACTCCCTGTAGAAGTTCCAATAAATAAATCATATTCTTTTTTTTTCTCTTCTAATAAATATTGCGCAACACCTCCTGCAAATGCGCCTTTACTACCTCCACCCGAAATAACCAATGCTTTCAATACTAATAATTTAATTTGGTTAAAATTAGTCTATTTTCTTCAAAAAAATTACATTTGAATTTTTTTACACCAAAATATGCTTATTAAACATTTGTACCCCTTATTATTCCTAATTGTATTTGCTAAAACACAATCACAAAATGTTGTTTTTGAAGAGTTCGATATAAAAAACACTAGTATTAGGGCAATACAGGTAATCAATGATTCAGTCATGTATTTTGCGGGTTCAAAAGGTAAATTTGGAAGCATTGTTGGTAATAAAATAAATTTGGATTCAATTAATTTTGATGGTAAAAACCTAAATTTTAGGTCTATAGCATTTAACAGTAATCACCTTTTTATATTAAGTATTGAAAACCCTGCTGTTTTATATAAAATCAAACCTTTAGGAAATAAATTTGATAAACCTAAAATTGTTTATCAGGAAAAACACAGCAATGTGTTTTATGATGCAATAAAGTTTTATGACACTAAAACAGGAATAGCGATGGGAGATCCAACAGATGCTTGTTTATCTGTTATCTTAACAAAAGACGGTGGAAATACTTGGCTAAAAATAAGCTGCGACAAACTGCCAAAAACATTTGAAGGAGAAGCCGCTTTTGCAGCGAGTAATACTAATATTGCTACCTATGGCAAGAAAACATGGCTAGTAACAGGTGGCAAAAAGGCCAGAGTATTTATCAGTAATAAGTTTGGTGAAGATTGGGAAGCTGTAGACACGCCAATAGTACAAGGTAAAAAAATGACCGGAATCTTTACTGTTGATTTCTATGATAAGAATAACGGAATAATTATGGGCGGCAACTGGGAAAACAAAGGGAGAGGTAAAGGAACAAAAGCAATCACAAAAAATGGGGGTAAATCATGGCAACTTGTTGCTGATGGTGAACTACCTGGACATATTAGTTGTGTACAATATGTGCCAGATACAAAAGGGAAAAAAATTGTTGCAGTTTCAACAGAAGGTATCTTCTTTAGTAAAAACAAAGGGAAGCATTGGAAAAAAATTAGTGATAAAGGCTATTACAGTATTCAATTTATTAACAAAAATAAAGCATGGCTTTCTAGTGATAATAAAATTTCAAAAATGAGTATACATTACTAACGCTCAAAATATTACAATAACTATTATGAAGTATATTTTTCCTCTATTTATTTTTATTTTTATATTATCAAGTTGCAACAGAAAGCCTACTATTGAAGACGCTTTTGACTGTAACACCCCTAATCATTTTACAAAAACTAAAAAATACAAAGATGTATTGAATCACTTTAAAATTGATATTCCAAAAACTTGGAAAACCAGTCTTTACTACGATGAATATCAATCAGAAATTTATAGTGCTGATACCACAAAACAATTATCAGAAACCTATATTGCAGACATTACATGGCGAAGGGGTGAATTAATTTATAATGAAGAATTTGAAAATAAAATAAAACAAAATTTATTAGAAAAGAAAAATCTGAAAATTATTCAATCCGGATATGGTAAGTTTTTAAAACACAAAAGCTATTATATACTCTCTGTTGGAAAAAATACAGATATAACCTATCATTATTTACAAATTTTTTTACAATTCAAAGTTGATGAATACTATACATTCACATCCAAAATATATGGAGATGAATTTGTGAATGAACGAATTTGCGCCTCCATTTCATTATATAAAAATATAGAATTTTTAAACTAACTTTTTTAGTAATTTACTTCGTTTCAATACTTCGGGTAATATTGAATTAAACTCATGAACATCAATGAGTTACTGTATCTAAAAGCTATGACATATCTAACTCTAAATCAGCGTTAAACAAAAATATAATGGACTATTGTAGTTAAGTATACACTATTATAACTAGCGATACTTATTTCAATACTCCGTTATAAACACACTTAAACAATTGAAAATGAGCAAAATAAATTAAAAATAGTTGCGATTTTATTAGGATAAAACCTTGATAATCAGTATATTAATAGATTAACGACAATCTGTTATAA
>JAKITQ010000018.1 GCA_021647985.1 Flavobacteriaceae bacterium | reverse complement strand
AACAGTAATGACAAGCTAAATGTGTTTGTAACTAAAATATCAGAAGATATTAACGCATCTCAAAACTATCAAAATATTGAATTGAGGTATCAAAAATTAATTTCAACGCAGTTTTAAACTAGAGCCATTATATATTATATTGCTTCCCTATTTCACCTACTTAAAATAATATTTAATCATGCCTTTACTTATTGTTATTATAGGAATTATTTTGCTATTTATTATGATAGCTGTTTTCAAATTAAACGCCTTTATTGCATTCATAATTATTTGTCTTTTTGTAGGTATAGCTGGAGGCATGGAACTGGAAGCAGTTATTAATTCAATCCAAACTGGTATAGGAAACACTTTGGGTTTTTTGGTCATGATTTTAGGACTTGGCTCTATGCTTGGAAAGCTTGTTGCTGATAGTGGAGCTGCCCAAAGGATAACTTCACAACTTGTAACTAGTTTCGGAATCAAAAACATACAATGGGCTGTTGTATTAGCAGGGTTTATTGTTGGTATACCTATGTTTTATTCTGTTGGATTTGTAATTTTAATTCCGCTTGTTTTTACTGTTGCAGCTTCAACTAAGTTACCTCTATTATACGTTGGCCTACCCATGCTTGCATCATTATCAGTAACACATGGTTTTCTTCCACCGCATCCTGCACCAACTGCAATTTCAGGAATGTTCAATGCCGATATTGGTAAAACTTTAGTTTATGGAATAATAATAGCAATACCCACAATTATTGTTGCTGGACCTTTATTTTCAAGAACAATAAAAAATATTAAAGCAACTCCTTTAAAAGAATTTTACAATCCTATTATTTTAAAAGATAATGAAATGCCGGGATTAAGAATTAGTATTTTAAGCGCATTATTACCTGTAATTTTAATTGGTTTCACGACGATTTCCAATAGTTTATTGCCCAATGATTTTAAATTAATGCCAATTATTGATTTTATAGGAAACCCCGTTATTGCTATGTTAATTTCCGTTTTAGTTGCAATTTATACACTTGGGTTAGCACGTGGGAGAAAAATGACAGATATAATGAATTCTGTTACTACTGCGATTTCAAGTATCACCATGATTCTCTTAATTATTGCAGGAGCAGGGGCATTAAAACAAATTTTAACAGATAGCGGAGTGAGTAATTATATTGCTGGAATGTTAGCCGAATCGAGCATTTCACCATTGATACTCGCCTGGTTAATAGCAACTGTTTTAAGAATTTGTGTAGGATCGGCAACAGTAGCTGGGCTAACTGCTGCAGGTATTATTTTACCCTTAATATCAAGTACTGGAGCAAGTCCAGAGTTAATGGTTCTTGCTATTGGATCAGGAAGCCTAATGTTTTCTCATGTCAACGACGGTGGATTTTGGATGTTCAAGGAATACTTTAACCTGTCTATAAAAGAAACGCTAAAAACATGGACGCTTATGGAAACCATAATTGGAGTAATGGGTTTGATTGGAGTTTTAATTTTAAATATCTTTATCTAATATTAAAAAAAAGGAAATGAATAATTTACCATCAGAAAGAATAAAAGAATTAGGCCTTGCTTTCCCACCAGCACCCAAACCTGCAGGTGTTTACAGACCAATTTTAGTAGTAGATAAGTTTTTATATATTTCGGGACAAGCACCAGTTAATAACGACGGAACTTTTATGCAAGGTCGTGTTGGAGATACCTTAAACCTTGAAGAAGGCAAATTAGCGGCACATCAAGTTGGTTTGACCATGTTATCCACCATACAAACACACTTTGGGAATATTGATAAGATTAAGAGGGTAGTAAAAGTTTTTGGAATGGTTAATTGTACATCAAATTTTATAAAACAACCGTTAGTGATAAACGGTTTTAGTGAACTAATGGTCGATGTATTTGGTAGCGAAAACGGAATTGGAGTTAGAAGCGCTGTTGGAATGATGTTACCAGATGGCATCCCGGTTGAAATTGAAGCCATGTTCGAATTGTATTAATACTTAATAAAGTAAAATGAATAAATGGTATCAATTAAATAAATCTCAAGGAGTAATTTCTCCAGCATTACTGGTTTACCCTGAAAGGATAAAAAAAATATTCAATTGATGATTGATATGGCTGGGGGTACAACAAATCTTAGGCCTCATATCAAAACTCATAAAATTGCAGAAATAATTAACCTACAGCTAGATCAAGGTATTTATAAATTCAAATGCGCTACAATTGCTGAAGCAGAATTACTTGGTCAATGTGGAGCTAAAGATGTTCTTTTAGCCATGCAACCGGTAGCAATTGATATTGACAGGTTTTTTATGTTGATAAAAACATTTTCCAATACATTATTTTCTACCCTAGTTGATAATCATAAAACTCTTAAAACTTTTGCTGAAATTGCCCAATCAAACCAAATACAAGTTTCTCTTTGGATGGATATTAATAATGGCATGAACAGAACAGGAATCGTACCCGATAAAAAAGCCTTTGAATTATATCAAACCATGCATAATGACATAAACATAGTTGCTAAAGGGTTTCATGTTTATGATGGTCACATTCGAAATTCTAATATTAAAGATCGTATAAAGGTTTGTAATAAAGATTTTGAACCGGTATTAAAACTAAAGAATGACTTAGAAAAATCAGGAATTAAAGTTAAAACCATTATTGCCGGTGGCAGTATTACTTTTCCTATTCATGCAAAAACTAAAAGTATTGAAACGAGTCCGGGAACAACATTATTATGGGATGAAGGATATAGTAAAAGTTACAAAGATCTAAATTTTTTACCGGCTGCTGTTTTATTAACTAGAGTTACCAGTAAACCAAAAACTAATTTAATTTGTTTTGATCTTGGCCATAAATCGGTAGCAGCTGAAAAACCCTTACCTAGGGTAAAATTTTTAGATATAAATAACTTCAGTCAGATAAGTCAGAGTGAAGAGCACTTGGTTGTTGAAACGATCGATGACGATACTTTTAATATTGGTAATGAGGCGTATGCAATACCAATTCATATTTGCCCTACTGTTGCTCGATACAATAGTGTACTTACGGTAATTGATGGTAATATTACTGCTTCGTGGAAAGTGGTTGCAAGAGATTATAAAATTACAATCTAAACCCGAAAATTAGCGTATTTTTAACCAGCACTAAGCATATCAAAGTATTGTGCTTAATGAAAAAGAAGGCTCTAGTTTAATTTAGCGTTGATATTTGTAAACAAAGTCGATTGTTCTGTTTTATTGGATGTAATTTTTAACATCGAGTAACCCCGAAGCCTTTAAAATTAGGTAATGCGAATGTAATAGCTATTTTAAACTAGAGCCAAAAAGAATTAACCATCTTATTTAATGGATAAAGAAAATAATAATCATAAAGAACAACCCAATAACCCGTTGCACGGGGTGAAATTGATAACTATACTTGAATTGTTAGTGAAACAGTTTGGTTGGGAAAGATTAGCAATAAAAATTAACATCAACTGTTTTAAAAATGATCCTTCAATTAAGTCTAGCCTAAAATTTTTAAGAAAAACACAATGGGCAAGAGATAAGGTTGAACAGCTTTATCTTGATTTAGAAATAAAAAAAAATACTAAAATATATTAAGATATAATATATCACCCCAACCAACCCTCTCTATCCAAACTTCGATACTGAATTGCTTCGGCAATATGATCGGGTGATATATTTTCTTCAGATGCTAAATCACAAATAGTTCTTGCTAACTTCAAAATTCTGTCGTAGGCCCTGGCAGAAAGGTTTAAACTGTCCATGGCAGTTTTTAAAAGTGTTTTTGAGGCATCACTTAATGCACAGTGCTTTCTAATTTGTTTGACTGACATTTGCGCGTTGTAATGCACTTTATCATTATCAGAAAATCTTTGGGTTTGAATTTCTCTTGCCTTGGTGACTCTTTCTCTTATAGTTTTACTATTTTCTCCTCTCCTATCTTCCGATAACTTATCAAAAGGCACGGGTTGTACCTCAATATGCAGATCTATTCTATCTAGTAAAGGTCCAGATATTTTGCTCAAATAACGCTGCATTTCAAAAGGTGAAGAAGTAGATGGATTGTTCTCATCTACGAAATATCCACTCGGACTAGGATTCATACTAGCTACCAACATAAAACTACAGGGGTAGGTCACAGTGAACTTGGCTCTTGAAATAGTAACTTCTCTATCTTCCAAAGGTTGGCGCATTACCTCTAAGGCACTACGTTTAAATTCGGGTAATTCATCCAAAAACAAAACACCATTGTGTGATAAGGATATTTCACCTGGCTGTGGATAAGATCCTCCACCAACAAGGGCTACATCGCTAATAGTATGGTGTGGAGATCGAAATGGCCGCTGGTTCATTAAACCCTGTTCTTTTACCTTACCTACTACAGAATGAATTTTAGTAGTTTCTAGTGCTTCTATTAATGACATTGGTGGCAAAATGGTTGGTAATCTTTTGGCTAACATGGTTTTGCCTGATCCTGGAGGGCCTATTAATATAATATTATGACCACCAGATGCAGCAATTTCCATACATCGCTTGATGGTTTCTTGCCCTTTTACATCCGAAAAATCTAAATCTGGATTTTCTAAATTATTGTTGAACTCTTTTCGTGTATCTATTTTTAAAGGCGTTAATTCTTTCTCTCCTTGAAAAAAATCTATGACTTCTTTAATATTATCAATGGCATAAACATCGAGATCATTTACAACAGCAGCTTCTTTGGCGTTTTGTTTTGGCAATAGAAACCCTTTAAACCCTTCTTCTCTGGCTTTAATAGCAATGGGTAAGGCACCTTTTATTGGTTGTAAACTTCCGTCTAATGAAAGTTCTCCCATTATTATATATTCTGTTAATTTATCTGATTTAATTTGGCCTGAAGCGGCCAATATACCCATTGCCAAAGTCAAGTCGTAGGCAGAGCCTTC
This sequence comes from Flavobacteriaceae bacterium, assembly GCA_021647985.1. Taxonomy (GTDB): domain Bacteria; phylum Bacteroidota; class Bacteroidia; order Flavobacteriales; family Flavobacteriaceae; genus Lutimonas. Next base: position 52,365 of record JAKITQ010000018.1, on the reverse strand, counting down.
CTTTCTCAAATCTGCTGGTGCCATATTTATGGTTATCTTTTTCCCCGGAAGGGAATAACCATTATTTTTAAGAGCAGCAGAAATTCTATAACTACTTTCTTTGATAGCATTATCGGGCAATCCAACCAAATGATAGGCAATACCTTTATCAACATTCACTTCTACCGTAATTGTAGTTGCCTCTACGCCAAATACAGCGCTACCATAAACTTTTACAAGCATATTGTATGTTTATTTTAAGTGCAATTAAATATTGGAAGTAAACATTCTAAGTTCTCGCAGATTGCGTAGACTCCTTTCCTGCAAGGTTTATAAAAGCTAGTAGGTAATGAATATTTTAAAGAAAGTATTGACGCGGAAGTATTTGATAATTGGGTAATAATTAAAATAAATAAAACTAAAATGCTTATATCATGATATAAGATTGACGTAATTATATGAAAATAAAAAATAAATTTCATTAAACATGGCGATAAATATCAATGTAAAGTATTAAAAGGTGGTTACAGAACTGAACCTGATGACTATATGTATGAATATGAAGTTACATCCTCTGAACCTTATGAAAAAATTAAATAATATTGTATGAATAAAATGCACAAAAGTTTTAATGAAAAGGAATTACCAAATCCTTTTGCAACTAAATTAATTGAATTTGGAAAGAAATATGAAGTTAGTAGTGAAAAAGGTAGTGTGTATTATATTCAGTTATAGTGTCTTTTTAATACAAATTCAGGGGTTTTTGCTTTTTACACCCCAAATCACAACATAAAAAAACAACATTAAAACAAAACTTTACATATATATTTATCAATTAGATGAATTTAGAAAAAATCCAATATCTTTTAAGTAATATAAAACATCAGTTGTAATAAATAGAATTAATAATAATGAGTTTAATATAATAACCATTACATATGTCTTACTAAATGGTATATTCTTATTTATATTAAAATAATTCCAAATAATAAAACCATACATCAATAAAGTAGTCATATAACTCAGCAATTCTTTCCAAATTATTTTATCTGGTAAAATAGGTGCAACATATTTCAATATTATTGTAAGTATCAACCCACCCAATACAACAACTGTATATTTATTATTAAAAAATTCCTTCATCTATATCAATCTAAAAAGAAAAATACTAATATTGGCTTTCCAGTATAACCCCAAACATAAGCTTCAACTATCAAATAAATCATAATAACAATACAATCTAGTATCATATCCAATACAAACTTCTTATTTAATTCTGACTTGTTATAAACCCAAAATACATGAAATAAAACAACACCATAAGTTAATAGGTATCCTAATACAACCAATACGAATTTCAATGCTGTTCTACCTTCTGGTAATATTGGTAATAAGTATTTCCATAATAAAAGAACTATCAAGCCACCACCAATAACAACAACCCATTGATTATTTAATATTTTTTTCATGTGTGTAAATGTACAAAGTATTTATATATTAAAAGTATTTACCTAGGTAATTATTATAGGGGTAACATATTCCACAAGCATTCATAATAATCAAACAACACATATTCATATCAATCAAGCTGGTGGTGGAAAAGCATTTGCAACTGGTGGAATTCTATGTGCATCAACTATACCTTCAACCCTATTTGATGTAGATGAATTGGCTGTTAAAATATCAGAAGCTAATCAATCATTACCAACACCTGTGGGTATTAGTTGAAGGAATCAATAATGTGAATTCACAAGTAAATGTGATTGAATCACAATCATCATTTTGAATATTTAAAATGAATATATTTATATGAACCCTTATTTAGTAAGGGGTTTTTATTATTAACACTCAAGTATGTACCTCTACCGTAATCGTAGTTGCCTCTACGCCAAATACAGCGCTACCATAAACTTTTACAAGCATTTAGTTAGTTTTTTACGTCTATTTTTAAGTGTAAAAAATAAACGAAAGTCAACAACTTGTCCTAAAAAAATATTTAAATCAATTCACCATCTGCTTTATTTTACTCATTACAGCACCTCCTAAAATATGGGCTGTTGTTGGCGCTCCCGTTATTATAATCTGTACTCATCATAAAAGCATTTCCATCAATTGCTTTTGCAACTTCATCGGCAATAGTTTTTGCCATGGGTATAAAAGGTGTAGGTTTAATCCCGAAGATACATTGGATCGAAGGTTAAACCAGCCTCTTTTAAAGTTTATTGTACTATCTAAATGCTGCATAAACAATAAAATTACAGTTTTTTGGGAATGATTCTTGGTAAAATACATACCAATCCAATTTACCGGATGAAATATTAGTTGTTTCAAAAACTTTAAAATTCTGATAAATACACTTTTACAATAAACCATAGGAACAACTGGTATTTTCCAAAAACTAGATCCTATACCATAGCGTACTGCTTCAACATGTCCATCTTCATTTGGCGGGAAGATTGACCTAATGGCAATACCTTTTGTCATATCTATATCGTTTCTTTTAGAGATGATTAATGACAGGTTTTTATAAATGTAAACATTTATTTTAAATATATTATAGCATTTAAAATATTAATCGTAATATTGCAATAAACTAATATAGAAAGCTTATGGGATTAGTAAAATCTGAAATTTTTACAGATGCACAAAACGAAATTGCAATATTTGCCAAGGCTTTTGGCCATCCGGCACGTGTATCGATATTGCAGTATTTATTTAAAACAAATGTTTGTATTTGTGGTGATTTGGTTGAAGAAATTGGATTGGCACAACCAACAATTTCACAACATTTAAAAGAGTTAAAAAATTTAGGTCTTATTAAAGGAAATGTTGAAGGTACAAGTGTTTGTTATTGTATTGATCTTGAAAATTGGACTGCTATGAAAACAGTGATGCAAGATTTTTTAAACCAGGATTTTGAAATCAAAAATAAATGCTGTTGAAAAACAGATAACAACAATTATTGTAAAATCTTAAATCTAAAAATATGAAACTATCACAAATTAAAGAAAGCTTAAATGTTTTGAAACAAATTTCATTTATGTTTCCCAATGGAGAATTAGTACCCAATCATTTTCATGTTACTGAAATTGGAAAAATAAACAAACACTTTATTGATTGTGGTGGCACAGTTAGAAAAGAAGAAGTTGTTAATTTTCAATTATGGAATGCCAATGACTATGATCATAGATTGCACCCAGAAAAGTTATTGCGTATCATTGAACTTTCAGAAAGAGTTTTAAACATTGGTAATCTAGAAATAGAAGTGGAATATCAAGCGGAAACCATTGGTAAATTTGGACTCGATTTTGACGGCACCCATTTTATTTTAACAACAAAACAGACAGATTGTTTGGCTAAAGACCAATGTGGTGTACCAGAAGAAAAATCAATAATTTCAGAAACCGAAGAAGCCTCTTGTTGCTCCCAAGAATCAGGTTGTTGTTAAGTTTAAAAAAATGAATACAAAAACCAAACTTTACCCCAAAATAGAACAAGAAATTAAGGGATTAGATATATCTAAAGTTTCAAAAACGAGAATACAGATACTTCAACCTTTTATTGATTATGTCCAATCAAAGGTTTCTAAAAATAATAAAATCAGACTCAACTTTATTTGTACTCACAATTCTCGTAGAAGTCATTTATCACAAGTGTGGGCGCAAACCATGGCCCATCACTGCAATATTAATAATGTGTTTTGTTATTCTGGTGGCACAGAGACTACTGCTTTATTCCCTATGATTATTAAAATTTTGATAAATTCTGGGTTTAAAATCAAAACCATATCTGAAAATAAAAATCCGGTTTACAACATTAAATACACTGAGAATGAGCATCCTATCATTGGGTTTTCTAAAACCTATGATGATGATTTTAATCCAAAAGCACATTTTGCCGCATTGATGACCTGTGCCCAAGCAGATAAGGGCTGCCCGCATATTTCGGGAGCCGAAAACCGTATTGCGCTTAAATACGACGATCCAAAGGTATTTGACAATACACCACAACAAGTAGAAAAGTATAAAGAGCGAAGTTTACAAATAGCAACAGAGATGTTGTATGTTTTTTCACAAATCAAAAATTAAATATGGCATTAAATAAGAAATTAAGTTTTCTAGATAATTACTTAACCTTATGGATATTTATAGCCATGGCTTTGGGTGTTAGTATCGGTTATTTTGTTCCATCATTTCCAAAATTAATTGATTCATTTAGTAACGGATCAACGAATATTCCGATTGCAATCGGGCTTATATTAATGATGTACCCTCCTTTGGCAAAAGTAAATTATGCCCTGTTGCCTAAAGTTTTTAAGAACGTAAAAATATTATCTATTTCACTCATTTTAAATTGGGTAATAGGCCCTGTTTTAATGTTTTTATTGGCAATTATATTTCTACAAGATTACCCAGAATATATGGTTGGGTTAATATTAATTGGGCTTGCCAGATGTATTGCAATGGTTTTAGTTTGGAACGACCTTGCCGAAGGAAGTAGCGAATATGGTGCTGGCTTGGTTGCCTTAAATAGTATTTTTCAAGTGTTTGCCTATAGTTTTTATGCCTGGTTGTTTATTACTATACTACCACCTTATTTTGGATTTGAAGGCGCCATTGTTGATATTTCCATTTATACCATTGCACAAAGTGTTGCTATTTATTTAGGGCTTCCATTTGTTATGGGAATTTTTAGTAGACTCATTTTAGTTAAAATCAAAGGGGAAACTTGGTATACAAAAAAATTTATTTCCACTATTTCACCAATTACTTTGATTGCCCTTTTATTTACCATAGTTGTTATGTTTTCTTTAAAAGGAGAATTAATTGTACAACTGCCTATGGATGTTATAATTATAGCCGTTCCGCTTTTAATTTATTTTACCATTATGTTTATCATTGGTTTCTTTTTTACTAGAGCAACAGGAGCTGCATACGATAAAACTGCTGCTGTGGCTTTTACTGCAGCCGGTAATAATTTTGAATTGGCAATTGCTGTCGCTATTGCTGTTTTCGGGCTGAATTCCGGACAAGCATTTACTGGGGTTATCGGACCTTTGGTTGAAGTACCTGCCTTGATTTTATTGGTGAGAGTTTCTTTTTGGTTGAAGAAAAGATATTATACTTAACTTAAGGTCTGCTAAAAAACGCTTATCTAGTTGATTATAACTATTTATGTGATTTACTTGCGCTCAAAGTGTAAAGGTATTAAACCACAGGGACACCTGATCGGTACGGCGGGTTAACCAAAATCCGCAGATGCTGACTGAAACAAGTTCAGCACGGACATCGGGATTAAAGTGTACCTCTTCTTTCCTGCTCTGCTTCAATAGATTCAAATAGTGCTTTGAAATTTCCTTTGCCAAAAGATTGTGCTCCCTTGCGTTGAATAATTTCAAAAAACAAGGTTGGTCTGTCAGTTACAGGTTTTGTGAAAATTTGCAATAAATACCCTTCATCATCTCTATCTACCAAGATACCTAATTCTTTTAATTCTAAAAGGTCTTCATCAATATCTCCAACTCTATCTAAAACCGTATCATAGTAATTGCCAGGAACATATAAAAATTCAACACCTCTTTCAGTCATTGCTTTTACAGTTTCTAATATATTATTTGTAGCGACAGCTATATGCTGTACACCTGGACCATTATAAAAATCAAGATACTCTTCTATTTGTGATTTTTTCTTACCTTCTGCCGGTTCATTGATTGGGAATTTTACTCTTCCATTACCATTGGTCATTACCTTACTCATAAGCGCTGTAAACTGGGTTGAAATATCTTTATCATCAAAAGTGATCAAGTTTGCAAAGCCCATTGTTTTGTTGTAAAAATCAGCCCAAATATTCATTTCATTCCAACCAACATTTCCTACCATATGATCTATATAACGCAAACCAACATCGGTTGGATTCATATTAGATTCCCATTTTTCATATTTTGGTAAAAATACTCCTTTATAGTTTTTACGCTCTACAAAAATATGTACGGTATCTCCATAAGTGTGAATTCCTGAACGTACAACTTCTCCATTTTCATCTTTTTCAATAATTGGTTTCATATAAGATTTTGCACCTCGTTGGGTTGTTTCTTCCCAAGATTTTGTTGCATCATCAACCCAAAGTGCAACAACTTTAACGCCATCACCGTGTTTTGTAATATGATCAAATATATTGGAGTGACCTGCCCCTGGCATAGGTGTTGTAAAAACAATTCGTATTTTATCTTGTCCTAACACATAGGAAGTTCTATCAGACATACCTGTTTCCAATCCTGCATATGCAATAGATTGAAAGCCAAAAGCCGTTTTATAATAATGTGCTGCCTGTTTGGCGTTTCCAACATAAAACTCTACATAATCTGTTCCCAACAAGGGTAAAAAATCATCTGCTTCAGGAAATATTTTTTCTAATCCGTAATTAAAATTTTCTATTTTCTTTAAGTTGCTCATTTTTTAATTTTTTATTTGTCAATAAACCAATTTGATGGTTAGCTAAATTCAGTATTATTTAGTTGTTAGAAAAAAGAATAAAGAGAAGAGAAAATAGACTTTACAATTTATTTTGAAAACTCATTGTCATTTTTTGAAACTCTTCTAGTTTTTCTTCAAGGATATCTAATTTAATTTTATCAATATAGTTTCTATTGTATGCAATTAGTATTTGAGTTCCCAGCTCAAACGAAGATCCTAAAGAAATATCGATAAAATAAGAAAAGGACTTATTGGATCTAGCAGATCCTTCTGCAATATTACTCGGGATAGAAATTGAACACCTACTCATTTGGGAACTTAAATCATATTTTTCATACTTTGGAAATTGATTTATTAAATCAAAAACATCATTTACTATTTCTAATCCCAATTTCCAAATTTTCAGATTTTTATAATTATGCCTTTTTCTTAAACCCACTTTTTAAACGTTATATTTATTTTAATTCTCTCTTCTCTCAATTCTATTTATTTTACCCACGACTTATAATAATCATCCACCTTTAATTTTAAAGCTTCTTCAGTAATCATAACCGGACGAAAAGGATCTATCATAACAGCCAATTCACTAGTTTCTTTTTTACCAACACTTCTTTCTATCGCACCAGGATGAGGGCCATGAGGTATGCCTCCAGGATGCAGTGTAATTTGCCCTTTTTCAATATTATTTCTGCTCATAAAATCGCCATCTACATAATATAATATTTCTTCAGAATCAATATTACTGTGGTGGTACGGTGCCGGAACAGAATCTGGATGATAATCATACATTCTTGGAACAAACGAACAAACTACAAAACCTGCTGCTTCCCATTGTTGATGTATGGGTGGCGGCATATGAATTCTACCAGTTATTGGTTCAAAATCGTGAATTGAAAAGGCGTAAGGATAATTAAAGCCATCCCAGCCTATCACATCAAATGGGTGATAACTGTGTGTATATTCCCAAAGCAAACCTTGTTTTTTAGATAAAATTTTAAATGTTCCTTTTTCATCATGCGTTTTTAGGTTTTTTGGCAATCTAAAATCACGCTCACAAAATGGAGAATGCTCTAAAAATTGCCCAAAATTATTCCGGTAACGGTTAGGAGAAAAGATTGGACTAAATGATTCTATATATAAAATTCTATTTTCATCAGTATGAAAATCTATTTGATAGGTAGTACCTTTAGGAATTATCAAATAATCTCCATACTTAAATTCTAAATCACCATACATGGTTTGTAAAGTACCCGAACCTATATGAATAAAAAGCATTTCGTCAGTGTCGCTATTGCGATAAAAATAATCTTTTGAAAATTGTTTTGGAGCAGCTAAACCTATATGTAAATCGTTATTAACAAATAATGTCTTTCTACTTTTTAAATAATCTTCTTCTGGTTTTAAGGAAAAACCCTTAAAACTTAAAGCTTTCATATTTTTTTCAACAGCTATTTTTGGTGTTAGGTCTTTAATTTGCTTCACTTCTGAAACCACAGTTGGCGGATGTAAATGATAAATTAATGATGACATCCCTGCAAAACCAGCTGTTCCAAAAAGTTCTTCCTGATACAAACCTCCTTTTTTGTTCTTAAATACAGTATGTCTCTTAGGTGGGATTTTACCTAAAGCATGGTATCTTGGCATAATATTAAGTTTAAGTTAAAAAAATATAAGTATAAAATGCTTGTCTAAATTAAGCATTTATTCGGGATTTCTTTTTATCAAGAATTTAAGAAGTAATAATAATTCGGCAAAAAAGAGTTGCATATTATACTTGTGATTTGGGTTTTCACAAATATAACGATTATTTTTATAGAATTTGAATTATCCTTGTCCGATAAAAGATAATAGGCCGCTATGCTTTAAGAATTATGAGTTGTAAGCTGTAAGTTGTATATTTTGAATATAAATACGTTACCTTGTATGGGATTTTTTATATAACTACATGTTAATCAATCGTAATATACCCAAACCATTTAGGTTTTCGGGAGTTTTGACGAAAGTTATTTTTTTCTTTAAAAAGGCAAAAAATTCAACCATAGCCTTTGTTACGGTTTTATTTTTTAACGCATTTAAAGGAAGAAAGAACGAGTCAAAAAACCGAAAGGCTGTGTGGTTTGGGTATATATAGCTTTTAAGGATTCTTATAGATTTTAATCGGACAACAATGAATTTTAATTCATAATTACACGCAGTGTTCTATTTAAAAAGGTTTATTTAGCTTCTATCACTTTATTTATTTGGGGTGCATATTTTTTTATGGTAGCTTCTACCCCGTTGGTTAAAGTCATTTGATTGACATTACAGCCCACACAATTTCCTTCAAACTGTACTTTAACAGTATCATTTTCTATAGATACTAAAGATATATTTCCGCCATCAGTCAATAGATACGGGCGTATTTCTTCTAAAGCTTTTTCAATATTCTCTAATAATTCTGTTTCGGTCATCATATAACATTTAAACCTTGTCAACATAAATAGTATTGGCAAGGCGTATTTTATTTTGTACTACAACCAGACATTGTTGTAATTCTTACAATTTCAGTTGGTGGTAAATTTTTATTTCTTTTTACCAATTCAGACAACATATTCTTAGCTACTTCATTAAAAGCCTTTTCTATCTCAGAGCCATCTTGCAGGGCAACAGGGTGTCCAACATCACCAGACTCACGAATACTTTGTATTAATGGTATCTCTCCTAATAAATTTGTACCTAAATCACTAGCCAAATGTTTTGCACCGTCTTTCCCAAAAATATAATATTTATTTTCAGGTAATTCTTTTGGTGTAAAATAACTCATATTTTCAACGATACCTAAAACAGGCACATTGATATTTTCTTGCTTAAACATGGCTACACCTCTTTTGGCATCCGCTAAAGCGATATTTTGCGGCGTACTTACAATAACAGCACCTGTAATTGGAACCGCTTGAACCATAGACAAGTGAATATCACCAGTGCCAGGAGGTAAATCAACCAATAAAAAATCAAGTTCACCCCAATGTGCATCAAAAATCATTTGATTCAATGCTTTTGATGCCATGGCACCACGCCAAATCACCGCCTGGTTTGGATCGGTGAAAAACCCTAAAGACAACATTTTTACACCGTAATTTTCAATAGGTTTCATTTTAGATTTTCCATCAATCTTTACAGATAAAGGTCTTTCTTTCTCAACTCCAAACATAATTGGCATGGATGGACCGTAAACATCTGCATCTAAAACCCCAACTTTAAATCCCATTTTTGTTAAAGAAACCGCAATATTAGCTGTTATTGTAGATTTCCCAACGCCTCCTTTACCTGAAGCTATGGCAATAATGTTGTTAATTCCAGGGATAGATTTATCTTGAGCAATACGCTTACTTCCAGCTTCAACTACTTCACTCTTTACATTTACTTTTACATCAATTTTTTGACCAACTTGATCATGAATAATTTTCATTACTTCAACTTCGGTTTTTTTCTTGGCTTGCAAAGTAGGATTAGCAATGGTAACATCAATAATTACTTCATTATCAAATACCACAATATTAGTGACTGCATTACTTTCTACTAGATTTTTACCTTCGCCAGGTGCCGATATTTTTTCTAAAGCACCCAATATATCTTGTTTTTTAAAACTCATATTTATATCTTAATTATAACCATTCTAAACAACAAAGATACTAACTTAATTGTAAGAAAAAAGAAATTTTAAGCAAGCTTAGTTACACAATAATATTTTATAAATTGTTTTAAAACAAAAAATTATATGATGCTAAATTGTTTCTATTTAATTGTAAATGTTTCTATCACCTCCCAATTGGCCTTTGCTGTTATTATATCTTCAAAATAATATACCTCTTCGGGTTGTTGTTTTAATAGAAAACTACCTGTATCCCATTTTTTATTGTTGTTTACATCATAAATAATTCTAATCATATAACTGGCAGGTAGTAAATTTACAAATTTATATTCTCTAGGTTTATCTGCATATTTTTGAACAATTACTTTACCACTATTATCGATAAGTTCAATAATTATAGGATAACTTTTTACATTGTTTATATTTAAAAATAAAGCACTGTAATTTGTAGATTTTTTTGTCGCAAATTCAACTTTTAAACTATCATTTTCTACGCCATAAATATCAGTAACTGCTCCTGGCAAAAGATCTATCCTATATTTGTTTTGCTCTTTCTTTGTGAAATTAAATAGTATTCTATTCCTGTTTTTAGTTATCAAAGCATCATATATTACAGGCAAAGAATCTTTATCTATAAAGGCTATTTTCGATGTGTCTATTTTAATCATTGGTACATTGCTGGCTATTTTTAATGTATCTCTCAAGTGTAATATACCACTAACTGAAGCGCTTATTTTTAAAGAATCAATTTCATCTGACTTTAATTTAATATTAACTGTATCTAAAATTATTTTTTTAGAAATAGTCATTAAAATTGAATCTTTATCATAATTAAGAAACCAATAATGCAAAGTATCTTTTTGTTTATCAAAATAAGTATATGATTTGAAATCAGATTTCGTTTCGGAAATTGGTTTTACTTCAAAATCTTTGGGGTCACCCTCATAACCAAAAATGATATGTCCTTTTGTTAATTCTTTAGGTCTTGACGGGAGTTTAAATGGTAAAATTTCTTTGAAAAGTGTCATATTATAACTTGTATCTTTTGGTACAGTTATATAATTCGTTTGAAACCCAATTTTATCTTCTTTGGGGTCGTACTTATAATTCTTACTATTGTCATTTAAGGCTATTAGCAAATATTTACCTTCTTTAATATTACCAATATTCCAGTTAACACTATCTATGGTACTACCTACATACATTGGTTTTTCGCTAAAAATTATAGAATCTGTAAACTTTTCATTTATAGGATATAACATTAAGGTTGGACTCTCCATCATTTCTAAATCGAAAGCATCTTTTATTCTTCCTTTTACTTCTAAAGAATCAATATAATCACCCGTAGAAAAAATATATTTGAAATTTTCTAAAATATTACTTTCGGTATTGTCTATCACACTATGTCCAAAATTAAACGTATATGTAGTGTTTTCTTGTAAAGTGTCTTTTATTTTAATTGTTATTCGCTTACTTGGTGTACCCTGAGGCGAAATTACAGGCGGATATTTTAACGGTGGTGAGATAATTAATTGTGAATTCACATCTTTTAATTTGATATATTCATCGAAATATATTTTTATCTCATCCGAATCAAAATGTATGCTTTTAAACGCTGGGTCTGTTTTTACCATAATAGGTTTGTCTTCATCTTTAGGTCCTCCTTCTGGTCTACCTCTTCTGGCACAACTTGAAACAATAAAAATCAATATTGACATAATAAAAATAAAGCGAATCTGTAAGCGGATAAAATTCATATACCAAAATTTGTTACAAATTAACAATTATTTTTTTCTAAATTTAAAATTTTTTGAAATTTAATTATAAGGTATATGCCATTGTAGCTATACTTATTTTAATATTATCTGTAAAATAAAGTTGCATACAACAAGCTTCTAAAGTTGCTCCTGTGGTAATTATATCGTCAATTAATAGTATATGCTTGCTTTTGAATCTTTCCGTATCAATTAATTCAAATTTTTCATTCAAGTTTTTAGATCTATCAAATCGATTCTTTAGTGTTTGGGTTTGTGTTTTTGATACACGGATTAAAACATTTTCAAACAAAGGAATTTTCAAGGTCTTTGATAAACTTATACCAAAAGTAGTTACTTGATTATAACCTCTTTTCTTTAGTTTGTTTTTATGTAGCGGAACAGGAATTATACCATCAAGCTCTTTAAATCTCTCACTATTAATCATTGCTTGACCCAACCAGTTACCCAAAAATAAACCTATTTTTTGTTGTTTTTTATATTTAAGCTGATGAATTAATTTTTGCACATTTCCTTTTCGATTAAAATATAATAAAGAAGTTCCTGAAATAATATCTACTCTCCCATAAAATGACTTTTCTACTTCATTTGGGCTCCAATCACAAAAATTGGTAATTGGTAAATTTGACCTGCACGAAACACAAATTAATTGATCTGAAACGATTAGTAATCTATTGCAAATCAAACACAATTCTGGAAAAAATAAATTAAATATATTTTTTAAAGGATATTGCATTAAAATTATTAAATTTATGGCGTTAAATTTTTTATAAAAAAGCTTTACTCCTATTTGTTGATAAAAAATGAATAGGTGTACAATTTTTCTGTTTTTTTACGTTAAATAAGTTAAGATTAATCTAAAATGTAAATTCAAGCCTTATGGAAGAAACTAATAAATCTTCAAACAATAAAATTTTAATAATTGTGCTTACAGTGCTATTATTTGCTCTAATTGGTTATACTTTTTATAACAATAATGACCATAAAGAAGCTACCAAATTTTTACAAGAAGAAAAGGAGCAAATCATTGGAAATTTAACCGCAATGGAAGAAAAATATGATATTGCTATTGCTCAAAATACTAGCTTATCAGATTCATTAACCATTGAAAAGGAAAAAATTATAGCGTTTAAAGATTCTGTTAAGGATTTGAAAAAGATTAATTATAGTACTTTAAGACGTTATCGTGGTCAAGTTGCCAATTTAAAGGCAACTAATGTTCGATTATTAGACGAAGTAGATTCATTGAGATTATCAAACAATTTACTTACGGAAGAAAAAGATAGTATTAACACACAATTGGTAATTCAAACCAACTTCAACGATACTTTAGTGGCACAAAATATGGTTTTAGCCAAAAAGGTTGAAATTGGTGGTGCTATCAATGTTGAAAATGTTAAAGTAACCGCAATGAAAATGCGTTCAAACGGAAAATATACAGAAACGAACAAGGCGCAAAAAACAGATGCTTTTAAAGTAGTTTTTAGATTGATGGAAAATGAAATTGCAACGCCAGGAGATAAAGAAGCTTATATTGTATTAAAAAATCCTAATGGGCAAGTAATTAATGCAAAAGGAACCTTTGTACTTAAAAATGGTACGGAAGCAAAATACACGGATCAAACTATTGTAAATTATGAAAATTCTGATCTTGATGTAGTAATGCTTGTAGAAAGAAAAGGCGAAAAATACGAAAAAGGGTCTTATCCAATTGAAGTTTACGTAGATGGCCAATTGGTTGGGAGTGCTAAATTAGAATTGAGTGATTCATTTTTAGGCTTATAAAAAATAATATTTTAAAACATATCAAAAGGAAACACAAAATGTGTTTCCTTTTTTTATTACTTCCACTTTAAATTATATATTTTTGTCGAATGAAACCATCATTGGTAAAATTAATTTTCTATAGGATGGTAGGTTTAAATAATTTTCAATCTGTTTATTCATTTATTTACTAATAACAAAAATCAAAACTTTTGAAAAATCAAGAAGATAAATTCAAAAAAGTAATATCACATGCCAAAGAATATGGTTATGTTTTTCAATCAAGTGAAATCTATGACGGTTTAAGTGCCGTTTATGATTATGCACAAAATGGAGTTGAACTCAAAAAAAATATTCGAGAATACTGGTGGAAGGCAATGGTGCAAATGCACGAAAATATTGTTGGTCTCGACGCCGCTATTTTTATGCATCCAACTACATGGAAAGCTTCAGGGCATGTCGATGCGTTTAATGATCCTTTAATAGACAATAAAGATTCTAAAAAAAGATATAGAGCCGATGTTCTAATTGAAGATTATGCTGAAAAGATAAACCTCAAAGCACAAAAAGAGATTAAAAAAGCAGCCAAACGTTTTGGTGAATCTTTTAATAAAGACGAATTTATTAGCACAAACCCTAGAGTGGTTAAATACTTCTCAAAACGCGATGAAGTTTTAAGTCGTATGGGAAGATCATTGGAAAATGAAGATCTGGCTGATATAAAAAACTTAATTGAAGAATTAGAAATTGCCTGTCCGGTTTCTGGTTCAAGAAATTGGACAGATGTCAAGCAATTCAACTTGATGTTTGGCACAAAAATAGGTGCTTCTGCCGAAACGGCTATGGATCTTTATTTAAGACCGGAAACAGCTCAAGGTATATTTGTAAATTTTGCCAATGTGCAGAAAACCGGACGAATGAAAATTCCGTTTGGCATAGCGCAAACAGGTAAAGCATTTAGAAATGAGATAGTTGCAAGACAATTTATTTTTAGAATGCGTGAATTTGAACAAATGGAAATGCAATTTTTTGTACGCCCTGGAGAAGAATTAAAATGGTATGAACATTGGAAAGAAGAACGCTTAAAATGGCATTTATCATTAGGTTTAGGAAAGGACAACTATCGTTTTCACGATCATGATAAATTGGCACATTATGCTAATGCTGCTGCCGATATTGAATTTAATTTTCCGTTTGGTTTTAAAGAATTAGAAGGAATACATTCAAGAACCGATTTTGATTTAAAAGCACATGAAGAACATTCGGGTAAAAAATTACAATTTTTTGACCACGAACTTAATAAAAGTTATGTGCCTTATGTTGTAGAAACATCTATTGGATTAGATCGTATGTTCTTAGCAGTATTCGCAACATCACTTCAAAATGAAGTGTTAGAAGACGGATCTGAAAGAATTGTATTAAAACTACCGTCGGTATTAGCACCTACAAAAGCTGCAATATTACCCTTAATAAAAAAAGATGGTCTACCTGAAATTGCTAGAAAAATTATAAACGAATTAAAATTTGATTTTAACGTTAGTTATGACGAAAAAGATGCAATTGGCAGAAGATATAGAAGACAAGACGCTGTAGGAACTCCATTTTGTATCACGGTAGATCATGACACAAAAAATGATAATACTGTTACGATTCGCCACAGAGATACCATGCAACAGGAAAGAGTAAAAATTAGCGAATTAAAAAACATTATTTCCAATAATGTGTCTATAGGCAACTGGTTGCAAAAAATGTAAATCAATGTATTGGGTAGCTTAAGGTTACCCGATGCCTTGTTTAGAAACTAGCTCTTAATTGCATAGAACCAGTATGTATTGTTTTAGAACTTTCAGATTTTCTTCCAAAATAATTGATATTTAGATCTAAGTAAGAAGTGAGCCTTTTTTGCAAATTCAACAACCAGGTTAAATTTGTTCCCGGTTGTAAACCTTCTAACATTTGAAATGCTACAGGTGAATTTTGATTACCTTCAAATGCATTGAAATACAAATTGATATTGGTGTTTATAGAAAATTTCTGACTATTGGCATATTGGTAGTTCGCACCAAAAACGTGCATTTGTAAAGTTTCAAAATTTGATAATTTATTTTCTTTATTTTTAAAAGTATAAAAAGCCTCTAAACGAGAATTTTTGCTGTACAAATAGGAAATTTTTGGTTGCATATTGACATTATCCAATCTATAATTTCTGTTGGCATAACTCACTGAGCTACTTGCACTTTTACTAAACCCGCCAATGGCTTCAAGTAACCAAAAATCTCCAAACTTATTGATAAACTGAAATTGGTGCGTTTGCAACTTAACATCCTGATCTCCAAAAATAAAAATTGATTTTTTTCTAGAATTTATATAGGTGTAAATCATGCTGTAATTTTGGATACCTCTATTAAAAAATAAATTATTTTTAATATTTAAATCAAGGTCTAACAAATTACTCTCATCAAAATTAAAAGGGTTTAAATTCAATTGATCTTTATTTCTCTTGGTTTTTGAATTAATTAAAAAGTACGCTTGATTACTAAAGTGCGATAAGTATTTTTTAAAACCAGTATTGTTTTTCCATGAACTCGCATTAAAAGAAACGGACTGGCTAAATTTGTTTTGGTTTGTTTTAATAAAACTGACGGTAGGTAATAAAACCCTTACAAATTTTGCCAGATCTTGAAATTGTGCAATTACAAATTCATCCAATTCCTGAATTTCGTTTCCATTAAAGTCAATCCATTCATAAAACCCTTTACCTGGTTCTACTTCTATATAAGTAAATTCTTGTTGTGGCAAATTACCTGCCAAAGTTTCATAAAGTGTTTGCAGACTTATAAAATTATTAAATAATTTTTGGCTGTAGGTCACTCTTGAGTTTAGAGTTTCTTCATCATCTATCAAAACGTTCTTTACAGATCTATAATTTACAAACAGTGCCAAATTAGTATTCTTATTTTGAACTAATTTCGATTTTAAATAAAAAGTATTTGCCTTACTTACATTTTCTAAATTAGTATTTTGAACACTATCTGTTACACGGTAATTATAACCAAATTCAGCAAATACTTTTGTAGAATCTCCAATTCCAAAAAAACCTTCCACTTCAGAAAATTTATGACTAAAACTCGTTAAGTTTTGGCTGGCCTTTTCCCTGCGCTGGTTGTTTTCATAGTTGTATTTCGCTCCCATCCATTTATTTATAAATTGATGTACCACAGTACTATTAGATCTGTAAAATTTGTTTTCTTCAAAAGCATCATTATTGTCTAAAACACTAGACTCTGTTAAAATAATCGTATTCTTTAATTTAATATTGGCTAGTAAACGGTGTTTATTTCCTTTGTAATCTTCACCTAATACTAAATTTTCATAATTGTAATTTACATTTCCAATACTATCATTTTTTAGATTGAATCCCGCAATTATAAATTGCTGCTTTTGATTATTTTGAAAATTAAAATCATCTATATTCCAATCTCTTGAAAATTCAACATTACGAATTCTTTCAATCGTATTAAAATTTGCATCTATGTATTCATAATCTAAATTACTTTTTAACTGCCATTTTTTATTGATCAAACCCTGTTGCCATTTTAGTTTTGTGGCAAAACCATTATTATCTTCATTATCTATGTTTGAAAATAAATTTTGATTTTTATCACTAAACGCAATTTCTGATTTGAAAATTGTATTTTCACTAGGGTTGTAATCGGCTTCTATATTTATTATTTGCAAGCTCTCGGGCGCCACCAATTGAATTACAGGAAGGTATGCACCCTGTTTCACATTATTAATTTCACTAACAAACTCATATACTCTACCTGTTGCTAAAGAAGTTTCTATTATGTAATCTCCTCTATTCTCACCCACATAACTAAAACTAACTTGATATAAATCATCATTTGGGTTGATTGAATATTCAAAAATTTCAATATTATTATTATTATTGGTGCTTTTTTTATACAAAATTTTATTATCAGCATATATGGCAGGCACTGCAGAAGGTGCTATCATTTTAGACTGATCATCTCCGGCATTTGCTAAAATCTGTTTTTGCTCTTCGCTAAGGTCTTGCTGAATGGTTTTATTTTTCGAATCTGATTCATTGTAATATTTAACTCCAACCTTTAGCTTATCCGACTTGAATTCGGCACCATCATAAGTTAAAAAACGCGTATAATTCCTATCGGCAATTTGATATTCAATAGTAAATCTCAAATTAGATGTGACCGTATAAATTGTGGTGAAGGTTATTTCAGCTCTATTATAATCAATTATATAATCAAAATTCTCGCCTCTTTTTAATAATACCCCATTGGCATACACCCTTTCACTACCCGATATCATTAAAATAAATTGCTCATTCTCAGGACCAAATATTTTATATGGACCTTGATTTCCATCAATACCATTGAATTTAAAACTATTAAATTTACCTTTAACCAAAGCTCCTGATGCAAATACATTGGTTTGACCTACATCGTGATCCAGTTTTGCATTTATTGCAACTCCCGATATTTTTTTCTGAAACCTCATCAAATAGCTATTTGTATTCATCAAATCAATATCTCCTGCTCTTAATGACCAGTTTTTACTAAACAACTCCATATACACCCTATCAAACTCATCAAGTCTTTGTGTAAACCCACCTTCTTGCAGAGGTACTTGATTATCGGTAATTGACGCTCGAATACCAACATCTTTTGATAATTTACCCTCAATTTGCAAGTTGAAATTAGAATTTACCACTGCATCTTGATTGTTACCTATTGTTACTCCTCTAGATAAACTACCACTGGTATATAATCCTTCGAAGGGTTTGAACTGATTATTTTTAGTTTTGGTTTGATAACTAAATAGCCGAGATTCGTCTGTAGCTTGAGGAACAATCAACTCTTGATCAAATGCCACATATTTTTTTGTTAAAAATTCCGGCAAGGACTTATATACCACCTTAATAGTATCGATCGAACTACTAAAATCACTGTTTAAAATCAAATTAGCTTTTACAAAATCTACTTTATAAAACAAAGTGTCTACCTCCTGATCCTTATTGTTATATACTTTAAAATAATTTGGATGAATACTAAGAGAATCTATTCGAATGGTATCCTTTGAAATTTGAAATATTTTAGTTTTAAAACCTTTAGGCCTGTTTTGTCCAAAGGCAACAAAGCCAATTAAAAAACATAAAAAAACTAAAAAATTCTTTTTCAAAACCATCAATTCTGTTGACAAAAATAGAAGAAAAAAATAAAGAATTACAATTAGTAAATTTAATTAAAATAAAGAGGTTTGATTTGTTGGGTTTTCATGTTCTAACAACCATTTCTTTCGCCAAATTCCACCTGCATATCCTGTTAAAGAACCATCACTACCAAGCACCCTATGGCAAGGAATTATTATCCAAATAGGGTTTTTACCATTGGCTGCTGCTATAGCTCTAATTGCTTTTATATTGCCCATGTTTTTGGATTGACTTAAATATGTTGTTGTTTTCGCAAATGGAATCGATTGCAGTTCTTGCCAAACTCTTTTTTGAAATTTAGTGCCTTGAGGATTTAATTTCAAATCAAATTCGGTTCTCTTATTTTGAAAATATTCATCTAATTGTACAACACATGCCTTTAAAGAATCAGGAATTTCTTTTGTGATTTCTTTATCATCATTATCTATTACAGAAACAGAATGAATCCCATCAATGTTTCCACATATTTTGGCAATCCCGATTGGTGTTTTATAAAATGTATAGTCTAGCTCTTTTTCCATATCTATTAAATTCCAAATAAATCTTTTGAATTCTTTGTAGTTTGCTCAGCAATTTTTTCAGGAGCTACACCATAAATATCTGCTAATTTATTTACAACATTAACAATATAACTACTTTCATTTCTTTTGCCTCTGTAAGGTGTTGGCGCCAAATAAGGCGCATCGGTTTCCAACACGATGTGACGCAATGGAATTTCATTTAAAAACTGATCGATCTTACCATTTTTAAAAGTTACAACACCACCTATTCCTAGTTTCATACCACAGTCAATAGCTTGTTTTGCTTGCTTAATATCTCCTGTAAAACAATGAAAAACTCCAAATAATTTACTATCTTTTTCAGCTTCTAATATTTCAAAAATTTCATCAAAAGCATCTCTACAATGTATTGCAATTGGTAATTTATTTTCTTTAGCCCAATTAATTTGTGTTTTAAATGCATCTTGCTGCTGCTGTAAAAAACTTTTATCCCAATATAAATCAATACCTATTTCACCTATGGCATAAAATTTTCTTTCTTGTATTAAGTTTTTAACCAATTCTAATTCTTCTTTATAATTTTCTTTAACAGAAGTAGGATGAAGCCCTGTCATTAAAAAAACATTATTGGGATACTGTTTTTCTAATGCAAACATGGATTCATAATAGGAAGAATCTATGGCCGGAATAAAAAATCTGGATACCTTATTGTTAAAAGCCCTTTGCATTACTTCATCTCTATCTGCATTGAATTGCTCACTATATAAATGGGTGTGGGTATCTGTTATTATCATGATGCAAATATAAAGCAGACAATGATAGATATATGATATTTGGCCCATAATAATTAAAAAATAATATCATTTCTTAAAATTAAACCTTTTATAAATTTTACCTTTACAAGTTAAAATTAATTCAAAAATCAATGAAAATATTACATAACCCTAGATGTAGTAAAAGCAGACAAGGTTTGGCTATTTTAAAAGAAGCTAAGGTCGATTTTGAAATTATCGAATATTTAAAAACTCCAATCTCTGAAAATGAAATTAAGGAAATTTTAAATAAACTAAAAATAGAGCCTTTGGCTCTAGTTAGAAAAAATGAAACTATCTGGAAAGAAAATTTTAAAGGAAAAAAACTTAGTAATAACCAGATTATCAAAGCTCTAGTAAAATACCCCAAATTGATTGAAAGACCAATTGTTATACATAATGATAAAGCAGTAATTGGTAGGCCTCCAGAAACAATACTATCTTTATTATAAATACTAACTCATTGAAAGTTTATAAAATCTAAGGGTTAATGGTTAGTTAAAAATATACCTAATAACCACTATTTTTTATCAATAATTAAACCCATACTTTTACTCGATTCTATCATTGTGTAAAATGAAATTGCTTATAGTTCTATTTTTTAGCTTGGCCTCCCTCACTATAATAAGCCAAGAAGCTAATGAACGTTTTATTATAACAGGTACTGTACGAGATGCAGATACCCATACACCCTTGCAATTTATCACCGTTACTTTACAGGATATTGTTACGCAGGAAATAATTGGTGATATTACTACTAAAGATGGTTATTTTGAAATAAAAACCCCTAAAGGAAAATATTACTGCATTGTTGGCTCCTTATCCTTTAAGCCATTTATAATCCAAACTTTAAATGTAAATCAAGATATTGGTTTGGGAATTATTGAATTGGATCAAAATATTGTAAACCTAGATGAAGTTGAACTTATTACTGAAACCAAACTACTTGACTATAAGTTTGGAAAAAAAGTTTATAATGCCTCCAAAGATATCGCCAATATTGGAGGAAATGCGATAACGGTATTAGAGAACACACCAACTGTAAGAGTTGATGGACAAGGAAATATTTATATTAGGGGTAAAAAGGCTGTGGTATTAGTAAATGGCAAACCATACGGTGGGCTTAAAAACAATGGAGATATTTTAAGTTTGATACCGGCAAATTCAATTAGCAAGGTTGAAATAATTTACCAATCTGCTAATTTTGATGCTGAAAGTGGAGGCGGTATATTAAATTTATTATTAAAAAAGAAAGTAAACGAAGGTTATAACGGCACCATTGAAGTTCACGGAGGGACACCTGGAAATGACGGTATTTCAACATTTATAAATTATAAAAATGAAAAAATAAATATTTTTTCTACAGCTAGTTTCAATCATAGTGTAATATATAAAGATACAGATATCAATCAAATTTTCTTAGACGAAAATCAAAATACTACAGGGAATTTTGAAGAACTAAGAGATGATTACCGACAAAGAAACAGCGTTTTATTTAATGTGGGAAGTGATTTTTATTTAGATGATAAAAATACGATAACTACTTCTTTACTTTATTCTACCACCAACAAAAACTACGATTCTAAATTATTTTTAAATGATTTCAAACCCATTGACAATTTGGTTAAAACGTCTATTAGACATGTAGCAGACAATAGTGACGAATCTTACCTAGAAACATACATTAATTATACACGTAAATTCAAGAAAAAAGGTCATCAATTAACTGCCCACCTAAATTACAATAAAAATACAGCGATCAATAATACATTTATTTTGAATAGCGAAACATTTCCCGCAAATGACACATACAAACAGAAATATATCAAAGATGAATATGTTGATAATTATTTTTTACAATTTGATTACGTCTATCCTTTTGATAATAATGCAAAATTAGAACTTGGACAAAAATCAAGTTTTAGGATTTATGAAAATGACTTCACAATTGGTAATTTCAATAATATATCACAACAATATGAACCTATAACTGCATATACAGACAATGTAAATTACAATGAAAAAGTTTATGCATTTTATGCAAGTTTTTCTAGAGAATTAAAAAAAATTAGTTATAAGTTTGGTTTAAGAACTGAATTAAGCTACACAGAAATAATCAAAGATAATCAACAAGATGTTTTTATTAATAATTACAATGATCTTTTTCCTTCGCTTAGTTTAAGTTATAATATTAATGATGACAGTGCTCTGATGCTATATTATTCACGTAATATTAACCGACCTCAAGTATTTCAATTAAATCCTTTTAACTCCTTTACAGATGAAAGGTTTATTATTATAGGAAACCCTTATTTAAGACCATCATATTCAAATTTAATAACATTAGAGTATTATTCTAAATTTGAAAAAATAAATTTAAATGCAGCACTTTTTTATAATAATACAACAGATAATATTTTAGAAGTTTTAGAAAAAACAGATAATCAAACTATTGATGGTTTTGATGTATATCAACGTCTACCCATAAACAATGGTAATTTAAATCAATTGGGTTTCGAATTAATTTTAACCTATTTCCCAATTAATAAATTAAGATTAAATGCATCAGTAACTCCATTTTTAAATAGTTTAACCAACACTAGAGAAAATCAATACGACTATGATGATTTTAGATGGTACACACAACTTTCGGCAAATTATCGATTTAATAACACTTTTCGAATGAAAATTGACTATGCATATCAATCTGCTCTAAAAACTGCAATTACTGAATTTGATGTGTATCAATATACCAACATCACGGCAAGTAAAGATTTAATTGATGGGAAAGCTACATTGACATTTAAAATTCAAGATGTTTTTAATGACAGGATAGGAGTTTATAATTCACTAGAAGCCAACACCATTTCAAAAAGAGTTACTGTTTTTCAAACCAGGTATTTACTTTCATTTTCTTATAGATTTAATAAAGCTAGCAAACGTAATTCATATAATCGCTCCAAAGATATTGACAATAATATATTCGAAATTAAAGATAAAACCAATTAAAAAAGGTTGATAAAAACCAACCTTTCTTATTTTATTAAAATATCTTTTTTACGATTTAGCTTTTTTAGCTTCCTTTTTCAATTTCCAACTTTCCATTAAATTACCAAATAACCAGTAAGGAACTACATACATCAATACAAATAACATCAACCAAAAGCCCATAGTAAAAACTCCTAGAAAAATTAAAAAACCTATAAATTGACCAATTTCCATATAAATAATTGTTTTGATGAAATTTGCTCAAAAATAGTACATATTGTTTAAATCAGCAATCATTATTGTACTTTTTTTATATAAAATTTTAATTGTAATTCTTTAAAATTAACAACACTTTAACAAATGTAATAATAAAATATAATTTATTTCGTAGGTCTAAATTACAACGTTGAACACAGCTATTTTTTATGAATAAATTATTATTGTTTATGCTTTTTACTTTTGTCAAATTTTTTTTTATTGCACAACAAAAAAGAGTTTCAACCAAAAGAGAAAAAGACAAAGAAGCAATAGTGCAGCGGTGGTGAAGAAAACTTTGGCAGCTCTTAATAAAAAATTCGTTATAGTTAAGAAATAATTATCCCCTTTTAAAATTAAAAATACTATGCTCATTGCAATTTACAAAAAAAATCACGGGAGATATTTCATCTACCGTGATTTTAAATTACATCAATTTTTTTATTCAATTATCTCAATACAAATGAAACATTTAAAAACACATTTCGTCCCAACCTTGGAATGTTATTCCAGTCTGCAAACGTTGAATAATTACGATCAAATATATTTTCTACTCCAGTTTTCAATAGCAACTTAGTACTATCAAAATAAAAAGCATACGAAGCATTGGCATTAAAAATAGTGTATGCTTTTGTCAAATCTTCACCATAATCACTATTGAAATTCTTTTGCTCTGCTGCACCATTCATATTGATTTCTGCATTAAAAAAATTCTTTTGATATTGCATTGACAAGCTATAATCAACTGGACTAATCAATGGCAAATTATTACCTAAATTATCTTGCCCTAAATTATATGTCAACCTTCCATCAATAGTAATTGTTGGTATTATTTTATAAAAGGCACTCAAACCTGTATTAAAAATTGTAACATATTTTAACGCATCATAAATTTTTACTCCGTCTGAACCAATGGTCATAGGAGTTAATGTCGGATCAATTTCTCCAATAATATAATCTTGGATATAGAAGAATGATGTTTCTAACCCAATTTTAAATTTATTTTTAGAATAGTTAAAACTTGCATTTAATTCTGTCGATTTTTCGTTACCAAAATACGGGTTGCCGATATAATCGAAATTATCAAAACTATTATAGAGATAAAACCCATAACTTTCGGATACTGACGGTGCTCTTTCTCCATACCCTACACTTGTCACAACATCAAAATTATTAAATCTCTTTTCGTATTGAGCAAAAATATTTACCAAAAAACGATTGTTAGTATCATCCATATCTGGATAAAAAATACGCAAACTATTCAACCCAAATTCAGAAGCAATTCGTTCATTTTGATAGCCTAATCGGGCAGAAACTTTTAATCCCTGATTGTTTTTCAAACGAATATTATCTTCGGCATAAACTCCAGAATACAGCGTTCTAACATCTGGCCATGTCAACATAAACATAATATTTTCATTCGGATCATTTGGATACATCGTCATTTCTGCCAATGATTTATTGTAATACCCATTTAGATTGAACAATATTTTATGATTATTTTTTTGAGCACTCATTTTTGAATAAAACCCAAAAGTATCACTCCACCCAGGCATATCCATATGTATCGGAACATCAGGACGTTTTGTATCATCCATCACATGGGTTATGGTATTGTAATACAATTTGGTTTCCCATTTATTTATAAATGGACTGATATTTTTATGTTCATAGCTCAACGATGTAATTAATGCTTTTGCCAACGAGACATCCATTGTTAAGGCTGGATACCCAACATTTGTAGCCTTATCATAAATTACGGAACCAATCAGTGCTCCATTCTCTTTTATTTTAACACCAGCAACTGTAGAAAAATTTAATTTTTCGAATTGTGAAAACAGAACCTCTTCATTTCCGCCAGCATTATAATTATCTGATTTTCGGTAAATACCATCCAAATTCACAAAATATTTATCATTAGAATAATTAAATTCTGAACTAAATATTTTTGCATTGCCATTGGTTTCATAACCTGTATCAACACCAAAACTCCAATCATCTTTTTCAAAATCACCTTTTTGTAATTTCAAATCAATTCCTCCTCCAATAGTAGAACCATTTTCAGACCCTTGCTGACCAGATTTTATGTGTACTTCAGATAAGTTAGAAACATCTACGTACGATGTAATTGGATCCATTTTATCTGTACAAGCGCCAAAAATTTGCATCCCATCAATGGTGACCGATAAACGATCAGAAACCATATTATTAATTGCGGGTTCCCATGCATAATTACCACGCTTTATCATGGTTATTTTACTTGATTTCTCTAAATATTCATCAATAGACGAAAGTGGTTTTTCCTGTTTTTGATTGTTTAATTTTTTATGACCAATAACTATTACTTCTTCCAAACCAACAACTTTGGTACTATCAACTTGTTGCTCTTGTGCGTAAAAATTTAATGAAAATAACAACACAAATACATATACTATTTTATTCATAGTAATCTGTTTTTATTACAAAGGTTGACTGATACAAATTGTTTTTCAGTCAACCTTTATGAGTTATAATTATTAAAATTCGATTTCTAAAAACAAGCTACTACCTTCATTGTCTACAGTAACTTCTTCTCCTTTTAACAGCTCATTGTTTGAGTTGTATAACATCAAATTAAGTTTCCAATAACCAGTCATTGTCAATGATAATTTACCATCATACAAATCAGTAAAATTGTTATAATTTAGGTCTTCATTGTTTGGAGATGAATGATTGTCCATACTTGGCATTCTAGGGTCTAACCCAATTTTATAGTTTGCAACCACTGGAAAATTCATCATGCTTTCCATTTTAAACAAACCTACTGTCATGTCATTAATTGCAACTTCAGGTTTTTGTGGCTCTATCAATGCCAAAATATACTTTACATCATCTGCTCCTGTAAAAACGGTCACTACTTGTTTTTCAGATTGAGGCACATTAATATCTCCAACTACAGAATATTCAACACCATCAATAGTATAATTGATTGTTAAATCCCATCCTTCATCTGCATTTTCTGCCATTTGAAAAATAATATATCCATTATAAGTTGTCTCTGCATTCTCAACCTTTACTATATCAGATTTTGGACAAGAATGCATTCTTGATGTCATGTGCATAACTGGGTTCCAAGTAATAGTAGCATGCTCTATATATTCTGCTGTTGCAATATCTTTAATTCGTAAAGTGATGTCATTATAGCCATGATTTAACAATCCACTTTCTGTAAATAATTCAATTGTGTGAGTTGCATTTGTAAAATCTTGTACTTTTACTAATCCTTCAACTTCATTAATAGGATCTAGGGTATCATCATCACAAGAAATAAAGGTGAATGTTATGATAAATGGGATAATATATTTTAATAATTTCATTTTTTTTAGTTTAAACTTTAATATGATGAACTCAATAGCAACACCAACCATTATCAATTCAAAATATAATTTTGATTGATAGCGGACAATGCATATCAAATTCTTTTTTTAACAAATAGATTGCTTTATCACTTCAATATTTATTGAAGTAAATAAGCATTTAATAAAATTTAAGCTAAAAATTTTGGTGGTTTAAAAACTGATGTATAATATTTTTGAGGATACGTCTTTCTATTATCAAAAGATGTTTTTTGAATAAACTCTTTTACAATTTCTTTTTCTGTAACAATAGAAATTAGCGAAACAGGATACTTTGATATATCTATTTTTGGGATAGAATTATCATGTGTATCTTGATTATTTACTTTTTTTAGTTGCTTTTCTAAATAACATTTTCCGTTACACGCTAAAGCAGGTTTATCACGGTTTTCGCACAAGACATTGATAATATATTCTTTGTTCGAATAAAATTCAATCAAAGGAACTACCGGTTGCAACATTGCGACCAAGTAAAGCATGTAAAAAAAGGTTCCTAAAATTTGTTGTCTCAAAACTATTGTTTTTTATGGGCGAACATAAAATATTTTTTAAATTTTATTTATGATAATTATCAGTATTTAAAAAAGTTTATGAAATTTTCCACCCTAAACGAATTCGAAATAACAGCAGGGTTAAATTAAAAATCTCTCTAATAAACGATATAATTTCGTATGCTATTTTGTACATTTGTTGCTGTGTTATACACAATAAAATATTATAAAACAGCTACAATATGTCATATAGAATTGAACACGACACCATAGGTGAAGTAAAAGTACCATCAGATAAGTTTTGGGGGGCTCAAACCGAAAGGTCAAGAAATAATTTTAAAATTGGTGTAGAAGCATCTATGCCTAAAGAAATTATTGAAGGATTTGCTTATTTAAAAAAAGCAGCTGCCTTTACCAATTGTGAATTAGGCGTACTTAGCAATGAAAAAAGAGACGCGATAGCCCAAGTTTGCGATGAAATTTTAGCAGGAAAAATGTTAGATCAGTTTCCTCTTGTAATTTGGCAAACAGGATCTGGTACACAAAGTAATATGAATTGCAACGAAGTAATTGCTAATAAAGCGCATGTTAATAATGGTGGAAGCCTAGAAGGCAACGAAAGATTTATTCATCCCAATGACGATGTTAACAAATCGCAATCCTCTAATGACACTTTCCCTACCGGAATGCATATTGCAGTCTATAAAAAAATTATAGAAACTACCATTCCTGGTGTTGCTGCATTACGAGATACTTTACAACAAAAATCAGAAGATTTTAATAATGTGGTTAAAATTGGTAGAACCCATTTGATGGATGCTACACCACTTACTTTAGGTCAGGAATTTTCTGGTTATGTTTCACAATTAAATTACGGTTTAAAAGCCCTTAATAACACCTTAAGCCACCTTTCTGAATTGGCTCTTGGTGGTACTGCTGTTGGTACCGGAATTAACACACCCGAGGGCTACTCTGAATTAGTCGCAAATTACATTGCGAAATTTACAGGCTTACCGTTTATTACTGCTGCCAACAAATTTGAAGCATTAGCGGCGCATGATGCCATTGTTGAAACACATGGCGCACTAAAACAATTGGCCGTTTCATTAATGAAAATAGCAAATGATATTCGAATGCTAGCCTCTGGCCCGAGAAGTGGTATTGGAGAAATTTCTATTCCGGCAAACGAACCTGGCTCATCAATTATGCCTGGAAAAGTTAATCCTACACAAGCCGAAGCTTTAACTATGGTATGTGCTCAGGTGATGGGTAATGATGTTGCTATAACCATTAGCGGAATGAGTGGTCATTATGAATTAAATGTGTTTAAACCCGTAATGGCAGCAAACGCAATACAATCAGCACAGTTAATTGGAGATGCCTGCCAATCATTTAACAGTAATTGCGTTGTTGGTATAGAACCTAATAAAGATCGAATAAAGCAATTGGTTGATAATTCGTTAATGTTAGTTACCGCATTAAATACTAAAATAGGATATGAGAAATCAGCAAAAATTGCCAAAACTGCACATGAAAATGGCACAACACTAAAAGAAGAAGCTGTTAATTTAAGGTTTGTGAGTGAAGATGAATTTGACGCTTGGGTAAAACCAGAAAACATGGTTGGGAGCTTGAAATAGTTTACACAAAATTGTCCTACAAGGTTTTGAAAACCTTGTAGGTTTAAAATTAAAAATAATTCCAAATGAGTTTAAAGAAGAGGTATACTTCTTTAAACTCATTTCTTTTTTTTACTTTTACTTCTAAATTTCACCAATTTTTTATTTATATGACAACTATCAAACAAATCACAAACTATCTAGAAGAATTAGCACCACTACCCTATGCTGAAGATTTTGACAATGTTGGACTTCTAGTTGGAAATTACCAAACTGAAGTCAGTGGAGTTTTAGTTACCTTAGACACACTTGAAAGAACTGTAGATGAAGCTATTGAAAAACAATGTAATTTGATAGTTAGTTTCCATCCAATTATTTTTGGAGGTCTGAAAAAACTCAACGGATCTAATTATGTAGAGCGAGTTGTAATAAAAGCTATAAAAAATGATATTGCAATATATGCTATGCATACTGCCTTAGACAATTCTTTTCAAGGCGTTTCTGCAAAAATGTGCGAGGTTATAGGTTTGAACAATACCAAAGTACTTATCCCTCAAAGGGGAAATATTAAAAAATTAACAACTTATATTCCGCATAAAGATGCCGAAAATTTACGTATGGCACTTTTTAAAGCTGGTGCCGGAAACATTGGTAATTATAAGCATTGTAGCTTTAATATTGAAGGCCTTGGAACATATAAAGGAAATAAAAATACAAATCCAAGCAAAGGAAAAAAAGAAGTATTACATCATGAACCTGAAACCTGTATTGGTGTTATTTTTGAAAAGCATTTAGAAAAACAAATCTTACAAACTCTCTTCTCCAAACATCCTTACGAAGAGGTTGCTTATGAAATTATAACCTTAGATAATTTACACCAAAATATTGGTATGGGAATGATTGGAACATTGGAAAAAGAAACAGACAATATTTCATTTTTAAACCTATTAAAAGATAAGTTTCATTTAAAAGTAATACGACATTCCGCTTTAAGCCATAAAAAAATTAAAAAAGTTGCAGTTTTAGGAGGATCCGGTAGTTTTGCTATTTCTCATGCAAAAAGAGCAGGTGCCGATATTTTTATCACTGCCGATTTAAAATATCATGATTTTTACAAGGCTGAAAATCAGATAGTTTTAGCCGATATTGGACATTATGAAAGCGAACAGTTCACAAAACACCTTTTAGTGGATTATCTTACAAAAAAAATTGCTAATTTTGCACCTGCCTTGCTGGCAGGCAGGATCATTTTATCAGAAAAAAGTACAAATCCTATCAACTATATTTAAGAGATGGCAAAAAAGAAAGAAGTTACCGTTGAAGACAAATTAAGAGCATTATTTGACTTACAACTTATCGATTCAAGAATTGATGAAATAAAAAACACAAGAGGTGAATTGCCTTTAGAGGTTAATGATTTAGAAGATGAAATTGCAGGTCTACAAACCAGATTAAACAACTTCAACACAGATGTTGAAAATTTAGAAACTGGAATTGCAAATAAGAAAAACAATATTGAAGAGGCAAATTCCCTTTCAAAAAAATACACGGAACAACAAAAAAATGTTCGCAATAACCGTGAATTCGATTCTTTAACCAAAGAAATTGATTATCAAGATTTAGAAATTCAATTGGCAGACAAACACATCAAGGAATTTCAAGTAAAAATTACTCATAAAAATGAGATCATAACTGCTGCTAAAGAAAAAATAAAAGATAAAGAAATTCATTTAAAGCACAAGCAAGATGAATTGAATTCCATTTTAGAAGAAACTGAAAAAGAGGAAACTTTACTAAATAAGAAATCTGTAGATTTTGGTAAATTAATTGACGAAAGACTCTTAAAAGCTTATAAAAAAATAAGATCTAATGTGAGAAATGGATTGGCTGTTGTTACGATTGAAAGAGGTGCATCTGGAGGTTCATTTTTTACGATTCCACCGCAAAGACAAGTAGAAATTGCCGCTCGTAAGAAAATTATTACTGATGAGCATAGCGGACGTATACTCATTGATTCTGAATTAGCAGAACAGGAAAAAAAGAAAATGTCTAAATACATTTCTTAACAAACCAAAATACTTTTTTTAAAAACCTTCTATTTCTATATAATAGGAGGTTTTTTTATGCCCTAAAATTACATTTTTAAACTTACCCTATATAAATATCACCGTCATTAAAAACCATATAATGGGAATTGACTCCACCAAAAAAGCGCTATAATATTCTGACTGTCTATTAGTTGATTTATTAAGAAGCAAAATGGATATCACTGATATAACTAGAGTAATTAAAATAGTAAGACCTGAATTAAGATCTCTGACAAAATCAAGTATAAAAAAAATAATCAAAGCTATAGAACCTATAAGCTTAGACATTTTAACTCCAAAAATTTGAGGCAGCGTTTTTATGCTCAAATTATCCATATCAACATCTCTTATATCAAATGGTATTGTAATACCTATTATAAACAAAAGTCGTTGTAGGAATATAATCCAAATTTCGGATGTAAATGTTATTTCATTATTCTCCGCCGGAAACAAAACAGTTATACCTGCCCAAGTAATTGCAATTAGAAAGAGCTTTAAACTTGCTCTACTTCTTAGGTTTTTCCATTTAAATAAAAATGGTACACTATAAAAAAAAGTGCTTATCAAAAATGGAATTAACACGATATAAGATGTGAATTTTATTTTAAAAAACAATATAGCTAATAGTGTAAGGCTAATTAAAATTAAAATAATTAATTCTGTTTTTTGAGAATGGATCCAGGTAGAAATTTTATGATGGACTTCATTTATGTTATAAAATCTGATAAAATTATAAGAAACAATGGTAGCAAAAAAAACAAACCAAGGTGTGATATTTTCTTGTATACCATAATCGATTAAGGTAAGTTTCGTCAAGCAAAAAACAGCAATTGCCACATGTAAATTACTGTAAATATAAAATCTAAAGAACCTTTGAAGAAGTTGCATTAAAAAAATTAATTTTTATAAAATTAACCATTTTTTTTCTTTTTTAAGCTGAAATCAATTCAGTAAAAATAATTACTTTTGTTATACCTCAAATAAAAACATATTATGCAAACAGACTCCTTCGTTTTACGTCACATAGGTCCAAGACAAGACCAGATAAAAGAAATGTTAAAAACTATTGGTGTTCATTCATTGGATGAATTAATAAATAATACTATTCCAAGTGATATTCGTCTAAAAAATACATTAAACTTACCCGAGGCTTTGAGTGAAAATGAATTTGCTTCTCACATTCAAGATCTTGGCAACAAAAACAAACAATTTAAAACTTATATAGGTTTAGGCTATCACAACACCACGCTACCTGCAGTTATTCAAAGAAATATTTTTGAAAACCCAAGTTGGTACACTTCATACACGCCTTATCAAGCTGAAATTTCACAAGGCAGGTTAGAAGCTTTATTGAATTACCAAACGGTTATTTCTGATTTTACTGGTTTACCAATTGCAAATTCATCTTTATTAGATGAAGGTACCGCTGCTGGAGAAGCAATGATCATGCTACTAAATGGTAGAAGCAGAAGTCAGAAAAAAGCAGATACCTTAAAGTTTTTTGTTTCTGAAGAAGTACTACCACAAACCGTTGATATTTTAACTACCAGATCTGCGCCTTTAGGTATTGAATTGGTTATAGGAAATCATAAAAAAATTAATTTTGATGCCCGTTATTTTGGTGCTATTGTACAATATCCAGCCAAACATGGTAAAATTTATGATTATACCGAATTCATTGCAAATGCACATGAAAAAGAAGTGAAAGTTGTTGTTGCAGCTGATATTTTAAGTCTTTCTATTTTAAAATCACCAGCCGAAATGGGTGCAGATGTCGCTGTTGGAACTACCCAAAGATTTGGAATCCCTCTAGGTTTTGGAGGCCCACACGCTGGTTATTTTGCCACACATGATTCTTATAAAAGATTGATTCCCGGAAGGATAATTGGTGTTACTATAGATACCGATGGAAATCGCGCTTTACGCATGGCTTTACAAACAAGAGAACAACATATAAAACGTGAAAGAGCCACTTCTAATATTTGTACTGCCCAGGTATTACTTGCTGTAATGGCCGGAATGTATGCTGTTTATCATGGAGGTGATGGAATAAAATATATCGCTCGTCAAATACATTCGTTGACAAATATTTTAAGTAATGCGCTTTTAAAATTAGGACTTAAACAACATAACGATACATTTTTTGATACCTTAAAAATTAGTGTTTCTAATGCTGAAAAAGTTAAGGCTATTGCCGAAGAGAATGAAGTTAATTTTTTTTATGTCGATGCTTCTACCATAAGTATTTCAATAAATGAAACTTCCACTTTGGGTGATATTGAGCAAATAATTAAAATTCTAGCGCAAGCTGAGAATTTATATGCCTTTGATATTACCGATTGCCCGGTAAGTTTATCCATACCTAAAGAATTACAAAGAACTTCAGACTATTTAACCCATGAAGTATTTCATAAATATCATTCAGAAACCGAAATGATGAGATACATTAAAAGGTTAGAACGAAAAGATATTTCATTAACAGACTCTATGATTTCATTGGGTTCATGTACTATGAAGTTAAATGCTGCTACCGAAATGCTTCCCTTAAGTATGAGTAATTGGAATTCTATTCACCCTTTTGTACCGGTAAATCAAGCACAGGGTTATCATGAAATGCTAAAAGGGCTAGAAGAACAACTCAATATCATCACAGGGTTTTCGGCAACCTCTTTACAACCAAATTCTGGTGCACAAGGTGAATATGCTGGTTTGATGGTAATTAGAGAATTTCACAAATCTAACAACGATGCGCACAGAAATATTTGTTTAATTCCAGCATCGGCACATGGTACAAATCCGGCATCGGCAGTTATGGCAGGTATGAAAGTTGTTGTTACCAAAACTTCTGAATCGGGTAATATTGATGTTGAAGATTTACTTGAAAAAGCAATCAAACACAAAGATAATCTTGCGGCATTAATGGTTACCTATCCGTCTACGCATGGTGTTTTTGAATCAGCAATAAAAGAAATTACAAGAATAATTCACGATAATCGCGGACAAGTATATATGGATGGCGCAAATATGAATGCCCAAGTTGGTTTAACCAATCCGGCTACCGTTGGTGCAGATGTTTGTCACTTAAACTTACATAAAACATTTGCCATACCACATGGTGGTGGCGGTCCGGGAGTTGGTCCAATATGTGTTGCAGAACACTTAGCTAAATTCTTACCTTCAAATCCATTGGTTAAAACTGGAGGTACTGACGCAATTACAGCCATTTCATCCGCTCCTTTTGGTTCGGCCTTGGTAGATTTAATTTCTTATAGCTATATCAAAATGTTAGGAAGTAATGGCTTAACAGAATCTACAAGAATTGCTATTTTAAATGCGAATTATTTAAAATCAAGATTAGAGAAACATTATAAAATTCTATACGCTGGTGAAAAAGGTTTTGCTGCTCATGAAATGATTGTAGATTTTAGAGAATTTAAACAAAAAGGAATTGAAGTAACCGATATAGCCAAAAGATTGATGGATTTTGGTTTTCATGCACCAACGGTTTCGTTTCCAGTTGTTGGAACTTTAATGATTGAACCAACGGAAAGTGAAAACAAAGAAGAAATAGACAAATTTGCTGATTCATTAATTCAAATAAAAAAAGAAATTGACACCTATAAAGACGAAGATTCTGTATTGAAAAATGCACCACATACTTTGGGCATGATTACCAATGATATTTGGGAATATTCCTATACACGAAAAGAAGCTGCATTTGCATTAGATTTTATTGCTGAAAATAAATATTGGCCTAGAGTAAGAAGGGTAAATGAGGCTTATGGTGACAGACATTTGATTTGCTCATGTAACCCTATTGAAGATTATATGGATGATGAATAATCGTTAATAATCAGATAATTACAACTTAAATGGCGAATTTATTTTGCCTTTATCAATTTTATTTAATAGGCATTAAGAATTTATTAGCTTTTACTAAAAATTCATAAATATTCTGCATTTGATTAATAGAAAAAATTGTAATTTTGCATTTCCATAAATTTTAATAAAAAATGAAAAAAATAACAAAACAAACCTATATCGACTGGTATAAAGACATGCTTTTTTGGAGAAAATTTGAAGACAAATTAGCAGCTGTTTATATCCAACAAAAAGTTAGAGGTTTTTTACATTTATATAACGGACAAGAAGCAGTGTTAGCAGGTGCAATTCACGCCATGGATTTATCAAAAGATAAAATGATTACCGCATATAGAAACCACGTACAACCCATAGCGATGGGTGTTGATCCGAAAAGAGTTATGGCCGAATTGTATGGTAAAGAAACTGGTACTTCAAAAGGTATGGGAGGGTCTATGCATATTTTTTCAAAAGAAAAAGGGTTTTATGGTGGTCACGGTATTGTAGGTGGTCAAATCCCACTAGGTGCTGGTATCGCTTTCGCGGATAAATATTTTGACAGAAAAGCAGTTACATTGACCTATTTTGGCGATGGCGCTGCACGTCAAGGATCATTGCACGAAACTTTTAATATGGCGATGCTTTGGAAATTACCAGTTGTTTTTATTGTTGAAAATAATGGATACGCCATGGGAACATCTGTTGCTAGAACTTCAAATCACGAAGAGTTATGGAAAATGGGCTTGGCTTACGAAATGCCTAGTGAACCTGTAGATGGGATGGATCCTGTTGCAGTAGCAAAGGCAATGGACAAAGCTATTACTCACGCTAGAAGCGGAAAAGGACCTTACTTTTTAGAAATGAAAACCTACCGCTACAGAGGACATTCTATGAGTGATGCACAAAAATACAGAACAAAGGCAGAAGTTGCAGAATACAAAAAAATTGACCCAATTTCTCAAGTCTTAAAAGTTATTCAAAATAAAAAATATTTAACTGAAGATGAAATTAAAGCGATTAATGAAGATGTTAAAACTCGCGTAATAGCATGTGAAAAATTTGCAGATGAATCTCCTTATCCAAAAATACAGCAAATGTACGATATGGTATATGAGCAAAAAGATTTCCCGTTTTTAAAACATCGTTTGTAATTTTTATATCTATTTATTAAAATTAATACACAAAAATAAATTAATATGGCCGAAATAATTAATATGCCCCGTTTAAGTGATACTATGACTGAAGGAGTTGTAGTAAAATGGCTTAAAAATGTTGGTGATAAAATAGAAGAAGGTGATATTCTTGCTGAAATTGAAACAGATAAAGCAACCATGGAATTCGAATCTTTTAATGAAGGTACGCTGCTTCATATTGGCATTCATGAGGGTGAAACAGCGGAAGTTGATACCTTATTGGCTATTATTGGGGAAGAAGGTGAAGATTTTAAAGCTTTATTAAATAGCAAAGATGCTGCCCCAAATAAAAAAGAAAGTTCTGTAAAAGAATCAGAAAAAGAAGATAATACAACTAAAGAAAAGGCTGTTGCAATTCCTGAAGGAATTGAAATAATTACCATGCCTAGACTAAGTGATACCATGACAGAAGGTACTGTTGCTTCCTGGTTAAAAAAAGTTGGTGATGAAGTTGTAGAAGGAGATATTCTCGCTGAAATTGAAACTGACAAGGCTACCATGGAATTTGAATCTTTTCATCAAGGTACTTTACTGTATATTGGAGTTGAAAAAGGATCATCGGCCAATGTGGACGCTATTTTAGCGATAATAGGTAAAAAAGGA
The DNA here is from genome assembly GCA_021647985.1 of Flavobacteriaceae bacterium. Classification (GTDB taxonomy): domain Bacteria; phylum Bacteroidota; class Bacteroidia; order Flavobacteriales; family Flavobacteriaceae; genus Lutimonas. Next base: position 15,688 of record JAKITQ010000018.1, on the reverse strand, counting down.
ACTGATGTTTCAAAAGTAGCTGAATCTTTAAAAAATGCAGAAGCAAATAGTACAGCAGACACAGATAACCAACAAAAAGAAACAACGCAACAGGTAAAATCCACTCCAAGTGCCACTGCTAAAACAGCACAGGCTGTTCCGCAAACAACAAAATCCAATGGTAGGATCATTGCTTCTCCTTTAGCTAAAAAACTAGCAAGTGAGAAAAGTATCAACTTACAAAATGTAAGAGGAACTGGTGAACATGGAAGAATAGTGAAACGTGATATTGAAAATTATGCTGCTCCTACAGGAGGAACCACATCTATATTTGTACCACAAGGAGAAGAAAGTTTTGAGGAAGTGAATAATTCTCAAATGAGAAAGGTTATTGCTAGAAGATTGGGTGAATCAAAATTTACTGCACCACATTACTATTTAAACGTAGAGTTTAATATGGATAATGCCATTGCGTTTAGAAATCAATATAATTCTATACCCGACACCAAAATATCTTTTAATGACATAATCGTTAAAGCCACAGCTTTGGCTTTAAAAGAACACCCTCAAGTAAATTCACAATGGTTTGATGATAAGATCCGTAAAAATCACCATGTTCATATTGGTGTTGCTGTTGCTGTAGAAGATGGCTTAATGGTACCCGTGGTTAAATTTGCCAACGAGCAAAGTTTGACACAAATTGGATCACAAGTAAAAGATTATGCCGGTAGAGCAAGAAATAAAAAATTAAGCCCTGATGAAATGGAAGGAAGTACTTTTACTATCTCTAATTTAGGTATGTTCGGAATAACAGATTTTACATCTATTATCAATCAACCTAATTCAGCTATTTTATCAATCGGTGCCATTGTTCAAAAACCAATTGTTAAAGAAGGAAATATTGTTGTAGGCAACACAATGAAATTAACTTTGGCCTGCGATCATAGAACTGTTGACGGTGCCACTGGAGCTATATTTTTACAAACCTTAAGAGGTTTTATTGAAAACCCAGTTACCATGTTGGTATAATTATAAGATCAATTAAAAAAGCCAGTTTCTTACGAAACTGGCTTTTTTTACATAATAATATATCTTTTAATTCTCTAAAGTTTTTATAATATTCCATACTTTTATTTCATCATCTAAGCTAAGGCCTTCTTTAACCTCTACATTAATTCCATCACTTACTCCTAATTCAATGTCTTTTCGTTCAAACGCTTTCTCACCAGTTTTAACTTCAACATAAGCCTTTTTTGTTTTTTGATCAAACTGTACTAAAGCTTCTTTTATGGATAAAACACTGTCTACCTTGGCTAAAATAATAGAGGCGTTTGCGCTTAACCCAGCTCTGATAAAAACAGAATCCAGTTTTTTAAGTGTTGCCTTAATTTCAAATTGAATGGCACCATTTTCTAATTTTCCTTTAGGTGCGATATAATCTAAAATTGCTTCAAAAGTTATATTTTCAAGCGCACCAACTGTAATTTCTAAAGGCAAACCTTCTTTAATTTTACCAACCTCAGATTCGTCAACTTTACCTTCGAAAATCATTTTATTTACATCGGCAAGAACGGCTATAGTAGTGCCCTCATTAAAATTATTACTTTGAATAACCTGATTACCAACCTCTACCGGCATTTCCAACACCATACCTCCTACTGTTGATCTAATTAAAGTATTTGCGGATTTTCCTAAACCTTTTGTCGATCCTGTTTTTACAATATCATAATTTTCCTTGGCTGCAATATAGGTTTGGTTGGCCTGTTCATAAGAAACTTCATCTACTTCTAACTCTTGTTTGGATATGACACCATTTTTATACAACAGTTTTTGTCGGTCATATTTTAATTTGATATTATCCAACGAAATTTTAGACGATCGAATAGCATTTCTTGCATTGTTCAAGGCCGATAAATTTGGAATCACCTTAATCTTAGCAATTAAATCATTGGCTTTTACTATATCTCCTCCTTCTACATAGATCTCTTCAATAACACCTGAAATATTTGGTTTAATGATTACTTCTTCTAAAGGAACAATACTTCCTGTGGCAACCGTTTTTTTAACAATAGATTTTTTTGTTGGATTTTCGGTTTTATAAACAATTGGGTCTTCTGCATTTTTTGAATACAAATAATACATTGCTCCTGAAAAGGAAATTACTATAAATAGTAAGATAAAAACAGTTACTGACTTTTTCATTGATAATATTTATTTAATTAATTATTTATACTGATCTTAACGCTTCAACAGGTTTTAATTTTATTGCCGTTTGTGCAGGTATTAGACCAGCTAATAAACCCGATATTAATAATATTAATAATGCAACGGTTACCACAGTTAACCCAACACTTGGATTGGCAAACATATCAACTGGTCCACTTAAATCAAGCACATAGTTTAGCACATATATTAATAATGCTCCAAAAACTATTCCCGCCATACCCGAAATTATTATTAAAAAAACGGATTCAGTTAAAATCTGACTTCTAATATTTTTTGGAGTAGCACCGAGGGCTCTTCTTATACCAATTTCTTTGGTTCGCTCTTTTACCACAATTAACATGATATTACTCACGCCAATTACTCCCGAAAGCAAGACCAGAATACCTACGAAATACGCTATAACTTTTAAGGCAACAAACAAATTTTCAACCTTACTGAACTCTTGGTAAAGGTCAAAAAAACCAATAGCTCTTTCGTCTTTCGGATGAATCTTATGATTTTTTTTTATAATATCAAAAATTTTTGATTTAATTTTAGTTATTGGGGTTCCATCTTCTGCTGTAATCGCCATCCAGCCCACTTTATCTCCTCTATTAAAAGCTTGTGAAAAAGATGTAAATGGAATGTATATTTGTTTTTGATTTTCTTCTCCGTTTCCTCCTGATGTTTTTTTCTTATAGGTACCAATAACCATAAAATTAACACCTTGTATTTTGATATAGGTTCCAATAACCTTTTCGCCTTTATCATACAGACTGGTTTTTACACCCTCACCAATAATTGCAATTTTTCTTTTTTCATTGATATCGTTGTAATTAATAAACCTACCAGAGGTTATATCCATGGGTTCTTGTTTGATAATCTCGGGGTAATCACCATAAACATCAAAGGCACCTGTATTTAAACCTCTTATAACATTGTTAGAACCATTAAATCCACCCAATTGATTTCGCGGTGAAACATATCTTAGGTTTGCGACATTTTGCCTAATATCTTCAACATCAACAGTGTTATAACTATATCTTCTGCCTTTTGCCATTCCTTGATATGATTTAGACACTGTACGTGTCCACATAAACATCGTATTGGAAGCAATATCACCGAAATCTTGTCTAATGCCATTTTCAAGACCTTTTCCAGCAGCCAACAATAAAATTAGAATAAAAATACCCCAAAACACACCAAATGCTGTCAATATAGTTCTTAACCAATTACTGGTTAAGACTTCTAATATTTCACTCCATCGATCTCGACTAAACATAATATTTTTTTTATTCGTCTTTTAAAGCTTCTATAGGTTGAATATGTGCTGCACGCCATGCTGGAAAAAATCCGGCAACGGCACCTGCAACTATTAGTAAAACAACCATAGTTAATGCAATGGTTAAATCAACCGAAGGGTTTAAAATATAATCAACTTGTATATTTGGACCTACAATTTCTAATAAACCCATACTAAAAAACAACCCCACAAAACCTGCAACTGTAGTTACGAAAATAGATTCTTGCATGATCATTCCAATGATTGACCATGGCTTAGCACCTAATGCTTTTCTTATTCCAATTTCTCTTGTACGCTCCTTTACAATAATTAGCATAATATTGCTCACACCTACTACTCCTGCTATAATTGTACATATCCCAACAAACCAGAAAAAAAATGCAATACTACTTATTAAGGTATAATATCGTTTCGCTTCATCGAGCATGTTATGTACATTGATTGCGCTATTATCATCTGGTGCTACAGAATGATTTTGTTGTAAGTATTGTTTGATTTCTGTTGTGAATTTTTTTGAAGCTTCAAAAGCCTTATCAAAACTTTCTTCGGGTTTTAAAGTAAATGCCATGTTGCTAATTTTTCCTGTACCATTAAAAACACTTTGTGCTGTACTAATAGGAATATATACAAAATTCTCTTCTCTTTCCCCGCCTCCATCACTGTATACGCCAACAATCTTAAAGTTAATACCGGATAATTGAAGGTATTCATTGAGAGGGTTATCAACATTGTTAAGCAATTCTCGTTCAATTTTACTACTAATAACAACTACCTTATTTTTAGATTGAACATCAGCATAATTTATATAACGACCAAGTAGCATCATTTGATTTTCTGCCTTTTGATAACCGGAATTAATCCCTCTTATAAAATAAGATCCAGATTCTTTTTTAAAATTTATGGTTACACCTTGCACCCTATAAATACCTGTTCTTGCATCTAATTCATCTTCGTAAACTTCATCTATATAGTTATAGTCTTCATTTTTTAATTGAATGGATCTACCTGGGTTTAATCCTTTATATTTTTTAGTGGTAACCTGTGTCCATACAAAAATTCGGTTTGTGGCATCTTGTTCAAATTGCTTGCTAATACCGTTTTGCATACCTTGGCCAAAACCAAGTAAAATTACCAATATAAATATACCCGAAGCTACAGATAACCCTGTTAAGAAAGTACGCAATTTGTTTTTGCGTATTGTATCAAATATCTCTTGCCAACTATCAAGGTCAAACATTTGAAAATAGGTGTTAAATTAAAATTGAAGTTAAATCTATTGTATAATAGACGCCAAAGGTGCGCATTATGTTACAGCATAATATCAGTTTTATTGTTAAATTTATATATTAACAATAATAATTAGGTTTCTCTATTAGTAACGTTTTTTCATAAAGCTGCGGGTTAATCAACCACTTTTAATTCTAAACCATCATATTTTATTATAAAAATACCTTGATTGATTATACCTCCTGAAGTGTTTTCGATAAATTTATATTTAGAAGCAAGTCGTTGTGATGTACCTTGATAAATCAATTCTCTATCTTGAACCAATCGCATTAAAATATCATAGGTAATATCAAATCCTTTGATGGCATATTTTGAAGGAGTACTATGATACTTTCTTATAAATTTACTTTTAAAATTTTTATAAGCTTTTGAGTTTCTATCTAAATATTCTGAAGTTGGATAATGAAAATTAACTCTTGATAAAAAAATATTACTTATTCTATCATAACTTTTATTTTTTTCGAATGAAAAAAGAGTTAATTTGTTTTCTTCAGGCAAAACACCCAAATTATTCAACACATCTCTAATAAAGGCTTCATCACTTCCCACTAAAAATACCCAAAATTCGTTTTCACCCTCAAGATTCTTTCTAAATATATCTGGTTTTATATATCCTTTAACGGGTTTAATAATTTTAATTTGATGTAAAGTATCTAACAAACTGAGTTCTTTTTGAATTTGATTAAAATAAAAACTCGACTCCGTACTTTCATCGGTTATAATGAGCATTTTTTGATTTGAATAATTTGATTTTATATAGTGAAGCATTTTTAAACTCAGATTTTCTTTGGTTGCTGCCTCTTGTATCAAATTTTTATTTGGAATTTTAGAGTGGTCTTTGGTTGAAATTAACGAAAGAATAAATGGATTTTTATTGGATAAATTATTAGACACTACCTTTACATTTTTAAAAAACATTGGCCCAATAACAGCATCGTAATTATCAAATTCACTTCTACTACTAATTTTTTTACTTACAAACTCACTATTTTCTGTATCGTATACTTTTAAATTAATAGAAAGTCCTTGGTGTTTTAAAGAATCCATAGCCATTAAAGCACCAAAATAAAAATCAGTTGTAATATGCAACAATCTGTCATTTTCAAAATCTAAACTATCTCTTTTACTTAAAAAAGGGAGCATCATTGCTATATCGAGGTTTTTGTCATATACATCTCCATCAACAAAATTAATATTATCATCTTTAATTATATTTGGTATTTCAATAATCATACCTTCAATTACTCCATCCTCCAATTGTGGATTTGCTGTAATCAACTCTTCTTGAGATAGGCCATACTTATTACTCAAGCCAAATAATGTTTCTTTTTTTTGGATTTTATGTATTTGAACTCCTGAATTATCAATGGTTTTTACCGGAACTAAAATAACATCGTCGTATTGTAAACCCTTCTCTTTAATTTTCGGATTTAATTCTTCCAAAAATGCTATGGTAACACCGTATCTTTTTGCAATACTAAATTTGGTTTCTTTTGATTTAACAAGATATGGCTGTGTTAGTTTTTCTTTTTCTAAAATTAACTGATCAGTAATTTTTACAGGGATTTTTAGTATTTGACCTTGTTTTAGACCTCCTTTTACCAGAAGTGGGTTTAAAGTATTTAATTCGTCTATAGAAACCTCAAACTTTTTAAGTAAACTATATAAGGTTTCTTTTTTTAGTACTTCATGGTAAATATAATTATCTACAATTATATCTTTATCACCAATAATACTCAAATCACTATTTTCTATATCCGTTTCTGGATTGTATTCCTTATTCGGAATTATAATGATATCATTTGCCTTAACATTATCTTTAACATCTGGGTTTAACTTTAATAAATCATATGGAGTAATGGATAAAGTTTTCGAAATACTTTGAATGGTCTCTCCCTCAACAACTTTATAGGTAATAAACTTTTTTTGCTGTGCAAATGTTACTGTTAATCCAATAAAAAATAAGGCAATAAAGAGTTTTAATTTTTTCATGTGTCTATAAATATTTAATAATTCGGGCACATGCTGCCTGCCTGCCGCAGGCAGGTTCGCTATTAGTCATTCCCTTAGATGTTAAACTTTTTAGCATGCTCGTTTCATATAAAAAGATTCTGTAACTATAACCATCAAAAGTTTAGGTTATTATTTATCAATTAAACTATTTATCAACAAAATAAATAACATTCAAAAATACTAAAAAAACCAATAGTTCAATTAAATATTTAAGCTATTCCCATTCAATAGTTGCCGGTGGTTTCGAGCTAATATCATAAACAACTCTATTTACACCTTTTACTCCGTTAATTATTTTATTTGAAATTTCCTGTAAGAATTTATATGGTAAATCAACCCAGTCTGCTGTCATACCATCTGTAGATTCAACCGCTCTCAAAGCCACAACTTTTTCATAGGTTCTTTCATCTCCCATTACACCAACCGAATTTACAGGAAGCAACATTACACCAGCCTGCCAAACCTTATCATATAAGTTCCATCTTTTCAATCCATCTATAAAAATATAATCTACTTCTTGTAATATTCTTACTTTTTCTTTGGTTATATCTCCCAATATACGAATGGCAAGACCTGGCCCTGGAAACGGGTGTCTACCTAATATTTCGGCATCAATACCCATACTCTTACCTACCCTTCTTACCTCATCTTTGAAAATCATTCGCAAAGGCTCAACAATTTTTAGTTTCATAAAATCAGGTAAACCACCCACATTATGATGTGATTTTATCGTAGCAGACGGGCCACCTGTTACAGAAACTGATTCAATAACATCAGGGTAAATAGTACCTTGGGCAAGCCATTTTACATCTTTAATTAAATGGGCTTCATCATCAAAAACATCAATAAAGGTATTGCCTATCGCTTTTCGTTTTTCCTCAGGATCAGTAAGTCCAGCTAATTTAGATAAAAATCTTTCCGAAGCGTCTACACCTTTAACATGTAAGCCCATATGCTGATACTGGTTTAATACGCTTTCAAACTCATTTTTTCTAAGTAATCCGTTATTAACAAAAATACAGTATAAGTTTTTACCTATTGCTTTATCTAATAAAACAGCTGCCACAGTAGAATCTACACCTCCTGATAGGCCTAAAACAACTTTATCATTACCTATTTTTTCTTTTAGTTTTTTAACTGTAATATCTACAAAAGAACCCGGCGTCCATTCTTGTTTAATTTTAGCTATACCAACTAAGAAATTCTCTAACAATTGCTTTCCATCGGTTGAATGATAAACTTCTGGATGGAATTGTATGGCATAAGTTTCTTCATTAATTATTTTGTATGCAGCATTTTTAACATCATGGGTACTTGCAATAACTTGGTAATTATTAGGCATTTTTATAATGGTATCACTATGACTCATCCAAACCTGTGAATTTTCTTCAATATCTTTAAAAAGCGCATTGGTTTTATCAACAAAAGTAAGGTTTGCTCTACCGTATTCTCTAGAATTTGAAGCGCCTACTTTTCCACCAAAAAAATGCGCCAAATACTGTGCCCCATAGCATATACCTAACAATGGTTTTAAACCTTTTATTTTTTGCAAATCTGGTTGGGGAGCTTGCTCTCCTCTTACAGAATGAGGGCTACCAGACAGTATAACTGCTTGATAATCATCAGTATTGAATTTAACACTATTATAGGGATGAATTTCACAATAAATATTAAGCTCTCTAACACGACGAGCTATTAGTTGTGTAAATTGTGAACCGAAATCTAAAATTAAGACTTTATTTTGCATGCGCAAAAGTAAAACTAAAATCAGAATAACTGAAACTAATCCGATAAAATTCGATAAATTTGAAAATAACGAAACTACAGATGAAAACCAAATTAACATTAGTCCTGTTTTTTATACATATAATTTTTTTTAGCTCAAATTATGCCCAAAGCCAAGACCAAGCAACAGCAAAGGAATTGGCTATAAAATTAGCAAACCCTATTTCTAACTTGATAAGTGTTCCTTTTCAAAATAACTACGATTTTAATGTTGGACCATTAAATGGATTGAGATATACGCTCAATATACAACCCGTAATTCCTATTTCAATAAGTGAAGATTGGAATTTGATTAGTAGAACCATAGTTCCAATTACTTATCAAAAAGATGTATCGGTTTTAGATGAGACCGATTTTGGATTGGGAGATATTGTACAAAGTTTATTTTTCTCACCAAAATCACCAACGAATAACGGATTGATTTGGGGTATTGGGCCAATTTTTTTACTACCTACTGCTACAAATGATGTACTTGGAACTAAAAAATGGGCCACCGGACTTAATGCTGTTTTTTTAAAATTACAAGGACAATTAACATATGGGGCGTTAATTAACCATATGTGGTCTTTTGCAGGCAATGGATTGAACGATTTAAATGCATCATTTTTTCAACCCTTTTTTACATATGCTACACCAAAAGGAAGTTCATATACCATCGCATCTGAAAATACACGAAATTGGAATAATGATTTATTTGGTGGATTTATCGGAATGTATTATGCTAAAGTTGTAAAAATAAAGAAACAAACGCTTCAAGTAGGAGGTGGTCCAAAAATTTATTATGGCAATAACTTCATGAATCCAGCTTGGGGTTTTCGAATCAATATAATTAGTTTATTTCCCAAGTAAAATACATTGAATAAAATTCGCAATAAAATTACAATAAACTATGGTTGCGAAATAAATATTGCTACTTTTACCGCCAAATAATTCTACCATGTTAAAATTATATTTTACTCATATATTGTTTGTCTTTTTTATCTTTTTTTCTATAAAAATCTCTAGCCAAATTGAAGATAAAAATCAAACAGAAATCCACGAAAAAGAAGCTCATAAAAAACATACTATTGGCTTAGCTTTAACACACACAAGTATAGGTTCTGGTATAAAAAACAACATGGGTGATCAATGGATTTCATTTCCTTCATTTACCTTAGATTATTCGTATTATTTAAACAGAAAGTGGTTAATCGGTCTACATAATGATGTGATCTTGGAAGAATTTATTGTTGAAGATAAGCGTCCAAACCCTGGAGAAGGTAAAATTATTGGAATTGAAAGAAGTAAACCTATAACAACCACCCTCGTACTAGGTTATAAAATTATTGATCATATTATTCTAATAGCCGGAGGAGGTATGGAGTTTTCAAAAGAAGAAAATTTTAAAGTTGTACGATTTGGTATAGATGCTCCTTTTGAGATTCGAAATAATTGGGAAATTTTCGGAACCTTTACATATGATATTAAAATTGATGGCTATGACGCTTTTTTTTATGGCCTAGGTATTGCTAAGTTATTTTAAAAACCGTTAATAACTCACAAAAAAACCGCCAAGAATTTTATTTCTTGACGGTTTTATATTTATTTGATTTTGAGTTTTTTTAATTACTTCTCATCTTCTTTTACTTCTTCAAAATCTACATCTTGTACATCATCTTCTGTTGAAGTATCTGCTCCTTCGGCACCAGCATCAGCTCCTGGTTGTTCACCTGCTGCTCCACCTTGTGCATCTTGTTGTGCTTTGTACATTTCTTCAGAAGCTTCTTTCCAAGCTGCATTAATTTTTTCCATTGCCGCATCAATTTGACCTAAATCTTTTGACTCATGTGCTTTTTTCAACGCTTCTAATGAAGACTCTATAGGTGCTTTTTTATCTGCTGATAACTTTTCGCCAAATTCTTTTAACTGACTTTCTGTTTGAAAGATCATCGCATCAGCTCCATTGATTTTTTCGGCAGTTTCTTTTGCTTTTTTATCTGCATCGGCATTGGCCTCAGCATCAGCTTTCATTTTTTTGATATCGTCTTCAGACAATCCTGAGGAAGCTTCAATACGAATATTATGTTCTTTACCCGTACCTTTATCTTTCGCTGATACATTAATAATACCATTGGCATCAATATCAAAAGTTACTTCAATTTGAGGTGTTCCTCTTGGTGCAGGTGGAATTCCATCTAAATGAAATCTACCTATGGTTTTATTATCGGCAGCCATTGCTCTTTCTCCTTGCATTACATGAATTTCAACCGATGGTTGATTTTGAGCTGCAGTTGAGAATACTTGCGATTTTTTAGTCGGAATCGTAGTGTTTGACTCAATTAAAGTAGTCATTACATTACCCATAGTTTCAATACCTAGCGAAAGTGGAGTAACATCTAATAACAATACATCTTTTACTTCTCCTGTTAATACACCTCCTTGAATTGCAGCTCCAATTGCCACAACCTCATCAGGGTTTACACCTTTTGATGGTTTTTTACCAAAGAATTTTTCAACTTCTTCTTGAATTCTAGGCATACGTGTTGAACCACCTACTAAAATCACCTCATCAATATCAGATGTAGATAAGTCAGCATCTTTAAGTGCTTTACTAACTGGAGTCATAGATCTTTTGATCAAACTATCTGCTAATTTTTCAAACTGTGCTCTTGTCAAATTTCTAACCAAGTGTTTTGGTCCTGAAGCAGTAGCAGTAACATATGGTAAATTAATCTCCGTATGTGTACTTGAAGACAATTCAATTTTAGCTTTTTCAGCAGCTTCTTTTAATCTTTGTAAAGCCATTGGATCTTTACGCAAATCAATACCTTCTTCTTTTTTGAACTCACCTGCCAACCAATCAATAATTACCTGATCAAAATCATCTCCTCCTAAATGGGTATCACCATTTGTTGAAAGTACTTCAAAAACACCATCACCAATTTCTAAGATTGAGATATCAAAAGTACCACCACCTAAATCATAAACTGCAATTTTTTTATCTTCACCAGCTTTATCTAAACCATAGGCCAATGCAGCTGCTGTTGGCTCATTAATAATACGACTTACTTTTAAGCCTGCAATTTCTCCAGCTTCTTTAGTTGCTTGACGTTGTGCATCGTTAAAATAAGCAGGCACCGTAACTACGGCTTCAGTAACTGTAGTACCTAAATAATCTTCAGCTGTTTTTTTCATTTTTTGTAAAATCATTGCTGAGATTTCTTGAGGTGTATAAAGCCTACCATCAATATCCACACGTGGTGTGTCATTATCTCCTTTTACTACTTTATAAGGTACTCTTTCTGCTTCCATTTTTGATTCAGAGTATTTATTACCCATAAATCTTTTAATAGAATATATTGTTTTTGTTGGATTGGTCACTGCCTGACGTTTTGCAGGGTCACCTACTTTTCTTTCGCCACCTTCTACAAAGGCAACAATTGAAGGTGTAGTTCTCTTACCTTCGGCATTTGGAATTACCACTGGCTCATTTCCTTCCATTACAGAAACACATGAGTTGGTTGTTCCTAAATCTATTCCTATTATTTTACTCATAATTTTATATTTTAAATTATTCTTTTTAATTATTTAACTGTTGCTGTATAGTCAATCATTATGCCATCACATAAAAATTAACTATTTGGCAGAAAATGTCATTTTTTGGTGACATAGTGACAGAATTAATAAAAAAATAAGTGAGTGTGTGAGGGAATGTGTGATTGAGGGATTGAGGGAATGAGTGAGTGATTGAGGGAGTGAAAATAAAAGTCTATAACTAGTTCACAGTCGAATTATCGCGCAAACAGTTAGCATTTAAGTTGCTGTATTATTTTTACGAATTAAATTTAAACTGTATTTTTGAACACCAAATTGCCATTCATGAAATTCATTACAAAAACTCTCATACTTTTTTCTCTTTTCATTTATTTTCAAAGTACTTTTTCTCAAACCAACCAGAATCGTGAATTTAGAGGAGTATGGGTAGCTACAGTAGAAAATATAGACTGGCCAAGTTCAAAAAAATTAAGTACAGATCAACAACAAAAAGAAATTATACAACTATTGGATCGCTTTAAACAATTAAATTTTAATGCGATTATTTTTCAAATTAGACCGTCGGCAGATGCTTTTTACAATTCTAAATACGAACCTTGGTCTTCTTATCTTACTGGAACGAATGATAAATCACCAAAACCATATTATGACCCCTTGGCCTTTATTATTCATGAAACCCATAAACGCGGTATGGAATTTCATGCCTGGTTAAATCCATATAGGGCTGTAGTAAATTATAAAAAATTTCAATCAAACCCTTATAAATTAACCTATGACAAATCGGAATGGTTTATTAATTATGGTAAAAATAAATATTTTAACCCTGGAATACCGGGTGTTAGAAAATACACCAATAAAATAGTAGCAGATATCGTTCAAAACTATGATATAGATGCCGTTCATTTTGACGATTATTTTTATCCCTATAAAATTAAAGACACACCATTTTCTGATGCACTTGCATTTAAAGAATATGGTGGAAATTATTATCCCAATAATTTAGAAGATTGGAGAAGAAACAATGTCAATATTATTATTGAAGAATTACATACTACTATTAAAACCATCAAACCATGGGTTCAGTTTGGTATTAGTCCGTTTGGAGTTTGGAGAAATAAAAATACAGATCCTAAAGGATCCAATACCCAAGCGGGTCAAACCAACTATGACGACCTTTATGCGGATATATTATTGTGGTTAAAGAATGACTGGTTAGATTATATTTTACCCCAGGTTTATTGGCATATTGGGCATAAAAAAGCCGATTATAAAACCATTGTTACATGGTGGGCTGAAAATAATTTTAACACCAATTTATATATAGGTCAAGGCATATATAAGTTAAATGGTAAAAAAGATTATAAGGCTTGGAAAAAAACCAATCCAACAGAAATTGAAAAACAGCTAAACTTAAATAAAACAATACCACAAATTCAAGGCTCTGTATTTTTTAGCGCAAAAGTTTTTTTGAAAGACCCTTTAGGAGTCAATCAAATACTAAAAAATCGCTATTACCAAAATCCTATACTTCCTCCATCGGTAAATCACAATGTAAATTTTATTCCAGAGCCTGTTTACAATATTAAAATGACCAAACAAAAAAATAAAAACATCCAAATTTTTTGGGAATCTATTCCTGAGAATAAAGAAAAAGAAGCGGTAAAATTTTTGGTATTTCTGTTTGATAAAGATGAAAAGGTAGATACCAATAACAGTTCAAAAATAATATCACTTACCGGTGAAAATCAAATTACAATTCGCAAAAAAGATTTTCAAAAAGGTGCGACAATTATTATTCAGGCAGTAAGTAGAAATAATAATCTCAGCAAAGCAAGCTACTTTAAAAAATAGATTTATTCAATTTCAATATTATATTTGATCAATAGACCCGCAATACCACTTTGAGAAAATTTTGCTTTTTCGACTACATTATTTTCTGGATCTATGGAATAATTTACAGCGGTTCTAAAATCTACTTTTTCTAAAATTGTGTTTTCAAAAATTGCACTGGCCAAATCACAATTATTAAAAGATATGCTTTTCAAATTGGCTTCAGTAAAATCTATTTCATGAAGACTACAATCTGTAAATTTCATTCTGGCCAAATCTAACTGATATAAAGAAGATAAATTCAAAATACAAGCTTCAAAATTTATTTCAAAAAAATATCTATTACAATGCTCAAAAGTGTAAACCTAAAAGTTTGCAATTTTTAAAATGGGTTTCTCTAAACATTATATTGTACAGTTTCGCCATACTCAAATTACAATCTTCAAACTCACACTCTATAAAACTAATTTCTGATAAGTCAACATCTGAAAAAGTACAATTAACAAAAGATTAGAATTCGTAATCACCAATTTAAAGATGATTTTTTGTAAAATCAATTCCTTCAAAATCTCTACTATTAATAAAAGCTCTTTGCATAATTTAACGTGTAAAAACCAATTCACTTGTGTTTGATAAATTCGAATCAAAAGCATAGCCATCATAATTAAAACCTTTTAAACCTTCAGCATCATCAATATTATGATCAATAATATACCTCACCATCATACCCCTGGCTTTTTTTGCAAAAAAACTTATCATTTTAAGCTGCCCATTTTTATAATCTTTAAAAACAGGTGTCACCACAGGCGTCTTTAATATTTTAGTTTTTAATACTCTAAAGTATTCGTTACTTGCCAAATTCACAAAAACTTCACCCTCTTTTAATTCATTATTCAAAGTATTTGTTATGGTATCTCCCCAAAATTGATATAAATTATCTTTTCTACCTAGTTTTAATTTAGTGCCCATTTCAAGTCGGTAGGCTTGCATTAGATCTAATGGTTTTAACAGTCCGTATTGACCCGATAAAATTCGCAGTTTATCTTGTAATTGATCTAATTTCTCTAACGGAATTGAATAAGTATCTAGTCCTAGATAAACATCACCTTTAAAAGCATATACTGCTTGTCGAGCATTTTTTGGTGTAAAGGGAACATACCAATCTTGATTTCTCTGCCAGTTCAATTCACCCAACTTTTCAGAAATAGACATCACTTTTGAGAGTTGTTTTGGACTTTTCTTTTTTAAAACTTTATTTAATTTTTCTGCTTGGTCTAAAAATTCTGCATTAGAATACTTATCCGTGGGCACTTTAGTTTCAAAGTCTAATGATTTTGCAGGTGAAATTACTATTTTCATTATTTGTTATTGGTTTTAACTATTGTTTATGGTTAAAAGATTTTGGCAAAGATACAATTCAAAAAAAGTATACGAAAATTAAATGACTAACTCAATAAATTTATTTAGTAACTTACTAACCATAAAAATTAATTAGCCATCCCCTGAAAAACACATTAAATAAGTTGTAAAGTATTGATTTTATTGATATTTCAGGATGATTTAAACTTGGAAAACTGTTTAAAAAGTTGTATTTTGTAATTGATAAAAAAATCAAAATTCACTTAAAAAACAGTTCGATGAGCAAGATACTAACAAAAAAGATACAAACCCAATTGAGCAATTATTTTTCTTCAGATTTAGAAATGACTAAGCCAGAAACACGATGTTTAAAGGATATGGTTTTAGGTATAT
>JAKITQ010000072.1 GCA_021647985.1 Flavobacteriaceae bacterium | reverse complement strand
TGAGTTTTTAGTTTTGAGTTTTGAGTTTTGAGTTTTGAGTTTTGAGTTTTGAGTTTTGAGTTTTGAGTTTTGAGTTTTGAGTTTTGAGTTTTGAGTTTTGAGTTTTGAGTTTTGAGTTTTGAGTTTTGAGTTTTGAGTAAAAAAAAATAATTCGCTTACAATCAATACATTTAGTGGGTTTTATTTTAAATTAATGTATCACGCTAATCACATCGTGTTTGGTAATAATATGAAATTTATCATTACCAAGATCTACTAAAACGGCTTGATTTTTTTGATTGATCAATTTCGAAATTTCTTCAATAGATGCATTTTTATAAACTATTGGAAAAGCTTTTTGCATCACATCTTTAATTGGTCTATCGGCAATATTTTTATCTTCAAAATAAAGTCTGAATAAATCACTCTCATCTAATGATCCAACAAAACCATTACTATCTTCTACTGGTAATTGTGATATTTTATACTGCCGCATACGCTCAATGGCATGTGAAACCAATTCTTCTGTTTTAACTGAAATGAGTGGTTTATCTATATGGTTTTTAATTAAGTCGGCTGCATATTTCACTTTTTCATCTAAAAACCCTCTTTCTCGCATCCAATCATCATTAAACATTTTACCTACATACCTACTACCATGGTCATGAAATAAAACCACCACCACATCATCTGGTTTAAAGTTCTTCTTTAATTGCAACAAGCCTTTTACCGCAGATCCGGCAGAATTACCAACAAAAATACCTTCTTCTAAAGCTAATTTTCGAGTATAAACAGCACCATCTTTATCGGTTACTTTTTCAAAACCATCAATAATATCAAAATTTACATTTTTGGGTAAGATATCTTCTCCAATACCTTCGGTGATGTATGAATAAATTTCATTTTGATCAAAAATACCTGTTTCGTGATATTTTTTAAAAACTGAACCATAGGTGTCAATACCCCATATTTTAATATTTGGATTTTTTTCTTTTAAATATTTTCCTACACCCGATATGGTTCCACCCGTACCTACACCAACAACAAAATGGGTTATTTTACCGTCGGTTTGCTCCCAAATTTCTGGCCCGGTACTTTCATAATGTGCCGCTGTATTCGACAAATTATCATATTGTAAGGCATACCATGAATTGGGAGTTTCTTCTGATAAACGTTTGGATACAGAATAGTAGGAACGCGGATCATTAGGCTCAACATGTGTTGGACAAACAACAACCTCTGCCCCTAAAGCTCTTAAAATATCAACTTTTTCTTTTGATTGTTTATCGGCCATAACAAAAATACACTTATAACCTTTTATGTTTCCAGCAATAGCCAAACCCATTCCGGTATTTCCAGATGTTCCTTCAATAATAGTCCCTCCTGGTTTTAACAAGCCCGCTTTTTCTGCATCTTCAATCATTTTAACGGCCATACGATCTTTGACAGAATTACCCGGGTTAAATGTTTCTACTTTAGCCAAGACCAAAGCATCAATTTCTTTAACAATTTTATTGAGTTTTACCAATGGTGTATTACCAATAGTTTCGAGCATGTTTTTAGCGTAGTTCATTATTTGAATTAGATTATAAGCCAGATTAAGCAATTGAGTTTAAACAAAGCTAATGAAAATTAAAATATCGCGAATATGCTGTAGTAATATTTTATTTTAGGAGCGAAACATTCTAGGAAACACCTTTTCTTTAGGCTTGTTTAAAATAAACATTCGAAATGTGCTTCTTAAAAAACCCAAACCATATCCAAAAAATTGGGTCAAAGTTGTAAGTATAGCATACATTCCAGTTTTAACTGAAGTAATACATGTTTCACCATAGCATCTATTCTTATTAATGGCATCCATAAAAATGGTAATAAAATAAATGCCGTACAAAAAGAGCAAAAAATTATTTCCCCAAAGGGAAATATATAGTGCATAAATTAATCCTATAATAAATACCGCTGGAAACCAATAAGTTATTTTAGCCGTTTTGGGATGCATTTTATTTAATATGGGTCTCGCTGCACCAAAATTAAAAGTTTGTTTAAAAAACTGACCAAAAGTTGATCTGCGCTTATGATAAACAAAGGCCTTGTTTATAAACTGCGTTTCAAAATTCTTATCCCAAAGTTTAAACGTCAAATTAATATCTTCACCAAAATGTTGTTTAGAAAACCCTTTGGTTTCCAGAAATGCTTTTTTTGAAATTCCCATGTTAAAACTTCGCAACTGGAATTTATTTCGAATTTTATCACTGCCTCGCAATCCACCTGTAGTTAAAAAAGAGGTCATGCTGTAATTTATTGCCTTTTGTAAAACCGAAAAAGAAGCATGTGCGGCATCTGCACCACCATAAGCATCTGTATATTTATCCAATAAAGCATTTTCAACTTCATTCAAATAATTTTCTGGCAGAATACAGTCAGAATCCAAAATAATAAAATAATCACCAGAGGCTTTGAGCATCCCGTAATTTCGACTATCGCCAGGTCCTGAATTTTCTTTATAAAGATATTGAATATCTAACTTTTTCTTATACTTAGTAATTATTGCTTCTGAAGTTATTTTTGAACCATCTTCAACAATTACGACCTCAACTGGAACACTGTTCTCTTGTACTGATATACTGTACAACAATTCATCCAATTCTTCTGGCCGATTATAAACAGGTATAATTATTGAAAAATGCAATTTTAATGTAAAATTTTTAAAAGAGATTAAATTTAAATGGTACTAAACCTTTATCCCGCTTCCTGTGCTGAACTTGTTTCAGTATTCAGTGGGATTAAAAAATCGAGAAAATAGTGAGATTTTCTCAAAACTTCCTCGATTTAATATATGATATAAATAATTGTTTTATCTTTCAGTATTATCAATAAAATCTTCCATAATCACATCGCTAATACCCATATTTGAGAAACCTCCATCGTGCATTAAATTTTGCAAAGTAACCATTTTGGTCAAATCAGAAAACATAACTACTGTATAATCAGCACAATCTAAAGCAGAAGCATTACCTAATGGAGACATTTTTTCGGCATAATTTAAGAAACCGCTAAAACCTTTTACACCACTACCAGCTCTGGTTTGTGTTGGTGATTGAGAAATTGTATTTACTCGCACTTTATGATCCCTACCAAAGAAATAACCAAAACTTCTTGCAATAGATTCTAAATAGGCTTTATTATCAGCCATATCATTATAATCTGGAAAAACTCTTTGTGCAGCCATATAAGTCAATGCCACGATCGAGCCCCATGAATTCATTGCTTTTTTATTGTACAAAACATTCATTACTCTATGAAAAGAAAGTGCCGATACATCAAAACCCTTATGTGTAAAATCGTAATTAGAATTGGTGTAATGTTTTCCTTTACGCACATTGATCGACATACCAATAGAATGTAAAACAAAATCAATTTTACCTCCTAAAATTTCTATAGATTTATCTACTAAATTTTCAAGATCTTCCATAGAAGTGGCATCTGCCGGGATAATTTCAGAACCTGTTTTTTTGGCTAATTCATTAATCTCACCCATACGCATGGCAATTGGCGCATTGGTTAAAACAAATATTGCTCCTTCTTCGTGAGCTCTTTCTGCAACTTTCCATGCAATTGAATTTTCATCCAAAGCTCCAAAAATAATTCCTTTTTTTCCCTTTAATAAATTGTACATATTTTACTGTTTATTTATAAATATCTATTAATTCTTTCTAATCTTTTGGCTTTGTTTTGATAAAAGCCACAAAAGTTGCAAAGTTAAACCATTATTTCTATTTTAAAACTTTTTAAGCCAAAAGCTGTTTGGCATGCGCTAAAGCGGAATCTGTCAATATTTTCCCTCCAAGCATTTCGGCCAGTTCAACCATGCGTTGCTCATCATTAAGCAACTTGATATTGGTTTGGATACTATTATTTATCTCTTCTTTATAAACTTTATAATGTTGATTGCCCTTTGCGGCAATTTGAGGTAAATGTGTAATAGTAATTACCTGCATATTACTACTCATTTCCTGCATTACTTCGGCTATTTTATTAGAAACTTCTCCAGAGACTCCTGTGTCAATTTCATCAAAAATTATTGCAGGTAGTTTGGTGTATTTTGATAGTATTAATTTTACCGCCAACATAATTCTTGACATTTCACCACCCGATGCAGCTTTTTTCAAACTCTCAAAAGATTGTCCTTTATTTGCCGAGATTAAAAATTCTAAAGTATCTTTTCCATGATGTAACAATTTATTTTTTTTATTTAATTCAATTAAAAATCTTGTGTTTTTCATTTCTAATCTACTCAAAATCAACTCCATTTGTTTTATAAACACAGGTGTGGCCTTCGCCCTTCTCTGGCTTATTTTATCTGCTAAGTTTTCTAATTTTTCACTTACTTTAGTAATTTCTACTTTTTTTGAATGGATTAAATTAGAAGCATTATCGGAATCATTTACTCTTTCTTGCAATTTATTCTGAATATCAAACAATTCATTTATTGTAGAAACCGCATGTTTTTTTTGTAAATTATAAATGGTTTGTAATCTATTATCAATTCTTTCTAATTCAGACGGATTGTATTCTAAACTTTCATTTTCTAATTCTAGCTCTTGAGCAACATCATTTAATTCGATCAACAAACTATTTACTCTTTGTGATAAACTATTATAGATCTCTGCATAATTTGCAATTTTATTTAAACTGTTTTTTACTTGTTGCAGTATATTTAACACCCCAATTTCTTCAGCTTCACAACTTTGAATCGCTTCTAACAAGTGTAACTTGATCTCTTCTACATGGCTCAACTTCTCTAAATTAGATTCCAATTCATTTTGTTCATCTATTTTTAAATTTGCCTCTAAAAGTTCATTTAAAACAAAGTTATTATATTCATAATCCTCTTTTGATTTTTGTTGATTGCTAATTATTTGTTCTAATTCTTTTGTTAATTTTTTATAACTTAGTAAACCTCTGGAATAAGAAGATAAATGGTCTTCATTATTGGCTAAAGCATCAATGATTTGAAATTGATAATCATTATCGGCTAGTTGTAAAGTTTCATGCTGCGAATGAATATCAATCAATTGTACAGTTAATCCATTTAAAACATTTAAAGTTGTTGGTGTATCATTAATAAAGGTACGTGACTTTCCATTTGGTAAAATCTCACGTCTAATAATGGTGGTCGCTTCATAATCTATATCTTCAGCATCAAAATAGTTCTTTAAATCGTATTTATCTATAATAAACTCAGCCTCAATAATACATTTCGACGCCTTATTCTTAACCAAAGAAGCATCTGCTCTTTTACCTAAAACAAGTGCTAAACCACCGAGTAAAATAGATTTACCCGCACCAGTTTCTCCTGTAATTATAGATAATTTATCCTTAAAATCTACTTTAAGATTATCAATTAAGGCATAATTTTTTATAGATAAAGTGCTAAGCATATAACAATAAGTTGTAAAAATTTAAAGATAAACTTATAAAAAGAAATTGAACTTAAAATATTATTAAATTTTAATTTTCTTCCATTTGGGATCTAATGCAGGAAATATTCTCGATAAAACTTCCCTTAATTTTGAAGTATCAATTCTTTGGCCGTCAGAAAAAATATCTACTATTTCATCACTTTTAGTATCCATAAAAACTCGAATTAAAAATGTATTTGGACGGTCATTGAATAGGTTTTGTAGATCGCTTATTGAATTACCAATAGTTTCTTTGGCCTCCCTTTGATTATCAACCATTCTATCCAATCCATTTATATGATAATCGTACATAGTCTGTCTAAATTGATCATATACTTCAGATAATAAATTTTCATTTAACTGAAATCTCGTGGTGTTTCCGTCTATTTTTTTCCAACCAGAACCTCCACTTTGTTGTGAAATATTAACAACATTTTCTGCAAGTTCAAAGAATTTTTCACCGCCTTTATAACTAAATGTATCTGCCTGAAATCCCAAAATGGTATAGGCATAAAAAGTTAACAAGGAAACTAAGTTTGAATCAAAACTATTTTCATTAAACACCAATGGCTGGTACTCTTCATAGTTAAAATTAATATCATTGTCATTAAAATTCAATATTGGTGTTGCATAAGTTGCATTATAAACCGGCCGTGAAACCTGTAATTGTAAACTTCCTGTGTATTGATTTGCCGAAGGATTTTCAAGTATATTAATAATTAAGTTACAATCAATCTTTTCGTGAGTTTTATATCCAATATTTGTCCATTTTGTTTTATTCATATATTCAAAAATAGCACTCTGCATAGTCGTAAACACCTGTCTGTTAGATACTCCTATTTCTGAAGCATTGATAGTTACAATACAATTAAGTTCTTGTGCATTAGTTTTTAATGCAAAGATTAGAAGTGTAAAAGCAATGAATTTAGACATTTAATTTCTTTATTATTTCATTAAATATATCGTGAGCAACTTCTTTTTTTGATTTCAGTTCAAATGTAGTAATGTTTTCTTTATTATCAATTAATGTAATTTTATTGGTATCGGTTTTGAAGCCAGCACCTTTATCTTGCAAAGAATTTAAAACAATCAAATCTAAATTCTTTCGTTTCAATTTATCAATAGCATTTTTTATTTCGTTATTGGTTTCTAATGCAAATCCGACTAAAAACTGTTGCTCTTTAATTTTCCCAGCCGATGCTAAAATATCTTTGGTTGGTTTTAAGTCAATATGCAATATAGATTCCTTTTTCTTTATTTTCTGAGTAGATTTAGTTAGCGGGGTATAATCAGCTACAGCTGCTGCAAAAATAGCAATGTCAACCTGTTTAAAAAATTGATGGGTTGCTAAATACATTTCCTCAGCACTCACAATATCAATCTGTTTAATAGCTATATTATTTGTAACCTTACTCGTTGGTCCTGTAATTAATATTACCTCAGCACCTTGTTGTGCCGCTTCTTCTGCCAGTGCAAAACCCATTTTACCCGATGAATGATTACCTATAAACCTAACAGGATCGATGGCTTCAAAGGTTGGCCCTGCTGTAATCAAAACTTTTTTTCCTTTTAAAGGTAAATTTGAAAGTAGATCCTGTTCAATAAAAGCAATAATTTTTTCTGGTTCAGCCATTCTACCTTCACCAATCAATCCACTGGCAAGTTCACCGCTCTCAGGCGGAATAAATACGTTGCCATAACTTTGTAATATTTTAATATTTTGATTTGTGGTAGTATGCTTAAACATATCCAAATCCATTGCTGGTGCAAAATAAACTATTGATTTAGCGGACAAATAAGTTGCCATCAATAAATTATCACAAGTGCCATTGGCCATTTTTGCCATTGTATTGGCAGTAGTAGGTGCAATTAACATCAAATCAGCCCAAAGGCCAAGTTCAACATGACTGTTCCATAATTCATTCTCTTCATTCTTATCATAAAATGTTGAATGAACCGGATTTTTGGAAAGCGTAGATAAGGTAAGTGGTGTAACAAAATCTTTAGAAGCAGGAGTCATGACTACTTGTACATTGGCCCCTGCTTTTATAAAAAGTCTTACTAAAAATGCAGTTTTATAAGCAGCTATCCCAGCGGTTACACCAAGGAGTACATTTTTACCGCTTAAAACAGACATCTTAATCTAATTTTTCGTTGTTTTCTTCTGGATCTCTAAAATAAATTTCTTCATCTAACCATTCCTGAACTGCAATGGCAGTTGGTTTTGGTAAACGCTCATAAAATCTGGACACTTCTATTTGTTCCTTATTTTCAAAAACTTCTTCTAAACTATCATTAAAAGTAGCGAATTCTTCCAACTTATCCACCAATTCACTTTTTAAATCTTCATTAACTTGAGAAGCTCTTTTAGCCATAATAGCAATGGCTTTATAAATATTTTGCGTAGGCTCTTCAATTTTAGTTTTATCAAAAGTTATTGTAGAAATCGGTGCTTCGGTATTCTTATAATCTTTCATCCTTATCTTATTTAGTTGTTTTTCTATATTTAAAATTAAATTTTAATCATTCTATTTCTGAAATAAATCAAAATTTTGATGTTATTAATTTTGTGATATTTTTGTAATTTCTTCTCTAGTATTAACCAATTCTTTCTCTAGTTGCTCTAACATATTATTTACTTCCTTCAAATGTTCTGATTCGGGAAATGATTTTACAAACTTTGCATATACAGCTTTAGCTACTATTAATCGTTGATTTTTTTTTACCAAAACACTTTTCATACTCAAATCAAATGCTGCTTTATACTTATAGAATAAAGCTTCTTCTTTAAAAACAGAACCTAAATTCTCTTCATTAAATGTATCAAAAGCAGTCATTGCAGCTGTATATTTTTCGGTGTGATAATATTGTTTTGCAACTTCAAACTCCTTTCTTTCCAACCTAGATATCAACTCTTTATAATATTTATTAGCTTCGGGTATTAATTCAGAATTAGGGTATTCATCTATAAAACCCTGAAAGGCAACCAATGCCTTATCTGTATCTTGTTGGTCTAAACTATAATTAGGAGCTGCTAAAAAATAACTTTTAGCACCTACAAATGCCGCTTCTTCAACTTTCGAACTTGATGGGTAATTTATAATAAACTTTGAAAAATAATAAGACGCTAGTGTATAGTCTTCTGTTTTATAATAGGAATCTGCTACCATATATTGAATTCTTTCCATTTGAGGTTTTCCTGCATAAGGGCCTACTAATTTTTCAAATAATGGGATAGCTTTTTTATAATTTTCTTTTTCATACAATTCAACTGCTAATTTATAACGATCAGCATTCAATCCTTTATTTAAAACTTTATTATACTCACCACAAGAAATAAACATTATGGCAACTAATAAAATTAATACTATTTTTTTGAATTTTCGCATCTGGCAAAATTAATATTTTAAAATGTATTAATAAAAATTATTTTATTCTCCGTTAAAAAAATAAAACACCCACCAACACCCTATAAACTATAGAATATTGATGAGTTTAATAGATTTTAACAAAAAAATAACTAGACTGCCGTGTTGGATGTAAGCATTTTAACGTCATTATCAAAGAGGTATAAACCTCCCTTATCATCACCAATAAGGTTAATTTTATCCAATATATTTCTTGCCAAAGCCTCTTCTTCAATTTGCTCAGAAACATACCATTGTAAAAAATTATGGGTTGCATAATCTTTTTCTTTTAAGGTAATATCAACCAAATCATTAATTTTTTGAGAAACCATTACTTCATGATCAAATAATGTTTGAAACATTTCTTTAAAAGAACCAAATGATACTGGTGGAGCTACTAAGGAAGATATTTTTGCATGACCTCCTCGTTCATTTATGAATTTAGTTAATTTAAGCATATGCATTCTTTCTTCATCAGAATGCGCATACATAAATAAGGCAACACCCTCTAAGCCCTTTGTTTCGGCCCATGAAGCCATCGCTAAATATACTTGTGAAGACTCTGCTTCAATTTTTATTTGCCCGTTTAAAGCTTCTTCTATTTTTTGTGATAACATGATATTTTTAATTTTTGAATTTATCTACAAAGGTATTGATTTTTTGCTGTAATTCAGTAGTAACTTCTACTAAAGGTAATCTAACATACCCTTTGCAAATATTTAATTTTTTTAACATTGCCTTAATCCCTGCCGGGTTTCCTTCTGCAAATATCAAATCAATACTTGGCATTAATTTATAAAACAGATCGAATGCTTTTTTTGATTTACCTGCCAAGCCTAGTTCGATTACCTGTGTAAACGCTTTTGGAAATGCCTGACCTATTACAGATATTACGCCAGATCCTCCAGCCAAAGTTAAAGGCAAAGCCAATTTATCTTCACCCGAAATAACCATAAAATCAGCCGGTTTATTATTTATCAATTCTAAAATTTGCTCAAAATCTCCTGCAGCTTCTTTGATTGCAATAATATTTTCAAAATCATTGGCCAATTGTATCACTGTTTTAGGTAGCATATTACTACCAGTTCTCGAAGGTACATTATACAAGATTATAGGTAAAGGACTAGCTTTTGACACTGCTTTAAAATGTTCATAAATGCCTCTTTGCGATGGTTTGTTATAATAAGGAGAAACCGATAAAACGGCGGAATAGTCAGACAAATCAGACGATTTTAATTCTTCAACAATTGTCTGGGTATTGTTGCCACCAATACCAATTACCAGGGGTAACCTATCTCTGTTCACCGCAATAATTTTATCTTTAACTTGATGTTGCTCTTGTTTGCTTAAAGTTGCTGTTTCGCCTGTTGTACCTAGTACTACCAGATAGTTCATTCCGTTTTCAATTTGGTAATTTACCAATTGCTCCAGAGCATCAAAATCAATGGTGTTATTTGTTGTAAATGGTGTTACAAGTGCCACACCTGTTCCTATTAATCGTTTCATTTTTATAGAATTGAGAAATTTTTAATATTATTTGAGCAAGCTTAATATTTGTAAGTATTTTATTATTTCACTGTTAAAAGTATCTATTCTATTTTCTGGTATATTTACGGATAAATCATAAAAATCTGCATATTCATTTTCAAACCCAGCTTTTAATTTTGCTTTTGACCTGCAAACAATAACTTGACCGTAAATATTTGTTTCTTCACAATAATTAATCAACAAATCAAATGATG
Organism: Flavobacteriaceae bacterium; assembly: GCA_021647985.1. GTDB lineage: Bacteria > Bacteroidota > Bacteroidia > Flavobacteriales > Flavobacteriaceae > Lutimonas. The sequence continues at coordinate 1,305 of JAKITQ010000072.1, read as the reverse complement.
TATTGACAAAGTTACTTAAATCTGTATCTTTTATTTTACCCTGCAAACCAAATGATTTATCAGAAAATCGTCTATAATTATCGATTAAACTTTCAGTCTTTTCAATATCATATAAAATCACATTAATATTACTTGCATCAATACCTAAATTTTCACTTAGCTTCTTGGTAAAATCGTATGCTCTAAACAGATTTACATCGGCAACAATACCTACGTTTTGAATTTTACTTACCTTTTTATTATTTGAATTTTTTACAAGTTTTAACTGCTTTTTTATATAAGTATTAGCCGTATTACTCTTAAAATTTAATATACCCATTTAAATAATTTATGCCAACAAAATTATATAAAATATTTCTACTATTTATTGTTTAATTATTATTAAACATATTCTTAAATTCTTGTAAAAAAAATAACAAGTAAATAATAAAATTATAATTTTATCTAATTGAACTCGTAATAAAGTATAAAACTAAAACAATTTTAAAATATTTATAACTTTATCTTCGTCAATGTAAGAATGAGCTCCCAAGAAAATATCAGTATTATCTTGATTAATTTTTCTTGCTGTAAAATGAATGTGTTGAATTCCTGTTTCGGCAATTTCTAAGGCGTTCGATGTATTTAAACCACTACCCGCCATTATTTGAATTTTATTCCCATAATTATTCTGTAGAAACTTTATAACATCCAGTCCTTCTATTGCTTTACTCTTTAATCCTGAAGTTAATAATCTGTCAAAATTAAAATTAATTATTTTATTAATAGATGATTTATAATCTTTTACAAGGTCAAATGCCCTGTGAAAAGTAACTTCTAAATCTAGTGATTTTGCAAAAACAACCAAAGCTTTATTTAAATCAGATATTTGGAGGTCTTTATTTAAAATTCCAAAAACCACACCTTGCACACCGGCACTTTTCACCATTTCAATATCAGTTTTCATCAAATTCACATCTTCTTCGGTATAATCAAATCCACCTTCTTTATGTCTAATCATTACATGAATTTCCACCTTGGAAATTGCCACACATTGCTCAATCAATCCTAAACTAGGAGTCAACCCACCTACCGTTAACGCCGAACATAACTCTACTCTTTTAAAACCATATTTATTAGCAAGCCTTAGGCCATCTAAAGAATCAATACATAATTCAAAATTCATATTTACTTAATACTAATGCGAATCAAGAGTTAAAAACAAACAAAAAAACAAGTTAAATTAGTTAAAAAAACAACAGTTTAAACTTGTTTAAGTTATTGATATTCAGTATCTTAATAGTCAATTTCAACAAGATTATTTTG
>JAKITQ010000071.1 GCA_021647985.1 Flavobacteriaceae bacterium | reverse complement strand
CTTATTGAAAAATCAGATATACAAAAAGCCAGCAAAGTAAGATCTGCAAAAGGACTTACCCTACATGTTTATGGACGACTAGCTGCGGCATTTATAACACTAATATTCAACTCTTGATTCGCATTATTATAATATGTTTTGATTCCTTCATAAAATTCACGGGAAATTCCTCCTATCGCCGCTTTATTGCCAATATCCGTTTGACCAAGACCTCCAGTGCTTAAACCTCCAACCCTAGTACTTTGTTCAATTAAAATGACTGATTTTCCCATTCTTTTGGCTTGAATTGCTGCCGCTATACCCGCCGATGTTCCACCATATATGACCAAATCATAGCTGTTTTGCTGTGGTTCTTTTTGGCAATTGCTAAAAATTAATAAGAGAATCGATAAGAGTAGAATTTTTAAATGTCGCATAGTTATTATTTTAGTTTTAAATTAAGTTGAGCCAACTGTCACTAATATTATCAATCACTTTTGAGGAGGGACCGTAAGACATGGTGAAGGGTGGCGTTTTCTTTTGTAATAGAATCTCCTGTGGTGACGCGAATTTGACCGTCGAAGATACTTAATTTATTGAGATAACCCCCTGTGACCCATTGACGAGGAAAGGGTTTGTTTTCTAAGAGTCGACTGGCAAAGGAAATGCCATCGAGCGATAAATTTTTAGGTAAATCTACATTGGCGAGATTACAAAAGGTGGGGAACCAATCTGCCATATCAATCAGGTCGTCGGCTGTTGTTCCCGGCTGAATGGTGCCAGGGCGACGCACAATCATGGGGATATGGGTGCCAGCATCTGTGAGGTCACGCTTACCACCTTTAACAATTCCATCTCGGGTGTGGCGAGGCTCACCAAAGGCTTCAGTTCCATTATCACCCATGAAGATGACCCATGTGTTCTCGGCTATTCCAAGTTCATCTACAGCATCAACGATTCTCCCTACGATTCCGTCCATATAACTAATCATGGAGTTGAGTGATCCAAGTTTGCCTGCTTCTTTTTCAGCCGGCATGGGAGTAATGGGCCAGTGAGGTAGCATCATGTTGTGCTGGATAAAAAAGGGCTTCTCTTCCTCAATGGCTTTTTTCATCTGAGTGATTACATAGTCGGCGAGAACATCAGGGCCAAAACGCTCAGTAACGTCATTCCGAATGTTGCCATCCTGATTCAAGCAGGGATCCCAATAGCGAGTAGTTTTGGCTCCTTCCCGCCAGATTTGCCAGACGCACCATGAGTCAAATCCGGCATCTCGGCAGTGTTGTGGGTGAACCTCAAGGGTCGCCATTTGCCATTTTCCAGTCACCGAAGTGGTGTATCCGGACTGACGCAGGACTTGGGCAAAGGTAGTCCAGCGATTGCGAAAATCAACAGCTTCCTTGGTGCCTTTGTGAACTGGGATAACGTCATAATATTGATGTCGGCTAACGTAGGTACCCGTATAAAGACTCATCCGAGAGGGAGTACAAATCGGACTTGTGTAAGCGCGTGTGAAACGAAGACCTTCTGTTGCAAGACGATTCAAATTGGGCGTAGAATAATCTTGTCCGCCATAACAACCGAGAGCTTCATAACCGAGGTCATCTGCAAAAAGGAGAAGAATATTAGGTCGCTCAGGGGAAGTCACTTGAGTAGTCTCAGGCATAGCAGTTATAGAAAATACGGATATGTATAAAAAACAAATCGATAAAAGTAGAATACTTATATGTTGCATAGTTATTATTTAGTCGTTCCTTACAAAGTTAATATTTTAGAATCAGATTTATCTTAAAAAAGTTAAATTTAAAATAAGAAAATATTTTTTCAAGTTCAAGTTTTAACTTCATCATCATTTTCTTTAAATTCCAACCAGTTGCTGCTAAAAAAGCATTGATTTGAGGTGAATTTTTACCGTGTAGATAGTTCTGTCCCATCCTAAAATCTGTTTTTAAATGTCCAATTACGGGTTCTATTGTCGCTCTTCGTCTAAAATTTTTTCGCTTAACCCTTTTTTGATATTCACTATCTCGCTTTAATGGTCTATAATCAGGTGTTTGTATTTTTGTTTTTCCTATTTGTTTTTTTCCTTTTCCTCCTCTATCATAAATTAATTCATCTGGCGTGTGATTAATATTTTCTTCCATTTGATTAAGCAAAGGTTCTATAGTATTGCTATCGTGAGGATTTCCTTCAAAACTTTTGATAGCTGTAATGATTAATGTCTTAAAAGTAGTGGTTAATCCTACTTTGTTCCTAAACTCATATTGTTTGTGTGCCTTGCTTTTTAGCAATGGAAACACATTTGTCTATTACCTTTTTCGCCAATTTTGCATCCGTTGGAAAAGTGGTGTTATTTTCCGCTACAGTAGTGTCTGATAAAACCTGTTTCTATTTTGTCTATTACACCTATTTTTATACGTTTCACCGTTCTAAAACAGAACTTATTGTGCTTCGAAACAGGTAAATAGCAACTTTAATTTTGTGAAATACACCTTTGTTTTACATGAAAAATTAATTTAAAACATATTAGAATCTACTTTTAATTATTACATTAGCCAAGCATTTATTAAACTCAAATCATGACAAAAAATATATTTTTAAAAATTTGTATTGTTTCGATACTTTGTATTATTCCAATTAATTTTCAAGCCCAAAAAAAGAAAAAAAATTCAAAATCTACAACAGAAATAGCCTATGCTAAAGATCTCTATGATGGACTAGAATATCGATTGATCGGACCGTTTAGAGGTGGTCGGTCAGCAGCCGTTACCGGTGTCCCAGGAGAGCCTAATCTATTTTATTTTGGTTCAACAGGTGGAGGAATTTGGAAAACTACAAATGGAGGTCGTAGTTGGGAAAATATCTCTGATGGGTTTTTTGGAGGAAGTATTGGCGCAATTTCGGTTGCTAAAAGTGATAAGAATGTAATTTATGTTGGAGGAGGGGAAAAGACCGTTCGAGGTAATGTTTCTTCGGGCTATGGTGTTTGGAAAAGTGTGGATGCAGGTAAAACATGGAAATCATTAGGCTTGAAAAAATCAAGACATGTATCAAGAATAGTAATTCATCCAACAGATGCAAATATTGTTTATGCTGCTGTTTTAGGTAACATTTATAAACCTACTCAAGAAAGAGGAATTTATAAAAGTATCGATGGAGGTAAAACATGGAATAAAACATTGTTCACTAACGATCAGGCAGGAGCTGTTGATTTGACTTTAGACCCCAATAATCCAAGGATCTTGTACGCGTCTACTTGGAGATTACAACGAACGCCGTATAGTTTGAGCAGTGGAGGAGATGGATCTGCACTTTGGAAAAGTACCGATAGTGGTGTGACTTGGAAAGAGATATCTAAAAAAGAAGGATTCCCAGAAGGAACATTGGGAATAATTGGCGTTACTGTTTCCCCAAAAAACTCACAAAGAGTCTGGGCAATTGTTGAAAATGAGAAAAAAGGAGGCTTGTACAGAAGTGAAGATGGGGGTGAAAAGTGGAAAAAAATTAATGACGAAAGAAAATTAAGACAAAGAGCCTGGTATTATACTCGAATTTATGCAGATACTGAAGATGAAAATACAGTATATGTACTTAATGTAAGATATCATAAGTCTACAGATGGAGGCAAATCTTTTTCAACCTATAATGCACCACATGGCGATCACCACGACCTTTGGATTTCACCCGAAAATGCTAAACGTATGATTATTGGTGATGATGGTGGTGCGCAGGTAACTTATGATGGAGGAGAAACCTGGACTACCTATCACAACCAACCCACCTCTCAATTCTACAGGGTTACGACAGACAACCATTATCCTTATAGAATATACGCAGCACAACAAGATAATTCTGCAATAAGGATTAATTATAGAAGTAATGGAAGCAGTATTGGAGAAAATGATTGGGAGTCGACTGCTGGAGGAGAATCGGCTCATATAACTGTCGACCCTAATAATGACGATATAGTTTATGGCGGAAGCTATGGCGGGTTTTTAACTCGTAAGAACCACAAAACAGGAACAGTAAGAGCGGTAAATGTTTGGCCCGATAATCCAATGGGTTATGGAGCAGAAGGAATGAAATACCGTTTTCAATGGAATTTTCCAATTATTTTTAGCAAGCATGATACTAAAAAATTATACGCATTTTCCAATCATGTTCACCTTTCTGAAAATGAAGGTCAAAGTTGGAAATTGTTGAGTGACGACCTTACCAGAAATGATTCTGTTAAACTAGTTTCTAGTGGAGGTCCGATTACCCAAGATAATACAGGAGTAGAATATTATTGCACCATTTTTGCTGCGAATGAAAGTCCGCTAAAAGAAGGTTTACTCTGGGTAGGAAGTGACGACGGCTTGGTGCATATTACAAAAGATGGTGGTAAAACCTGGGAAAATATTAGCCCAAAAGGATTGCCAGAATGGAGTATGATAAACAGTATAGAACCTTCAAATTTTGATGAAGGCACTTGTTATTTAGCTGCTACAAGATATAAATTAGGGGATTTTAATCCATACTTGTACAAAACAACAGACTATGGAAAGACATGGATGAAAATAATTAACGGAATTGATAATGAGCATTTCACAAGAGTAGTTAGAGAAGACCCAAAACAAAAAGGACTATTATATGCCGGAACAGAGACAGGAATGTATATTTCTTTTAATGATGGTAAAGACTGGGATAAGTTTCAATTGAATTTACCCATTGTTCCCATAACAGATTTGGTGTTAAAAGATGATAATCTAATAGTAGCAACCCAAGGGAGAAGTTTGTGGGCAATTGATGATCTTACTTTATTACATCAGTTAAATGATGATGTAAAGTCTAAAGATAATTTTTTGTTTGCACCAAGAAATTCGTATAGAACAAAAGGAAGAGGTGGAAAAGAATCAAAAACTACCGGAACCAATTTGGAGAATGGTGTGATCACTTATTTCAATATTAAAAATTACGATAAGAAAAAAGATAGTATAAGCTTGACTTATTTATCTCAAAATGGAGATACTTTAGCAAGTTTTAACAATAAAGAAAAGGAAAAAGAAAAGAAATTAAAAGTAGAAAAAGGAGCCAATAAGTTTGTTTGGAATTCCAGAATAAAAGGAGCCGAAAAATTAAAAGGTATGATCTTTTGGTGGGCTAAATTTAGTGGTGCAAAAGTTATACCAGGGACATATAAAGTAAGTTTAATGGTGAATGATGAAGAACAAACAAAAAGCTTTATAATTTTAGCAGACCCAAGAGCAGAAGCTAGTTTGGAAGATATGCAAAAGCAGTTTGATTTTGTTTCAGATATTAATAAAACAATTGATAAAGCACATCAATCTATTAAAAATATTAGAAAGATAAATAAACAATTAGATGCCTTTACCAAACAATATAAAGATGATGAAAGAATCAACCATTTGGTAAAAAAAGCGGAAGATCTTAAAAAATCCTTTTCTGAAATTGAGAAAGCATTGTACCAAACTAAAAATCAAAGCAACCAGGATCCGTTGAATTTCCCAATCCGATTAACCAATAAACTAGGGCATTTAAACAGCTTGATTACCATGGATGATTTTGCACCCACAGAACAGGATATAGCAGTTAAAAATGAGCTCACAAAAAAAATTGATGAGCAATTAACCGAATTTGACACATTGATATCTAAGGAAATAAAAGAATTTAATGCCGGATTTAACAGTTTAAATCTAAATTATTTATTCGTTGAATAAAATTTTAATATCTGAAAATTATTTCTAAAATAGAAATTACCTTTATTGAATTAATATCAAATTCTACTTGATATGTAATTTGAAAATGGCTCTTAAAAGACTATCAATATGATTTACAATATTAAAAATTTAATCATTTATTTATCAATAACCATATTTTTTATTTCCTGTCAAAAAGAAACTAAAGAGCTGAAAAATATAGATGTAGACGAATTAACAATTGCTCATATACATAAGGCTTATAAAGAGGGTTTATATACCAGTGAGCAATTGGTTGAAACCTATTTAAATAGAATAGCAAGGTTAGATAGCAGTATCAATGCCATAACTTTTATCAATCAAAATGCCATCTCTATTGCAAGATCTTTGGATGAAGAATATAAAAAAACAGGAATATTGAGACCACTTCATGGTATTCCATTAATTGTAAAAGATAATATCAATACCAAAGGATTACCTACAACTGGAGGTTCTTTGGCTTTAAAGGATTTTTTACCTCAAGAAGATGCATTTATTATTAAAAAATTAGTAGAAGCGGGTGCGATAATTATTGCGAAATCTAATATGGCTGAATGGGCTTTCAGTCCGAAACATACAGAAAGTTCAACCGCCGGAACTACACGAAACCCTTATAACTTAGACTTTGTACCAGCAGGTTCTAGTGGAGGTACTGCCGCAGCAATTGCGGCAAACTTTGGGACAATTGGATTAGGAACAGATACCGGTAATTCAATTAGAGGACCTTCTTCGCATAACGCACTGGTTGGTTTTAGAACAAGCCTAGGTTTGATTAGTAGGAGTGCGATTATTCCACTTTTTTTGCGAAATGATGTTGTGGGACCCATGTGTAGAACGATAGAAGATGCAACAAAGGTTTTGGAAATTATGGCAGGTTATGATTCAAGTGATCCAATTACAAAATATGGTGAAGGAAAAATACCAGATAATTATAGCCAGTTTTTAATAAAAGAGGGGCTTCAAGGAGCAAGAATAGGAGTGCTTCGAGAATTGAGTGATGATAATCCGGATCCTGAAATAAAAGTATTGTTTGAACAAGCAATAGTTGATATAGAAAAACTTGGAGCACAAATTATCGATCCAATTGTAATTCCAAATTTTTCGGAACTCAGACAAGATCAGTGGTGTTCGGTATTTAGAGAAGATCTAGAAACCTATCTAGCCACCTATGTTAAAAGTGACAGCATAAAAACTTTAGAAGATATAATAAGCGCGGGTACTTCCTCTGATTTTGCTAAAAAACGTCTTGAATTATTTTCTGTCAATACTGGCAGGTGGCAAAATCCGGAAATAGTATGTGAAGATGCTTTTCATGATGTTAGACGAATTGCTTTTCGTGAAGCCATAGAAAAAGTAATGGACTCTTTAAAATTAGATGCTATTATTTATCCTTCATGGAATAATAAACCGGCAAGGATAGCACTGTTTGAAGAAGAATATAAAGGAGATAATAACCAAGTAATCGCTCCACATACAGGGCAGCCCGCTTTTACTGTACCGATGGGTTTTACCGATGGTAATTTACCTGCCGGAATACAATTTTTGGGGAGCATGTTTGACGAACCAACTTTAGTTAAACTCAGCTATGCATATGAACAGGGAACGAATCACAGAGTCAAGGTCAAGACGCAGTTAAAATAAAACCTATTAACCTGAGTTCGACCTCAGGTTATTACAATTTAAACAAGTAAAAAACACTATTTTTCATCTATAATTCGCCTAACTGGTGCAGGTGCTTGAATTCCTTCTTCTTTTAGTTTGGAAAATATTTTTAATGCGATATCATTATCCGTTTTAAGCGTTTCCGAAAAGGTTGTCCAGTATAACAATGTGAAACTTAGGTTTCCATCAGAGTCATAACCATAAAAAAAGGTATTAGGTTCAGGTACTTTATGTGTATTGGGGTGTTCTGCAGCTATTTCACTACATAATTTGATTATTTTTTCAGGATCTGCGCTAGCTGCTGTTTTCATATTAATCTTACTTCTTCTATCGCGATTACTTAAAGTATAATTGATTACTTTTTTAGAGATCAGGTCTCCATTTGGAATGATGGCCTCATATCCCGCATAGGATTTAATACTACTTGATCTAACACCTATATTGGTAACCACACCAAATTCTTGATCAACCTCAATGGTATCTCCCAAATTAATAGGTCTTTCAAAGGCAAGAATTAAACCAGCAACAAAATTAAGCACCACATTTTGTAAACCAAAACCAATACCAACACCTAAGGCTCCAAGCATAAAACCAAGACTACTAAGATCGATTCCAGCTACAGATAATGCCATATAAAGACCTATACTTATAACAAATATTCTCAAAAGTAGTGATATGGCTGGTGCAACACCACGGGGTAATACCTCAACCATCCATGCATCCTGAAAAATACTTGCTGCCACCTTGGCAATGATCAAAGTCGAGATAAAAATACCAATAAACGCAAGTATTCCTCCCAAAAAGATTGTCATTTCTCCAATTTTCCAGTGGATTAACATAAGTTCATTAAACCAATTGATAATAAAATCTAGCAGATCAAATCCATTTAATGTAAATAACAACCAGACAAATAAACCAAGCCAATTAAGTATAGGTTGAATACGTTTATGCGTAACATTAATCAAGGTTGAAAATGTTTGCAGACTAGTTGCTCTTCGAAATTTAAAAAATAAAATGAATAGGCTAGTAATCACTTTTACAACCAAATAGATAACAAACCCCAAGGAAGTTGAGAGCAAGATACCTGTAACCAGAAAACTAGATAGACTAACCATTCCTATGATGTTGGCAACGATAGCCAAAACCAAAAATGTTATATAAAAAGGTGTAAGAACTTTAAATAATTTATAGATCCGCTCAAAATTATTAGGGTATTTAAGTATTATTTTTCTTCCTAATCCAATAGCCGAAATCAAAATAACAGCGTCAATTAGAATTAGTATTCTAACCAAGCCTGTATTGTTATTTAAATACGCTTGGAAAGTTTGAAGGAGATATACAAAAAATAAAAGCACGAGAAAAAGACGAAAACTTTTATGCGTAAGTATTGGCAACAAAAATACAGTTGCAATTAAGATTAGTAAAATATGAAATTCAGCAAACGCAGGAATAAGAGCATCATAGAAAAAAGCAGAAATAAGAACACCAGAAACTATAGTTGCAGAAATAGGATGTTTCAAAACAATTTTTGCTTGTTTCTCAATTGGATTTGTAAGTTTCGATATATTTTCTTTCCATTTTATATTTACTCTTACAATCAATATAAAAAGAATTAATATAAAAATGATTTGAAAAATAAGAATTTTAACATTTAGAGAAACAAAGTCTTTTATTTGTTTTTTATTTTCTTGAATTCCCAACCAAATAGGATTAGTTTTATCAATTGGTAAAGTATTTAGAGTGTCAAGTGATGTGGTATTCACATCATTAGATTCCCATATTGGTTTGCTATCAAAAACAAAATAATCTTTTCGCATTTGAAGTTCTACAAGTTCTATTTCAACGATAACTTCATCGATAATTAGAATAATATCTGTAAGCTTTTTTTGAATATTGTATATATAATCAAGTCTTTCGTGTGTTGCATCTAATATTTCTTGCAAAGTAGTTATGGCTAAATCTAAATTGTTGAATAAATCTTTAGACTCGTTACTAGAAGTAAATTGTTCTTTTGTCTGTTCCCATTTCTTCAATTCACTTATTATCTCGTCGTTTATTTCAGTGATGTTTTCGGTACGGTCTTTAATTGTTTTTTGATAACTTTTAATTTTCGAACGATAATTTTCCCATGTAACTTTATCGACTTTTAGTAACCTTCTATTCTTCAATTCAAGAGATTTTATTAAAGAATCTCTTTTTATATTGATTTCGGAAGTGGTTGCAGATAATAAAGAATCTACTTCTGAAATATCTTTACTTGGTAAAAGAATTTTTCTTAATTGAATAATACGCTGACTTAATTTTTCAGTTTCATCTGAAATATTTTCAATCGCAATAGCTTTATTAACAACTTGTATGCTATCAGGTTTTTTGATATTTTTATTTTGGGCTTGAATTCCAACAACATAGAGAAATGTTGATAAAATAAAAAAGTATATAGCTTTATTTGAAAGCTTCAAATAGCTTATTTTCATTTGTTTATATTTGTGAGGAACAATATACTTATTTTTTTGTAAGCGCTTAGGATGCTGAAAATAATATTTGATCAATGACTTTCTTCTTTAAATGATATCATATGAATAATAATTTATTAAAAGTAGCCATGGCGCAAATCTCACCGATTTGGCTCGATAAGGAAAAAACTTTAAACAAGATTAAAACTTATATTGAAGAAGCTGGCAAAAAAAAATGTGAATTGGTTGTATTTGGTGAAGGTCTTTTACCCGGTTACCCTTTTTGGTTATCCTTTACAAATGGTGCTGCATTTAATGCAACAATACACAAAGAGTTACACGCACATTATATTAGAAATGCCATTCAAATTGAAAAAGGAGATTTGAATGAAATTTGCTCTTTATCGAAAAAATATAAAATTGCTATCTATTTGGGCATCATTGAACGTGCACAAAACAGAGGGGGTCATAGTTTATATTGTTCTTTGGTGTATATCAATGAACAAGGTAAAATAAAATCAGTACACAGAAAATTACAACCAACTTATGAAGAACGTTTAACTTGGGCTCCGGGTGATGGCAACGGCTTACAAGTACATCCACTAAAAGAATTTTGTGCTGGTGGTTTAAATTGTTGGGAAAACTGGATGCCTTTATCCAGAACGGCACTTTATGGTTTAGGAGAAAATCTGCATATTGCCGTTTGGCCGGGATCAGATTTTAACACCAAAGATATTACAAGGTTTATAGCAAGAGAATCACGATCATTTGTGATTTCTGTATCGAGTTTGATGCGCATTGAAGATTTTCCAAAAGACACACCGCATATCAAGGAAATCTTAAAAAAATCACCAAAGGTACTGGCCAATGGAGGCTCTTGTATCGCTGGCCCTGACGGTGAATGGATTGTTGAACCGGTAATTGATAAAGAAGGACTACTCATTAACACGATTGATTTTAATCGAGTGCTTGAAGAAAGGCAGAATTTTGATGTTGCGGGTCATTATTCTCGTCCGGATGTTACTAAATTGACCATCAATCGAGAAAGACAATCTATTATAGATTTCACTTAAGGAAATATGCTAGAAAATAGTTTGTCTGAGAAATAAGACCGTTTCGCTTTTAGAATAAAGACTTGATTATAATCATTTAAAATAGCTATTTAATATTTAACGTTAATTGAATTCGCTTTCGCGGAATATCAATACTTAAAACTTTAACAATTACTTGTTGATGTAAGTTTACTATGGTACTCACATCACTTACAAACTTATCCGATAAGTTAGAAACATGAACAAGTCCACTTTCTTTGATGCCAATATCTACAAAACAACCAAAATTAGTAATATTATTTACTATTCCTGGTAGTAATTGCCCTTCTCTTAAGTCATTTATGGTTTTTATATTTTGATTAAAAGTAAAAACCTTTGCCTTTTGTCTAGGGTCTAAACCTGGTTTTTCTAACTCCTGGATGATATCTTTTAAAGTTGGCAACCCCACGGTATTAGTACAATATTTTTGCAGATCAACATTTTGTAACACAGAAGTATTTCCGATAAGTTCGGAAGTGTTTTTATTTACATCTTTGGCCATTTTTTTTACTATTGCATAACTTTCTGGGTGTACGGCCGAATCATCTAAAATATTTTTGGCATTTTTTATTCGCAAAAACCCAGCTCCTTGCTCAAAAGCTTTTGCTCCTAATCGCGCTACCTTTTTAATGTCATTTCTACTGGAAAAGGCACCGTGTTCTTTCCGATAATTTACGATATTTTCGGATAAGGTCGTACCTATTCCGGAAACGTAACTTAATAAAGAACTACTTGCAGTATTAATATTTACCCCAATAACATTTACGCAACTTGCTACAACGGTATCTAATGTATTTTTTAATTTAGTTTGGTCTACATCATGTTGGTATTGACCCACGCCAATAGATTTGGCATCTATTTTAACCAATTCGGCAAGCGGGTCTGCCAAACGACGGCCTATAGAAATAGCTCCTCTTACAGTAACATCATAATTTGGAAATTCGTCACGAGCTATTTTCGAAGCAGAATATATAGATGCACCAGCTTCACTTACCACAAAAACCTGTATATCGTGGTTAAACCTTATTTTTTTGATTAATTGTTCGGTTTCTCTTGATGCGGTACCATTTCCAATGGCAATTGCCTCAATTTTATAAGCATTTACCAAAGAGTTAATTTTTTTAATGGCTCCGATGCTATCATTTTGTGGTGCATGCGGGTAAATGGTTTCGT
>JAKITQ010000017.1 GCA_021647985.1 Flavobacteriaceae bacterium | reverse complement strand
AGAAGAAAATTTTCAAAACGTCGTCCGCTCGCATTGGGCAATCGAAAACAAACTTCATTGGACATTGGATGTTGCCTTTTCAGAAGACGCTTCTCGAAAAAGAATTGGAAACGCTTCACAAAATTTTTCCATTCTAAACAAAATAGCCTTAAATCTATTAAAAAATGAAAAATCAAGTAAAGTTGGTGTCAAAAGCCGCAGGCTTAAAGCAGGATGGGACAATCATTACCTCATTAAAACACTCAACCTAATGAAAGTTTAATGCGTTTGCACTGAGAGTCTAATAACTAGAGAGACAATTAAAATAAATTTTTATTATATTAGGGTTTTTTATAAAAATGTTGTCATAGAGTTAATATTGACACATTTTAAAATAGCAGAGTAATAAGTTTTTAAATAATTACATAAATTAGAGATGAAAAAATTAGTATTAATACTTGTTGCGATTGTATCATTTTCTTGTAAAAATGAAGTCCCAATTGATCATACAATTGTATCAGGAAAAATATTGAACAATGAAACAAAAGAATTATCAGTTGGAAGTGAAGACAGAAAAGTAAAATAAAAGGTATTAAACCCCAGGGCAAGCCCTGGACTCATTAATAGGAATCGACCCAAGGGTCGAGGTATTAACCAAGATCCCGCTAGATACTGAAACAAGTTCAGTACAAAAAGCGGGATTAGTTCAACTAACTAAAAAATTGAAATTAATTTTTTAGAGTCTCACGAATAAACAATTCATAATTGACAGTGAAGGTAATTTTACAGATACAATTAAAGCAACAACATCTATTTTTTAAGTTTATCGATAGATAAAGCTAAAGATCATGGTAAATGGAAACAAATAATTATAGATAAGAAATTAGGCGGTATACAGTTATTTTGAAGATAATGAGTGAAAATCTCAGTTTGTACTAGATTTTCAAATCAATGGCCTACCACATTTTATTCTATTGCATCCGGAAGGTAAAATAGTAAAATACTCAGATCCAAAACCTTTGAACGAGAAACTTATGGAACTTTTTGATTCGTTAAAAATATAAATCTTTTTTATCAGACAACGAAACAATTCAAAAATATTAAACTATGTCAATAGATTCTACAACAAATAAACTTTTAATTTTTATTGTGATAATGCTTGTTTTTAAAATACAAGCTCAGGACAATTCTATTGTTCATGCAATTATTTCTGGGAAAATAACTAATGTAAAGGATAAAGTTTTCGTTTTAAAAGGTCTTAAGGATAAGATTAAAACAACATTAGAATTTGATGAAAAAGGAAATTTTAGTGTAGATTTAACTTCGCCAAAACAAGAATTTGTATTATTTGAAGGAATAAATAAAGCATATATTTATTTAAATCCAGGGGATAGAGCTTATTTAACGGCTAATGCCGATAATTTTTTAAAAAGTTTAAAGTTTACTGGTGATAGTGCTCCTTTAAACAATTATGATGTAGGAACAGATAATTTATATCTGGAAGAAAACAGAGATTTTAAACAAAAATATTCCCAGAACGAATCAGAGTTTAGTACTTCTAAAAAAGAATGGATTCAAAAATATTATGTGTTTTTAGAGAATAGTCCCGGATTAACCAAAGAGTTTAAAAAAATTGAAAAAAGAAATATTTATTATGGATATGTTCGTGATTTTATCAGGTATGAAAAGTTTCACAAAAAATATGTTGAAAATAACGATTTTGTAGTTTCTGAAAACTTTTTAGATGAATTTAAAAATTTAGATTGGAACAATGAACAAGATTATAAAGATTGTCATTTCTATTCTCATCTTATCTCTGACCGAATTAATAGTAACTTTGAAAAAGAAAAGAAAACCGATGAAAATAAATTGATTTCAAAAATAAAATACATTAATAAGAGTATTAATAATCAATATATTAAAGATCAACTTCTTTTCAAGAATAGCGAATATAATATTACCTACACTGAGAATTTTCAGAGTTTTTATCAAGCTTTTTTAGAGGGTGTTAAAGACCCCGAATTAAAATCAAAAATAACAAAAACCTATAAATCACTGGTTGTTTTAGCCAAGGGTAAAACATCACCAAAATTTATTAATTACGAAAATTATTTAGGAGGCACAAGTTCTTTAGATGATTTTAAAGGACACTATGTTTATATACACATTTGGGCTTCATGGTGCCCGCCATGTACAAAAGAAATACCCGATTTGAGTAAGTTAAATAATAAATTTAAACAGATTACTTTTGTGAGTATCTCAGTTGATGAAGGTAAGGATAAAAGTAAATGGAGAGAAATGGTTAAAGAAAAAAATATGAACTGGGTTCAGCTTTATTCTGATAAAAACTGGAGTTCTGAATTTATAAAAGCCTATCTAATTAAAGGTATTCCTCGTAATATTATTATTGATCCACAAGGTAAAATTGTTAGTGCAAATGCCCCTAGACCTTCTGATGAAAAACTTACCAATTTATTTAATGAATTAAAAATTTAATCAAAAAGAATTCCTTAGATAAAGTTGGTTTCAATAAATTTTTATTATTTCTAAAAAATGTAAAACTAACTAAGGGTATTCGACTTTTTTTATGTCTTAGAGGAAAATATGCAGTGATTAAAATTATATGATTTAATCATTTAGTGTATTCAAAAAAACATCTGTACAACTTATTATTAATCTCAAATGATACATTCTCAAACAAAAATTTCTTTCCTAAGCTTAATTACCCTTGTCTACTTTTTATTAGTAGCTAATATAAGTGATTCTTTTGCCCAGAAAAAACAAAAGACGTTAACCCCCAAAGATTATAAAAAATGGGAAAACCTTACCGATTATGCTATTTCCAATGATGGGAATTGGGTTACTTATCAGGTTAATAATGGTGAATACGATCAGACTTTGTTTCTGTACAACAGTAAAACAAATAAAAAAAAGGAGTTTAAGAATGCAGATCGCTCAACTTTTTCTAAAAACAATGAATGGTTGGCATATTCTAAAATACTTCCGGGTAAAGAATCTGAAAAATTAGCTAAAAAAAGAAAAACTGCAAAAGATAAAAGCAAATACCTAGAGCCCGTTGTAATTAAAATATTAAACCTAAATACTCAAGACACTCTTGAGTTTAAAGATGTAAAACAATATTCTTTTAATAATAAAGGGTCTTATATAGCAATGGATTATTTCATAAACAAGACCAATACTTTAATTGTTAAAAACCTAAAGAACGGTAAAGAAATTTCATTTGGTAATATTGTAGAATTTGCTTGGCAAGACCAAGGAGATTTACTCGCCTTAATAACTGAAACGAAAGATTCTTTAGCCAATTCAATTCAAATTTATAATCCTATAAGTGGGAATATTAAAGTTTTAGGTAACAAAAAAGCTATTTACAAAGGAATGCAATGGAAAAAAAAGAGCGCTGATTTATTTGCATTAAGAACTGTAAAAAATAAAAGTTATAAAGGAGAATCAGTTGATTTATTGATATGGAAAGAATTAAACACTAATAATCCTAAATTACTTGTATTTAATCAAAATAAATATACGAATTTTCCAAAAGAAACTAAAATTCTAGAAAGAGGAATTAAATTCTCAAAAAATTGGGACTATGTTTACTTTTCAACCTATAAATGGGAAGAAGATGAAAATGCTAAGAAAAAATCAGAAAAGGAAAAAGATGAAAAGGAAAAATCAAAAAAATCTGATAATGACGCTCCGGAAGTTGAAATTTGGAATAGCAAAGATGTGGTAATCATACCCGCTCAAAAAAAATCAAAAATGAAAGACCTTGCTACTCCAAAAGTAGCAATGTGGAATGTCTCTAAGAATACTTTTATTGAATTAGAGGGAGATTTACTCGAACGAATAAATTCTAATCTCGATAACAAAGTAGTATTAGGTCTAGATCGTACTCCTTATGATTTTAGCGCAATGTTTGGCAGACCTTATTACGATATTTACACAATTAACAAAGAAACAGGAACAAAGAAAAAAGTTCTTTCAAAAATTGTTTATGTAAATAACGTAAGTCCTAACAACAGGTATTTTGTTTATGTAAAAGACGATAACTTATATTTATTTGATATTCAAAATAATAAATCAGTAAATATTACTTCAAATCTAGACGATAGTTTTTTTATTGACGATGATCATCCTGTTGACCAGAGAAGGGCTTATGGATTTGGTAAATGGACAAAAGACAGCAAATCTTTTTATATAAATTCTGAATTTGATATTTGGCAAGTTTATACCAACGGGAACAAAACAAGAAAAATTACAAATGGGAAAAAAGATAATTTAATATATAGAATAATCAACTTAGACAGAGAAGAGAATTATATAGATTTTTCAAAACCAATATTATTTTCTGTTGAAGACAAATGGACAAAAAAAACTGGGGTTGCAAAAGGAATTGCAGGTGAGAAAATTAAAACATTGACTTTCGAAAATAATCTGATTAGTAGATTTGTCAAATCTAAAGATTTCAACAAGATTTTGTTTAAAAAACAATCGTATACAAATTCACCAAATGTTTTTATTACAGATTTAAATTTTAAATCACTTAAACAAATTTCAGATACCAATAAATTTCAAAAAGACTTTGCATGGGGTAAGGCGGTTTTAATTGATTATACCAATGCCCAAGGTAAAAAATCTCAAGGTATTTTATATTATCCGGCAAATTATAAAAAAGGTGAAAAATACCCAATGATTACTTATATCTATGAAAGGTTATCTAATAGATTTCAAGATTATGTACGACCATCGGAAACAAGTTATTACAATACAACTGTTTGGGTTCAAAATGGATACTTTGTTTTTAAACCCGATATTGAATTTACCGCTGGAGACCCAGGAATTTCATCGGCAAGAAATTTAGAATTGGCAGTGAAAAAAGTAGTAGAAATAGGAGATGTTAATCCTGATAAAGTTGGATTAATCGGGCATTCTTGGGGAGGTTACCAGGCCGGATATGTACCAACACAAACCAATATTTTTGCCGCAAGTGTTGCTGGGGCAGGCCTAACTGAGTTAATTGCAATGAATTTAGCTGTAACACCTGCATTTGGTGGGCAGCCAGAGAATAATCATTTTGAAGTAGGGCAAGAAAGAATGCAAACTCCTCCTTGGAAATCGCCTGATAATTATGTTAGAAATTCTAGTGTAATGCAAGTGGATAAATTAAACACTCCTGTTTTATTTGAAGTTGGCGATAACGATCAAAATGTAAATTGGTCTCAAGGTGTTGCCTATTACAATGCTGCAAGGAGAGCAGGCAAACCATTTGTATTATTGGTATATGCTAAAGAAGGGCATGGTTTGCGAAAAAAAGAAAATCAGATTGATTACCAACAAAGAATTTTAAAATGGTTTGGTCATTACTTAAAAGGTGAAAAAGCTGAAGATTGGATTACAGATGGTATTCCTTATGGAGAACAACAAAAAAGACTTAAAAACTGGGGTAAAAATAAATAGCTATTGTTTTCATAAAATAGTTAATTTGAATTGATTTTTTAAGACCCTATTAAATTTTAATAGGGTTTTTAAATTTTATTTTGTTAAAAAAGTTTAAGAAATATAATAAATGCTTTTTATGTTCAAGGCTCTTTTTAATTTTCACCAATGCGTTATGAATATGTGCCTCTACAGTTTTAACAGAAATATTTAATTCTTCTGCCACTTCTTTATATTTTAAACCATTTACTTTATTCAACAAAAAAGCTTCTCTACATTTTTTAGGTAAGTTTTCAATTTCCAACTTTACCATTTTAACTTTTTTATCAATTATCTCATCGTCTTCTTCTGCAAAATAATTTAATGCATCTGCTTTCATCTTTTCAATAAAATTTAACTCTTTTTTATTTTGCTTGTAGGTGTTTATAAAATGGTTATATACAGCTTTGTACAAATAACTTTTAATAGATGATTTTATATTTAAATTTGGCCTTCTGTCCCAAATATTAATCATAACATTTTGAACAATGTCTTCCGCCAACTCAGCATTACCAGATAAACTTTTTGCATAGGCACATAGCTCATTGTAAAATTTAGAATACAAATATTTAAATGCAGATTTATTCCCTTCATTCAGAGAATCAATTAAAAACACCTGATCTTTATACCTATCTTTCAACTTATTATTTGAGCTTGTTTATAACAAAAATAAGGTAATATTAAATTATAATACATACATCTAAACATTTTTATCTTATTTTTGTGGAAAATGTATTCCTTTGAAAAAAGAAAATTTACATATAATCAACAAGTTTTTAGATAATTCAATAGAAAGTTCGGAAGAGAATGAACTTGAAAACTGGATTAAAAAAGAATCGAATCAAAATAAATTTGAAGAGGTTGTTTTTGCGAACCATTTTGCTGATTTGGCTACTACTAATTTTGATACGGATTATGCTTTTGAAAAATTTGAAAAAGAAATAGAGGTAAAAAAGAAAAAAGGATTACTTATATCATTAAAAAAATACTATAAATATGCTGCAATTTTGTTGATTGCTTTGTTTGCAGGTTTGTATTTATTTAAAAACGATTTGAGTACAAATACTAATTTTACCAATATTGTAGTACCGAGATCTGAAACAAGAAATTTTGAATTACCTGATGGGTCAAAAATTAATATAAATTCTGGAACAACATTTTCTTATAATAAAGATTTTTTAAATAACCGATTGGTCAAGCTTAAAGGCGAAGCCTTTTTTGATGTTACAAAATTAGATGGAAAACCCTTTGTTATAATGTTGAATAATGATGTTCAAATAAAAGTTTTAGGTACTTCTTTTGGAGTAAAATCCTACGATGAAGATGTAAAAATTCAAACCAGCTTAGTAGAAGGTAAAATTGAATTGATTTCAAAATCTATTGTAGTTAAAAACTTTATTATTGAACCAAATACCACTGCAATTATAGATAAGGACAATAAATCAATTCAAGTAATTAAAGATAAGGTATTTACAGAAAATACACTCTTTTGGAAAGAGAACACATTTTATTTTAACAAAGACTATCTAGGAGATATCATTAATGAATTTAATCGAAATTTTAATGTAAAAATCAAAATTCAATCGGAAGAACTTAAAAAACAAGTATTTACGGCCACCTTTAAAAAAGAAATCTCTCTTGAAACAATGCTAAACGAATTAAGTATAACAGGAGGGTTTAAATTAATCAAAAAAGATAATCAACATTTTATCATCTCCAACAAAACCAATTCCTTCTAAATAGTTTTAGTAATTATTTCTTCTTTTAGGTAAAATCCAATGTGTTTTGGGATTAGATTTATAAAAACTATATTATCTTTCATGAAAAAAATATAGTGTTATTCAGTAGTTAATGCAATGAGCTGGTTTTTAAGAAATTATTTAGGTTTTATATTATTCTTTGTTTTTATACCAATATTTGGGCAAAGTAATATATCTATAGATATCAAAGACAAACCAATCATTGAAGTTTTATCGGAAATTGGAAAAAAAACACACTATCATTTTGTTTTTGCACACAATATTATTGATGATATACGAAAAATATCTTTAAAAGCAGAAAATGAAGATGTTATAAATTTACTAAATCGATTATTCGAAGATACAGATATAGTTATAACAGTTATTGACGAACAAATTATTCTTCATACAACTAGAAGCATAAATACAGAAAAAACCTCTTTTGAAACCAATAATCTGAAGAAAAATATTTCAGAGCTTGATTCAGTAAAAAATTTCAATAAAACAAAAAAGAATAAAATTAAAGACTCAACTAGAGTGATAAAAGGTGTCGTTTCAGATATTTTAAGATTCCCAATTGAAAATGTTAAAGTGTATATAAATAATTCAGAATTTGAATCCTATACTAATTTTAATGGTGAATTTATCATACATGTGCCATTGTTAATAGATGAAATTATATTACAAAAACCGGGATATAACGAACAAATAATTCAGTTAACTAATCAAGTCATTTACCAGGTTTTATTATTAGAATTTTCTCAAAGCCTTGACGAAGTAATGCTAACAGGATATCAAAAAATATCTGATGATAGGGCTACCGGTTCTTTTGTAAAAATTAATAAAACCCAATTAGAAATGAGACCAGTTCAAAATATTATTGACCGTATTGAAGGAATGGTAAGCGGAGTTAATTATACCAATGGACAAGTAGAAATTAGGGGGCAATCTTCAATTAATGTGAGTACAGAACCATTATACGTGATAGATGGTTTTCCTATTGAAGGAGATTTAGAAACTATTAACCCGGAAGATGTCGAGTCTATTACTTTTTTAAAAGACGCTTCTGCCGCCTCTATTTGGGGAGTAAGAGCAAGTAACGGTGTTGTGGTAATCACAACAAAAAAAGGTAAAAAAGGACAAAAATTACAAGTTGATTTTTCTTCTTATTTAGCCTTAACAGATAAAATTGATTACTCAGATATGGGTTGGATGAGTACTTCAGATCAAATTGATTTAGAACTGGAATACACAGAAAAAGGATGGAATAACTATAGCACTATGGTTGGTCGTTTAGAAGGTATGAGTTTATTAGACGAGGCCAATGTATTGGTTCGTGGTTTAGCTCCTAATGGCGATAGATGGTCACAAGCGCAATACGATGCCTTTTTAGGTGATTTAAGAACCAAAAGTACGACAGACCAATGGGAAAGATATCTTTTGAGAAGTCCACTTGAAAATACTTATAACCTTGCCATTTACGGAGGTAGTGATAAAAATACCTTTAGAGCTTCCTTGGTATATAATGATAATACAGAAGCTTCTATTGGTGATTCTAATAATCGTTTCAATATTAACCTGCAAGATAACTATCGTTTATCCGATAGAATTGGTTTTACTGCCGGTATCAATGCTACACTTAGAAATAATAAAACCAACGGTGTTGATTATTCAAGGGCTTATAATGAAGATGCTTATAATAACCTGGTAGATCCCTCAGGGCAAACCATACAATATTACAACAGATGGAACCGATGGGTATCACAAGAAAGAGAAGCGCTTCCTGGTGTTGGACTTTACTCTTTTAACCAGTTAGACGAACAAAGATATTCAGATAAAACCAGTCAACAATTTGATATAAGAGCAAAATTTGGTTTGGATATAGAAATTGTGAAAGACCTCGTTTTTAATTCTAGTTTTCAATACGAAAAAGGAAATACTAATTTTGACCAGTTCAATTCAATGAATTTACCTTCTCAGCGTATCAGAGTATGGGACATGTATGCAGATCCTGACCTGACTGATGATAAAGATGAGGTAGATCATATCATCCCTCTTGGTACAGAATATAAATATACCAGAACCAATTTCTATGCCTGGGATTTGAGAAATACACTAACCTGGGATAAAGAATGGAATATCCATAAATTAACTGTGTTTGGTGGTACCGAAATTAGAAAAAGATATTCTGAGTCTTTTAACGATAAAAAATATGGGTACGACAAACAAACAACAACCTATGTGCCAGTAAATCAAGAAGCTTTTCTCTCTGGCTCATTGTTTAACTGGAACGGAAATCGTTTTCGTGATCGCGATTTTTATGAGAATTCTAATACCGATGATAGAGAAGTATCAGTGTTCTCTAATGTAGGTTATGAGTTTGATAATCGATTCTCTGTAACAGGTAGTTTTAGAATTGACCAAAAAAATCTTTTTGGTAGCGACCCTGCCTTTAGATACAAACCGCTTTGGTCTACAGGAGTTGCTTGGAATATTACCAATGAAACATTTATGGATAATATAGATAAAATCGATAGATTGAGATTAAGAGCTACTTACGGTTTAACAGGTAATGCCAGTAATAAATTCTCACCATATGCACAAGCAACAAATTATACAAGGTATTGGGGTGCTAATCTATACAATTTCCTAAGGTTAACTCAACCAGCTAACGATAAACTTAAATGGGAAGAAACTACTACCTTAAATATTGCTCTTGATTTTGCCATGTTTAAAAACAGACTTAGTGGTACAATAGAATATTATGACAAAAACAGTACCGACCTCTTAGGTCCAAGACAATTAGATGTAACCAACGGTTTTAGATCGGCAGTAATTAACTATGCTTCTATGAGAAACAATGGGGTAGAATTTACAATTAATGGATTAATTGTAAACAACAATGGTTTCACCTGGAACTCAAGCCTAAACTTTAGTTATAATAAAAATGAAGTTACAGAAATTGATGACCAGCTACAAACTCCTTGGACCATTATTAGAAATGGATTGTTAGAAGTAGGATCTGCCTTTAATAATATTTACTCTTATAACTATGCAGGTCTTGACGCAGGTGGTAATATCTTAGTATACAATACAGATGGTACTACTAAATCCTGGAGAGACGGAGTAAATGATCAGGAAGAATTACCTTACCAAGGTTTAAGTGTAGCTCCTTTTTACGGAGGTTTCACCAATGTATTCGCTTACAAAGGTTTTGACCTGGCTATAAATTTAACCTATAAATTAGGACACGTGTTTAGAAACACTTCTTACGGTACCAGTTTTAGTGGTTGGAACAACAGATCTAATAAAATATTTTTAGATCGCTGGAAAAAACCAGGCGATGAGCTAACTACAAGAATTCCTAAAGTAGCATATGAAGGCACTAACCCTTATACTGGCGAGTTTGAAAGCCACTGGGATAGTAGGGATAGTGACCGTTTCTGGTTAAACTCTCAAGACAATGTATTAAATGCTAACTTTATTCGCGTAAGAGATATTATTCTGGGATATACAATGCCAGGTAAATTCTTAGAAAAAACTTTTATTAGAAAGTTTAGAATTACAGGACAAGTTGCTAATCCTTTTGTTTGGGTAGCTAATGACTTGGGTATTGACCCAGAAAGTTTTAACTCTTCTGGTTTTTCAAGACTCGCTTATAATAACTTAAAAACATTCACCTTCGGTGTGAGATTAACTTTTTAACATCTCCACTAACTTACTTATTACTAGTAATATAGTTATTTTTTTAAGAAATACTTAATATTTTTTTGATTTTTTATTAGGGTATTTTTCAATTTCTATGTCTTAGATAAAAGCGATTAAAATAAAGGTGCTTTTGAATAGGTCATAAATGGAGAATAAGGAAAAAATATACCTAAACTATTTAAACGGTCAGAATCTTGATGATCGAGATCTAATCATATTAGAAAAGTGGTTTAATACACCTGGTTCTGAAAAGGAGATACAATTAAAAAATCAAAAAATCAAAGATCTTGTAATAACCAATCACTTAGCTAACCTAAGTTTATCTTCATACGACAGTTCTGAGGCATTTAATTCTTTTGATAAAAAAACTAAAGAAAGAAAAATTAGAAAAATAGCATTTAGAAATAATCTAAATTCTATTCTTAAATATGCTGCCATATTTATTACTGTTCTGGGTATTTCTTTTTTTGTATCAAAACAATCAAATTCACAAAAATTACTTAGTGTTTATGTACCAAAAGGAGAAAACAGACAAGTGGTATTACCAGATGGAACCATCGTTTTATTAAACTCAAATAGTACTTTAAAATATCCATCTCCATTTTCAAAAAACAATAGAAAAGTAGAATTAACAGGAGAAGCTTATTTTGATGTAGCCAAAATTAAAACCAAACCTTTTATAATAAATCTTCCATCTAATATGAACATTAAAGTACTTGGTACAAGTTTTAATGTAAAAGCATATCCGGAAGATTCTAAAAATATAACCACTCTTTTTACAGGAAAGATTGAATTGACTTATAAAAATAAGAAAATTATTAAAAATGTAATGCTTCCGGGAACTAAAGCTGATTTTACTAAAACAACTAATACAATGTCTATTTCTAAAACTAATTTATACAATGACGTTTTAGCCTGGAAAAAGAAAATGTTGGTATTTAAAAATGAGTCTTTAAAAGATATTGTAAATGAATTAAATAGGTTTTATGATGTTGATATTAATATAAATAATAAAAAATTAGAAGATTTAATTTTTACTGCCTCTTTTAAAAAAGGTATAAACATAAATGAAGTAATAAACTTTTTCGAAAAATCAGGAAATATAAAATTTAAGCAAAAATCAAATAAAAAATGGGAATTAATACTACCAAATAATAGCAATGCCAATGAATAGAAATCAACTCAAATTTAAAATTAAAGAATTCTCATCCTTAAAATAAATTTAAAAATTAATTATAATAAACTTAAACAAATTAAAATTATGAAGAAAATTAGAGGATATTCTAATTTATTAGAAATAAAATTTGGAGCCATTACAAAATTATCCTTTGTATTAATTTTAGGTTCAATTTTACAAATAAATGCTTCAGTTTTAGAAAGTGGTAATTTAAAAATACCTGATACGTTTTCCGAAACACCTGTTCAGCAAACCAGAGAAATTTCTGGAATTGTGTTAGATGAACAAGGAATTCCTTTAGCGGGGGTTAGCGTTTTAGTAGAGGGTACAACAATTGGAGATGTAACTAATTTTGATGGAAAATACTTATTAAAAGTTCCGTCAAATGCGAAAATATTAGTATTTTCATATGTTGGATTCATAACGGAAAAAGTAAAAATAAATAATAAAATTAATATTGATGTTGTCTTAAAAGAAGATTTAAATATTTTAAATGAAGTAGTTGTTACAGGTTATCAAACTATTTCAAAAGAAAGAGCAACAGGTTCTTTTTCGAAAATTAATGAAGCCCAATTAGAAATGAGACCAGTTCAAAATATTGTAGACAGATTAGAAGGTACTGTTTCCGGTTTAAATTATACCAATGGTCAAGTAGAAATTAGGGGGCAATCTTCTATAAACGCTAGTACACAACCATTGTATATAGTGGATGGTTTTCCTATTGAGGGAGATTTAGAAACTATTAACCCGGAAGATGTTGAATCTATTACTGTATTAAAAGATGCTTCTGCTGCTTCTATTTGGGGAGTAAGAGCAAGTAATGGTGTTGTGGTGGTGGTTACTAAAAAAGGTAAAAAAGGACAAAAATTACAAGTTGATTTTTCTTCTTATTTAGCCTTAACAGATAAAATTGATTACTCAGATATGGGTTGGATGAGTACTTCAGAACAAATTGATTTAGAACTGGAATACACAGAAAAAGGATGGAATAACTATAGTACTATGGTTGGTCGTTTAGAAGGTATGAGTTTATTAGACGAGGCCAATGTATTGGTTCGTGGTTTAGCTCCTAATGGCGATAGATGGTCACAAGCGCAATACGATGCCTTTTTAGGTGATTTAAGAACCAAAAGTACGACAGACCAATGGGAAAGATATCTTTTGAGAAGTCCACTTGAAAATACTTATAACCTTGCCATTTACGGAGGTAGTGATAAAAATACCTTTAGAGCTTCCTTGGTATATAATGATAATACAGAAGCTTCTATTGGTGATTCTAATAATCGTTTCAATATTAACCTGCAAGATAACTATCGTTTATCCGATAGAATTGGTTTTACTGCCGGTATCAATGCTACACTTAGAAATAATAAAACCAACGGTGTTGATTATACAACGGCTTATAATGAAGATGCTTATAATAACCTGGTAGATCCCTCAGGGCAAACCATACAATATTACAACAGATGGAACCGATGGGTATCACAAGAAAGAGAAGCGCTTCCTGGTGTTGGACTTTACTCCTTCAACCAATTAGATCAACAAAGATATTCAGATAGAACCAGTCAAGAAT
Organism: Flavobacteriaceae bacterium; assembly: GCA_021647985.1. Taxonomy (GTDB): domain Bacteria; phylum Bacteroidota; class Bacteroidia; order Flavobacteriales; family Flavobacteriaceae; genus Lutimonas. Next base: position 44,744 of record JAKITQ010000017.1, on the reverse strand, counting down.
TTGATGTGAGAGCAAGGTTTGGTTTGGATATAGAAATTGTGAAAGACCTCGTTTTTAATTCTAGTTTTCAATACGAAAAAGGAAATACTAATTTTGACCAGTTCAATTCAATGAATTTACCTTCTCAGCGTATCAGAGTATGGGACATGTATGCAGATCCTGACCTGACTGATGATAAAGATGAGGTAGATCATATCATCCCTCTTGGTACAGAATATAAATATACCAGAACCAATTTCTATGCCTGGGATTTGAGAAATACACTAACCTGGGATAAAGAATGGAATATCCATAAATTAACTGTGTTTGGTGGTACCGAAATTAGAAAAAGATATTCTGAGTCTTTTAACGATAAAAAATATGGGTACGACAAACAAACAACAACCTATGTGCCAGTAAATCAAGAAGCTTTTCTCTCTGGCTCATTGTTTAACTGGAACGGAAATCGTTTTCGTGATCGCGATTTTTATGAGAATTCTAATACCGATGATAGAGAAGTATCAGTGTTCTCTAATGTAGGTTATGAGTTTGATAATCGATTCTCTGTAACAGGTAGTTTTAGAATTGACCAAAAAAATCTTTTTGGTAGCGACCCTGCCTTTAGATACAAACCGCTTTGGTCTACAGGAGTTGCTTGGAATATTACCAATGAAACATTTATGGATAATATAGATAAAATCGATAGATTGAGATTAAGAGCTACTTACGGTTTAACAGGTAATGCCAGTAATAAATTCTCACCATATGCACAAGCAACAAATTATACAAGGTCTTGGGGTACTAATCTATACAATTACCTAAGGTTAACTCAACCGGCTAACGATAAACTTAAATGGGAAGAAACTACTACCTTAAATATTGCTCTTGATTTTGCCATGTTTAAAAACAGACTTAGTGGTACAATAGAATATTATGATAAAAACAGTACCGACCTCTTAGGCCCAAGACAATTAGATGTAACCAACGGTTTTAGATCGGCAGTAATTAACTATGCTTCTATGAGAAACAATGGGATAGAATTTTCTCTAAATGGTTTAATTATTAATAATGGTGGTTTCACCTGGAACTCAAGCCTAAACTTTAGTTATAATAAAAATGAAGTTACAGAAATTGATGACCAGCTACAAACTCCTTGGACCATTATTAGAAATGGATTGTTAGAAGTAGGATCTGCCTTTAATAATGTTTACTCTTATAACTATGCAGGTCTTGACGCAGGTGGTAATATCTTAGTATACAATACAGATGGTACTACCAAATCCTGGAGAGACGGAGTAAATGATCAGGAAGAATTAATTTACCAAGGTTTAAGTGTAGCTCCTTTTTACGGAGGTTTTACCAATGTATTCGCTTACAAAGGTTTTGACCTGGCTATAAATTTAACCTATAAATTAGGACATGTGTTTAGAAACACTTCTTACGGTACCAGTTTTAGTGGTTGGAACAACAGATCTAATAAAATATTTTTAGATCGTTGGAAAAAACCAGGCGATGAGCTAACTACAAGAATTCCTAAAGTAGCATATGAAGGCACTAACCCTTATACTGGCGAGTCTGAAAGCCACTGGGATAGTACGGATGGTGACCGTTTCTGGGAATACTCTCAGGATAACGTATTAAGTGCTAACTTTATTCGCGTAAGAGATATTATTCTGGGATATACAATGCCAGGTAAATTCTTAGAAAAAACTTTTATTAAAAAGTTTAGAATTACAGGACAAGTTGCTAATCCTTTTGTTTGGGTAGCTAATGACTTGGGTATTGACCCAGAAAGTTTTAACTCTTCTGGTTCTTCAAGACTCGCTTATAATAACTTAAAAACATTCACCTTCGGTGTGAGATTAACTTTTTAAAAATAAAGATAATGAAAAAAAGAATTTTAATTTTATTGGTGTCTATAATCATTCTTGGATCTTGTAATCCGGATGAGTTTCTAGATGTAATACCAACAGGTACATTAATACCTCAAACGGTAGAAGATTTTGATAAACTACTGGAAGATTATAATACGAGTTATCCTACTATGACTAATATGAGTTATATGGATCCAGATACTTATCTGCCAGGAAAAAATTATCTTGACTTATGGAGAAATAGATGGAAAAGACAATATGAATGGGCTGAAAATCAATATACAGCAGAAGAAGATGATAGAGACTGGATTAACAGATATACTAAAATTCATGTTTATAATTTGGTGATTAATGATGTGGATGGCGCTCCACTTGGTAAAAGAACAGAGCTAGATAGACAAAGAGTAGAAGGAGAAGCTTATGCGCAAAGAGCCCTGGATTTATTTCTTTTGGTTAATGAATATGCACCACATATAAGTGCTTCTACAAAAGACGAGCCAGGTATTCCAATGCCTTTAGAAATTGATTTAGCGGCACAATTACCTAGATCAACAGTAGGAGAAGTTTATGAACAAATTTTAAGCGATTTAGACAAAGCGGAGATTTTATTAGTGGATGCCCCTATTTACAATGAAGATGCCAATTTTAGACCGGGAAAAGCTGCAATGAAAGCACTCCATGCATTGGTAAATTTATACGCAGGTAATTTTGAGGCTGCTAAACAGTTTTCAAATGAAGCTCTAGACCTATATGATTTTGTATATGACTTTACTACTATTGATCATAGAACACCAGGAGACCCATGGGGTGGTTTAGATATGTTCGATTTTAATTTCAGCACAGATGCTAAATCTGTTTTATGGAATAGATACCACAGATATACGTTCCGTGATCCTGCTCAATTATACCACCCGGATTTGTTAGCCTTGTTTGATCAAACAAACGACCAAAGATTTTATCTTTTTTCAAGCAATGAAACCTTTTACGGTGTTGATGTAAGTCCAGATTTTTGTTATGCAAGAAGAAATGCCGAAACACAAGCAGGAATAACTGTTCCTAATTTAATTTTGGTAAATGCAGAAGCAAAAATAAGAACAGGAGATGGACCTGGTGCTGTTGCAGCATTAAATAAGTTATTGGTAAAACGTATCAATAATTTTACTCCATTAGTACATGTAGATAATACAACTACACTTCGATGGGTTAAAGAAGAACGCAGAAAAGAATTGATGGCTACAGGTAATAACCTGATAGATTTAAAGAGATATCATGCATATGGTGAATCAATTCCGACGTTTACCAGAATCATTGAAGGACAAACCTTTACTTTAGAACCTGGAAGTTCTAAGTATGTTGTGCCTATCTCTCCTAAGATTAAATTTTTTAATCCTAATCTTTAAAATATAATATGATGAAAAAATATTCGATTATAAAATTTTTAATGGTATTGAGTTTAGTATTCTCAATACAATCGTGCCGAGATTTAAATGATTTGGAGTTTCCTGAGGCCAAAGATCCTGGATCTCTTGCCTGGCAGGCAACAACTCATATGAAAATAAGTCCAACCGAAGGAAAAGAAACTTTTGTATGGTTAACCAATATAATTACTTTAGAACAATATTGGGGTAATGATACGGTTGAACTAAATTTTGAAATGGATAGTTCAATTCCAACTGAAAACTTTTCTAAAATAGATTTTTATCTTACAGTTGAAGAAAAGGATGGGTACAATTCAACACCTCCTTACAATACAGAAGGTAAACTTCTAAGAACCATAACCGATTTACCGGAAAACGCTAATTTTGTTTTACAAATTAGCGGAAATAAGGTGTATGAAATGTTTAAATCTGATTTTATTAATCCAAGACAACAAGCACCATTATTAGATGGTGATTTATTTGAAATACATTGGATAATTACCAATAAAGATGGAACATTCTTAAACTCACAAGATTATATACAAGGAGAATATAGGTTTGGTTTTTCTACACTTCATAAAGATAAAAAACCGCCAAGTTGGGAAGGTACATTCAATTATGAATGGACTTATGTTAGTGATGGTGGATTGCAATGGGGTGGTGTTAAAGTAGGTGATACAGGTCAGATAGAAATTGTAGAAACTACAGAAGCCCTGGAATTAAATAAAGAATTTGATGTATCTCATTTGTTATTTAATTATAATTACGGTGGAGATGGAAAAATATTTCTAAACTATACTACTGGAGAAACTTATGTAGAAGGTGGTTCTGAAGAAAAATGGACTATTTCAAATGTAGATGGTAATACTTTAGAAATTGCCTGGACATATAAATATTCTGCTGAATATGATGAATATGGTACAGTTAGATTAACCAGAACTGATGGTGAAGACTGGCCAGAAAACTTCCATTCGCCAAGTGCTTTCCCATGGGGAGGAAAATTTGATTATGAATGGATTGCTGCAACAGATGATGCCATAAATTATGGTGGTATTCAAATTGGAGACACTGGAGAAACCAATATCTCAGACGGCGCTTCAGAAGGGTTATATAATGTAGATCATTTAATATTTGGTTATAAATACGGCGGGGCTGGAACATTAACCTATGATGCAGTATCCGGATTAACTTCCGTGCAAGGTAGTGAAGAAGAAAAGTGGATCATTTCTAATGTTACCGCAACAACCCTGGATATATCCTGGGAATATGAGTGGTCTGCATCCTATAATGAATATGGAACGGTCAGGCTTACCAGAAAAGATGGTAAAGTATGGCCTGAAAATATTAATACGGATTAAAAAACATTTGAATTAATGTTAATTAAGTTTATGGGGGCGCTTAGGGTGCTCCCATTTACGATTTAAAAATATTTATAATGAAAAAAATAAACCATTTAACAAGAGTTGTATTTATTCTAATTGCATTTGTTGCTTTCTTGTCTTGTGAAACAAAAGAAGAAAGGAAAGAAATAAAAAAACAAGATAACACGGTAAAAATTAGCGGAGAGATTAAAGGAATGGGAACTACCTCATTTTTTATGCGGTATCCCGATAATACAAAAGAAAAGAAAATTAGAAATGATTCTATTATGGTAATAGATGGGAAATTTTCTTTTACAGATTCTGTTGATCATTTTATGGCACTTCGGTTGTTTCCAAGAGTAAAAAGGATTTTAAAAAATTCTAAAGGAGGTGGCTATTATCCGATATCATCCAACAGGTTGCTTATTTTTATATATCCGGGAGCAGATGTAAAGATTAAAGGAGAGATCTCTGATTTTGTAGATGCTTATCCTTCCGGAGATCCGGAAAATGAATTGCTTGCCAAACTGCATAAAAAGGTCAATCCATTCCTAAATGAAATAGGAGATCTTATGGCAAAAAGTTCTTTTGAAGAAGATAAGGATAAAAAGGAACTTTTGATAAAAGACATTGATAAACTCAATGAAAAGGTTGATAACATCAAAAAGGAATTTATTGCAGATCACCTGTCTTCAAAAACAGCACTTTATTATCTGGAAGATATGATTACCAGAGGTCAGGTAGATGAAGATAAGTCGATTGAGTTATTTGGTAAAATTGACCCAAAACTGAGTGACAATATTTATTATAAGAATCTCAAAAAGAGAATTGCAGGAATCACTTCAACAAAAGCTGGACAGCCAGTACCTGTGATTAAAACTACCTCTACTTTGGATGGTAAGGAATTTAATTTGGAGTCATATAGAGGGAAATATGTGATGATCGATTTCTGGGGTACCTGGTGTGCGCCCTGTGTTGGTGAAATGCCTCATGTGAAAGAATTTCTGGCAAAACACAAGGATCAGATGGAAGTTTTGGGTGTAAACTATGGAGACACCAAAAAACGATTACAGACTTTTCTTAACAAGAATGATTACCCATGGCAGCAGGTTATAGATGTAAAGGGTGAAGGCCTTAATAATTTTGTAGCCAAGTTTAATGTTACTTCATTTCCAACAAAATTTATTATCAGTCCTGATGGAAAAATCCTGATGAAATATGTAGGTGATGGGAATGAACCTTTTGAATATTTAGAATCTCTTTTCTCAAAATCTTAAAAATATCAGCGTTTGTTTTTATTGTGAATTTTTTTAGATGAAACTTTTATTTTTAAATTGTTAAAACGTGCATTGTGGAAAATTTAAAATGACTAAAATTAACATGACATATTAATGTTGGTACTGTTATTTTAATAAATTTTATGATATAGCCCTTTGGGTTATTCTATAAAATTGACAACATGAAAAAATTCTTAAAGTACACTTTTATAATTATAGTAATAATTCCGCTATTGTTTATAGCAATACTTTGGGGAACCTATAATTTTTATGTTAAGAGTGAAATAGAAAAAGAATCGAAAATAAAAGTAGTTGACGGGAAATATTGCTGGGAGTTAGCAATAATTTGAAGTAATAGTGAGAAAACAACCTTTTTAAGTACAAACTATAAACACCAAATTTAAAATATATTAGCATGAAATTATTTAAAAATTTAATACTTAATTTATTCTTTTTAGTAATACTTGTTTCTTGCGTAAAAAACCAAGACAAGGTTATAGAAACTAAAGAATTTAAAGTTGATTTTGAAGAATTTACATTAGATAATGGCCTCCAGGTAATTTTTCATATAGATCGCTCAGATCCTGTAGTTGCAGTGGCATTAACATCTCATGTTGGTTCTGCAAGAGAAATTGAAGGACGTACTGGATTTGCTCATTTATTTGAGCATTTGCTTTTTTTAGAATCTGAAAATTTAGGAAAAGGCGGACTTGACAAAATGAGCACACGTATAGGTGGCTCCGGAGCAAATGGATCTACAAGTAGAGATAGAACAAATTATTATCAAACAGTTCCAAAAGATGCCTTAGAAAAAATGATTTGGGCAGAAGCAGACAAATTAGGCTACTTTATTAATACAGTAACCAATCCTGTTTTAGCCAAAGAAAAACAAGTAGTGAAAAACGAAAAACGTCAACGTGTTGATAATAGTCCTTATGGTCATACTTCTTTTGTTATCAATAAGAACTTATATCCCGTAGGCCATCCCTATAGTTGGGAAGTTATTGGCTCGCTAGAAGATTTGCAAAATGCTACACTTCAAGATGTAAAAGATTTTTATAATAGATGGTATGTACCAAATAATGTAACACTTACTATCGCTGGTGATTTTAATATTGCACAGGCAACAGAATGGGTTAATAAATATTTCGGTGAAATTAAGCGAGGTGAAGAGATTCCAAAAATGAAAAAGCAACTAGTAACACTATCAGAAACAAAAAAATTATATTATGAAGATAACTTTGCGAGAGTACCACAACTCACATTAACATGGCCAAGTACCTACCAATATCATAAAGATTCCTATGCATTACAAGTATTAGCTACTTATTTATCCCAAGGAAAAAAAACACCTCTATACAAGGTATTGGTTGAAGATAAAAAATTAACAGATGGCGTTAGAGCAAGACAATCAAGCTCAGAAATTGCAGGACAATTTTCTATACAAGTCACAGCATTTCGAGATTATAATCTTCAAGAAGTCTTAACCGGAATAAATGAAGGACTAACAAAATTTGAAGCTGAAGGCTTTTCAAATTCTGACCTAGATAGAATAAAAGCTGGGCAAGAAACTAAATTTTATAATGGTTTATCGAGTGTATTAGGAAAAGGATTTCAACTATCACAATATGAAATATTTGCCGGTGACCCAGGATTTATAAATCAGGATGTGAAAAATATACTCGCAGTTACTCCAGATGATGTCATACGTGTTTATAATACTTATATAAAAGGCAAAAATTATGTAGCAACTAGTTTTATGCCAAAAGGACAAAAAGATTTGGCTCTAAAGGATTCAGAATTAGCAAATGTTGTAGAAGAAACCATTGTTGAAGGATCAAAAGAATCTTTTGATACTAATACTACTGTTGAATATAAAAAAACACCTTCAAGTTTCGATAGAAGTAAGGAGCCCCCTTATGGTGATAGTCCTAATATAACTATTCCGCAGGTATGGAAAGAAGACCTTTCATCTGGTATAAAACTTTTTGGAATAGTAAATAATGAACTGCCTTTAGTACAATTTCAAATGCAAATAAAAGGTGGTATGTTATTAGAAAATAAAAATAAAATTGGTGTTTCAAACCTGTTGGCAAATTTAATGACAAAAGGAACAGCAACTAAAACTCCGGAAGATCTTATAAATGCTATAGAAAAATTAGGTGCCTCAATCAATGTTTTTGCTTCTAATGAAGCTATTACCATTTCTGGAAACACATTAACCAAGAACTATGCAAAAACCATGGCATTAGTTCAAGAAATTATATTAGAGCCACGTTGGGACGAAAAAGAACTTAACCTTCTTAAACAAAGTGTGTTAAGTAAAATTGAACGGAAAAAAGCACAACCTAACAGCATTGCAAGTAATCAATTTAATAAGCTTATTTATGGAGAAAATCATATTTTGTCTAACGATAATTTAGGAGATAAAACATCTGTATATTCTATTACTATTGATGATTTAAAAGCATATTATGACTCTTATATTTCTCCTAATGTTACTAAATTTCAAGTAGTTGGAGCAATTTCTAAAGATGAAGTTAATCAATCCTTATCAGGATTAAACAATAATTGGGATTCAAAAACTTTTGAATTCCCAGAAATATCAGATCCAATTATACCAAATACTTCTAAAGTTTATTTTTATGATGTTCCAGGGTCAAAGCAATCCGTATTGCGATTTGGATATCCTGCTTTAGCTGCTACTGATAGTGATTTTTATCCTGCTTCTTTACTTAATTATCGTTTAGGAGGTGGAGGTTTCGCTTCTCAATTAACTCAACAATTACGTGAAGGCAAAGGATATACTTATAGTATTCGCTCTAGATTTTATGGCTCGAATATAAAAGGTGTTTTCGTAATTTCAAGTAGTGTACGTTCAAATATTACTTATGAATCATCAAGTTTAATAAAAGAAATTTTAGAAAGCTATGGCAAAAATTATGATGAGAATGATTTGGAAGTCACCAAAGGATATATGACTAAAAGTAATGCAAGAGCTTTTGAAACTTTAAGTAATAAATTAAATATGCTTACAAATATTAGCAATTATGGTTACGTAGATGATTATGCTAAACAACGCGAAGGTATCGTTAAAGCATTGACTGTGGAAGATATTAAAGCTTTGGCTGAAAAATATTTAAATCCTGATAAAATGATTTATCTAATAGTTGGTGACGCAGCTACGCAACTGGAAAAACTAGAAAAACTTGAATTTGGTAAACCTATAATATTAAATAAGTAATACCAATTTAATTATAATATTAGTCTAATAATTTGAATTCAAAATTAGTAATATCAAAGAGTTTAGAAGAATTAAAATTATTGCAATCCAAACAGCATAGTATAAAATAAGAGAAGCGTATTTTATGTTTAATTTTATTGAAGAGCAAAAAATTCAAAACACAAGATGAAGTTGCAGATTATTTAGGAGTCTGTAGACAAAGTTTAGTGAAGTGGCTTACCAAGTACCGTAAATTAGGAATACAAGGTATTGTTATAAAACCTTTGCGAAATAAGAAATCTAAAATAATTAAAGACCGTTGCAAAAGGTTATATTTTGTTCAAATTCGAGGCTAGAGTAAAAAATAACTTTTGAGTTACCTTTTGGTAATGGGTAAGTTATTTTTTAGGACAACGAAGAAGTTGGGCAAAAGATGAACTTAAATAAGTAAATAAAGGTAGTTTTTTCTTATTTTTTTAGAGGCATAAAAGATGTAACGTTCTTCTTATTCAGACTAGCTAAAATTTATGCATAAAAACCTTTAGCCCCAATAATAATGCTTGCTCCATTAATCTCATTTTTTGAATAATCGGGTCGTATTCGGGGTTTTATTTTATCTAGTATATAGCTTACCTATCTGATATATGTATTTCTATAGTTATGAAAATACCTAATTATTCAGATACACTTTTTGTACACCATCATATTTCAAAGTATTAATTTGTAGTTTAATCTTTCTTCAATATAAAATGCACAATTGAAAGTTAGGGAATTAAATCCAAAAATTGATTAAATTGAAAATATTTTCTCCATTAATATCCATTTTTCTCCTTCTTTTGCCATAGGTAAAGCCTGTTGATATTTCCACATTAATTGCTCCCATTCTTGCACTTTTGGATTTTTGCTATCCATCTCAGATTTTTTATCAAACGAAAAGCTATCATTCACTTCCATTATCATAAATAATCTATTGTCTGTCAAGTAAATTTCTAAGTTTTCAATTCCGCTAGCTTTTATGCTTAATAATATCTCTTTCCATACATTTTTATGGTATTCTTTGTATTTTTCAATGAGTTTTTTATCCTTCTTTAAATCTAAGGCTAAACAATATCGTTTCATATTTAAATGGTTTTTAATTCGTAATTTTTGAAAACAATATAGCCGTACCAAGCAATATAAACAAAACAAAACAATGGCAAAATGAACGAAAAGTTTACTTCGGAAACACCTGCAATTAAAATATCGTTTACACCATGCCCTCCCGCATCGATTATTAATCCTTGTAACTGTGGCATTAAAGCACCGCCAACAATCGCCATTACCAAACCTGCTGCACCAATTTTTGATTCTTCTTCAGGAAGCCCTCCAAGTGCAATCCCATATATAGTTGGAAACATTAGTGACATAAAAAAGGAAATTCCCACTAAAAAATATAAGCCAACTATTCCTTGAGTCCAAATAGTTCCTGCGACACAAATTATTGCTGCAATCGAAAATGACATTAATAACTTCCCTCCACTCATAAAACGCAACATATAGGTTCCAACGGCTCGCCCAACCAAAAAGAGGATAAAGGCTAAAAATTGATAATTAGCTGCATCTTCACTTTCCATACCTATTCCTTCAGCGTATTGATAAATATAAGTCCAGCTCATAATTTGAGCTCCTACATATAATACTTGAGCAAAAACACCCAAAATATACTTTCTATTTTGAAATAAATCTGAAAAGGTTTTTGAAATACTAGGTTTTCCTCCTTCATTTTTTGCTTGAGGCATTTTATTAACTAATATTAATATGAAAACTCCTATGATTACAATTCCTAAAATCACATATGGGTTTCGAATTACCATCAAGTCGGATGTTCTAATAAGTATTTTTTTAGCTTCTGCTAAAGTGGCGTAGTTTTCTATATCATCTGATTGTAATTTCTTTAAAACAAAGTGTTGTGCAACTAATAGACCCGCAATAAGACCCACGGGATTGAATGCTTGCGCTAAATTTAATCGTTGGGTTGCTGTTTTTGGATCGCCCATTGCTAAAATATAAGGATTGGCTGTGGTTTCTAAAAATGCCAAGCCAAAAGTAAGGATGTATAAACCCAGTAAGAAAAAAACAAATTGTCCTGTAATTGCTGCTGGATAAAATAATAAAGCACCCACGGCATATAATGCCAAGCCTATAAGTACTCCTGTTTTGTACGAATACTTTCTAACAAACAATGCTGCTGGTAATGCCATACAAAAATATCCGCCATAAAATGCCAATTGTACCCAAGCTGCTTGTAAATTTGATAATTCTAATACTTTTTTAAATGCTTGTACCATTGGGTCGGTTACCGCATTGGCAAATCCCCACAAAGCAAATAAAGAAGTTATTAAAATAAACGGAACGAGTACTGACTTAGATACTATGGGAATTTTTTTATTTGAATTCATTTTATTTTTAATTATAATGTTATAATGAGCGATCTAAATGGGTATAACCACCATCTACAAACAACAATTGCCCTGTGGTATGACTAGATTTTTCTGACAGTAAAAACACAACTGTATTTGCAATTTCTTCAACGCTTGTCATTCTATTTTCTAATGGAATATGTTTCGTGATTTCTTTTAACGTTTCCTCTGGATTAGGAAACTTTTTTATCCAATTTTTATACTGAGGTGTATAACATTCTGCAACAATTACAGCATTTACTCTAATACTGTATGGTAACAAATCTATAGCCCACTCTCTTGTAAGAGCGTCTCTACCTCCATTCGATGCCGCGTAACCCGAAGTACCACCTTGGCCCGTTACACTTGTTTTTGAACCAATATTTACTATTGAGCCCTTACTTTTTTTAAGATATGGTAGCACCAGATGGGCCATATAATAATAGTGAGCAACATTCCGTTTTATCGATATTATAAAATCTTCATAATTTCCATTTTCAAGTCCAACACCATCATTTAATCCGGCATTATTTACCAAACCATCAATACTTCCAAATTTTTTGATTATTCTTTGTACTGCATTTTTACATTCGTTAGGATTGGTTAACTCAGCCAAGGCGTAATATGCCTGTTGACCTCTTTTTTCAAAACCTGAAACGGCTTTTAAAACACTCTCTTTGTTTCTTCCAATTATTACAGGAATTGCACCTTCTTCTGATAACATCTTTGAGATACCTAAACCAATTCCTTTAGAACCTCCCGTTACAAGGATCACTTTGTTTTTAAGATTTAAATCCATAATAATAAGTTTAGAGTGCGTATAGTTTTACCGCATTATTGCACATTATTTTATATTTTTCTTCATTAGTAAATGCTTCAATATATTTATTTAGAATAGATAAGACACTGCCATAATTCCCTCCTAGTAAACATACCGGCCAATCAGATCCAAACATAATTCGGTCTTTTCCAAATGTATTGCAAACAATATCTAAATAGGGAATAAAATCTTTATAGTTCCATCGCTTCCAATCCGTTTCGGTAACCATACCTGAAATTTTGCAGTATACATTTTCATTTTCCGCTAATTTCTTAATTTGCGTTTTCCATGGTTCCATTTCACCTTCTTTAATATTAGGTTTTGCAATATGGTTTAACACAAACTTTTGATTTGGAAACTTTTTTACCAATTTAATCGTGTTTTCCAATTGCTCTTTCCGGATTAAAATATCATATACCAAATTGAATTTTTCTAATTTTGAAATCCCATTTTGGAAATCATTTTGCAATAAATAATCGGTACTTTCGGCTTGAACAATATGACGAACACCTTTAAATTTTTGATATTTTGAAAAATAATTTAATCTATCTTCAACATCGTTAGCACATAAATCAACCCAACCTACTACGCCTTTGATAAACGAGTTTTTATTGGCTAATTCGAGTAAAAAAACTGTTTCTTTTTCAGATGGATCTGCTTGTACAGCAATACATCCATCAATTCCGTTTCTTTCGAGAATTGGTTTTAAATCTTTTGGAAGAAAATCTCGTTGAATCACCTGCATTGTTTCGTCAATCCAAGTATTTCGTACTGAATTATATTTCCAAAAATGCTGATGACTATCTATGGTCATTTTATCAAATGATTTGGAAAATCTTCTACTCTTTTACAACACAATTGATTCATTATTTGCTCTAATTGTATTTTTAAAATGTTAATGGTATGTGTACCTCCTTGACTTCCTAATGCAGCTACACCATACATAAATGGTCTTCCCATAAAAGTAAACTCTGCACCTGACGCCAACATACTTGCAATATCAGGTCCCGACCTTATACCTCCATCAATCATTATTTTAGTTTTTCCTTGATACTCTTTTATAATTTTTTGCAAGGCATGTATTGATGATTCTCCAGCATCTAATTGTCTACCGCCATGATTAGAAACAATAATTCCGTCTAAACCCAAATCGATAGATTTTTTAACATCAGTGGGGTTAACAACTCCTTTGATTACAATTTTACCTTTCCATTTATCTCTTAACCTTTTAACTTTTTCTTCATTCAGTCTTCCAGAAAATGTTTTATCCATTAACAAGCCTAGCTGTTTTAAATCTAGATTTTTGGGCATATACGGCTCAAGAGTTTTAAAAGAGGGCTGACCGTGTTTTAAGGTTTGAAGCGCCCAATTTGGTTTTCCAAACACTTGAATTATATTAGAAAGTGTCATTCTTGGTGGCATTGCCAATCCATTTCTTATATCTCTTGGTCGGTAACCAAACGTAGGTACATCTGCTAAGATTACCAATACTTCATATCCGGCATCAGCCGCTCGTTTTAAAATATCATCAGTAACCCTTTCTTCAGCTGGATGATAGAGCTGAAACCATGCTTTCCCGTTTGTGATTTCGGCAATTCTTTCAATACTACTTGTAGTTACTGTACTTAATATAAAAGGAATATTAGCCTCTAATGCTGCTTTAGCTAAAATTTCTGCTGAGTTTGGCCACATCAAACCTTGTAAACCCACTGGTGCAATACCAAATGGAGCGTCATATTGCACCCCAAACAAGTCAGTTTTCATTGTAGATTGGGTATGCTTATTCAAATATTCAGGTTGTAATTCAACTTGATGGATGTCAGCGTTGTTTTTTAAAAGATTGATATCATCATTACATCCGCCATCTAAATACTCAAAAGCAAATTTTGGGATTTTCTTTTTTGCTCTTCGCCGCAAATCTGAAATAGTTGGATAATTTGGGTTGTAATATAGATTCATGATTTTATGCTTTAAATTCTTTAACCTGTTGTTTTGAAGTACCCAAACCATCAATTCCCAATTCAACTATATCACCTGGTTTTAAATATTTTGGAGGACTAAAACCTAATCCAACTCCAAATGGTGTACCAGTAGAAATAATATCGCCAGGCAATAAAGTCATAAACTGACTTATATAACTCACTACTGTTGGTATATCAAAAATAAAATCGGAAGTATTGCTATTTTGAACAATTTCACCATTTAATTTTAACCATAAATTTAAATTATGTGGATTGGAAATTTCATCAGTAGTTACAATAAAAGGTCCGATAGGTGCAAAGGTATCACAGCTTTTTCCCTTAACCCATTGTCCTTCTTTTTCTAATTGAAATTCTCTTTCGCTATAATCATTATGCAAAACATATCCGGCAACATGGTTTATGGCATTCTCTTTAGAAACATAAGATGCTTTTTTACCAATTACAACAGCTAATTCTACTTCCCAGTCTGATTTTTTACTCCCTTTTGGGATAATTAAATCATCATTGGGTCCAACAATCGCACTTGTAGCTTTAAAAAATAAAATCGGCTCGGTAGGTAGTGCCATTCCGCTTTCGGCTGCATGTTGGGCGTAATTTAAACCCACACAAACTATTTTTGAAGGGCGGCACAATGGCGAACCCAAACGTAAATCATTATCTATAACCGGACAATTTTTCTGATTGGACTCTAACCATTTTTTTAAACGTTCTAATCCATTACTACCAAAGAAACTTTCTGTATAGTCTTCTCCAAAAGCACTCACATCAATTCTGATATCATTGTCTAATTGAATTCCTGGTTTTTCATTTCCAATTGTTCCAAATCTTATTAATTTCATTTCTATTATTTTTAACCATTTAATTTTATAAATCCACCATCTATAGGGAAATCTGTACCTGTAATAAACGAAGCTTCATCTGAACATAAATATAATGCTAAATTTGCAATTTCCTCTGGTTTTCCCATTCTACCAATAGGCTGTGTTTTTGATAATTTATCGAACATTTCTTTTTCTTCGCCTGGGTAATTATTTTTTATAAATCCATCAACAAATGGGGTATGTACCCTTGCTGGGGAAATTGTATTACATCTGATATTATAATTGATATAATCTTTAGCCACGGAATACGACATGGTTAAAACTGCTCCTTTTGTCATAGAATATGCAAAACGATCAGAAATACCAACAGTAGATGCAATGGATGCCATATTTAGAATAACCCCACCATTTTTTTTCATGTTTTTAATGCAAGCGAACATACAATTGTACACACCTTTTACATTTACTTCATACAATCTATCTAGATCATTAACTTCCGTGTTTTCGATATTACCTATATGTGCAATACCAGCATTGTTAACCAATATATCAATGTTGTGTTTTTTACTTATTTTCTGAAATACTTCATTTACATTTTCCTGTTTGGAAACGTCACACAAATGAAATTCAGCCAAATTATTATCCTTAAATATTTCTTGTACGATTTGTTGACAATCCGTTTTATTAAGATCGAGAATATGTACAAAAGCCCCTTGCTCAGCTAATGTTTTTGAAATAGCTTTTCCTATCCCGCTTCCACCACCCGTTACGATAGCAATTTTGTTTTTAAGATTAAATTTCATATTTTATTATTATTTATTGTTTTCCAAATTTTTCCGTTTGGAAAACTGTACTTATCTAAAGATTTTGCTTTCATAGTTATACTATAACCAGGTGATTTTGGGGGCATATAACAACCGTTTTTTATTACAACCGGATCTAAAAAATGATCGTGTAAATGATCCACATACTCTATAATTCGTTCGTCTAGCGAACCGCTAATTGAAATATAATCAATCATAGATAAATGCTGTACATACTCGCACAATCCCACCCCACCAGCATGGGGGCAAACGGGAATTTTAAATTTCTCTGCCATTAAAAGTATAGCTAATATTTCGTTTACACCTCCTACTCTGCAACTATCTATTTGGCAAATTCCGATAGCATTTGATTGCATTAATTGTTTAAACATTACACGATTTTGACAATGTTCGCCGGTTGCGACTTTTATGGGTGCAACGGCTTTGGCAATTTTTGCGTGACCTAAAATATCATCCGGACTTGTAGGCTCTTCAATCCAATACGGATTGAATTGCTTAAGCGACTCCATATTCTTTATCGCCTCATCTACATCCCATTTTTGATTGGCATCCATCATTAGTTGTAAATCATCTCCAATTTCTTCTCTTATAATGGATGCTCTTCGCATATCGTCTTGCAAGTCTGATCCTACTTTTATCTTCATATGTTTAAATCCTTCAGCTTTTGCTTCTCTACAAAGTTGCCGCATTTTATCATCTGAATATCCTAACCAACCAGCCGAAGTAGTATAAGCAGGGTATCCATTTTTTAGTAAATTATCAATTCGCTCATTTTTAGTTGCTTCTTTTTCCTTTAAAATCTTCAAAGCTTCATCAGGCGTAATTACATCGGTAATATAAGTAAAGTCAATACAGGAAACCAATTGTTCTGGATTCATATCTGCTAATAATTTCCACAAAGGCTTTCCTTCTACTTTCGCATACAAATCCCAAACTGCATTAACAATAGCACCTGTTGCCAAATGTATTACACCTTTTTCTGGTCCTAACCACCGCAATTGGCTGTCGCCTGTAATCATCTTCCAAAATTCACCCATGTTTTGAGTAAAAGAAACTAAAGTTTTCCCAACTATTAATGATGATAATGATTGTATAGCCGCAACACAAAGTTCATTTCCACGACCAATTGTAAAAGTTAATCCATGACCTTCAAATTTTGGGTTATTGGTTTTTAAAATTACATATGCTGCCGAATAATCTGGATCGGGATTCATGGCATCAGACCCATCTAAAGACAGGCTTGTTGGAAAACGAACGTCTTTAGTTTCAACAGCAGTAATAACAAGTTGTTTGAGCATTTTATTTTTTTTCAAAGATACAGTCAAATAGAATTTTTTACCACCTTTATATTGACCAAATTATACTCTTTTTTTGCTCATTAGTACTCACAAAACACTAATTAGCAATTTTTGAACTAGTGTTAATGTACTCTGAAGGGGTTAAATTAGTAATAGCTTTAAACTGTTTATTGAAATTTGAAACGCTATTATAACCACATTCAAAACAAATAGCAGTAATACTATCTTTATTTTCTAACAATTTTTTACAAGCATATCCTATTCTAATTTCACTAATGAATTTTGTGAGAGTTTTTCTGTTAATTCTTTTAAAATAACGACTAAATGCTGAAGGGTTCATCATTGCTATTTCTGCAATTTCAGAAAGCCTTATAGGTTTATTGAAATTGTTAAATAGATATTCATAAACTTTGTTGAGCCTTTCATTTTTCTGTTTATAATGTATATTAAGATAACTTTGAGAAACCAATAATTGAAATTCTTTTAACTTTGAAAGCTTATTTAAAATAGTTAAAAATTGTAAGGTTTTCTGAAAATTATTGAGATTTAAAATATTTTTGAAATCTTTTGAAATATCTTTTCCTATATTGGTGAAATGGATTCCGAATTTTGATTGTTCCAACATCTTTGCAATGGAAAGCATTTCTGGAGCTTGAAAAAAATCGCTTCCTAAAAAGGTTATTTTAAAATGAATAGCAATGGCTTCTGCTTTTAACTTGGATTTTTCTTCAAAATAAACTGAATCATTCAACCACATATGTGGTAAGTTTTTACCTATTAAAACCAAATCACCTTCTTGAAATTTTTGAATGTTATCTCCAATAAAACGAGTTCCTGTACTTTTTAAAATATAAACGAGTTCTAACTCAGGGTGACAATGCCAAATCTTTATAAAGTTTGGGAAACTGTTTTTTCTTATTGTAAAAGAACAATCATTTAAACTACTTCTATCCAATAAGTGAAGTTTCATTTAGTTAAAATATTAGAAATTGATTCAACTTTATCGGACAAAAATAATACAAAAATTAGTTTATTGAAAAAATTAAGCACAAAGAAGTATCAGGGCAAACTCATTAAAAAATAATTTTGTATGATTATTAGTGAGTTAGGTTTTATTGATTGTCAAAAAGTTGAATTTGCTAAAAAACAAAGTGCAGATTTTCAATTTTATAAAAGTTTAATGCGTTTACCCTGTCAACTTGAATCAATATTTATGTTAATATTTTTAGATTTGATACCTTTGCAATAATAAATGCTTAGTTAATAGCAGAAATTATTCAGATTAATTGAGTTATTTACCTTTTTTCTAATAAATGATTAACTTTTTAATCGTTGGTTTTTTATGTTCAAAATAGACTTTGACAAAATACATTCCTGAACTTACACTGGAAATGTCAAGTTTTTGATTAAAATCTTGGTTAAAGTTTAAGATTACATTCCCCTTTATGTCAATGATACTAATTTTAATAATTGAATCTAATTGATTACTAGACCTAATTATAATTGCATTCTTTGCAGGGTTCGGAAATAGTATTAACTCGGTTTTGGCTATAGTATTGTCATCTAGATTTAATAATTCATAATTATATTCATATGGACCTATGTCATGTTCTTTTTGTGTTCTTGAAGTATTGACATAATCATTTGGTACATAACTTAAAAACTTTCCCTTATCAAGTGCTGGACTTGTTATCTGTATAGACCAATAATTTTGACCTGTTGGACTTCCCGAAAAATTAAAATTTGGATTTTGTCCTTCAATACTAATTTGATCATTACTTGTTGCATTAAACCAATCAGTAAGATTATAATAGTCGCCATTATTTTCACTATCAACTGGATAGCCTAAATGCTTATAAAGATAACTATCATTATCATTATAAATTAAATTATTATTAAAAACATTGTTCCAAGAAGGATCGTAAATAAGATCATTATTATTGCCGATTACTTCTATATCAATAGAGCCTTCTTTATTGAATAGGATATTGTTGTAAATTTCATTGTTTTGAAGATAATATGTTATTGCACCTTGTCCATCATCAGGCCAATCTCTAGTTCTTCTCTTATATGACAACCCTATTTGACCTCTGTTTTTAGTCTTATATATTAAGTTATTAGCCACTTTTGCGTTCCAAGCGGTAGATAAATAAACACCTCTATGATATGCATTAATGATAATGTTATTATATACTTTAGCATTACCAGTAATTTCAATAAAAACGCCTTGTCCGCTTTCTTTTCCTGTAATTCTAGGGTGATTTAAAGGAATACCTGCGTTTTCGATATAGTTGTTGTGAACTAATATTTCATTTTCCGTTGTACACCAATCAAACCATATTGCATGGCCATAACTATTGGTAATTGTATTGTTTTTTATTTCTCCCCATACATTAGGAATGAATTTCATAGCAGCACTAGCCCAAATCGTTACAAAGGGTCTATAGCTATTTTCATAAAACACGTTATCTTCAACCAAAATACCACCAACTTGGTTCGCAGAAAACCCCACAGCTCCATTATGATGAAACGTAGAATTTTTTACTACTTGTCCAAAATCACCTCCTATTTGGTCTGTTGTTTTTTTGTTAAAATGCAAACCTCCAAAATCGCAATATGAAAAAGTGCAATTATCAACAACTCCAAATTTACCCAACGTTACTGCAGAACCTTGAACTACAGGTGTAATGTTAGCTGGGGGTTCAAGTGAACCTAATACGTTAGTATGCATAAAATTTAATCCTTCAAGCTTTATATATTCACCAATAATATTCCTCCAAATCCATCGTTTGTTTGATATTTCTATTACTCCTTGATTTGGATTAAGGTTATTTGGAAACCACACCCATAATTCTTTCTCAATTTCATCAAAATAAAAGGTGCCTTCACACAAACCAAAAGGCATTTCAGAGCATTCATTAAGTGGATAGTAAATCACATGACTAAATTCATAGTTAGGATTATTTACATCATCAACTCTAAAATTTGGATACCCAATTTTTCGCAACATTTCTCCATTACTAAATATTTGTTGCGCATTAAAATCTACCCCCTCTACTTTCCAAATGTTGCTATTAGTTGGATGTACTGTAAAGTTTTCGTATATATTTGAACCTTTTATAATAACCTCTTCATTATTGTGACTTTTGAAGGTGATATATGAATCTGCATTTCCCGAGTATTGATGACTAATATTGCCTTCTCGATAAACACCTCCTCTAATTTCTACAATGTCGCCAGGCGTATCTGCTTCTTGAGAGGCCTTTAAAATTGTTTTAAATGGAGTTGAAAGTGATAAGCCATCATTGCTATCATTACCGTCCGTTGCAACATAATAAGTTGAGGATTGCGCAAAAAATCGAAAATTTAATGTTAATAAAGCAAGTAAAATAATAATAAATAAAGCGGGTTTTTTCATGAAATTTTAATTTTTCCAATTTTAATAAACAATTCAAATCAACAACTAATATTTCACCCACAGAATATTTGAATCAATACAATATAGTTGACTAAAATCTATGGCCTTTAAGTCCATATTGGTTTAGTTCATTCTTTACATTTATTTAAAATACTAAGAAGTTCAGCCACCACTTTAGGGTTTTGATTGTACAAATTGTTAGTTTCACCAATATCACTTTCCATGTCATATAAAGTACCCTGAGCTTCACTTTCCTTAGGTAAAACCCTAACTGGTCTACTAAATCCACCAGAACCTAAGCTATCTGTAAGTTTCCATTTACCTTTTCGAATAGAAAAAAAGCCGAAAAGAGAATGGTGTATAATAAAATCACGAATATTATTTCTCTTATGGGTACCCAAAAAAGCAGGCAACATATTATAACTATCCTCTCCTGCTGCTTGAGGCAGTGGCTTATTAATAATTCCCGAAACCGTAGCTAACAAGTCGGTTGTTGACATGATTTGGTTTGAACTAGATCCAGCTTTTATATTTCCTGTCCATTTGGCAATGAATGGAATATGATGTCCTCCTTCATATATGTCTGCTTTTTGTCCTTTAAAAACATAATTTGCACGATGGCTATATAGCTCTTTATCATCAAGAGTCCAATGAGAGCCATTATCAGAAGTTACTATAATTAAAGTATTATCTATCTTACCCGTTTTCTCCAAGGCATCAACAACCGCACCTACTGCATCGTCAACATTTGTAACAAAGTCTCCATAACGACCCACTTTAGATTTACCAATTGCGTCTTCTGTGGGCAACCAAGGTGTATGTGGTGCAGTAAGAGCAAAATATATAAAAAATGGCTCGTCTGTTTGTTTTTGTTTTTCGATATAAGAAACGGTTTTTTTGGTGAGATTGTTTAGGACTTTATTAAATACAAAATTTTTAGCAACTTCTCCAGATCTCCAGAAAACTCCTCGACCATCTTTGTCTTCACTTTTTCCCTCGGTATATGCAGTAGGTAATTCTACTGCTTTTCCATTCTCTAAATAGAGGTACGGTGTCATATCTAAGGAAGCTGGTATAATATAAGAATAGTCAAACCCTAATTCATTTGGTCCATTGACAGGTTTGTTAAAATCTACATTACTATCATCTCCCTCTTTGAATACTTTTCCCCATTCGTATTTAGAAATTGGTTTAAGACTATCTTTAGGCTGCCAACCAAGACCAAGATGCCACTTGCCGATACAAGCAGTATTGTAACCATTATCTTTAAGATATGAGGCTACAGTTACTCTGTCTTCTTCAATTAGAGGCTGGTCATACCCCCAAAGTACACCTTCTTTTAAGTGGCTTCTCCATGCATATCTGCCTGTTAAAATTCCATACCGAGTTGGAGTACATACTGAAGAGTTTGAATGGGCATCTGTAAAATAAATCCCCTCACTAACTATTCTATCCATATTAGGAGTTTGAATACCTGATTGTGCATTTAAAGAGGACAAATCACCGTAGCCCATATCATCGGCAAGAATGTAAACAATATTGGGTAATGACTCACTTGAAGTAACTTCCTCCTCTTTTTGTTTAACGTTACAAGATGTTAGTAGTATTACAAATAATAAGAAATAGATTGTATTCATCTCCATTTAAGATTAATCAAGTTATTTAAATTCATATTTTATCTATTATATATATATCTAAAAAAAATTAATAAATAAACCACATCAGGATTATAATAAAAATTTAATTTTTATCTATTTCAAAATTTGATATTTTATATGTATATGCATAATCGGATGGTATGTTTTCAGGATTCATTTCTGGTGCATATATTGTTAATTGCCCTTCTTTAACAAGGTATTTCACTTTTACATTACTTCCTAACAAGCTAACATTTTCAACATTTCCAATTCCAGAAACTTGAAAGCTATTATGCCATTTTGTGCAAATAACATATAGATCCTCACCCTTAACCGTATAAAATATTTTATTTTGTTTCATATCGGAAAGACTTATATTCCAGGCTTTAGTATCAAAAATTGCCTCACCATTTACTTTAAGCCAATTTCCTATATCATAAAGCCTTTGTTGCATAATTACAGGAATTAACCCATCATGTGTTGGACCTATATTCAATAAGAAATTGCCACCATTTGCAACCTTTTCTATTAACATATATATTAAATCCTCAGAACTAGAATAATTTTCAAGATTTTCCATTCTATTCCACCCAAACGACCCACCAATACCTCGACACTCTTCCCAAGGATGGTACACATTTTCACCTATGCCTAATTCACTTCCCACATGCCCATACTCAGTTGTATAAAAACCTCCATGTTTACTTCTTGTTTCCTTACCCCAACGATCGTTTATTGCAATAGTATTTTTAACTTTAGATTCGTTAAATAGCCACGTAAGAAAGTGCGGAGACTTAAATTCACTACTAAAATGATCCCATTCTCCATCTGTCCATAATATATCAGGTTTATACCTTGTTACAAGGTCTTTCATTTGAGGAATCATGTGTGTATCAACGTATTTTTCTAAATCATTTTTATACAATGGATTGAACCATTCGTATAATGAATAATAAAAACCCATATACAATCCTTCCTCTTTTATAGCTTTACTTAGTTCACCACAAAGATCTCTATGAGGTCCAATATCTACACTGTTCCAATTCCTGCTTTTATCACTTGGCCATAAGGTATACCCATCGTGGTGTTTTGATGTTAAAACCACGTATCGAGCACCTGATTGTTTTATGATTTCTGCCCATTTTTTAGGGCTAAAGTGTGCTGCTGTAAATTCTGGTGCAAATTCAGGATATGTTTTATCGCCATACTTTTTTTTATGATGTGTGCTAAAGTATTGATTAGTAGAATCTTTTAGGCGATACCAATACCATTCAGAAAATTTTTGTCCAAAATTTTTACCTGTTGATATATTTGCCGGTGCCCAAGCAGGAACCGAATAGACTCCCCAATGAATAAAAATTCCAAATTTAGAATTTACAAACCATTCAGGAGTTGGCCGACTATCTATCGAAGTCCACTTTGGTTCATATGCTTGTTGCGCATTTAAACCAAAAGAACAAATAATTAATATAATTAATATTTTTTTCATCTTATATATGCTAAATTCAAGTCAAAAACACAATTTTTTGGTTAAACAATAATTTTTCCGTTTCAAATATAGGTGTTTCAAAATTAAATCTTTTTCTACGCCTATTATTTAATTTGGTTTCAATGTTTTTTATAATTAAATCTTTTTTCTAATCGAATGTCTTTGGATGTTGATCCGATAATAATATTGAATTCTCCTTCTTCTGCTTTCCAACTTTTGCTTGTTACATCCCAAAATGATAAATCGCGCTTGTTAATAAAATGTTCAATTTTTTTACTTTCTCCAACTTTTAAAAACACCTTCGAAAAGCCCTTAAGTTCTTTTTTTGGTCTATCTACACTCGACTTTATATCTTCTAAATATAATTGTGATACTTCGGCCCCGTCTCTTTTTCCAGTATTAGTAATGGTATACGATACTTTGATTATCACATCATCATTTGAAGATACATCTGATAAAATTAAATCATCATATTTAAAAGTTGTATAACTAAGCCCATGACCAAAGGCAAAGAGAGGAACAATATTATGTTTTTCAAACCATCTATAACCAACATAAATTCCTTCCGAATAATTTACCTTTTCATCAACACCTGGAAATTCAGTTTCTAAATTTGCCGGAAAATCCTTTCTGTTTTCCCCAAAAGTAACAGGTAGTTTAGCCGAAGGGTTCTCCTTGCCAAAAAGTAGTGCGGCCTCAGCATTACCTTCTTCTTGACCGGGATACCAAGCTTGAAGTACAGCATCAACTTTATCAATCCATGGCATGGTATAGGAACCTGAAGTCCTTAAAATCACAATAGTTTTATTGTATTTTTTTGAAATTCTTTCTATTAGTCCTGACTCGCCTTCTAAAGAAATTGACTTTCTATCATTACCTTCACTAGAAGGCCTATAAATAAACACAATAGCAATACCTGTATCCTCTACACTTTCAATGTTTTCGGTATCAGTATAGTACGTTACTTTTGTATTCTTCAAATAATCACTGATTCCATTATAAGGACTAACACTATAAAACGGCACTACATTTGAACTTCCTGTTCCAGAAACTCTCGCCTCCATTGCATCACCGAATAATGCGATGTTTTTTAGTTTATTTTCATCAAGTGGCAAAGTATTATTTTTGTTTTTTAACAAGACTATTCCTTCAACAGCCACTTGAAAGGCCAATTTTCTATGATCTTTTGCATCAAGTACACCTTCCGGGAATTTCTTTTTTTCTTTTAGTAATCCAAACCTATCCATTTCTGATAAAACCCTAAAAACCATTTCATCTAAAACGGTCTCTTTAACTTCCCCTTCTTTAATTGCATTGGCTAAATTATCTCTAAATTGGGGTGTTCCGAATTTTCCCCATCCAGACATTTCAATATCTAAACCTGCATTAGCGGCAGAAACTGTCTTATGACGAGTTCCCCAATCTGTCATAATATAACCTTCAAAGCCCCATTCTCCTTTTGCAATTCCATTAAGAAGTAAAGAGTTTTCAGAGCAATAAACACCATTAATTTTATTGTAGGCTGCCATAATACTGGCAACATTTGCTTCCTTAATAGCTGCTTCAAATGAAGGTAAATAAATCTCATGTAGTGTTCTTTCATCAATAATTTCATTAATTGTAAACCTAAAATCATCTTGATTGTTAGCAGCAAAATGTTTTACACAAGCCATTATGCCCACTTTCTGCACACCATTGACAAATGAAACTGCAAAACGAGAAGAAAGATATGGGTCTTCACTATAGTATTCAAAGTTTCTACCTCCTTCCGGAATACGTACAATATTAACACCTGGCCCAAGTAACACATCTCTTCCTTGTGCTTTGGTTTCTATTCCAATCACCTTTCCAACTTTATAAATAAGGGAGGCGTTCCAGGTAGCTGATTGTGCTATCGGAACCGGAAAAGCTGTAGCAGGTGCTAAATGACGATGAGAGGAAAAAGTTGATCCTGCACCAGATGGACCATTTTGCATACGTAAAGGAGGAATTCCTAATCGGGAAATTCCTGGTAAATACCCTACATATCCTAATCCGTTTTTATCTTTTTTATTAATTCCGTGTACCATAGTAATTTTTTCTTCTAAGGTCATAGAAGAAACTAATGAATCAATATAAGCCGTTTTCTTTGATTTTATATCATCTTGATTCTTTTCAGGTTTTACTGTGCAACTATTTAGTAATAAAACTAACGAAACAATGAAAATGTAGGTAATTTTTATTTGCATATCTACCTCTTTTTATATTATATTTTTGAATATTTTCCTTAATTGAAACCGCGCATTGCACGCTCTTTTTTAGCTAACTCTTTAAGATAACTAACCCTTTTAGGGTCTATTTGATCTACCCATGCCGGCAAAACAGATACTCCCCAACCTGGCTTTTCTAGATCTACAGAATCATTATATTCTATCATTAGCTCCTGCATAAGTGCTGTCATATCATTTAACTGTTCTTTATATGCCTTGTTTTCTGAAATATTGTTGGTTTCAAAAGGATCTTCTTTTAGATTAAAAAGTTGCGTTGTTATTGTTCCTTTAACGTTGTATTTAATCAATTTCCAGTTATCCTTTCGAACAGATCTTTGAAAATTTTTATACGCAAATAATTGAGCTTTTCGTCGCTGTTTAATTTTACCATTAATAACAGGTTTTAAACTCTTGCCGTTAACTGTTGACGGAATAGAAATACCAACCAAGTCACAAAGTGTTGGGTAAATATCAAATAAATAAGAAGAACTATTTGTTTTAATCCCAGTAGGAATATCTGGTCCTTTAAAAATTAAAGGAACATTTATACTGTGTTCATATAAATTTTGCTTTCCCATAAGTCCGTGCTGTCCTACTGCTAAACCATTATCACCAGCAAATATAATAATTGTGTTTTCTATTAAACCTTTCTCTTTTAGCGACTTAAGTACGCGCCCTATTTGTTCGTCTAGATGAGTAATCATTGCATAATATGATGCAATATTTGCTCTAATTTCTTGTGGCGTACGGGGGTAGCCTGCTAACCATTCATCCCGTATATTTAACTCTCCATTTGGGAAAGGATGCATAGGCAGAAAGTTTGGAGGCAACGATAAGTCTTCAATATTATACATTTCCATGTACTTTTTTGGCATTTCTCTTGGGTCATGCGGTGCTTGAAAAGACACATTTAGATAAAAAGGCTCCTCACTGCTGTAGTTATCTATAAATTTTATTGCTGCATCTGCGTACAACTCTGATGAATGAACCTTAGAAAGCTCATTTCTGTTATCAATAGAATAATCACCTTTAACATTATATTCGTATGTTGGAACATTATAATGACTATGCATTCCTCCGAAAAATATTCTAGATCCACCTGAAAAACTTCTCTGAAAAGATTCTTGTCCATTATGCCATTTGCCAATATGAAATGTATTGTAACCTGCTTTTTCAAGTGTTTTCGGAAGTGTTATATATGAACTATCTATAACACTTCCGCTCGGTTCTATGTTAAACAAACTTCTACCGGTCATTAGCATAGCTCTACTAGGCGCACAAACAGCTCCTGACATGGAGCCCATAATTGAGGCATTAACAAATGATAATCCTTCATTGGCTAATTTGTCAATATTCGGGGTAATGATTTCTTTATTCCCTAATACATGAATAGTACCTGCTCGCTGATCATCTGAAAACAAAAATATAATATTCGGCTTTTTAACTACTTTTTGTGTTTCAATTCTATCGTTTTTTTTACAACTTAACAGAATTAAAAGTGCAAAAAGTATTATTTTATTAAATTTAATTTTCATTATTTTTAGTATTGTTTAAAATGTACCTTCTTACAAAGAAGCATTTATTTCATTAATTTAATGTGCTCAATTTGGACATTAAATAACAATATTATTTTAAGCTGCCCCTATTGATGTGTGTTTTAGTTATAGGGTTTCTGGTGACTTTAAAATTATCACCCTTTTCAAAGTTTTTGTTATACAATAACTTTCTAATCGTACATTGTGCTTTTTTTATGTAAATAAAACATCCCTAAAAGTTGCATTTACTATTTGAATTTAAGAAATCTTTAAAACAAACAATAGAACTTCAGCGTAATAACTATCAACATAAAATTATTAATTGTTATTTGTTTCTTTTAAATAAATAGCATTTCCTCCTCCTGGGGCCATTTTTATCAAAAGTTTTGTATTAGAGTTTAAATGTTTTTTCCTTATTTTATACGATTCTTTGTTATTCAGATAATGTGTTTTATCTGCATCCATATAAATTGTAGCCTCATATTCTTTATCTTTTGGAAGAAAGGAAAAATCAATAGTAATCTCTCTTGCGTTTCTATTTGTTAAGGATCCTATAAACCAATCATCTTCTGAACGTCTTGCCACACTAATGTATTCTCCTATTTTACCATCTAGCACAAGTAAACTGTCAAATTGAACAGGCATTTTTCTAATACAATCGAATAAATCATCTTTTCTTAGATATTCTTCAGGAGCATCCGGTAAAACAATCCAACCTGTATAAATAACGATAAGTTTTGCAACCTCTGCTACAACTGTGCCCGGTATTTCTTTAAATACTTTTTTGCGTGAGTGGGCATTGTTTAAATCAAACCATCCACTTGTTAAGTCTAAAGGACCCGCAATCATATTAATAAAAGGAGATGAAACTATGGTTTCAGGGAAATATGAACTTTTTGCATCGGCTTGAGCCCATCCAAATTCTCTGGTAATTAAATTAGGCCATGTACGAATATCCCCACTTGGAGGGATTGGGTAATCATGAAAATCTACCATCAACTTATATTTGGCACACAGCTCAACAACTTTTCGGGTATATTTTACTTTCTCTTGACCCTCACCAGTCATAAACCCATATTTTACACCAACGGCACCCCACTCTGAAAATTGTTTAAGGACTTTTTCTAATCCAAATTTTTTGGCTCCTATATCATTTAAATATAATATAATCCCTATTCCTTTTTCTTTAGCATAGTTCATATTTTCAACAATGTTTATATTATTTACTGATGAGGAAGGATTAGAATTATCACTAAATTCATCTCCATACCAATCTGCATCCATTAACAAGTATTGGATATTGTTTTTAGAAGCAAAATCAATAAATCGTTTATGAGATGTTGTATTTAAACCATATTCAAACCCATCCTTTGCTATATAGCCAGCTACCCTCCAATCCCATACTGATTTACCAGGTTTAATCCAAGAAGTATCTTCAATTTTACAAGAAGGGTTTAAGTTTACAAGAAGATTAGATTCAATTAAATCACCTGGGGTGTTACCTATAAAGATTGTTCGCCATGACGTTTCAAGCGTGGTATTTGTAATATACTTTTCTATATCAAACTCAAAATTAAAATATTCAGATGTAGCGCTTAAAGTGAAAGGTGCAAAATTAAAAATAGCCGCCTCGTGAATACCTATATAGGTATCCAATTTTGTTTTTATAATAACCGGAGATTGTATTTTTTCTAAAGATGCTTTAGAGCGCAATATGGGTCCTAAGTTATGTTTTTCCTTATTAGTTGCCCAAAAGGTAAAATCATCTGAAAAATTAAGCACTGTTAAATCACGTTCAATCTTAATGGAATCTAAATGATCTTGCTCCGGTATAATATATCTAAAAGCAACTCCATCATTATAGCATCTAAAAACAATATTAAATAAAATTTTGTTTTTCCCTTTATTAGTACATTCTAAAATATATTCATTGTAATGATTAACCACTTTCTTAGTTTTTCCTACTACGGTATTCCATGTTTCTTTTACCGTATTTTCTTTTATAGAGGTTATGGTAATGTTTTTTGATAAATCAACCCCATTTAAAACAAGGCCCATAGGCGATTTATCTAAAATAATCTCTTTTTTATTTATTAAAAAAAGTGAAAATTCAACGTTTTTATTTTTATTTGAAACTACTAAGTTAATTTTTCCATCCGGAGATTTAAACTTATAAACTGAAATTTGCGAATAGGAGTGATAAATAATGGCAAGCATTAAAAATATTGCGATTCCTATTTTTTTATTTACCTTGAGGTGATTTTTCATTAGAATAAATTTTACATTTGGGGGTGTTATTTATTTCAACCCGTTGTACATTTAAAAAAGCTTTATTTTAATATTAATTCAATAACTGGAATTTCAACTTCGGGCTTATTTATAGGAAGTTCAATATTAATGTCATTTTCATTTATTCCACTGTTTGTTACATTCCAATGTCCATATCGTTTTTTGATTAGAATTTCTGATGCATCATGAAGAAATTGAGCGTATTTTATTTTTCCTTTCATTCCTTTTAAAGTAAAGTTTTTAAGAGGATAATCTAGTAAGTGAATATAAAGTCTGTTGGTTTCAGGATTGTATGTAAGTAATGAATTTTCAGGAACTTCAAACTCAGGAGGTGCCTGTGTACATCCATAAATAGAGCGATTATTAATTTTCATCCAGTCTCCAATTTTACTTAAAGCAGATTCTGCTCTATTATCAATAGTTCCTCTTCCTGTTGGACCAACATTTAATAAAACATTACCTCCTTTACTTACCGATTCAATGAGCAATACTAATAATTGCCTATTGTTTTTCCAAGTGAGTTCATCTCGAAAATAACCCCATGACCCACTAAATGTCTGACATGTTTCCCATGGTACTTTTTTACCCTCATACGTAGGCCAGTTAACAACTTTAAACTGCTCAGGAGTAGTAAAATCCCAGCCTCCTTTATTTTTCTTTACATCTGCTCTGTCATTGATAATTATTTCAGGTTGCAGTTTTCTTACCAGCTTTATAAGTTCAACTGAACCCCAATCATCACGTCCTTTACCCGGGCCTGCTTGATTTTCAGTAAACGAATAATCTAGCCAGAGAATATCAATCTTGCCATAATTACTTAAAATTTCAGTAATCTGGTTTTTTAAATATTTTCGATAAATTTTCATATCTCTATTCTTATTCAGCTCTTTATATTGATCATTTGTCTTTGGGCTTTGAGGATGAAGTCTGTCTATAGTATAATCTGGATGATGCCAATCAATAAGAGAATAATAAAACCCAACTTTTAATCCTTCAGCTCTAAAAGCATCTACCCATTCTCTAAGGGCGTCTTTCTTATATGGTGTATTAGTCACCTTGTAATTGGTGTATTTAGAATCAAATAAAGTAAAACCTTCATGATGTTTTGTTGTTATCACAGCATACTTCATCCCTGCATTCTTGGCCATTTTTGCCCATTCTGTTGGGTTGTACAGGTCGGGGTTAAAATTGTCAAAATATTTCTGGTATTCATCATTTGACATTTTCTCCATTCTTTTAACCCATTCATGCCTTCCGGCTAAGGAATAGGCTCCCCAATGAATAAACATACCAAAGCGATCTTCTACCCACCAAGCAAGGCGTTCTGTTTTTTCGGTTTCTGTCTCATTCCAGATTTGTTTTTGGGCATTTGTTTTTGATATAAGAATCAAAAAAAGGGCTAAATAGATAATTACTTTTCTCATTTTATTTATTTTAATAATTTAACATTGTTTCTCGTTGTTTTCAAACTACAGATTTTCACTTTTAAGAATCTAATTATTGTATGTCTTTTTTAAACTTGTGCTTATTTATATAATTTTTAGGAGTCACACCAAACATATCTTTAAAACACTTAGTAAAATATGAACGGCTTGAATAACCAACTTCATATAATACTTCTGTAACATTAAAATTATTTTCTCGAATTAATTCAGCAGCTTTTTTTATTCGATAATCTCTTACAAATTCATTAGGAGAACGCCCGTTTATAGACTTTAATTTACGGTATAATTGCATTTGGCTTAAATCTAACTCAGTAGCAAAATTTTCTATTCCAAATTGTGGATTCAATAAATTGTCTTCAATTATTTTTTCTGAATTTTCAAGAAATTTTTTATCAATTTCTTTTATTTCGGGTTGTTTTGAACTGAAAGATTCCTTAACATTAGAAAATTTCATTCTTAATAATTCTCTTTGAGTTAATAAATTTTGAAGCTGAACTTTAAGGTGTGTCAAATAAAATGGTTTCGGTATATAAGCATCCGCACCAACTTCAATGCCTTTAATTCGATGTTCTATTTCTGATTTAGCTGTTAATAAAACAAATGGTATATGGTTTGTGATATGACTTTTTTTAATTAAACTACATAATTCTACCCCATCCATATTTGGCATCATTATATCTGACACAATTATATCTGGCATTTCTTGACAAGCTAGTTTGTACCCTTCTAAACCGTCATAGGCTTGCAGCACTTTATAGTTAAATTTTAGCGATTTTTTTATAAAAGCTTGCATATCCCGATTATCTTCAACTAAAAGAAGTGTTTTTAAATCGTTATTATTTTCTTTAGTTTTGTTTAAATTGTCACCGTCTAATTTAATGTCTTCCGTTTTTACAGTTGTTTTATTATCTTCAATAAAATTGAAAAATGAGGGTTTGTTATTTGTATGATTCTTCGCATCAGGTTGAAAGCTATATGGAATTTCAACAGTAAAAATACTACCTGAATTTTCTTTACTTTTAACACTAATTTTACCCTGTAAAAACTCAACTAATGCTTTGATTAGTGCTAATCCAATACCAGAATCTGTAGTATAATTGCTTTTTGATGATTCTATAATATAAAACCTATTAAATATTAATTTTAGTTGATCTTTTGGTATTCCTATACCTGTATCACTTACTTGGATAATAAACTTCCGCTGATTTATTTTTTTGAAAGAACCATCTATAATTTTCAATTTTACACTTACCGTACCTTTTTCTTTAGTATACTTAATCGCATTCGAAATTAAATTATATAGGATATTTTCAACTTTATTAGGATCTATATTTATATCAAAAGCGGTTTTATTACTCTTAAAGCTAAGATTAATGTTTTTTAATGCAGCTAATTCTTTAAATTGCCCTACAGTTTCTTTACAAAATTCAACCAAATTAATATGAGAAAGATTGAGTTCTATTTGTTTAGATTCAATTTTTCTAAACTCAATAACTTGATCTATTAAACGGTATAAGTATTGGGCGTTACGCTCCATTACTAACAAGGGTTCTTTTATTTCAATATTGTTTGAAAAAGTCTTTATAATATTTTGTAATGGACCTAAAATTAATGTTAAAGGAGTTTTAAATTCATGAGCTATGTTTGTAAAAAACTCTAATTTAAGCTTGTTAATATCTTTTATTTTTTGTTGCTTAATTTTCTCTATTTGAAGTTTGTTTCGCAAACTTTCCCTAATTAAAATAAATTTTTTGAACAACCACAAAAATAAAAGAACAATGCTGCCATAAATAAAATATGCCCACCACGTTTCCCATGGAGCAGGAAGAATTTCTATTCTAATTTCTTTTGCTTTATTATTCCAGAGGTTGTCATTATTTGATGCCTTGACTTTAAAAGTATAAGTTCCTTTATCAATGTTAGAATAAGTCGCAAATCGATTTTGAGAACTTGTATATATCCAATCAGAATCCCATCCCTCAAGTTTATATGCGTAATTATTTTGATTGGGTGATGAGTAATGTAATGTGGAAAACTTAAATGAAAAAGTTTTATGATTATAGTTCAAGATAATTTCTTCTGTTTCAGGAATCGATTTAGAAAGAATGGTTTTTCCTAATATTTTTTCATTTACCTTCACACGTTTATTGAATAATTTAAAATCTACAATTTCAACTCTAGGTGCAAATGGGTTTTCTTTAAAATTATTTGGATTAAAAACATTGAAACCATTAATCCCCCCAAAATAGAGAAAACCATCATGTCCTTTAACAAAAGCTTGCCTTCTAAAATTAAGTTCTTGTAACCCATCCCTTACCTGAAAATTAGTAAATACTTCGGTTACCGGATTAAATCTGTAAATTCCATTATTTGAGCTTATCCATAAATTTCCTAGATTATCTTCTAAAATTCCATATAATTCTTCATTAGATAGCCCTTCTTTCTCTCCATATACAACAATTTTAGGTTTTTTTTTGAACTTTTCGTCTTTAACAATTTTGTTTAATCCTCCTCCGAAAGTCGCAATCCAAATATTCCCTTTTAAATCCTCATGAAAAGAAAAAGCATTATTATTACTAAATCCATTTAAACTGTATTTAATAAAATGATGTTCAAGTGGATTATTATAGTCATCTCTTTCAATTTTTGCTATTCCATTGCCATATGTACCAACCCATAATAATTTATTACTGTCTTCAAAGATAGTTGCAATATTATTTGCGTTTACATTATCTGTATTAATAGAATCTAGTCTATATTGTTGAACTAACGGAAAAGAATCATCAAACCTATTTGGAGTAAATTTCATTAATCCATCCCCAACAAAAGAACCCATCCAAACATCTCCTAAATAATCCACATAAACTGTCGAAATGTTATTTGAGGGTAGATTTCCTTTTTCTTTATTATAGTGTTTTACTTGTATGTTTTTTAGTGATTTATCCGTTTTTTTTAAAATTACATGATATAGTCCGTTATTTAAGGTGCCAATCCAAAAATTACCGAAACGATCTTCAACAACCGAAGAATATATATTCTTCTTATCCAATTTTTCTATAACATTAAACTTTACCTCCTTATTTTCTGAATATTTTAGTAAGTTTATTCCACCATTCGATGTACTTATCCAAATATTTTTTGAAGAATCTTCATATATCGAATTTATCATATTATCACTAATACTTGAAGAGTTTTTAGGCAAATGTTTGTAATGAAAAAATGTATTTTTATAGGGGTCTAATTTGTTAATGGCTCCTCCTACGTAACCAATCCAAATAATATTATTGGCACTTTGGTAGATAGAATTAATTTGATTGCTGTTAATAGAATTTTCTTTTGATTTATTATTATTATTTGAAAAATTAACAAAGGAATTGTCTTCATAATAATAACGACTAATCCCACTATTATTTGTTCCTATCCAAACAGTTCCATCTTTATCAGGGCAAATGGTTTTAATATAGTTACCTGTTAGACTTTCAACATTTTCATCATCATAAAAATATAAATCAATTTGATGAGATTTGCTAGAAGTATTCAAACTAATTTTGTTTAATCCATTCTGAGTTCCAATCCAAATATTTTTTCTATAATCAATAGCTAAATCCGTAATTCTCAAATCCGTTAATCTAATATTTGTATTCAAAAATTTAGTATAGTCGATCCATTTGTTATTAATATTCCCAGAAGGAACAACTTTTAATCCTTTATTCGTACCTATCCATAAATTTCCTCCTTGATCTTCAACAATAGCTTTGATTTTTCCAATAAAAACATTCTTGTTAATTTGTTTAAACCGATAAATATGTTTTTTTGACGGAATTCTATTTAATATATAAATACCTCGCGAGGTGCTTATCCATAAGTTTTGACTTGAGTCTTGATAAATACATAAAATCTTGTCATTTATCACTAAAAAATTATTTCTATCCCCTTCTAATTGAATTGTATTGGAAAAAGAATCATTGTTTCTGTCATAAAAATACAGCCCTCTTTTTGTCCCAATCCACACAGTTTCATCACCATCTTCATAAATTTCTGTGATATAATTTTCAATAAAAATGGAGTGATTTTCTTTATTCTTTCTATATAGTTTAAAGGTATAACCATTGTATTTATAAAGACCATTAAAAGCACCAAACCACATATATCCTTTCGAATCTTGAAAAATAGAATTAATAGTATTGTGAATAAGACCATCCTTTGAGTCAATTGATTCAAAATGTAATCTTTCCTTTTTAACAAGGGAATATTCCTTTTGAGCCACAATCTGTTGAGCAAAGAGAAAAAGTATTATTAGCAATATTCTATAAAAAAACTTCATTAGTTTTATTGATATATAGGTGTGTTTTTTCTATTATAATCCATTTATAGTCTAAAAAGCTAAATGTGTTTATGTTATTAATTAACTTATTAAACATCTCATTTATTTACCCAAAAAAAATGCTTAACGGATAAACAAGAGATGTTTTTAGTTGTATTTTAAAATGATATTATTCATGTTTTATAATAAAAAACACATACAATCTCAGAAATAAAATTACATAATTTCATGAAAAAATGGACGATTTATTACTTCTAATTTGTTATAAATAATCCATTAATTAAAAGTAAGCCTTATATCTATTGAATTTTTCGATGCTGAAATGATAAATCTGCTTACTTTTTATCTATTACTAATTTTAAATATTTTTATTTGTTATTATGTAAACTAATTTCTAGTTGATCTTTTTCCTATTTGTTAAGTTATGAAGTTTTAGCTCGTGATAAAGTAGAGTTTTATTACCCTTATAAAAAGCATCAAAATAAAAGAATTAGGTTAAAGATTAGAATATCTCCTGAGATTAATTAATCAGGAGATATTCTTGTGTTTTAATATCCAGGGTTTTGAACCATTAATGGGTTTACATCAATTTCTACAATTGGAATGGGAAATAGCTTATGTGTTGACTCATTAAAATTAGCCACCACAGATGCTCTTTTTACTGCTACTACAAATTTTCCTAGTTGCTCTGTACGAACTAGATCATGCCAACGAGAGCAATCCTCAGAAACAAGTTCCCATGAGCGTTCTTGAAGTAAAGCATCAATAAATTCAGATGGTGACAGCCCTACATAATCAATTAAAGGGGCTGGGTCATCTATAGGCAATCTAAAAGCTCTTCTTCTCACTTTATTAAGTGCTTCATAAGACTCACTAGTTGGCCCTCCATTTGACATTGCTGTAGCCTCAGCATACATGGTTAATACGTCTGCATATCTAATTAACGGATAGTCATCAGGTGAACCAAAACCAACCCAAGAGGCATCACTTCTAAATTTGGCCATCCCAATTGCACCATTCAATTGACCATCTGTTAATGGAATTTGATTATTATCTTTATCTACTCTGAACGCAGAACATGACCAGTCTCGCCGTTGGTCTAGTTCATCAAACGACTCGTAATAAGATCTTTCAATTCTAACAACCCCAAACCCTGCTGTACTATTGGGTGAAAAAGCGTTAGCACCACCAACTCCTAGAATTCCATTATGCGCTCCTAAAGAGCTAGTCTCACCAAGTACATTACTAAATTTTGCTACAAAAATCAACTCTCTATTTCCTTCGAATTCCTTCATGAAAACACTAGAGAATTCATCCATTAACATATGCTCGCCAGAATCAATAACTCTTTTTGCACTATTAGCCGCTAATTCCCATTTACTTTGATCTTTTATAGGGTAACTTGCCCATGTATTATAAACACGTGCCAATAATGCCCAAGCAGCTGTTTTTGTAGCTCTTCCGTTATCAGAATTTGCTACTTCACTTGGCATCTTCAAATATTGCTCTGCAAATAATAAATCTTTCTCAATTTGATTGTAAATATCAACCACTGGAGAACGTGCTATTGATACTACGTCTTCAGCAGTTAAACTTTGTGTTTCTGTAAGTTTAAGTGGTATATCTCCATAAAAGCGAACAAGGTTAAAGTAATAAAATGCTCTTAAAAATTTAGCCTCTGCAATAGAAGTATTTAGTTTATTGTCATCAAAATCAGGATTACCTAATAATGGCTCTGTTCTATTAATAACAGTATTAGCTCTGTTAACACCAATATAATGAGCAATCCAAACGTTACTTGGAAGTTGCGAGCTAGGACCATATACAAACATATCCATTTGATGGAATCGGTTTCCAGCTCTATCTGCAGGAGCTTTCATTTGATCGGTTCCTACAGTCCCCATAGATAGTAACCCTTGATTGTAATTTCCAAAATTTACCCCAATACGAAAACCTCTGTTACCAAGAACGTCATAAACACCCGTTACTGCTATATCTATATTCTCTTCTGAATTAAAAAATTCTGAAGGAGACAAAAAGGATTCTGGCTCCTCTTCAAGAAAATTAGCACACCCTGCTAAAGTTAAAAAAGAAATTATTAGTATAAAATTGAATTTTTTCATTGTTGTTATATGTTTTAAATTTTTCATGATATAATTATTAAAATTTTACATTAATGCCTAAAGTATAGATTTGAGCTATTGGATAAGCTCCCCAATCAACACCAGGCGCTACAGGGTTTCTACTTATATCCGCATCAGGATTGTATCCTGTGTAATTTGTAAGAGTCCATAGGTTCTGTCCAGCTACATAAATTTTAGCATAACTCAAAAATGTTTTGTCTAAAGTTTTATTGTCAAAAGTGTATCCTACAGATATATTTTTTAGTCGTAAAAACGAAGCGTCTTCAATGTACCTATCCATAAAACGTTGGTCATTGCTTTTATTAATAGCAGCAATATCAGTATCTTGATTATCCGGTGTCCAAGCATTGAGAATTACCGAACTCTTATTCCCTCCACTATTGAGGAAACCTTCAGTATATGTTCTATTTGCATTATACTTATCAGCTCCATAAGACCAGTTAAAAAATATACTTAAATCAAAATTTTTATACCTAAAATCGTTAGTAAAACCTCCATAATGTATTGGCAGAGCATTTCCTATAATTACTCTATCATCATCATTAATAACACCATTTCCATCTTGATCAACAAATATTCTCGTACCAGATAGGGCTACTTCCTCTGGAGTAGGGTTGTCTGGAAGTCCATAAATACCCGCCGTTTCATAACCAAAAAAGGTACCAATAGCTTCTCCTGGTCTCAAAACAACTTCATTAACAATATTATGATTACCCCCAGGAATATCAATAAAAATTTCACTATATGGACCTAAATCTGTAATTTCATTTTTATTAAATGATATATTAAAGCTAGTTTTCCAATCAAAATCTTCTGTTAGAATATTTACACTGTTTAATGAAATTTCTAAACCTGAGTTTCTCATACTTCCTATATTTTGTAAAGCTGGAGAAGAAATACCAGAAGATGGAATAAGATTGATTGCCAATAACATATCGGTTGTGTTTTTTATATAGTAATCAACCGTACCTACTAATTTATTGTCAAACAAACCAAAATCAACCCCAAAATTTAATTGTTCTGTTAATTCCCAAGATAAATCAGGATTAGAAACTCGATTAACAGCGGTGCCAACATTAGCACTTCCGTTGTCTGTCCCAAAGCTGTAAAAATCTATAGCTAAAGAAGATAAGGATTGATATCTTGCAACTTCTTGATTTCCAGTCACACCATAACCTGCTCTTACCTTAAGATTTTTTATAAAGTTTGAATTTTCTAAAAATCGTTCATTACTAATTCTCCAAGCAGCAGCAACAGCAGGAAAATACCCCCACTTATTACCTTCAGCAAATCGAGAAGAACCATCTGCCCTAAAACTTGCTGTTAATAGAAAACGTTGGTCAAAATTATAATTTACCCTAGACAAACCAGATGCCAACGACCATTTTTCAATATTTGAAAAAGGGGCTTGAGGATTGGTTCCAATACCTATACTAGCAAATCCAAGATCTTCAACAGCAAACCCAAAGCTTTCTGCATTAAATTGCTCTGTAGTTCCCTCTTGTATAGTTCCTCCAACTAAAACTGATAAACTGTGTTTGTCAATTTTTTTTGTATAGGTAAGAGTATTCTCATTAACCCAACTTCTAAATGAACTAGTTCTTATACCAGCTCTACCGCCAACTATTGCTCCAGGACCAGTACCTGTAGTAAAATATGACGATCTTTTAGAGTTTCTCGACGTACCTCCTAATAATACCTTAAAAGTTAAATCACTAGTAATATCATAATCTAATGAAAAGTTACTGAAAAATACATCTCCTTTGGTTTCAACAAAAGAATTATTAATAATAGAGAGTGGGTTAAAACTCTGTACACCTGAAAATTCGGAAGTATCATCAGTATCATCAATAGGAATAACAGGAGGGAACGTTAAAGCTTGAAATACTGCTCCAGCCCGTTCATTATTTGCGCCTCCTGTTGGTACT
Organism: Flavobacteriaceae bacterium; assembly: GCA_021647985.1. Classification (GTDB taxonomy): domain Bacteria; phylum Bacteroidota; class Bacteroidia; order Flavobacteriales; family Flavobacteriaceae; genus Lutimonas. The sequence continues at coordinate 4,971 of JAKITQ010000017.1, read as the reverse complement.
CCTTCTTGATTTGTGAAAGCTCCAGTCATAGCAACTGAAAATCTCATTTTTTCAGATATATTTCCATTCAAGTTTACCCTAGCATTGTAACGGTTAAAGCTAGAACCTTCAATAATACCTTCATCTAAAAAAGCACCCAAAGAGATATTATATTTAATATCCTTTGTTCCACCGGCTATGGATAATCGATAACTTTGTAACTGCGCTGTACGATAAATAGCATCTTGCCAATTGGTACCGGTTCCGGCAAAACTTGCAGGATCTTCAAAGTATTTATAAATAAATGAATCAGGATCATGCTCCCACTGTGTCTTCCTATATTGTGCATATTGTTCTTCATTTAGCACACCCAATTGATTAGGTAATTCTTTTAAAGAGGTAAAGGTGTCAAATGAAATAACAGACTTTCCTTCTTTTCCAGTTTTAGTGGTAATAATAACTACTCCATTTGCACCTCTAGATCCGTAAATAGCAGTAGCCGAAGCATCCTTTAAGATTTGTATTGATTCAATATCGTTTGGATCAATACCAGCAAGAGCATTTGATGAAGTTGTAGCAAATCCTTCAGCTCCTCCAATTTCCCTTTCAACAACTATAGGGAAACCATCAATAACATAAAGGGGGTCATTCGAAGCACTTATTGAAGTACCACCTCTAATACGGATAGACAAATCTCCCCCAGGAGATCCTTCTGACCCATTAAGTTGTACACCTGCTACTCTACCGTCTAATGCGTCAACAAAAGACTGGTTTACCGTTCTTGTAAGATCCTCAGAAGATACAGAAGCTACAGAGCCTGTTAAATCACTCTTTTTAACAGATCCATACCCAATTAAAATTACCTCATCTAAATTTTGGCTATCTACGATCATTTTAATATTTACAACAGATCTATTATTGATTTTAATAGCTTTGGTTAAATAACTAACAAAACTAAATACTAATGTATTTTCGTTAGTAACCACAATTTCATAATTGCCATCAAAATCAGTTGTTGCACCGAGTGAAGAGTTTTCCTTCACAGTAATGTTAGCACCAGGTAATGGGCTTCCATTTTCATCTGTAACAGTCCCTGTTATTGTTGTTTGCGCTAAAGAGGTGTATGCCATACACAAAAAAAGCAGAGACATAACTAACAGTCTGTAAGATTTGTTTTTTTTAATATTTTTCATAAATTCTTAAGAGTTTGAAATTAATTTAATAAGTTAATATTCGTTAGCTCTAAATTATATATTTTCTACAGAAAAAAGTATGTTTATTTTACAGAAAGTATAATAGATTTAACATATATTGAAGTCAGTAGACAGGGCAAACTCATACTTTTTTTTCTAATAAAAACAAGATAATCATTTGATATATAGTTGTTTAAAATATTTATTATTCGTGTTTTCTGCTAATAATCAATAATTTAACTCTATGAAATTAGACAGTAAAATAATAAATATTTAAGCAAGCAGGAGACCCTAAAAGCCATATAACCCAACTTCACAACTTAATTGACATTGATGACTGACCTGTGTATGAATAGAGTGGTGAAAACTCTTTTTCAAAATACTTCCAATCAATTTTATCAGATAACAAAACCAACTCATGTTCCATACTTATGAAATCTTTGAGTAGTGGTTTAAACAAATCATGCTGGTTTTGATTTTTCGGTTTTCCTATCATTAATTTGCAAGGTTATTGACACAAAGTGCCATTTTTCTTACAATTTCTAACATAAAGTATTCGCAATTTATTAACATCTTTAACTAAATAACACAATGTTATTGTTATATGATCTTGGCATAACAGTTGATTTAACGGTTTACTTGGAATCCTTAAAATAATGCTTTATGAATGATAAACAGTTTTTCGATTTACACACTTTACGGGATAGTCAATTAATAGGATCTCCGCTAAAGTGTGTACTTTTGTTCATATACTCAAACCAAATAGCTTTTCGGTTTTTTGACTTAAGACAGTTGCACGGTAATTTTTTCTATTTATAATATTAAAAATTGGCTCTAGTTTAAAATAGGTATCAAAATTGTATATTTAACAATGGAATTATCAAAAATTAAAACATACTTGCTTGATTTGTCAATATCAGAGCGTAATTCAATTATTTCAGAGATTGTTAAATTAAGTAATATCAAAACCTTTGAATTGAGCCAAAAACCGTTATAAATTTTACCCGTTGTTGTGTTTTCGTGCTTTTCCAACTATCAAATTCAATCAGTGTTAAATACTCATTCCAGCATAATTTCTTTAGATAAAGTTTTCACCTCTCTTAGCAAAAGAGGTAAAGCAGGGTACATCATTTGTCCGTGATTGTAGCCATCTAATTCATAAATTCGAACACGTTTATGTCCAGCAATCTTCATCATTCGCATCATATATGCATTCTCCTCATATCTGCCCAACATCTCAAGTTCTCTATCTCCTGTAAGAATTAATAGTGGTGGTGCATCTGCTCTTACATAAAACAATGGGGCCATCTTATCAATAATTGGCTGTTCTCCTGGAATCCCTCTTTCTTTACGAACAGTAAAATGTGTTATAGCATGTCCAGAAAATGGAATTAATCCAGCAATTTTATTTGCATCAATATTATGAGCTGTCAAATATTTTTTATTTAACCCTACCATATAAGTGAGGTATCCACCTGCTGACATTCCTGATACAAATATTAGAGAAGGATTACCACCATATTTTTCAATATTTTTAAATGCCCAAGCTGTTGCTGCTGCATCCTTAATGCACTCTGAACTTTTTACATTTGGTGACAACCTATACTCAACACCAACAACTGCAACGCCTTTATTTTTAAGATATTCTGGTATTTCACGCTTTCCACCAGTTAAACCACCTCCATGAAACCAAACTATTGTTGGGAAATTCTCAATATCTGTTGGATAATAAAAGTCAACTACACACATCTGCTGTATATACTCATCACCCTTCATTATATCTGTGTCGTAATAATGAATTGAAGTCTCTGTTTTGTAATTATTTTTTTCTTGAGCGAAAACACTAGACATTAATAATGTAAGTGTAAAAACTATTGTTATTCTTAAGTTCATAATTTATTTTAAATAGTTTTTATGAAAGTATTGCTTTCTGTACAATCCATTGTTCTGCACGAAACACAACGTTCTTGATAAAATGCGTTTTAATGAATTTTATCTATTGTTAGCGGTTTTTCATTTTTGCCAGGTTAATAATCTTATCAATTATCTCAAGCGCATCACTTACTTTGAGAATACCTAAGTTATTTTTATTCCGTTTCATTTTAAGAGGTATTCGCACTTTTAGAGATTGCATACTCTTGATTATCTCAAAATGCTCTGTCCTCTTTAGTCATCTGCTGCTTTATAACCAACAGGGAACGCTTTCAATACTTCCCTTGTCAAGTCCCACTTATTGAACCCTTGCTTGCCATAATCAAGACCCCTTCTAACGATGACCAGATCATACGAAGGAACCACAATGACATATTGTCCCCGGTTTCCAGCTGTAGCATAGGCGTCTTTTGGTATATCATTACGATCCTCTGGAACGAGCCACCATTGTCCTCCATAAAAATTGCCGCGCTGTGCAGTGGCTGGTGCAGGTGTTCTTACAAAGTCGATCCATTTCTCGGATAGTAGCCTTTCGTCATTCCAAACACCGTTTTGCTCGTAAAGCAAGCCAAATCGGGCAAGGTCACGTGCATTGGTGTAGACTTGGCTGCTAAAAATAAAATCTTCAAATCTGTCAGTGCTGACAAAAGTATTTCTCATTCCTAATTTTGTCAAACAGAGCTGTCCTAGGAAATTCCAAATAGGTTTTATCATCACCAAGGGCATTTTTCATCGCTAGCACTCCAAGAAGTGTATCATAGTTCTCATAGTCCCAATAGGTCCCTGGTCTTCTGATTAGCCCCCTGTTTCTTGCTCCGTTTACAGAGCTAGCCCCTGCCCAATAGGATAACCCAGACCCAGTGGCATATTCCATCCTCCTGCTATCTACTGTATAAAGCCCACTAGACATATTGAGTACATTTCTTAATGTAATATCAGCACGAGGATCATTTTCAGAAGTTTTCTCCTTTGGGAGCCATTCTATCCCAAGTGGGGCATCTAGATCCATTTTACCCTGATCTACTAACATTCCTATTAAGGTCACAGCAATACTCTTAGCTGTAGACCATGTCCGAGTTTTTGTATACATATCAATCCCTTCAGCATATCTTTCATGTATGATCTGGCCTTTATGAACTACGATCAAACTAAGAGTGACTTGCTCTGGAGATTTCCTTTCAAAAGACCATGTTGATGCCGCAGCCAATAGAGCTACATCGATATATTTTGGTGGTTTTTGCTTTTTTATCAAATCACCTTCAGGCCACGGTATGGTAGTAGGATCCCCTGAAAGAGGAGGAAGACTTTGTATTGGAAGATCATCTATTTTCTCAAAATTTTGATCTGGTGCCATAATAATACAGCCTATTCCTTCTCTGAATACTGCGCGCATTACTGGGGCCCTTTCAGTGGTGCCGATGGTGACAGTTTTTTTATTCAAATCTATCGTATAGTCTCCACCCTGGGCACTACCAATAGGTTGTTTAAGATATTTAAGTTCTTGATCATAAGCCTGTTCAAGGCTCCTGTTAGAGGTGAAAAGCGCATTACAACAGAGAACGGCCTGAACACCGTATTGAATCATTTCCCTATTTGACCTTGAATAATCATAAGATTCCGTCTGCTGAGCAAATGTTAGACAGGTAGAAAATATAAGGATGTTGAAGAGTAAAAGTAATTTTTTCATTGTTGTCAAATTTTAGAGCTTGGAATCAAGGTTCTAACGCAACAAAGCGTTATTAATTTTTAGTTAAACATTACTCAAATATACGAGTTAATTTTTGTTTTTAAAATGTGGCATTATTGAAATAGAATAACTCTCCTATGGTCGAGTTATTTCCAGTTCAACAAGCCGTCAAATCATCAT
>JAKITQ010000070.1 GCA_021647985.1 Flavobacteriaceae bacterium | reverse complement strand
GAGTTTCTGGTCTGGTCATTTCTGTATTAAAAGAAAAATAGTCATTCAATTGAGTTTGTATCTTTTTTGTTAGTATCTTGCTCATCGAACTGTTTTTAAGGTGAATTTTGCTTTTTTTAATCAATTACAAAATACAACTTTTTAAACAGTTTTCCAAGTTTAAATTACCCTGAAATATCAATAAAATCAACAATTCACAGCGGTGTTGATGAAGTTTTCGGGGATGGCTAATTTGTTAAATAATGTACTTTGTCCTTTACTACTTTAAGCGTAACTTTGCCGCTTTAAAATTTATAAAATATTAAAGGGCAAGCAATGAAATATAATTTCAACGAAATAGAAGCGAAATGGCAAAAGTATTGGAGTGATAATCAGACTTTTAAAGCACATAACAAAAGCCATAAACCTAAGTTTTATGTTTTAGATATGTTTCCTTACCCAAGTGGTGCAGGTTTGCATGTTGGTCACCCCCTAGGCTATATCGCTTCAGATATTTATGCCCGATATAAAAGGCATAAAGGTTTTAATGTTTTACACCCGCAAGGATATGATTCTTTTGGCTTACCAGCCGAACAATATGCCATTCAAACGGGTCAACACCCAGCAAAAACCACTGAGGAAAATATCAAAACTTATCGCCGCCAATTAGATCAAATTGGTTTTTCGTTTGATTGGAGTAGAGAAGTACGAACGTCTAGCCCAGAATATTATAAATGGACACAATGGATCTTTATTCAACTATTTGAATCGTATTATTGTAATGATGAGGATAAAGCTATATCTATTTCTAATTTAATCGAAACCTTCAATAAAGATGGTAATAAAAATGTAAACGCTGCCGCGGATGAAAATCTTGAACTATTTACTGCAAAAGCATGGAACTCTTATTCGGATAAACAAAAACAAGAAATTCTAGCCAAATACAGATTGACATTTTTATCGGAAACAGAGGTAAACTGGTGTCCGCAGTTGGGAACTGTTTTAGCAAATGATGAGATTGTAAATGGTGTTTCTGAACGTGGAGGTTTTCCTGTTGTTCGTAAAAAAATGAAACAATGGTCTATGCGAATTACAGCCTATGCACAACGATTGTTAGATGGTTTAGAAAAAATTGATTGGCCACAACCATTAAAAGATTCACAAACCAACTGGATTGGTCGTTCACAAGGTGCCATGGTAACTTTTGAGGTTATGTCGACTTTTAAGAAAGAAGTTGTGAAACTATCTTATAAAGAAATTGAAGCGCTTAAAAAATTACGATTAAACCTCAGCAAAGCAGAAGCTTTACTTTGGGGAAAATTGAAAATAAAAAAAGGAGCGTCTAAATTTAGACATAAATATACTTTAGGTGCATTTATAACAGATTTTGTTTGTGTTTCTAAAAAGATAATTATTGAGTTTACAGGTAAAGTTGATGAGAAAGAAAGAATTTCCTTTTTTGAGGCAGAAGGCTTTAATGTAGTTTATCTTAATGAAAAGGAAGTTTTAAAAAATTTAGATGCGGTAGTTGTTAAGATTGAGAATACAATGCAATTTCCAAAAAAGATAGCATCAAATAAAATATCGAAAGATAAAAAGACAAAAATAGACTCTTATAAAATTGATGTTTTTACAACACGCCCTGATACTATTTTTGGAGTCTCATTTATGACCTTGGCTCCAGAACATGAATTGGTTGCAAAAATTGTAACCGATGACCGTAAAAAAGAGGTGGATAATTATATCGAGGCAACAGCAAAACGGAGTGAAAGAGATAGAATGGCAGATGTAAAAACCATTTCAGGTGTATTTACTGGTGCTTACGCCATACATCCGTTTAACGGGAAAAAAATACCAATTTGGATTGGTGATTATGTTTTAGCAAGTTATGGTACAGGAGCTGTGATGGCAGTGCCTTGTGGAGATCAACGCGATTACGATTTTGCCAAACATTTTGGTATTGAAATACCGAATATCTTTCAAGACATAGATATTAGTGAACAGGCTTGTGAAGATAAAACGGCTGTAATTGCGAATTCTGATTTTATATCAGGAATGCCTGCAAAAAAGGCTATAAAAAGAATAATTTTTGAATTGGAAGAAAAAGGTATTGGCAAAGGCAAGATAAATTATCGTTTACGCGATGCTGTTTTTTCTCGTCAAAGATATTGGGGTGAGCCATTTCCGGTTTATTATAAAGATGGTATGCCGCAAATGATTGATGCCAAATTTTTGCCAATTCGTTTACCCGAAGTTGAAAAATATTTACCTACCAAAGATGGCAAACCACCATTAGGCAATGCTACAACTTGGGCTTGGTGTACTAAAACAAATAGTATTGTTAACAACAATAAATTAAATAATGCCACAGTGTGGCCTTTAGAATTGAATACCATGCCGGGTTGGGCAGGTAGTTCGTGGTATTTTAATCGCTATATGGATGCGAATAATACTGAAGCATTTGCCGGTAAAGAAGCCTTAGACTATTGGCAAGATGTAGATTTATATATAGGGGGTAGTGAGCATGCAACAGGTCATTTATTATATTCTCGTTTTTGGCAAAAATTCTTATTTGATAAGAGTTTGGTACCTGTAGATGAGTACGCTAAAAAGTTGATCAACCAAGGTATGATTTTAGGAACTAGTGTTTTTGTATTAAGATCCACAATTAAAACTAACCAAATCTTTTATAGTGAAAATCATTCTGAGGAAAATTTAGCATTAAAAGACCCTGCTTATCAGTTCTATAGTAGAGATATATATGAGAAATTTGGAAAAGAAGGAATTATTGATGTTTCAAAAAAAATAAAAGAAGGAGAATATACGGAGGTTAGAGTGCCAATTAAATATTTTATAAACGGGAAAGTTGATGTTAAAAATCTTATTAAGGATATTAATTTTTTAGAATATAAAAATTCAATATTTCATACAGATGGAGGGCTATGGGTTAATGGAGTGTATAAAATTGGGAATAATGAACTTTCACATGATTTCACAGCTAGAGAAGAAGTTGAAAAAATGTCAAAATCCAAATACAATGTTGTAAACCCCGATGATATTTGTGAGCAATATGGTGCCGATACTTTGCGTTTGTACGAAATGTTTTTAGGACCTTTAGTACAGGCAAAACCTTGGAATACAGCGGGTATCACAGGCGTAAATAGTTTTATGAAAAAACTTTGGAAACTTTATATTGTAAATGATAAATTTACTGTAAATGATGATAAGGCAACAAAAGAAGAATTAAAAACACTTCATAAAACAATTAAAAAGGTGGATGAAGACATTGCTGATTTTTCATTCAATACTTCGGTAAGTTCGTTTATGATAGCAGTGAATGAATTAACTGCTTTAAAATGTAATAAAAGAGAGATATTAGAACCTTTGGCAGTTTTAATTTCACCTTATGCGCCACATATTGCAGAAGAATTATGGAATCAACTTGGTTATAACGAATCTATTGCAACAGTTGATTTTCCTATTTTTGACGCCAAATATTTGATAGAAAGCACAAAAACTTACCCAATTTCTTTTAATGGTAAAATGCGTTTTACCATGGACTTGTCTTTAGATTTGAATAAAGAAGAAATTGAGAAGGCAGTAATGACTCATGAAAAAACACAGCAACAATTGGCTGGACGTACGCCTAAAAAAGTTATTGTTATACCAGGTAAAATTGTAAATATTGTTGGCTAGTGGATAGATTTGATATTGAAATTATAGGGGTAATTGCTGCGATATTAACTACATCGGGTTTTATTCCTCAATTGTATAAAACCATCAAAACCAAAAACGTAGAAGGTGTTTCTCTGGTTATGTTTTTGGTTTTATTTGCAGGAATTATATTTTGGCTTATATATGGGTTTTTAATAGATAGCTTTGCTTTAAAAATTGCAAATATTTTTTCAGGAATAATCGTTTTTTGTATCATATCAGTAAGAATATTCTATAAAAAACAGCGTTAAAATTTGTTATTTTCACTATATTTGAACCAAAATATTGAATATGATGAAAAACTACTCAAAATTTTATTTGTTTAAAATTAGTATTTTCTTGTTGTTTGTTTTTATATCCTTTGAAAAGTTAAGTGCCCAAGAACTCTTTGTTGGTTCGGGTGCTGAATTTTATTTAAAGGCGAATACAAATTTCACTACAAGTAACACGGTTGTAAGCAAAGACCCAATGGGAAATTTCACTGTTGAAGCAGGAAATGATTGGGGCTCAAATTCAGAATATGTTGATGGTGAAATTACTGCAAAAGGAAGCGGTGATACAAAAATTCCTGTTGGAAATAACGGTGTTTATGCTCCTGTAGTTGCAACACATACTTCTGATGTTGTTGCTTCGTATATAAATAGCAGCCCTACAGCCGGTGCCAATGGTGTTGATGTTGATGCTGTAACCGATGTAGAATATTGGAAACTTACCGGAAATGCCATCATCACCTTACCATGGAATGACAATAGTAATATTACGGACCTAGTTAATAATAACGGCGGAAGTTTAAATGCTGTGGCTGTGGTGGGTTTAGATAATGGAACCTGGAGTTTGGTAAATGCTACCCAAACAAATACTGTTACTGGAGATCTTTTAAACGGAAATGTAACCAGTGATATAAATGATGAACTTAACCTAAATAATTTTACTGAATTCACATTTGGTATTGATCATCAAGTGGTGTTATCTATTAACGAATTGTTTTTAACCAACGGAATTCAAATTTTATCAAATCCGATTAAAAATTTCGAAAGTAATATTAGATTCCAAGTGGAAAATGATATGCAAAATTTAAATATCATACTATATGATATTACTGGTAGAAAATTAGGATCTTACAATCAAATAAGCACTTTTGGAAGAATTGGTAGTATTCCCAAACCAGATTTGAAATCAGGTTTGTATTTTATCAAATTTGATTTTGAAGGAAAACAAGGTATTAAAAAAATAATTATAGAATAATCGCTTAAAAAAACAACTATGAAATTACAATTACTTAGCTTAATATTTTTCGCCTCCTTTGTGGGGTTTGCACAAGTAGGTATTGGAACCACTACTCCAGATCCATCAGCAGCATTGGATATAAGTGCTACGGATAAAGGATTTTTAATGCCAAGGATGACAACAGTGCAGAGAGAAGCAATTGTTAATCCTGCCAACAGTTTAATGGTATTTGATACCGATACAAATACCTATTGGTCTTATGTTGCCTCAGCATGGATTGAAGCCTTACCAGGTGGAGGTAAATTTGTAGATGGTGCTGCACCAGATATAGCTTATTATCAAGATAGAGTGGGAATAGGACTTAAAACATTTTCAACAGGTCATAAACTATTTGTTGAGAGTATAAAAGATACAGATGGGTCTCATGCAGCTGTGCGTTTTAATGCGGCTTATGAAGGAACGGGAACAGCAACAACTACCTATGGTTTAGCTGCATTTTCACAAAATAGAAGTACTGCAACGATAGATTTTGCTATTGGTACCCAAGGTGTCGTAGAGAATTTAAATACTGCCGGTACTATCAATACAGCAGTTGGTTCATGGTCTGAATTGTTAAACAATGGTAATGTTGGTTGGGGCTCTGGTTTGGTTTCTGATACTTATAATGATGCAGGCACTATGACTAGTGCAACTGGGCACAGTATTAATGTTTATAACCGAGCAGGCGCAAATATGGGTGAAGTAACACTAAGTTCTATGTATATGGAAAATACAGGTGCTGTTACAGGTGATGCTTATGGTTTATGGATAGGTGGTGCTAGTACAGGATCTGTGGCAGGTACAGCCTATGCCTTTTACATTGATACACCATTTACTAATATAACAGGTAATAATTTTGCTTTGTATTCTCCAAATGTTGGTGATTCCTATTTTAATGGCAACGTAGGTTTTGGTATTGAAGCTCCCTTGCAAAAAGTACACATAAGTGGTGTAATGCGTTTAGAGCCACTAGCCGCTGCACCAACAGGAGCAATGGGAGATTTATATGTTGGCACAGATGGTAATTTGTATTTCCATAATGGTACTGAATGGAGAGAAGTACAATTGGTACCTTAAGAAAATGATCATTTAATTAAAAATATTTTAAATAATTATTAAAATCATTATAATTTATTCAATTATGTTTTGATTATAAAAAAAAGTTTATAAATTTGCTCATAGAAAAATGAAAACAAAAAAATTACATACTTGGTGGTGGTCTTTACAAAAAATAAACTTGTGAAGTAGTACCTTGTATATTATAATATCAAAAGGCTTGTCTTCACGACAAGCTTTTTTTATAGCATTAATTGAAATAAAATGAAATATAAAATAAAAACACATTTTAAAAAAATATTGGCCGATACCATTACACCGGTTAGTATTTATTTAAAAATAAGAGATAAATACCCCAACAGTATTTTGTTGGAAAGCTCTGATTATCATGGTAATGAAAACAGTTTTTCTTATATCTGTTGTAACCCTATTGCCAATATAAGTATTGGTAATAATAAAATTATTGAAAATTTTCCTGATGGTAAAAGCGTAACTACGGCGATTGGTGAAAGTGTGAATGTGCCAGAATTTGTACATAATTTTAGCCGGAAATTTGATACAGAAGAGCAAAATTTTAAATTTATAAATAACGGCTTATTTGGGTATATTGCATATGATGCGGTACAGTATTTTGAAGATGTTCAAATTGCAAAAAAAGCAAATGATTTAGAAATTCCGGATATTTATTATGCCGTTTATCAAAATATAATTGCTATCAATCATTTTAAAAATGAAGCTTTTATTTTTTCTCATAATTACAATAGCGAGAGCAATATTGATGAAATTCATCAACTTATTGAAAACAAAAATTTTGCTTCTTATACTTTTCAAAATGAGGATGATGAAGCATCCAATTTAAGTGATGATGAATTTATAGAATATGTTGAACTAGCAAAAAAGCATTGCTATAGAGGTGATGTTTTTCAACTAGTTTTATCAAGAAGATTTTCACAAGGGTTTAAAGGTGATGAGTTTAATGTGTACAGAGCCTTGCGTTCAATAAACCCATCTCCATATTTGTTTTATTTCGATTATGGAAACTTTAAAATATTTGGTTCTTCACCTGAAGCGCAATTGGTAGTTAATAATGGTAAAGCAGAAATTCACCCAATAGCAGGAACTTTTAAAAGAACCGGTAATGATGAAGTAGATTTAGAAGCGGCTAAGCTTTTGGCTAAGGATGAAAAAGAAAATGCGGAGCATGTGATGTTGGTTGATCTGGCTAGAAATGATCTAAGCAGAAACGGAAGTAATGTAAAAGTGGAGACGTATAAAGAAATACAGTTTTTTTCTCATGTAATTCATTTGGTTTCTAAAGTAATTGGCGAAAAATATAAAAATACCATTACCTATCAGGTAGTTGCCGATACTTTTCCTGCCGGAACTTTATCGGGGGCACCAAAACACAAAGCCATGCAACTGATAGAGAAATACGAGAATACGAATAGAACTTTTTATGGTGGTGCTATTGGATTCATGGATTTTAAAGGAAATTTTAATCACGCCATTATAATTCGGTCTTTTTTAAGTAAAAACCATAGATTGTTTTATCAGGCTGGAGCCGGAATTGTGGCAAAATCTTCTGCAGAAAGTGAAATGCAGGAAGTGTATCATAAATTAAGAGCATTGAAAACAGCCTTAGAATTGGCTGAAAATATTTAAACTTTATCTTCCTCAAAAGAAGGTGAGATATTAAAAAAAATAAATTTTTACTGATGAAAAAAATATTAGTTATCGATAATTACGATTCATTTACGTATAATCTGGTACATTATTTACAAGATCTAGATTGTGATGTAACCGTAAAAAGAAATGATAAACTTACATTGGATGAGGTAAATGATTTTGAAAAAATATTGCTTTCTCCAGGACCTGGTGTTCCTGATGAAGCTGGTTTATTAAAACCAATCATTAAGCAATATGGACCTTCTAAAAGTATTTTGGGCATTTGTTTAGGTCAGCAAGCTATTGCGGAAGTATTTGGTGGTTCTATTGAAAATTTAGACCAAGTATATCACGGCGTTTCTACTGAAATAAAACTTACCAATCCAGATGAAAAACTGTACAATGGCTTACCCAATAAATTAGAGGTAGGAAGATATCATTCTTGGGTAGTTTCAAAAAATTTACCAAATGACCTTATTGCAACTTCTGTAGATGAAAACGGCGAAATAATGTCGTTAAAACACAAAGATTTTGATGTAAGAGCAGTACAATATCACCCGGAGTCGATTTTAACTCCACATGGAAAGCAAATTTTAAAAAACTGGGTTGAAAATTGAGAATAATAGATGGTGAGAATAGTTGGCCAATAGACGATTAACGAATAATGATTACATTAAATAATTAAATGAAAGAAATTTTAAACAGACTAATTAATCAGGAAAAAATTACCAAAGAAGAAGCAAAAAATGTTTTGGTGAATATTTCTAAAGGCGACTATAATACGAGTCAAATAGCTTCATTTTTAACGGTTTATATGATGCGAAGTATTTCGGTAGATGAGCTCGATGGTTTTAGAGAGGCGCTTCTTGATCTTTGCTTGCACATAGATTTGTCAGCTTATAATACTGTTGATTTATGCGGAACTGGTGGTGATGGTAAAGACACTTTTAATATTTCTACTTTGGCTTCTGTTGTAACTGCTGGTGCTGGTGTAAAAGTGGCAAAGCATGGAAATTACGGTGTTTCTTCAAATTGTGGCTCTTCCAATGTCTTGGAATTTTTAGGAGTCAATTTCACCAATGATCATGGAAAAATTGAAAGATCTATTGAAAAGGCAGGAATTGCAGTTTTGCATGCACCATTATTTCATCCGGCAATGAAGCATGTAGCGCCAATTCGTAGAGAATTAGGGGTAAAAACATTTTTTAATATGTTAGGCCCTATGGTAAATCCTTCATTTCCCAAAAATCAAATGGTGGGTGTTTTTAATTTAGAACTGGCAAGAATGTATGGTTATTTATATCAAAATACAGATAAAAACTATGCAATTTTACATGATTTGTCGGGTTATGATGAAATATCACTAACCAACAATACCAAAATGATTACCAATAAGGAAGAAAAAATGTTTAACCCATCGGAATTGGGAATTGCAATAATTAAACAAGATGATATTTATGGAGGTTTAACAATTAAAGACAGTGCTAATATTTTTATGAATATTCTAAATGGGAATGGTACCGAGGCACAAAAAAATGTGGTTTGTGCCAATGCTGGTTTGGCAATTTCGGTAGTGGAAAAGATAAGTCATAAAGAAGGATTTGTAAAAGCAATAGAATCTTTAGAAAGTAAAAGAGCCTTAAACGGATTTAAAAAATTAGTTGAATTAAGTGACGCATAGCGTCATTCCGAACTTGTTTCGGAATCTCATCAAAGAATTAAAATAATTTAATAAGACCTTGAAATAAATTCAAGATGACAAATAAAATGAATATTTTAGATAAAATAGTAATTGATAAGCGACATGAGGTTTTAGCCAAAAAGAAAATAATTACGATTGATTTTTTACAGCAAACACCATTGTACTCTCGCAAGGTAATTTCACTTTCTAAAAGTATAAAAATAGGTAGTGGAATTATTGCCGAATTCAAACGTCGTTCTCCTTCTAAACAGGTAATCAATCATAGCAGTAGTATAATTGATGTGGTTAAAGGTTATGAAAAAGCGGGTGTATCTGGAATTTCGGTTTTAGGAGACACCAAATATTTTGGTGGAGGTTTAGATGATCTAATACAAGCGAGAGCAACAGTAGAAATTTCTATTTTACGTAAGGAGTTTATAATAGACTTATATCAAATTTATGAGGCCAAAGCTTATGGTGCCGATGCGATCTTGTTGATTGCTGCTATACTAACAAACAAAGAAATTATTGAATTTTCAAAACTAGCCCATCAATTGCATTTAGAAGTGTTGTTAGAAATTCACAATAAAGAAGAACTAAAAAAATCTGACCTTAGTTTTGTGGATATGATTGGGGTAAATAATAGAAATTTAAAAACCTTTGAGGTTTCATTGGATACAAGTAAAGAGCTTTCAAAATTAATTCCGTCAGATAAAGTTAAAATTTCAGAAAGTGGTATTGGTAGTGTCGAGGCAATAAATGATTTAAAACAATATGGATTTGAAGGGTTTTTAATAGGTGAAAGCTTTATGAAAACTGATGATCCAGGGAAATCAGCCATCAATTTTTTAAAACAATTATAAAAAAATTTCTGCAAGGTTTTATTAACCTTTTAAGTATTTAATTAAATAAAATAAGTAAAAATGAAATTCAAGATTTGTGGTATGAAATACCCGGAAAACATAATGGATGTTGCAGCGATGCAACCAGATTATTTGGGTTTTATTTTTTATAAGAAATCGAAAAGAAATTTTGAAGGTGCGATTCCGAATATTTCTGATCATACAAAAAGAACAGGCGTATTTGTAAATGCGTCCAAAGAGTTTATCCTTGAAAAAGTAAAACAATACGATTTAAAAGCCATACAATTACACGGTGATGAAAGTCCACAATTTTGTAAGGAACTCTTAAATAACCTGATTGAAATAATTAAGGTTTTTTCGGTTGGAGAGAAATTTGATTTTGATGTTTTGCAAGAGTATCAAGATGTTTGCAATTATTTTTTATTTGATACCAAAGGAAAAAACAAAGGAGGTAACGGCATCGTTTTTAATTGGAAATTGTTAAAGAATTACACTTCAAAAAAACCATATTTTTTAAGTGGAGGTATTGGTTTAGAGGAATTTAACGAACTCAAAGAGTTTTTTAATACAAAAGCATCTAAATATTGTTATGCCATTGATGTGAATAGTAAGTTTGAAATAGAACCCGGATTAAAAGATGTCAAGAAATTAAAAAAATTTAAACAAAGCCTTGAAAAAGGTGTATGAATAATGATAAAATGAAAATAGCTTATCACGCAGATAGTAAAGGGTATTATGGAGAATTTGGAGGATCGTTCGTGCCTGAAATGTTATATCCAAATGTTGAAGAATTACAAAAAAATTATTTAAAAATAATGCATGAGACATCTTTTAAAAAAGAGTTCCATTCTTTATTGAAAGACTATGTTGGCAGACCTTCACCACTGTATTTTGCAAAGCGTTTATCTAAAAAATATCAAACCAAAATTTATTTAAAACGCGAAGATCTTAACCATACTGGAGCCCATAAAATTAATAATACGATTGGTCAGATTTTGATGGCTAAACGCTTGGGTAAAAAAAGAATTATTGCTGAAACCGGAGCAGGCCAACACGGTGTGGCAACAGCAACAGTTTGCGCTTTGATTGGTATGGATTGTACGGTGTATATGGGTGAAATTGATATCGCTCGCCAAGCGCCAAATGTAGCTCGAATGAAAATGTTAGGCGCTAAGGTTGTACCTGCTTTATCGGGTAGTAAAACTTTAAAAGATGCTACAAATGAGGCAATTAGAGCTTGGATCAATAATCCGGTAGACACTTATTATATTATAGGTTCGGTTGTTGGTTTTCATCCATACCCTGATATGGTTGCTAGGTTTCAATCGGTTATTTCAGAAGAAATGAAGTGGCAGTTAAAAGAGCATGAAGGTACTGAAAACCCGAATTATATTATTGCTTGTGTTGGTGGAGGAAGTAATGCATCGGGTGCATTTTATCATTATTTAGATAATAAAAATGTTAAATTAGTTGCTGTTGAAGCAGCTGGAAAAGGTGTTGATACTGGGCAATCAGCTGCGACGAGTATTTTAGGAAAAGAAGGTGTTATTCACGGCAGTAAAACTTTGTTGATGCAAACAAATGACGGTCAGATTATTGAACCATATTCCATTTCTGCAGGTTTGGATTATCCGGGTATTGGTCCGCAACATGCACATTTATTCAAAACTGGTAGAGCAGAATTTTTAAATGCTACCGATGATGAAGCAATGCAAGCAGGTTTAGAATTATGTAAATTGGAAGGAATAATTCCCGCCATAGAAACTTCTCATGCCTTGGCTGTTTTAAGTAAAATAAAATTTAGTAAGGAAGATATTGTTGTTGTGAATTTATCAGGCAGGGGAGATAAGGATTTGAACACTTATATTGATTATTTTAACCTTAAATAGTAGTGAGATATGAGAAATTAGAATTGAGATGAATTCTAAATACTCAATACTCAATACTCAATACTATATTAAATGAACAGAATAAAAAGTAAAAT
>JAKITQ010000016.1 GCA_021647985.1 Flavobacteriaceae bacterium | reverse complement strand
GCAACATAGCCAAACAAGATATTGAATTTACCGATTATTCGGATGAATTTTTGGATGAAATAAAACCCTTAATCCAGCCATTTTATGCAACCAATAACATGAATTGGTTTGAAGTTTTACAATATTTTGCAACCTATAATTGTAATTTATTACCTGTATTAAACGGTTCTAAAAAATATGTTGGCTACTACGAATTAGACGATTTTTTAAATATTTTTAAATGTACGCCGTTTTTACATGAAGAAGGAGTTATACTAGTAATATCTAAGGAAGTAAGCGATTATTCCTTTAGCCAAATAACGCAAATAGTAGAATCAAATAACGCTACTTTATTAGGTGCATTTGTTTCAAAAATTGAAAATGATGTAGCACAAATCACATTGAAATTAAGTTTACACGATATCAACAATACTCTAAATTCATTTAGACGATACAATTATCAAATATTAAATGAATTTGAAAAAGATAAATATTTGGAAGAATTAAATAACCGATCAAATTATCTTCAAAAGTACCTAAACATTTAAGCACATTATTTATATGAAAATTGGGGTTTACGGACAATCACAAAATGAATTAACTATCAAATATGTTAAAATTTTAATTGACATATTGGTTAAAAATCATGTTGAAATTATAATTGAAGAAAAAATATATAGTTTTTTTAAAGAGACCAATCCTAAAATAAAATACAAAACCTTTGCCAATTATCACGATTTGGACCAGTCTATCGAATTATTTTTTAGCGTTGGCGGAGATGGAACCTTTTTACGATCGGTAACTTTTATACGTGATTTGAATATCCCAATTATTGGAATTAATACAGGTAGATTAGGGTTTTTAGCAACGGTGCAAAAAGAAAACATCGAACAAGCTGTACAAAGGGTACTTCAAAAAAAATATACTTTAATTGAGCGAACTTTACTTTGTGTTAAAACAAAT
This sequence comes from Flavobacteriaceae bacterium, assembly GCA_021647985.1. Lineage (GTDB taxonomy): Bacteria > Bacteroidota > Bacteroidia > Flavobacteriales > Flavobacteriaceae > Lutimonas. The sequence goes on along the minus strand of JAKITQ010000016.1, from coordinate 57,492 downwards.
GAAGATAATCAAGATATCGAAGAATTAAATTTCGCTTTAAATGAAGTTGCGATAAGTAGAAAAAATACAGCTTCAATGATAACTGTTGAAACTTTATTAGATGATGAATATTTAACCACTTATTGGAGCGATGGTTTAATTATTGCAACCCCTACTGGATCTACAGGGTATTCATTAAGTTGTAATGGCCCCATCATATCTCCCCAATCAAAAAATATTGTTTTAACACCCATCGCACCACACAGTTTAAGTGTTAGACCTTTGGTGATACCTGATAAGACAAATATTGAATTAAAAATTGAAAGTCGGGGCAAAGAAGTCTTACTTACATTAGATTCGAGAATAACAACCATTAGCAATACTTCAAAAATTTATATTCAAAAATGTGATTTCACAATAAAAACGGTGCAAATAATTGACCAGACTTTTATAAAAACGCTGCGAGAAAAATTATTTTGGGGAGAAGACAAAAGAAATTAACATAATTACCTAACAAAAAGGATGTTAATAATAACTTTCTGCAACAAAAGAACTGTACCCATAATGTAACTTAAAACTTGTAATAAACGGTTTTTCAATCCATTAATGAAACAACTTTTACATAATATTTTTGATAAAAATCAGTTAAAGGTATTTAGAGAGATGATATAGGTAAAACAAACTATTATTATTTATATTTGCGAACCATTTTTTATGATGCCAAAACAATTAATAACATATTTATTTTTATTGAGTTCTACTTATGCTTTTGCCCAAATAAATGAGACCGGAGTTTTTTTAGGTGGCAGCAATTATATCGGGGATATTGGTAGAACAAGTTATATATATCCAAACAGTTATGCTGTTGGTGGAATTTACAAATGGAATATGCATCCACATTATTCAATTAGAGCTACTTACACCTATTCTAAATTAACTGGTGACGACAGTCAATCAAAAAATTCTTTTAGAAAATATCGCGATCCAAGTTTAAGTTTTACAAATACTTTACATGAACTTGCAGCTGGTATTGAATATCATTTTTTCAAATACAGTTTATCAAAAATTGGCTATACCCAAACACCATATATCATTATTGGAGCTTCTGTTGCTAAAATGGATATCAATAACAAAGATGGTGGTAACGGTAGTATTTTCTCTTATTCCATTCCATTTGGACTTGGGTATAAAATGAAGTTAGCACCCAATGTAGGAATTGCGTTTGAAACATCTTTTAGATATACTTTTAGAGACGACATAGATGGATATCCTTTTCAGGAATTAGATGAGGATGGAAACCCACCTCCAGGTGAAAATATTCAAATCAATCCTAACAATAATGATTGGTACGTATTTACTGGAATTACTTTAGTTTATGCCTTTGGACGCGGAGGTTGTTACACTGGAAAATTTTAATGAAGATAGCGGATGAGTTTGAAATCAAAAATAAATAGTAATTATTTACCAAAACATGTTGCCATTATTATGGATGGTAATGGTCGATGGGCAAAAAAACAAGGTTTCAAAAGAGTTTTAGGCCATAGAAAAGGAGTTGAAGCGGTGAGACAAGCTCTTGAAGCTGCCACTGAATTAGGTATAAAAACCTTAACACTTTTTGCTTTTTCTACTGAAAATTGGAACAGACCAAAATATGAAATAGACACCTTGATGAATCTATTGGTTAGTTCATTAAAAAAAGAATTACCTACTTTTCAAAAAAATAATGTAAAGTTACAAACTATCGGGAACATCAATATGTTACCAAAAAAAGCTCAAAAAGAGTTAAGCGAATCTATAGAAAGTACAAAGAACAATACTAAAATTACATTAAACTTAGCACTTAATTACGGTGCAAGAGAAGAAATTGTTAGTGCCGTAAGGTCTATTTCTAAAAAAATTGTTAATAATGAATTCAAAATTGAAGAAATAGATGAAAATACTATAAATAGTCATTTATATACATTTAATTTGCCGGATGTTGATTTTTTAATTCGTACGAGCGGTGAAAAACGTATCAGCAATTTTTTATTATGGCAAATTGCTTATGCAGAATTGTATTTTACAGATGTATTTTGGCCCGATTTTAATAAGGAAGAATTTTACGAAGCAATATTAAATTATCAAAGTAGAGAACGACGATTTGGAAAAACAAGTGAACAAATTGAAAATAATAATAAATAAGATAGGATCAAATTTATTACCCCTATTTTTTATCTTAACAATATTTACTGCGAATGCGCAAGAAAATACTCCAGAAAACGAAATCGTAAAAGATACTATTGTACCTAATAGTCAAATTACCGACACTATTAAAAAAGTTGATAGAGGACCTATTAATTTACAAAAAAATAAAAAATATACCTTGGGAGGTATTACAGTAATAGGTAACCAAACTATTTCTGAACAATCTATTTTAATTTTTTCTGGTTTAAACAATGGTCAAATATTAAAAATACCAGGGGACAAACTTTCTTCCTCCATTAAAAAATTATGGACTTCAAAACTTTTTAGCAATGTTGAAATTTTTGTTACCAAAATAGATGAAGATGCTATTTATTTAGAGATTAGCGTTACCGAATTAGATAAAGTTGGTACCGTTACTATCAAAGGGATTAAAAAATCAAAATTAGAAGATCTTCAAAAAGAAATAGAATTTCAAAAAGGATCAATGCTTACCGAAAATCTTAGTACAACTACAAAAAATTTCATTAAAAATAAATACCGAGAAAAAGGTTTTTTAAAGACTAAAGTAACGATTACCACAAAAATAGACACTGCAAAACCCAATACACAAGATGCTTTAATTTTAATTGACAAAGGTGAAAAAATAAAAATAAGTAAAATTACTTTTCACAACAACAAAGCTTTAAGCGATAAAAAATTAAAAAAACTTCTTAAAAAAACCAAAGAAAAAGGTATTACAAGAATATTTTCTCCATCAAAATACGTAGAAGATCTATATGACGAAGACCTAACTAAACTAGTTACTAAATATCAAGAAAAGGGATATCGAGATGCGTTGGTTGTTAAAGATTCTATATCCTGGAATGAAGATAACACCATCAATCTTGACATTACCGTAAATGAAGGTGCTCGTTATAAATTTGGCAAAATCACTTTTTTAGGAAATACAGTTTTTACAGATCAACAATTACAAAGTATTTTAAGAATTGATGAAAATGTAACATATAACGGTAAGGCTCTAAATGAAAGGGTTTATGGTGATGGCTCACCAGACTCGCAGGATATTACTAACACTTATTTAGATAATGGTTACTTATTCTCACGTGTCAATGCCGTTGAAACAAGTGCTGAAAACAACACCATTGACCTTGAAATTAGAATTATTGAAGATGAACCAGCACATATTAGAAAAGTTACCATTAGAGGAAATGATGTAACAAATGATTATGTACTTTATCGTGAAGTTCATACCAGACCAGGAGATCTATTTAGTAAAAAAGCTATTATTCGTACCATTCGAGAATTAGGACAATTAGGCTACATTGATGCCGAAAATATTGTACCTGATGTAATACCAAATATGACAGATAAAACGGCCGATATAGAATATAGTTTATCTGAACAAGGTTCGAGTCAAATTGAATTACAAGGAGGATATGGCGGTGGCGCCTTTGTGGGAACCTTAGGTTTATCATTCAATAATTTTTCAGTTAGAAACCTATTCAACTTAAGTGAATACAAACCCGTACCAAGAGGAGACGGACAAAGCGTTTCTTTACGATTACAAGTAAGTAGGTTTTTCAGAACTTATAGTGTTTCGTTTACTGAACCATGGATGGGGGGAAAAAAACCAAAAGGCTTTAATTTTTCTGTTTACAATTCAAGCCAATTTGGTTTCGACCCAGTTAGAAGAGATGTAGATAAAGATCAATTATTAGATATTATTGGTGCATCGGTTGGATTAAGTCAACGTTTAAAATGGCCAGATGATTATTTTACCTTATCAACTTCGGTAAATTATCAAAGGTTTAAACTGAAGAACTATCGTATTGCATCTTTCGCTTTTGATAACGGTATCTCTAACAATTTTAATTTTGCGGTTAATTTTGGAAGAAATAATGCAGGACCTAATCCTATTTTTCCTACATCAGGATCTCAGTTCAATCTAGCCTTCAAATTTACACCTCCTTATTCACTTCTCAATGATAAAGATTATACAGATTTACAAGATGAAGAGTTATACAAATGGTTAGAATACTACAAAGCCATATTCACAGGAAAATGGTACAGCCCAATTGGTAAGAAATTGGTTTTAATGTCGAATGCTGAATTGGGATATTTAGGTGCTTATAATCGTGATATTGGCGAACCACCTTTTGAGCGTTTTTATGTTGGTGGTGATGGAATGCAACAAGGTCAGTTTGACGGAAGAACAACAATAGCATTAAGAGGTTATCCAAATACAAGTCTATCATCAGTTACTGGTGGTACTATATACAATAAGGTAACCTTAGAATTGCGTTACCCAATAACACTTAAACCATCAGCATCAATCTATGCTTTAACCTTTATTGAAGGAGGTAATTCATGGGATGGTTTTCAAGATTACAACCCGTTTATTTTAAAAAGATCTGCGGGTGGAGGGTTAAGGGTATTTATGCCAGCATTTGGTTTATTAGGTATTGATTTTGGTTATGGTTTTGATGAAATACCAGGTATTCCTGGTGAAATTTCAGGATGGCAAACACATTTTATTATAGGGCAACAATTCTAAGCTAATTGATTATATTTGTCCAAATAATAAAATTTGGCATGATTTTTTCAAAGAACTCATAAGATGACAGTAAAAAGAGTTTTAATAGTTTTAATGATATTTATAAATTTTGTTACTTTTGCACAAAAAGGACAAAGGGTTGCTTATATTGATATGAACTATATTTTAGAAAATGTTCCTGAATATGTAGAAGCGCAAGCCAGACTCAATGATAAAGTTAAAAAATGGCAACAAAAATTGGACGTACTTACTAATGATGTTGAAATGCAAAGAACCGACCTTAGTAATGAAAAATCTTTACTAACTAAAGAATTAATTACAGAAAGAGAGGAAGATATATATATCAAAAATCAGGAATTGAAAAGATTACAAATTGCGTATTTTGGTCCTACTGGAGATTTATTTCAGTTGCGCAAACAATTGGCAACACCTGTACAAGATCAAGTGTACAATGCCATTCAGGAAATCGCAAAAAGAAAACGTTACGATTTTGTTCTAGATAAATCTAGTGACTTAATTATATTATATAGCAATAGTAAATTTGATATTAGTGAGCAGGTTTTAAATAGTATTGTAAAAGGCAGAAAAAGAAAAGCTGTAGAGGACAATAAAAATGCGCGCATAAAAAAAGCAGGAGTTGTTAGTACAACAGCTGCCACTGCAAAGCAAGAAGGTACTAATGTAGAGGAAATAAGTAAGGTTACACCACAAATAAACAAAGAGACTAGTGACATCAATGTAACTGAAAATGAAGAAAAAACAGATGCACAAAAAAAAATAGACGAGCGAAATGCTAAAAGAGAAGCTTTAAAAGCTAAAATAAAAGCGCAGCAAGAAGGAAGAGTTAGAAAAAGAGATTCACTAAAAAAAGTTGCCGATGAAAAACGCGCTACCAAATTAAAAGAAATTGAAGACCGCAAAAAACAGCGTGAAAAAGAAATAGAAAATAAAGATTAAAAACGAAGTAGAACAACAAGAATTATTATTAACAAATTATTAGAAAAATGAAATTATTTAGAAATTTATTCGTGGCATTTGTACTTTTTACTGCATTTAATAATGTACAAGCGCAAAAAGTAGCACACATTGATAGCGAGCAATTGTTAATGGCAATGCCAGAAACAAAAGCTATGGAAACCGAGTTAAAAAAAGTGCAACAAACTTATGCTGATGAGTATAATGGCCAGGCAACAGCTTTACAGGCTAAATTAAAAAAGTATGATACTGAAGCACCTACTCAAACTGATGTTAAAAATGAAGAGAGAAGATTAGAGGTTCAAACCTTACAACAAAAAATCCAAAAATACGGACAAACTGCTGAACAAGAAATTCAAAAAAAGCGTTTTGATTTATTAAAACCGATTGTTGAAAAAGCACAAAAAGCTGTCAAAGATGTTGCTGCCGAAAAAGGTATTCAATATGTTTTTGACTCATCTCCAGGAAAAGGATTGATCGTTTTTGAAAAAGGTGAAGATCTATTGCCATCTGTTAAAACGAAATTAGGTATTCAATAAGATACTTTTTTATTTACTAAAAAAAATCCAGCGAATGCTGGATTTTTTTGGTATTTGGTTATTGGCATCAGGTAATTGGTATCTTTTACGTACATTCCGTTTTCAACTTTTAACTTTCTACTTTTAACTTTCTACTTTTTAAACTGGCATACTATTTCAATCTTTATACCAACCGGCGTATTTAACATAATTATTGGCAATTCTGTCAATTTCCCCAGAAATCAATTCCTCACTAATGTCCTTTATTTTTTTTGCAGGTGTACCGGCATAAATAGACCCCGAATCGACAATTGTGTTTTTTGTAACAACAGCCCCTGCAGCAATTATACTGTTGCTTTCAATAATACAACCATCCATAATAATGGCTCCCATACCTATCAACACATTATCTTGAATTGTACAACCGTGTACCAAGGCATTATGACCAATAGATACATTATTTCCTATAGTTGTGGGTGAAGTTTTATATGTAGCATGAATTACAGCACCATCTTGAATATTCACTTTGTTTCCTATTCTAATGTAATGTACATCTCCTCTTACTACAGCATTATACCAAAAACTACATTGATCACCGGTTTTTACATCTCCAATGATGACACAATTTTCGGCAAAAAAACAGTCTTTACCGAATTGAGGCTTTATTCCATTAAGTTCTTTAATTATCATTATTCTTCCATTTATAATTAACTACTAATCTTTAACAAAGTTTTCAAAATTAAAACTTATTTCTTTTGTATTTTTGTAAATCTATTTAAATTAAGAAAAATGTCAAAAATAATTATAGAAAATACAGATAACCCAGCAATTGTAAAATTTGTTTTCGATAAAATTTTAACCGAAAGCAGTTTTGAATATAAGTCTATTGAAGATGCAAATAATTCTACTTTAGTGCAACAACTATTTCACTTACCTTTTGTGAAAAAAGTATATATCACAGCAAATTTTATTGCTATTGAAAAGTTTGATATACTACAATGGAGTGAAGTTCAAGGTGATATCAAAGCGATTTTTGAAGTTTTTATGGCTCAAAACGAATCTGTTTTTAATATAAAAAAAGAAAGCAATGTCGTAGAGGTTTATGCCGAAAGCACACCCAATCCTAATGTTCAAAAATTTGTAACCAACAAGTTATTATCTAACCAACATATCGAATTAACTAGCAAGGAGGATGCCAAAAATATTCCTTTTGCTCTTGAGCTCTTTGATTTTCCTTTTATTAAAGAAATCTTTATTTCCGATAATTATGTTTCTATTCAAAAATCACCCGATTTAGATTGGTTGGAAATAAATACAGCTTTAAGAGATTTTATCAAAGAATATTTGCAAAGCGGCCGAAGAATAATTGGTGAAAATTATCAGAAAAAATCTATTTCTAATCCCGATAGCTATCAGGATGAAAATAAAATTAAATATACGCCAACAAATGATGATATTTCGAAAGAAATTATTGCTGTTTTAGAAGAATATATCAAACCTGCTGTTGCTGGTGATGGAGGTAACATCCAATTTTTATCCTACATTCCTGAAACAAAAGAAGTAAATGTACTTTTACAAGGTGCCTGTAATGGTTGCCCTTCATCAACCATTACCTTAAAAAACGGTATTGAAGCTACCCTAAAACAAATATTGCCCGGAAAAATTGAATCTGTTAATGCATTAAATTAAAAACGGATAATTTATTAGTTTGGATGTTTACTCCAAAATTAACAATGGGAATGAATTATGTGGCTTAACTAATTTGTACTACTTTTTGTTACAAACCCACATTAAAAAAAGGATAATGAAAACAATCACAATTTTATTTTTAGTTATTTGTTTTATTGCTTGTTCAAATGATCAAGAAGTTGAACAATCTTATGGAACAAAATTAATTTTAATAGAATATATGGAAGGTGATAGAAATTGGATTGAAAATTATACTTATTCTTCAAACGACAAACTAAATATAGTAGAAGATTTTCGCTCTTTGGGAAGAAGATACGAGATAGAATATCAAGACAAACAAATAAAAGAGTTTTCTACGTACAGTATTGATAAAAATGAACTCATTTTTCGTGATTCTATACTTTACAACTCTAATGGAACTATTCAAGCAATATATAATTTTTCAATTAATTCAGGGGCTGACTTGCCCCTATCTACGATTTCTGAATTTGAATATAATGACCAAAATAAGGTGTCAAAGAAGTCAACCTATTTCGTAACTATTGAAAAATATATTTCAATTGAAAAATATTACTGGTCAGAAAATAATATTGAAAAAGTAGCCTATTACAATGGAGATGAAGAATTAAGTTACGAGTTTTTTTATAAATATGATGATAAGGTGAATTACAAAAAAGAGATGCCCGTGGGGATTTCTAATCCTGTAAACTGGAGCGATAATAATGTTACAGAAATGAATTGGATAGACTATTCGGGTACTTTGGATTTAATATGTGCACCTTGCATTGCGAAATACAAGTATAATTTGAACAACAGACCAGTTTCGATAAAATATAATTGGGGAAGAAAATTAATACTTACATATGATGAGTGAAAAACGAATTAATAACATGTGCGTAAAATCAATTATATTTTTTAATAGGCGCAACACAAAAGCTGTGTTTCAAGCACAAAAATAACAGCAATAAGGCAAAGAAAAATTATATAAAACGTGTGTTAAAAATTAATATTTTAACTTTTTTTGAATGAAAAAATTTAAATCTAAGATATCATACGTCATGTTAATTGTTATATTTTTAATTTTCTTTTTGCCCTCTATTATGGGAATCAGAAAAAGCGGGATGGATCAAAATTTTTTGCTGATAAACGGTTTTTTAATCATCGTATTTCTATTTATTCTTGATTTGTTTTTAAGAACAGAATATCTTATTGTTAAAAACAGACTAATTATCAAATGTGGTGTTTTTTATAAAAAAGAAATTGATATTGACAGAATTAAGTCAGTCGAAAAAACAAATAGTCTGTTGTCATCTCCTGCCCCATCTTTTGATAGAATAGCTATAAAATATGGTAAATTAAACGAAGTTATTATTTCTCCTAAAAATAAGATTTTATTTGCAGGAGAATTAATTAAAATAAACTCAAAACTAAACCACTATGGACTTAAAGTCCATAGGTTTTTAAATCTGACTAAAGTCAGCTGTATGTAATCACTCAATGTTAAAATTGTCGTTATCGTTTGTTGACTTTCTATGATGTTCTAAATAATCGTTAACCTTGATACTGTATACCCATTTGTTCTTTGGTCTAACATACTCACAAAGATAAAAATTTTTAGAAGCTAAAGCGAGATGCACTAAAGTGCATAGTTTTAACTATTTTTGAGACCAATAAATAATAAGGTGCTAGAAAATTAACATCTTTTATTTTTCAATTTAAAGAAATTTAATTCAATCTAATCTATATCAACAATTTGATATGTTTTGTTATTGAAAATAAAACGATCATCTTTCATTTTTCCAATGATTAATTTTCCAATAGGTGATTGAGGCGATATAATATAGTAATCTTTATTAAAAACAATTTCTTTACCCACACTAACTGCTAAAAAATAGGCGCCTAAATTGGTGGTAACCAAGCTCCCTAATTTAACCAATTTACTTTTATTATAAATTTCGACCCTGTTAATAACCTCTTTCAATTGATTAATATACGAAAATTGTTGCGATGCTTTTTCCATTTCTAACTGAATCATAGCCCTGCCCGTTTCGTGTTTGTCTCCTGCCGAACTTTTTGTTTCAGACAATAAATCCTGCTGACTAGATTTTATTATATTGTCTAGTAAAGATGATTTCCTCTCAACAAAATTAGTGCAAGCCTGTAATAAATTTTCTTTTATCTGAATATTCTTATGGGTCATTCAGCAAAAATAGAACAATTTATTTTGTACTTTAACAATCGTAAAATTTTATACAATGAAAAAAATAATAGTTTTAGGTGCTGGCATGGTGGGTAGCGCCATGGCAATTGATTTATCTCAAAAACATCAGGTCACTTCGGCAGATTATAGTTTAAAATCTTTAGAAAAAATAAAATCTAAAAAAGCAAACATTGAAACTTTACAAATTGATGTAACAAATAATGATGCTTTAACCTCCGTTTTACAAACTTTTGATTTGGTAATTTGTGCCGTACCTGGTTTTTTAGGGTTTGAAACTTTAAAAACAATTATTGAAGCAAAAAAAGATGTGGTTGATATATCTTTCTTTCCTGAAAATGCACTAGAATTAAACGATCTAGCAAAACAAAACAATGTCACTGCCATTGTTGATTGTGGAGTTGCTCCAGGAATGGGAAACATACTTTTAGGCTATCATAATGATCAGATAAAAGTAAGCCATTTTGAATGTTTGGTTGGAGGCTTGCCGAAAACTAAAAAATGGCCGTTTAACTATAAGGCGCCATTCTCACCTATTGATGTGATTGAAGAATATACCCGACCAGCAAGATATATCGAAAATAATAATTTAATAGCTAGAGAAGCTTTAACAGATGTTGAACAGGTTAATTTTGAAAAAGTTGGCACTTTAGAATCTTTTAATTCTGACGGATTGCGCTCCTTAATTTTTACCATGCCTCATATACCTAATATGAAGGAAAAAACTTTGCGCTATCCAGGTCATATCGAATATATTGAAGTATTAAAAAAAAGTGGGTTTTTTGATACTAAAAAAATTGAATTTAATGGTGTTGCAATTTCTCCGATAGATTTTACGAATAAAATATTGTTTAAAGAGTGGTTTTTAGAAGACAATGAAGAAGAACTTACTGTAATGAAAATAACCATTAAAGGAATAGATACCAATGGTGAGCATAAAGAAATTGTTTATGATTTATACGATGAATATTGTTCCAAAACGAAAACCTCTTCTATGGCAAGAACAACAGGGTATACTGCAACTGCGGCGGCAAACTTAATTGTAAATAATCTCTTTAATCAAAATGGTGTTTTCCCACCAGAATTAGTTGGTAAACACAAAATTTGTTATGATTTTGTTTTACAGTATTTAAAAGAAAGAGGTGTGAATTATAATAAATCAGAAGTTTAAAGTTATACAATTTTTAAACAATTAAATTATGAATAAAACTAGATGTGAATGGCCAAAGAACAACGCCTTGTATTTAAATTACCACGATACGGAATGGGGAGTACCCGTTTATGATGATGATAAATTATTTGAGTTTTTAATACTCGAAACTTTTCAGGCAGGCCTGAGTTGGATTACTGTATTACGTAAACGTGAAAACTTTAGAAAAGCTCTTGACAATTTTGATTATAAAAAAATAACGAAATACAACGATAAGAAGTTTGAAGAACTCATCAACAATGCAGGAATTATCAGAAATAAATTAAAAATAAAAGCAACCATTTCTAATGCAATTGCCTTTATGGAAATTCAAAAAGAATTTGGTTCCTTTTCTAAATATATTTGGAACTTTGTTGATGGAAAACCAATTGTTAATCAATGGAAATCCATGCATGAAATTCCGGCTACAACCGAAATTTCAGATCGACTTGCAAAAGATTTAAAAAAAAGAGGTTTTAAATTTGTTGGTTCAACAATTATCTACGCACATATGCAAGCTACTGGCATGGTGAATGACCATGTTACAAGCTGTTACAGACATGCAGAGGTTTAATAAAATGTTTATCATTTTGTTCACATCCAAACTTAAATATAACCCACTGCATCTCTGTGCTTTAATTCTAATTCTCACTTCTTAATTCATCCATATCTCTTATTAAAGTATTCAATCTTTTTATCATCCTTCCATAAGCCAAATCAAAATCCCATTTGCCAATTTTTCCTCCAAAATATGCCAAAATCAGAATTATTACAATAAACATCACTATTCCAATTATAGGCAATCCGAAAAGCATTAACATATCTGGGTATTTCGATTCTAATTTAGAAACCAATTCCATTCCAGGTATTCCTTCTCCAAAACTACCAAACCAAAAACCTGACAGCATAGAAATAAACACATAAGGATATAAGAATCTTGATAGTTTGGTATTGAAGTCAATTACATCTTGAATCCAATTATTAAAAGATTGCAGATATAGAAAACTGTTTAAATTATTATCAATTTCATTTAATTTATTTTTAAACTTGACAGCAAAAAACACAATAGTCATAAATAAAATAAACATAGGCATACCCATATACGGCATCTTTGTTATGGTGGAAACTGGTAATAATATCAATGCAAATACAACAATAGCAATGATATTTATTTTATACATCCTTTTAAATTTATCTACTATATCTATGGATTTTTTATTGTATAAATCGTTTATTTTAGGTGCAATTAATGCATCATTTTTCAAAAATCCTTCTTTCCAAATTGTTTCAATTGATCTATTCATTTTATTTTATTTTAAAATTTTTCTTAATCGTTCCTTTATTCGTTTAATCCTTACACCCTATATTGTTTGGGTTTGTACCAATTATATCTGCAATTTCCTGATAAGTTTTCTCTTCTAAATAGAGTAAAATTACTGCTCTATCCACTTCCGATAATTTTTTAATAGCAGCATACAGTTGGTTCAGAGATTCATCGGAAAAAGTGTGGCTGTCTTCAATTGCTTCGGGTGGCAAATCATTGGAATTGCTATGCTGCTTGTTGTTTTTCTTTTTTTTAAGCAAAGTCAAGCAAACATTAAGCGTTAATCTATAGACCCAGGTAGACATTTCTGACTGTTCTCGAAAATTATCTCTACTACACCAAATTTGTAAACATACTTCTTGGTAGTAATCTTCAAAATCTTCTTGCGTATTTGTATAGGCTCTACAAATCTTAATTATTATTCCTGAAAAGGGTAATATGGTACTGGTATAAAAATCGTTACTCACTTTTATTTTTCTTGTTTAGTGGCTCAAGTTAAAAATTATTACACCCTAATTATATTTTAAATAAAAAAGCAAGTAATTTCTTACTTGCCTTTTTATACGCTATATTTTTTTTAATTGCTTTTAACAACTAATATTTTTTCTACCGGAATATAAATCTCTGAAATCAAATCTGCAGGATTTGCAATTTTCATCGGGCTATTCACATACAACTCAAAAGGTTCACCTTTTTCTATCATTTTATAATCGGTCAATTTACCCACTTCTTTCATGGCAGTTTCCCAGGCTTCTTGCGAATTTTCATATCCCCCTTTTAAGGTAGTTTTAAAATATTTTCCTCTTTTCATAAAACCTGAAACTATATCCGTACCGCTGGGTGTAAGCATTTTTTCGGATATCGGATAAGCAACCGAGAACATAGTTGTACCATTTTCTTCATCGTATTTATGGTATAGGGTAAAAGACCCACCTGTTGTTCGTACATTATTCTTTTTTATAAAAGTTCTAAGTTTCATCATCAAGCCAGGAAATTTATCGCCTACTTCGTCAATTCGTGATGAGGTTGTGGCATACAAATAAAATCCGCCACTATAATCAACCACGCCATTGGTATGGATACTATATATTTTTGTCTTTTTTTGAATATTCTCATCAAAAAGCTCTAAACCTCTTTCTTCCATAGGGCCCATTTTTTCTTCCATACTCGCCGCCATCCAACGTGTAAAAAAACCCATTTCGCCTTTCATACCCCAAGTTAAATTGGTTCCTTCTTTTACTTTTTCAATGATCCAGTATACATCAGATTTCATATCCCCGAAAGGGGTTTTAAAAATAATTTCTTGATCTAATCTTTTTGGTTTATCAACTTTTATAGTTCTTATTTCGCCATCACCATCTTTGCTTGTCCATGAATACGAAGCTCCTTCTCCAATAGTCTTCTCAGGAAAACTCGCTATAATAGTCGAATCTTCTTCGTACCAAGGGCCCCATTCTTGCCAATTTTTAAAATCATTAAGGTCATTATAAACTACTTCGGGTTGTACTCCTATCACTCTTGATTGTTTTACATCATAAGACCCATCAATTGTTGCTAAATAAATGGATCCAAGTACTATTAATGTCAATATTAGAAGAAAGATAAATTTAAAAGTTTTCATTTGGGTTGGTTTAAGTTACAATCAAATATAAGCAATCCTTAATAAATATATTACCCTTTAATAATAGCTCAATTTTTGGTAAACCCTTTGCTTTTCTCTAAATTTGACCTTATCCAACGATAAACTAAAAACAATGAAACGAGCATACCAAATTTCGACACACAAGGGGTTGACTAATAGCGAACAGCATATGTCACCTATAAAAATTAAAATTTAGACAGATGAAAATTAAAATATTATTAAGTGCTGTAATTTTAAGTATTGGTTTATTTTCATGCAATGAAAATAATAAAGAACCTGTTAAAGTTGCAAAAAAAGAAACGCAATCCGGATTTAATTACCTTGCTGAACAATTTGCAGATATCAAAGTTTTGCGTTACCAAATTCCTGGTTTTAATGCCTTAACACTACAACAAAAAAAATATGTTTACTTCTTAACTCAAGCTGGATTGGCTGGTCGTGATATTATGTATGACCAAAATTATCGACACAATTTAAAAATTCGTCGAGCCTTGGAAAATATTTATGTAAATTACAGAGGCGTTAAAACTGTTGACTCGTGGAAAAATTTTGAAATTTATTTGAAAAAAGTTTGGTTTGCCAACGGTATTCACCATCATTATGCCAATGCTAAATTCATTCCAAGTTTCACACAAGCATATTTTGATACACTGTTAAAAGGAAGTAACACAAAACTGGAAGGAGAAGCTTATGAGATTATTTTTAATGCATTAGATGCTAAAAAAGTTAATTTAAATCTTGATAAAGGCCTGATTATAGGATCTGCTATCAATTTTTATTCACCCAATGTTACTGCGGAAGACGTTGATACTTATTATTCAAGTATTAAAGTAGATGCAAAAACGCCTATTGAAAAGGGGTTAAACAGTAGACTGGTTAAAGAAAACGGTAAGCTTTTTGAAAAAGTTTATAAAAGCGGTGGACTTTATGGTGCGGCTATAGACAAAATTATATATTGGTTAGAAAAAGCCAAAGAAATAGCTGAAAATGAAGAACAAAAAAAGGGGTTGGGCTTATTGATTAAATATTATCAAACTGGAGACCTTCATGTTTGGGATTCCTATAATATTGTTTGGGCAAAATCTACAGATGGAGATATTGATTATATCAATGGATTTATTGAAGTTTATAACGACCCAAAAGGCTATAAAGGTTCTTATGAATCTGTCGTTCAAATTAAAGATTTTGATATGTCTAAAAAAATGGCCGCTTTGGCGGAAAATGCACAATGGTTTGAAGACAATTCGCCATTACAAGAAAGTCATAAAAAGAAAAATGTAGTTGGTGTTTCATACAAAACAGTTAATGTTGCCGGTGAAGCCGGAGATGCTTCTCCTTCTACCCCTATCGGAATTAATTTACCAAATAACAATTGGATTAGAGAACAACACGGTTCTAAGTCTGTTTCTTTAGGAAATATTATTGGCGCATATAATAATGCAGGAGGTAGTGGTAGGTTAGAAGAGTTTGCTTTTAATGATGAAGAAGTTGCATACGAAAAAAAATATGGAAAATTGGCCGATAAATTACATACTTCTTTACATGAAGTTATTGGACATGCAAGTGGTCAAATAAATGAAGGGGTTGGTACACCCAAAGAAACTATGAAAAATTATGCTTCCACTTTGGAAGAAGCAAGAGCTGATTTGGTTGGTCTTTACTATTTACCAGATGCAAAATTAGTTGAGATAGGTATTTCTCCAGATGCACATGGTATTGGTAAAGCAGCTTATGATGGTTACATTCGAAATGGGTTATTAACACAATTAATTCGATTAAACCTAGGAGATGACATTGAAGAAGCACATATGCGAAATCGCCAGTTGGTCGCTGCCTGGGCAATGGAAAAAGGTACAAAAGATAACATTATTGAGAAAGTTACCAAAGAAGGCAAAACATATTTTGTAATTAATGATTATGACAAACTAAGAGTTTTATTTGGCGAATTACTAAGTGAAATTCAACGTATCAAATCAGAAGGTGATTTTGAAGCAGGTAAATCTTTGGTTGAAACTTATGGTGTAAAGGTCAATCCAACCATACACAAAGAAGTTTTGGAAAGAAACAGTAAATTTAATGCAGCACCTTATAGTGGGTTTATCAACCCCGTATTGGTTCCGGTAACGGATGATAAAGGTGATATTACGGATGTAAAAGTTACCCAGCCAGAAAGTTTTACAAGTCAAATGCTGGAGTATGCTAAAAAGTATACTACTTTGCCAGATGTAAATTAGAAGAAAGCGTTTATTTATCTTTCTTCTTTTACTTTTTACTTTCAACTTTTTACTTAAATAAATGACGGGTATTGTTACAAAATCAACAGGAAGCTGGTATTGGGTTCGCACAGAAAACCACAAACAATACCAATGTCGAATTCGAGGAAAATTTCGATTAAAAGGCATTAAAAGCACCAATCCGATTACGGTTGGTGATCATGTTGATTTTGAATTAGAAGAAAATACCAATACTGGAATCATTAATAATATTCATAAACGAAGAAATTATATAGTACGTAAATCAGTTAATTTATCTAAACAAACCCACATTATTGCAGCCAATATTGATATTGCTTTTTTAATGGTTACTTTAGATAATCCACCTACTTTTCCGGCTTTTATTGATAGGTTTTTGGCTACTGCCGAAGCTTATCATGTTGAAGCAATTTTATTGTTCAATAAAATGGACTTGAACGATGAGCAATTAGAAAATGAAAAAAATAAACTGGTTGCTATTTATAGAAAAATTGGATATACCTGTATAGAAATATCAGCTACAAAAAGAATAAATATTGATGAAGTTAAGAATTTAATGCTAGGAAAAGTTAGTATGTTTTCAGGTCATTCAGGTGTAGGAAAATCAACTTTGATCAATATTATTGATTCTAATTTAAATTTAAAAGTTGCTGAAATTTCCTCACAACACAAACAAGGGCAACATACTACTACTTTTGCCGAAATGTTTGTATTAGATACAGAACCAGAAAGTTATATTATTGATACGCCTGGTATTAAAGGTTTTGGTGTTGTTGATTTTAAAAAACAAGAAATTAGTGATTACTTTCGCGAATTTTTCGCATTAAAACACAAATGTAAGTTTAATAATTGCATTCATGTTAATGAACCAAAATGTGCTATTAAAGAAGCGGTTGAAACTAGAGATATCTCTCCTTCAAGATATAAAAGCTATTTACAAATTCTTGATGGAGAGGAATTTCATTATCGAATTAAAGATATCTAAATTATGAAAGTAGTAATTCAAAGAGTTACCCATGCTTCTGTTGAAATAGAAAAAAAGATAGTAAGTAGTATACAAAACGGACTTCTTATCTTACTAGGAATAGAAAATGAAGACACTTTTGAAGACATCAAATGGTTGTCTAACAAAATTGCTAATCTGCGAATTTTTGAAGATGAGAACAGAGTGATGAATAAATCTTTAATTCAAATAGATGGTGATGCTATTATTGTTAGTCAGTTTACATTAATGGCAAATACTAAAAAAGGGAATAGACCTTCTTATATTAAAGCTGCAAAACCAGATATTGCTATCCCCTTATACAAACAGTTTGTTCTACAATTTGAAACAGATCTAAAGAAAAAAGTTGGTACTGGTGTTTTTGGTGCTGATATGAAAATTGATTTACAAAATGATGGACCAATAACCATTATAATTGATTCTAAAAATAAATAATAAACTAATCTTAACAACCACAATCTTCATCACAATTACCATCCTTGTTTTTAGATTTAAAAAAATATTTTCGCAGTAAAAACAGAACTGCTAGTGCAAGAGCGATATAAACCAAAACCTGTTGCATCGTAATCTAATTTAAGTTAAAATAGAATAGGTTATAAATGCCGTAAAATAAGCCAAGAGGCTCATCCCAAATAATTGTAACAAAGGCCATTTCCAACTATTGGTTTCTCTTTTTACAATAGCTAAGGTACTCGCACATTGCATAGCGAAAGCATAAAACACCAATAAAGACATTCCAACAGGGAAATTAAACAGAGGCTCGCCGGTTTCTACATTTCTTTCAGCAGCCATTCGCTGTTTAATAGTTGTATTATTTTCATCATCATTACCTACACTATAAATAGTTGCCAAGGTACCTATAAAAACTTCTCTAGCCGCAAATGATGCTATCAAAGCAATACCAATTTTCCAATCATAACCCAATGGCTTTATAACCGGTTCAATGGCTTTTCCCATAACACCTAAATAAGATTGTTCTAATTTATAAGATGCCAATTGCTCATTATAAGTTTCAGCATTTAATTTACTCGTTCCTATCTTACTTTTAAAATTATTTTCCGCATTATCAAATTTATCTGAACCACTGGAAGCCAAAAACCATAAAATAATTGATATCGCTAAAATTATTTTACCTGCCCCAAAAACAAATGCTTTCGTTTTTTCTACTACAGTAAAAAATATATTTTTAATAGAGGGTAATTTATAATTTGGCATTTCAATGACAAAAAAGCTTTTACTTTGAATTTTTAATACCCGATGTAATACATAACCTGACAACAAGGCTGAAGCAAAGCCTAAAATATAAAGAGCCAATAAGGTAAGCCCTTGCAAACTAAATATTCCTAGTATTCGCTGTTGCGGAATTATTAAGGCAATAATTATAGCGTAAACTGGTAATCTAGCCGAACAAGTTGTAAATGGAACCACTAAAATAGTAATCAAGCGTTCCTTCCATCCGCTTATATTTCTGGCAGCCATAATTGCAGGAATGGCACATGCTGTACCCGATATTAATGGTACCACACTTTTACCACTCATACCAAATCGACGCATTATTTTATCCATTAAAAAAACAACGCGACTCATATAACCAGTTTCTTCTAATACGGCAACAAACAAAAACAAGATGGCTATTTGTGGAATAAATATTACAATACCACCAATTCCTGGAATTATCCCTTCGGCAATTAAACTACTAAACATACCCTCAGGTAAAACCTCCTTCGTTTTTGTACTTAAATTGGCAAAAAAAGCATCTATATAATCCATTGGTAAATTTGCCCAGTCGAAAATAGATTGAAAAATTAGCATCAAAATCAAGACAAAGATTACATATCCCCAAATTTTATGAGTCAGTATCCTATCTAATTTGCCTCTTAAGTCTTTTGCCTCGTTTTTATTTACAAAATAAGTTTTCTTTAAAATATTATTAATTTGTTGATACCTGTAAATGGTTTCTTTATGCTGGTATTTTTTTAATTTCTCCTTATCTTTTTTATAAATATTGATCTTCTTTTTTTCATCTTCATCCAATTGATCAAAATTATCAACTTGAGTTATAGACAACCATGTTTTATATAATGGATAATTAGGAAATTCTTCTTTTAATTTTGCAAAATAGTCTTTATCGATTTTATTTGAAATATCGGCAAAAGCTAGTGTATTTAAAGATCTGTAATTTTCAATGGCCCCTTTCAGGTCATCAATTCCCTGATTCTTTCTTGCGCTTAACAAGATTACTTCTGTTTTTAAAGCTTCTTTTAATAAATCTAAATCAATTTTAATCCCATTTCTATCCATTTGATCAGCCATATTTATAGCCAAAATTGTAGGGATTTGTAAATCTTTTATTTGAGAAAACAACAAGAGATTTCGTTTGACGTTCTCTATATCTGCTACTACAACAATAACATCAGGAAAATCATCATGCGATTTATTTAATAAGGTATTTAAAACAATGTTTTCATCTAAAGTAGTTGGGTTTATACTGTAAGTACCAGGCAAATCCAAAATATTGGCAGTACAATTAATAGAGATTTGTGCTTTGCCAACTTTTTTATCTACGGTAATACCTGGATAGTTTCCTACTTTTTGATTCAACCCTGTCAATTGATTAAACAGAGATGTTTTACCTGTATTAGGATTGCCAACTAAAGCAACTTTTATGGCTTTATTATTTGACATTAATTATTTTTTGGTAATCAATATTTGACTTGCAGTTTCTTTTCTTATTGCCAAATGACTTCCGTTTACACGAATATATAAAGGATCTAAAAGTGGTGCTATTTGTAATAATTCAACATCTTCACCAGGCAAACAACCCATCTCCAACAGTGCCAAAGGAATATTTTCTAAAGAAATATCTCTTATTACACCCTGCTCTCCAACTTTTAAATTTGCAATTGTAGTGTTCAATTTTTATTTAGATTAATTATAAATACTGTGCGAAAATACATAAAAAAAAATTCAAAAAAGTGATATTTATCACTTTTTGGAATATTCATCAGACTTTGTTCAAAAATATTTATCCTTGTTGTCTGATTAAAATTTACGAGAATCCTTATCTGTCTTCTTCTTCTTCTTCTTCTTCTTCTTCTTCTTCTTCTTCTTACTTCTTACTTCTTCTTATTCATTTTTTAATATCTCAATATCGTCAATAATTCTTTGTACTTCTTTGGCATCCGTTCCGTCGTAATACCCTCTAATTTGTCTTTTTTTATCAACCAGTATAAATTGTTCTGTATGTATAAAATCTTGTTCCCCTCCATCACCTTCATCTAAAACAGCAAAATAAGATTTTCTGGCCAGCTCATAAATATGCTTTTTATTTCCGGTAGTTATTTCCCATTTTTTATCAATTGCTCCATTTTTATTGGCATAATCTTTTAAAACAGGCACACTATCAATAATTGGTGTAACCGAATGAGATAAAAATTTTATTGTACCATCATTTTTAAAGTAAGTTTGTAAATCAGTCATGTTAACGGCCATCAAAGGACAAATACTTTGGCAACTTGTAAAGAAAAAATCTGCAACATATATTTTGTTTTCAAAATCTTTTTGAGTTATGCGTTCTCCATTTTGATTGATCAAATTAAAATCGGCTATTTTATGATTTCTTTTAATATGCTTTACAGCATCATCAACAAGTCTTGGGTTTACATCAACAGGATTGTAAATTGGTAGCACAACTTTTGGCTTTACCATAAAATAAAGAATCGGTATAAATACAATAGTAAAAAAAAGAAGAAACAATAAAGTAGGTTTCGATTTTTTAAAAAACTTAATTAAATACATAATTTAAACTATTTTATGATTAACGACTACAAATTTACCTTATATGACTTATAAATAAGCACTAATTCAATTAGTATTTATATTAATTAATGACAATTAAGACAAATAAGCTCTTTTTAACATCTATTTTGCATCTTCCTATTTCTTATTATACATCATAAACCGTACATTTGTCCGATTTTAAAAATACAGAAACAAATTAATGGAAACATTTATAAAAATTACTCAATTTTTATTGAGCTTATCCTTACTAATCGTTCTTCACGAATTAGGTCATTATATACCCGCCAAACTATTTAAAACTAGGGTTGAAAAATTTTATCTTTTTTTTGATTATAAGTTTTCTTTATTTAAAAAGAAAATTGGTGAAACCACTTATGGTATTGGTTGGATACCTTTAGGAGGCTATGTAAAAATATCAGGGATGATCGATGAAAGCATGGACAAAGAGCAAATGGCCAAACCACCACAACCCTGGGAGTTTAGATCAAAACCAGCATGGCAAAGATTAATCATTATGCTTGGTGGCGTTACCGTAAATTTTGTATTGGGAATCTTTATTTATATGATGATGTTTACCGCTTGGGGAGATGATTATGTTGGTGTAAATGATGTGAAAAACGGGTTTTCGGTTGTAGAAAGTTTTAAAACCTTAGGATTTCAGGATGGTGATAAAATTTTAAAGGTTAATGGCAAAGAACCATTTAATGTTTTGGATGTTAATAAACACCTATTTTTAAGAGATGTAAAAACCATTGAGGTTATACATGAAAATGGTCAAAATGAGACTATTAATTTACCGGAAGACATTGGTCATACCATGTGGCAAAATGGTGACATGAAACCTTTTACACCAAGATACAGCGCCATATTAGATAGTATTTTACCAGATACTCCAGCGTCTAATGCAGGATTATTAAAAGGCGATATTATAAGTGCTGTAGATAATCAACCTGTTGTTTATTGGGATGAATTTACTAATTTGATTCGTAATAATTCAGACAACAATGCAATGCAAATTACTGTAAACAGGGATGGTATTACAAAAATCATTGCCGTTACTCCAGTTGATAACCACTTGGGAATATCTACGAGAAGTTATAACAATGATATTACTGTAAATCATAAAAATTATTCCTTTGGCGAAAGTATTAGTGCAGGTTGGTCAAAAGCTTATTGGACATTAAAAGATTATATAGGACAGTTTAAATATGTATTTACTAAAAAAGGAGCTACGAGTTTGGGTGGCTTTATCACTATAGGAAGTATCTTTCCGGCTACGTGGGATTGGCAAGCATTTTGGAGCATTACAGCCTTACTATCAATTATGTTAGGGTTTATGAATTTGCTGCCTATTCCTGCTTTAGATGGTGGTCATGTAGTATTTACTTTATATGAAATTATTTCGGGTAGAAAGCCGAGTGACAAATTTTTAGAAAATGCACAAGTTACCGGTTTCGTTATTTTAATGGCACTATTATTGTTTGCTAATGGAAACGATATTTACAAATGGCTAACAGGTCAAATTTAAAACAAAAATTTTATGAAATATTTATTCGCATTGATTACACTAATCACTTTAAGTTCTTGTCAAAATGACAATTCGGTTGATTATGATAAACAAAATGAATCGGAAATAAAAGATTATATTGAAAAAAATAATTTAGATGCTCAAAAAAGTAGCTCTGGCTTGTATTATGTTATTGAAGAACAAGGCTCTGGCTCTCAACCAAATGCCAACTCTGGTGTAACTGTTAATTATAAAGGATATTATACCAGTGGTAAAGTATTTGACCAAAATAACGATATAAGTTTTAACCTACAACAGGTAATTCAAGGATGGACAGAAGGAATAACCTATTTTAAAGAAGGTGGTAATGGTATACTTTTGATCCCTTCTCGTTTGGGTTATGGTTATAGTAGTAAAAATGGAATACCGGGTGGATCTGTTTTAATATTTGATATTGATTTATTAGAAGTAAAATAATTTTTAAAATAACCCTTCAATTTCAATGAGATATCACCACGCTACTCATTTTTCGTAGCTCGTGAAGACGTAACTTGATACAGGTATCAGGTATTTGGTACTTACTATTTTTCTACTTTCTTCTTTTTAACTTTCGCCTTTACATCATACACAGCAATATTAAAATAACTTTTGTATTAATTATCAGAAATTTATACCCAAAAAAAACTCTATTCTAAAATAGAATAAAGTTTTGATTTTATTGAGAATGCATGGATTATTTAATCTACTAAAATAATAAGCTTATTATTATTCAATTCAATAGTTCCACTTTTAATAGTCAATTCACTGCTATTATTATCTCCCTTAGAAAATTTATCTTGAAAAGCTTCTTCAATAGTAAAAGAGCCTGAAATTTTTACAATTCCTTCTTGTAATAAGGAAACAATAGATGCGTGATTATCTAACATTTGAAATTCACCATCTACTCCAGGAACGATTACAGAATCAACGTCGCCTTGAAAAATACTAGCTTCTGGGGTTACAATTTCTAAAAACATAATTTATTAGTTTTCAGTTTTCAGTTTTCAGTTTTCAGTAATCAAATCTCTGCTTACTGCCACTTTAACTGATAACTATATTTTTAAACTTCTGTTAACATTTTTTCTCCAGCCTCAATCGCATCTTCAATAGTTCCTCTAAGGTTAAATGCTGCTTCAGGATATTTATCTAATTCACCATCCATAATCATATTAAAACCTTTGATCGTATCTTTAATATCAACCAATACACCAGGTATACCAGTAAATTGCTCAGCAACATGGAAAGGTTGTGATAAGAAACGTTGAACACGACGTGCTCTGTGTACAATTAATTTATCTTCTTCACTTAATTCTTCCATACCTAAAATGGCAATAATATCTTGTAATTCTTTATATTTTTGTAATGTTTCTTTTACTTTTTGCGCCGTATCATAGTGTGCATCACCTAAAATTTCTTTATTTAAAATTCTCGATGTTGAATCTAATGGATCAACCGCTGGATAAATACCCAATTCAGCAATTTTACGTGAAAGTACTGTTGTTGCATCCAAGTGAGCAAATGTTGTTGCCGGTGCTGGATCTGTTAAATCATCTGCTGGTACATATACTGCTTGTACCGATGTAATCGAACCATTTTTGGTTGAAGTAATACGCTCTTGCATGGCGCCCATTTCTGTTGCCAATGTTGGTTGGTAACCCACTGCTGATGGCATACGACCTAATAAGGCCGATACTTCTGAACCTGCTTGGGTAAATCTAAAAATATTATCAATAAAGAATAAAATATCTTTCCCTTGACCTTCACCAGCTCCATCTCTAAAATATTCAGCAATTGCCAAACCAGATAATGCAACACGTGCACGTGCTCCAGGAGGCTCATTCATTTGACCGAAAACGAAAGTAAGTTTGGATTCTTTTAATCCTTTCATATCAACTTTATCAAGATCCCATCCGCCTTCTTCCATTGATTTTTCAAATGCTTCACCGTATTTAATAATACCTGATTCTAACATTTCACGAAGTAAATCATTCCCTTCACGAGTACGTTCACCTACTCCAGCAAAAACTGATAAACCACCATGGCCTTTAGCAATATTATTAATAAGCTCTTGAATCAATACCGTTTTACCTACACCTGCTCCACCAAATAATCCAATTTTACCTCCTTTTGAATAAGGTTCAATCAAATCAATTACTTTGATACCTGTAAATAAAACTTCTGTTGAAGTAGAAAGATCTTCAAAAAGAGGTGCTTGGCGGTGAATTGGCAAACCATTATCTCCATCTTTTGGCAATGCCTTTAATCCATCAATTGGATCTCCATTAACATTAAATAATCGTCCGTAAATTTCTTTACCAACTGGAACCTTTATCGGATTACCAGTAGCAATAACTTCATATCCTCTACTTAATCCATCGGTAGAATCCATTGCTATACAACGTACAATATCTTCACCAATATGTTGCTCTACTTCAAGCACTAGAATAGAACCATCTTTTCTGATAATTTCTAGTGAGTCATATATTTTTGGTATATCACCATCTGATGAAAATGATACATCTACTACCGCACCTAGAATCTGAGAAACTTTACCTGTTATCTTTGCCATTATTATAATATATTAATTTTTCTTTTATCGTAAAATACACCATCTTAATTTAATTGGACAGCGTTTTGATTTCGAGGTGCAAAGATATGTTTTTAATGCAAAATTAAAAGTTTTTTATTGTTATTTTTTTAAGGTCAAAATATATTCCGCAACAGCGAGTTTTGCCTCATCATATAAATAGTTTTTCGGAGGCATTTCAGGGTAATCATCTCGTAAATTTTTTGAGTTATTTATGTAATCATATACCTTGGGATTATCTTTATAAACCATTTTGTATGCTATTTGTTGGCACTTCAAATAAATATTATAGACAAAAGGTATATGACCGCTTTAAGAATAAAGAAAAAGACATCTACACAAATGTAAATGTCTCTTTCAATTATTTAATGGATTTGTTATTGTAAGCTTGGCGAATAGAACACTGGGTAATCTCCTATATCATTCAAAGCATCTGCTGCTTCAAAATTAGAACCAAATGTATCGTCTATTGCTTTTAAAAATTCATTAGCCATTAATGCATAACCTCTTGATGTTGGATGAACCCCATCCATTGAAATGGCACCTCCAAGCACCAAATCTGCAGTCAAAGTAAAGCCATCACTTGAAACTCCAGAATCAGCTAATTGTTGCATTAAGGCATTGGCATCAACAAAAGCCAATCCAGCCTGACTCGCAACAGCTGCAATAGTTTGGTTAAAATTATCTGTTGCCGTTTTTATTTCAGTTTGCTCGCTAGGTAATAATACCCATTGGTCACGCATTGGATAAGTTATTCCATTGATGGATAATTGCCCAGCTTGTTCTTGTGGAACACCTGCTGCAACCAATTGTGCAAAATACGCTTCATTTAAAGTTGCAATAACAGAAGAACTTGTTAATAGTATTAGGTCATCTTCATTAGCTTGTCTTGACTGCCCATATTGATTCGCCAATAAGCCAGCCGTCAAAGGATCTAATCCACCACCTTGAAGCACTTGAAACAATTGCGCTGTAATGTTTCGAAGGGATTCATCATAAATTACTATAGGACTGGCTGCTGTTTCTGAGAAAACAACAGATCTTTCAGGAACTCCTAAAAAAGCAAAAGCTTGATTTAAAGGTGCAAATGTCGCATTTAAAAGAGGTATTTGTGGCCCAAATGCAGGATTTGTTGGATCTAAAGGATTGTAAGGCACCGTAGTAAAATGTGGCAGTGATGTAACATTTGGTATGTTCGCCACCACACCTTTGGCTCCTCCGGATGTTAAAGTACTTACCAAACCACTATAAACCTGAGCAAACACATTAGGGTCTGTAATATCATTACTACCATAAGTTGCAGGGTCAAAATTACCAGCTTGATTTACTCCTGTACCACCAGATGTGGCATAACTAAGTACATCATTATTACCTATCCATAAACTAAAAAAGGTTGGTGCTTGAGCCATGGCATCTTCTATTACACTCGCATTAGGACTTGAAGCCATTCTTGCATAATAAGGGTTTGCACTGCCAGTAGCAACGCCAGCAACATTACCATAACCATTTGCCAACAAGTGAAAACTTTTTGCTCCGGGTACACCCATATTGTTAAAGGGTCCAGATAATATATTTGAAACTTCGGTTGTAGGCACTCCTGGAAGTACTATTGGTTTAGAACCATCAAAGATTAACCTTGGGTTCTGTATTAAATTACCTCCAAGTAACAAACCTCCAATATTATCATTGGTTAAGGGTTGTATAAACTCTCCTCCACCTGCCAAAGCCATGCTTTCAGCTAAAATATTTGGCAAAGAATTATTTTGCGTAGCCATAAATAAGGCACCATCAGAAAATCCAGCAGTTAATGAATTTCCAACAGCAACGTATTTAGAAAAATCTGCTGTACCTGGTATAACTGCAATTGGTTCTTTACCACCAGTATCATATTTATCATCTTCACAAGCAATAAAGCCAATAAAGATTAATAAAAGCCATATATATTTAATTTTCATAATTTTTATTTTTTAAATGTTTTTTATTGATTGATTACCCATGAAACAAAGTATTGAGACCCTATAAATGGTGAACCTACTGCACTTTGATATTCTACACCACTTAAATTAGCAACACCTATTTTAAACATCGATTTAATTTTTGGTACAGTATAATTAATTTGGGCATCAACAACTGTTCTCGATGGTATTACAGCATTTGCTATAGTAGCTTGCCATAAATATTCATCAACCCATCTAAGGTTGACATTAAAGCCTAGATTTTTAAAAATATTTGCACTTCCAACAGAAGCTTTAAATTTATGTTCTGGTGTATTAAATCCTGCTGTAAAATCAGGATCTTTTTCTTGATCAAAATCTAATTTGGCATAGGTATAACTAAGCCCCAAATCTAATTTACTAAACACTCTTGTATTTAAACCAATACTTGCTCCATAAGATGCAATATCCGCATTAGAATTTGTATAAAGTTGAAACACTTCAACATTACCCGTAGCTAAATCAATTACTCCCGATATATCTGCGGTAGTTCCCGAAATAGGTGTTACAACAACCGTATTGCTAATAAATCCATCATACATACTGTAATAACCAGAAATATCAATGGATATTTTACCTATAACACCTCTATATCCGGCATCAAAGGCTTGTACTTTCTCAGAATGTACTAAATCGGTATTAACAGCCACCAAATCTGCCGGATTTAGTGAACCACTAAATTTATTAACCGAAGAAAGTGTATAAGAATCTGTATATGCTTTTGCTCCAGTTAAAGTTGTTCCTGGTAAAATTCTATCTAAATTTTCAGGAGAAGAACCGACTAAAATAGCTCTACCTGCATTTAAACCAATAAAAAGATCTTGCGTTGTAGGGTTTCTAAACCCGGATTGGAATGAAGCTCTAAAATTGTGATTTCTTGCGTCTCCTGCCGAATATACTACAGATGCTCTTGGTGAAAAATTACCATCAAAAAATTCGTTCTTATCATATCTTATTGATGCTGATAATCTTAACCTGTCATCTAAAAACTTATCTATCCATTGTGCATATATACCATATTCACCATATTCGATTGGACCATCATAATCCGTGAAAATTGTTCCGCCTGAATTTAACGAATATTGTCTATAAGAACCACCTACTTGAATATCCATTTTATCATTTAACAGACTTGAAAAATTATAATTTCCTTCACCTACATACATTTTAGTTTTATCTATAAATTTAGAACCCGTTTCTAAATCTGGATCATTGGTGATATCCTCAAAAAGCGTATTAAATTGATTACTTCCAACTCTTGGCGTTAAGTATAATGTTTCACCTGTTTCAGGATCAACTCCAGTTGAAAAATTATCTGCAAACTGTCTTGCAGCGATGTTTGCCTCTTCATCATTTGCTCCCCCAAAAACAGCTTGAACATATCCTGCTGCATAAGTGCCAAACCATTGAGTAGATTGATCTCTTGCCATATTGATACCTGTAAAACGCATATCATAAGAATCTCCTGCATCTTCACTTGTTGTATAGCCTCTAATAAAAAAATCGTCATTTCTAATTTCAATTTTATTTTGCTTCATTAAAAAATTTTTCAATTGGTATCGATTGAGTCCTTGATAAATAGTAGAACCAAATCCAACTCTAGAATTCCAAACAATTTCTAAATCATTGCCAAAGGGTCTGTAGTTAAATGACGCATCAAACTTTACACTTTCTGCACTATAATCGGTTAAATCTTGTTCTCTATATCCTGTTCTACCTACATTTATTGCAGGTACCAAATTACTTGCGCCAGGAGGGAGTATACCTGCCGCTTCTAATGCCTGTGCAACCTCATTTAAGTTGGTGCCTCCAGCAAACAAAGCAACTTCATCTCCATATATATTTATGGCATCATGCGCTGGGCTAGATCCAAAAGCTAAAACTTCATCAGGTTCACCAACATTTGCATTTACATTACTATACATATTGGTATCGTTTGCAAACCAATCTGTTCCTTGTAAGTAAGAAAAAGATACTTTTGCTGCAAATTTATCACTAAAAGCATGTGCTGCTCTTAAACCAAAGTCATAAAATTGATTATCACCAGCTGCCTCTTGCACCGTTAACCCGGTTTTTAAATAAACACTAATTCCCTGATCATCAAAAGGGCTTCTGCTTGTCATAAATAATATTCCATTAAAAGCATTTGCACCATATAAAGCAGATGAAGCTCCTGGAATAATTTCAACACTTTTTACGTCTAATTCATTAATACCTACCAAGTTACCCATAACAAAGTTTAAGGCTGGCGAGGCATTATCCATACCGTCTATAAGTTGTACAAATCGTGTATTGGCAAAAGTTGCAAAACCACGAGTATTTATTGAACTAAAGGTTAAACTTCCTTTGTTAACATCAACTCCTTTTAAATTTTCTAAACTTTCGTAAAAACTAGGAGAGGAGGTGCTTTTTAATTCTCTAAGACCCATTCTTTCAATTGTAACTGGAGATTCTCTAACACTTTCAGGTGTACGAGATGCAGACACAACTATCTCATCTAATGAGGTTGCATTTTCAGAAATTGAAATGGTAATTTTTTGGTTCTCTTCAGTAATTTCAACTATTTTCTTTAAGTATCCAACAAAAGTTACTTCCATTGAAAAAGGAACAGATTGACTAACATCAAGGGTGAAATTTCCATCAAAGTCGGTTGAAGTACCAAGTGAGGTACCAACAACTTTAATATTTACGCCAGGTAAAGGGTCATTTGTATTCGCATCATTTACTGTACCTGAAACAGTGGTTTGTGCAAACAATATTGTTACACAAAATAGAGCAACAAACGTTATTAAAAATTTTTTCATAATATAATTTTGAGTAGTTAAGAATATTGAAAAGTACAATTTTTTTACAATATCAATAAATATTTATTGAAAAAATCTTAAAAAATAAATTATACCTATAAAAAATCAAGATTACAGCACTAATTTATCTGAATTTTTTGTGAAGAAATTTCATTTCCACGTTTTACACGTAAAATGTATAAACCTTTAGTTATCTGTCTAACAATTAATGTTTCTTTGAAAGAATTTACACTTGTGATATATGTTTTTTGCATTATTTTTCTTCCAAGCAAGTCAAAAATTGTAATCTCAACATCATTGGAGTTTTTAGAGTTAAATTCTATATTAAATTCTCCGTTGGACGGATTTGGATAAACATTAAAGTCGTCAAACACATAATTATTTACCCCAAGTACTATTATCTCTGAAGTACACAACTCTATACTCCAGCTTTCTATGCTTCCGTTATCTGCCTCCGCATTGTCAACCACTTTTAATTTCCAAGATCCTAAAGACATTTCCCCTATCAATCCATAAAATACCTGAACAGGTTTTATGACTCCTGAAATTACAGGTGCAGATGCTCCACAAACTAGGTCGATTCCATTATCATCAAAAACTACATCCATATCAACTCCCTCATCACATGCTCCACCTATTAAATCAATAATGGTACCTTGTGGACTTTCTAAGGTTAAATTCAAATCACTAATATAGGTGTGATTTATCTGAACACTTACCTTTATTTTTTCTACAATGTAATTATCGGGTACTGATATGGAAGATACTATTCCGTTGATATCATTATCAGGAATTGACAAAGGGGTATCTAATGCGTCATAAACTGTACAAACCTCATTAAATTGACCTATAGAAAAAGTTTTACTATTTATCGCATAGAAAAAATTACCTATGGCCTCTACCATAACAAAACATTTAGATGCTTCGGTATCAGGCACCATAATATCTTGTGTGCCATCATTAGGAGTATTTGACGAAATCGTAGAAAAGGTTATTCCCCCATCGGTAGAAAGTAAAATATTCACATTCGAAACATTAACACCATTTGCTATTGTACCAGCCACATCCCAAGTAATAGTTTCGGTCGGATTTTGATCCCAAACCAAATTATCTTCATTTTGAGAGGTAACTATAAAAGGACCTGCTGCATCTGTAACTGTAATTTTCAAATCATCAGATGCTACTTGACCGGCTTCTGTATTGTTATCTCTAACGGTTAATTTAAAATTAATATCTCTTGCTACAGCTGGAGTTACTTCCCATTTTGATGAAATATTACCATTGACAACGGTTAGTAAATCTGGCAAATATCTTTCCCCATTAATTTTTGGATTTATAGATCGATATAAAGCACCAGATAATGCCATTTCATTTGGAGGAATATTTGTAATTTCATTGTCTATTTGCTCCCAACAAAAAGATATAGGGTCGTTATCACCATCAGCACCCTGCCCAACTAATTTATATGGTGTAGCAATAGGAATAATAAAATCATTTCCGGCATTGACCGTAGGTACAAATAAATTGGTAGTTAAGTCTGTAGCAACACCACAAGTACTGTTACCGGTAGTAATATTGGCCAAAATTTCATCAATACTAACCACATGAAAATACAAGTCGCTGTGATTCTGTACATTTTGAGGTGAGCAAAAGCTTGCATATGCCATTAAAGTAGAGCCACTTCCTGGTTCTACAGCAGTTGGATCATTTCTGTTAGACCCTACACAATTACCCGCATCACCGTTAAAGGTATGATTTGCACCAAACTGATGGCCAAATTCATGTGCAACAAAATCAAAATAAAAGTGATCTCCTGTTGGGTTAGGTGCCCCTGTTACTCCTCTTGCTTTTGAGTTTGTACACACTACTGCCAAACTTGCAATACCTCCCCCACCTGTGCTAAATACATGCCCAATATCATAATCATTCGTACCTATTATGTTATCGCATGTGGTTTGATTTTGTGTGAGCATAGCACTTCCATCATCATTGTCATACGGATCTGTTGTACCGTCTAAATAAATTATATCAGAATTTGAGGCTACAATTTGCATGGTTATAGCCAAATCATTTTCAAAAACTGCATTAATCCTTGTCATTGCAGTTGTCATTGCAGCCAAAACAATTGCTTTTTTTTCTGTATCTGTACCACCGTTTCCACCTACAAGATCAATATGGTATTGTGAATATTCACCTGTGGCAGCCAATGCCAATCTATAGGTTCTCAATTTTTTATCGTTCGCAACCTTTAACTTTAAAGAAGCACTTGATTTTTTAAGTGTTTTTATGTTTTCTGTAAAACATTGAAAGTCAATATTAGAATCCATATTCTTTCTACCGTAAACCCTATAATTTTCTAAATTTTTCGATATAGGATCTATGTATTGTATTTGATTAAACTTATCAATTATCATAGCGTGTAAACCTTTTTCATTTACACTAAATCTAATTTTTAGGGTAGGATCATCTAATGCCACACCTTTATAGGATTTATTATTAGGAAATTGCTTTGCTAAATCTGGGTGCATCACAGGCGCTTCTTTCACCAAAAATGTTATCATTTTTCCATTTTTATCTGGAAATTGCATTGTAATCCCATCATCATTGACATTATATTGTTGACTTGGTACAAGCTTTAAATTCATTTTTAAGTCATTCAACTTTAAATGAAAAGTTTGTGCTTTTTTTATATTGTTAGTCTGTTGAAGTAATTCATCACTTAAGTTAACCTTATCAATTTTATTCCAAATATTTTTTTGTTGGGCAAAAAACGGCAGACTAAAAAGTAAAATAAAAAAAGTAAAAAAAATGGTAAGATTCTTTTTCATTTTCAAAGCCATAGAATTTTTTAGATAAAACAAATCTAAGCAAATTATTTTAGGAAAAATTATAAAAAAAATTACCTTTACGAAAAACCTATTAATAGATTGTATCTATTAATAATTTAATTATACAAACTTTATGCAACACTTCGTGTAATTTTGAGTTTTGAGTTTTGAGTTTTGAGTTTTGAGTTAAATATGTATGAAACTAATTTACCTATTTTTTATCTCATTTTTATTAATTGGATGTAACACAGCGTCTAATACCACTAAAAATAAATCTTCTGATATGCAAAACATCAACTGTCCGGATAGTGGTGATTGCAGTTTTGAAGTATTGAAAAATTCTAAATTACTTATCAAAACTGATGATTTTGGAAAAATATATCCTGAAGTAGTGCAAGGAGACAAGTTGGTTGTAAAATATGAATTTAAGAAAAGAAACAAAAAAGAAAATGTAGATGGAAATTATTCAGAGTTTGTTTATTTTGAAATGGATAACCATGAAAAACAAGTTGTTTTAAAAGATCAAGAATTGCAAAATGTGAAAATGCTCTTTGGGCGGATTTGTTTTTGTAGAGGAGCAATGGGATATTTTAAAGTTACCCAAGGAGAATTATACCTATCTAATCATAATCGCAACCTAAGGTTGAAATTAACTTTTAAAATGAATAAAGTACCTCAAATTATTACTTATATCGCCGAAAATATTAAATATTAAAACTATCCTTGTCCGATAAAAGATAAAAGATCGCTATGCTTTAAGAACAAAGAAATATGACTTGATTGTTCTGTAGCAAGAAGCAAGTAGTAATAAGAAGTAAGAAGAAAAAATGATTTGAATTGTAAGTATTTTAAATACAAAAGTAAACTTGAAAAACAGAAAAGCAAGGTAACTGTTTTTAAAAAACACGCAACCAATTGTCTTATATAGTTTTTAAGGATACTTGTAAATTTTAATCGGACAACAATGTATTAAAACTTCTATTTCTAATTGAAATGAGTAATTTAAATTTCTCTTTTTGTATTTTTGCTTTAAATATTTCTTTTAAATTTTCAATAAAAACAGTAAAACATCAAAGTGAAAGTTCACCATACGATTCAAAAATTTAAAGAAAAAAAGCACAACTCCATTTTAACCATTGGCACATTTGATGGTGTTCATATTGGTCATCAAAAGTTGATTGCGCGATTGAATCAAACAAAAAATAAACCAGAAGACAAGTCGGTTATTTTAACTTTTTTTCCACATCCAAGAAGGGTTATTCAATACAGCAGTGAGATAAAAATGCTCAATACAATGGATGAAAAAATTCAGTTATTGAATAAATTTGGACTAGACCATTTAATAATTGAACCATTTACCAAAGAATTTTCACAATTAAGCGCACTTAATTTTACGAGAAATATTTTAGTAAACCAATTGTTTATCAAAAAATTAGTAATTGGTTATGATCATCATTTTGGTAAGAACCGAGAAGGGAATTTTGAGCAACTACAAGAATACGGAACCCTTTACGGGTTTGACGTAGAGGAAATAAGTGTACAAGAAATTGAAAATGTATCTGTTAGCTCTACAAAAATAAGAAAGGCAATTGAAGCTGGACAAATTGAAAAAGCAAATGGATATTTGGGCTATCCATATTTACTAACGGGTAAAATTGTTTCCGGAGAAGGAATAGGCAGAAAATTAAATTTTCCTACAGTAAATATTAACATTGCAGAAGATTATAAACTTATCCCAAAAAATGGTGTTTATATCGTAAAGACCAAACTTAAAAATGAAATTAAATTTGGAATAATGAATATTGGCAACAGGCCTACAGTTCATGGTAAAAAACAAACTATTGAAGTACATTTATTAGATTTTAATGCAGACATTTATGGCGAAATGATTCAGGTCGAGGTTTTAAAACGATTAAGAGATGAACAAAAGTTCGACTCAGTTTCTCTATTGATTCAGCAAATTAAAAAAGATGAAACAAAAGCAAGGCAATGGATAAAAAACCTTTGATCAAGTTATTCTCTTAAGGCCATCCTGCAATCCTTTTTCATTGCTTATCTTTGCATCTTGAAAAAACAAAGACCATGTTATCACTTGCTTATATTAGAGAAAATAAAGATGCCATATTGAAAGGTTTGGCGGTTCGTAATTTTACCAATGCCGAACAATTAATAGATCAAGTTATTGAAAAAGACGCTTTAAGAAGATCTACACAAACTGAGTTAGATAAAATTTTAGCAGAAAGCAATTTATTATCTAAAGAAATTGGTAAACTGTTCCAGTCAGGCGAAGTACAAAAAGCAAATCTGATCAAAGAAAAAACTGGGCAACTCAAAGAGCAATCTAAAGATTTAACCGAGCGATTATCTAATTTTGAAACAGAATTAAATAATTTACTATATCAAATTCCAAATATCCCAAACCCACTAGTTCCAAAAGGAAATTCTGAAAATGATAATGAAACTATTTTTGAGGCAGGTGAAATTCCAAAATTACACCAAGGTGCTTTACCACATTGGGAATTGGCAAAAAAATACGATATAATTGATTTTGAATTGGGCAATAAAATTACTGGAGCTGGCTTCCCAGTTTATAAAGGTAAAGGAGCCAAATTACAACGTGCTTTAATTGCCTATTTTTTAGACAAAAATACTGATGCTGGTTATTTAGAAGTACAAGTGCCACATTTAATCAATGAAGCATCGGGTATTGGTACAGGTCAATTACCTGATAAAGAGGGACAAATGTATCATGTTGGAGGTGATAATTTATACTTGATTCCTACTGCAGAAATTCCTATAACTAATTTTTACAGAAATGTGTTGTTAAAAGAAAGTGATTTTCCAATTTGTAATACTGCCTACACACCTTGTTTTCGTCGTGAAGCTGGGTCATACGGAGCACATGTACGCGGATTAAATAGATTGCATCAGTTCGATAAAGTTGAAATTGTACGTATTGAACATCCTAATAAATCTTATGAGGCCCTTGGCGGAATGGTTGATCATATAAAAGAATTATTAAACGAATTAGAATTACCTTATAGAATTCTTCGCTTATGCGGAGGTGATTTAGGGTTTACATCTGCTTTGACCTATGACTTTGAAGTATTCTCTACGGCACAAGATCGTTGGTTAGAAATAAGTTCTGTATCAAACTTTGAAACTTTTCAAGCCAATAGATTAAAATTACGTTTTAAAAATAAAGATGGAAAAAGTCAACTGGCACATACATTAAATGGTAGTTCACTTGCCTTACCAAGAGTTTTAGCAGGAATATTGGAGAATTATCAAACTGAAAATGGAATTAAAATACCGAAAGTATTACAAAAATATACCGGTTTTGATATGATTGGTTGATTGAAAAGCTAATGCATTGAATCCGTCCTAGTTCTCAGTGACTACTCTATGACACTAGATAGAATCAATTTGTCTTTTATAATGATTCATAATTAATAAATCATCTAAATAAGCATTAATTTGACCTCTTTTCATATGCTCTTTTGCACTTTGTTTAGCTGTTTCGTAAAACCTGTTTAAGTCTTTCATGATAAATATTTTTTGTTATTGTTTGATTAATTTCGTCTATATTTAATAGACTCCACAATTTAATTAACGTTACTTTCATTAATATATTTTATCAAAACTTTAACAATATCAAGTGATTACATAAAAAAGCCTAATTTTTTTAGGTAATTACTAATAAAATCTCATATTTTTGAACTACTAAATAAACATCAGATTTAAGCGGATTTTTAATCTCAAATAAGTTATTTATGAAACGAGTATCTCAAATTTTGACACACAAGGGAATGACTAATAGCGAACAGCATAGCCAGCCTGTGCTGAGCGAAGCCGAAGTATCATCTATAAAAATTAAAGTTTAGACACGTGAAAAAAATAATATTCTTATTTGTCTTTATTATTTCACTTTCTTCTTTTTCTCAAAAAGTGGAAATGAATACCCAAAATGTTTTGTTGGCCAACTCTTATTTTAGAAAAGGCGAATATGAAAAAGCCATTGCGCTTTACAAACCTTTACATGAACAAAATTTAATAAGAAGAGATTATTTTAAGAACCTATTAATCTCATACCAACAATTAGAAAATTACGAATTAGCACACGAACTCATTCAAAAACAAATAGAATTATTTCCAAATCAAATGTATTTAAATGTTGAGGTTGGCTATAATTTTCAGTTACAAAATCAATTAGATAAAGCAAAAATTTATTACGATAAATCTTTAAATTATATAAAAAAAAATC
Source organism: Flavobacteriaceae bacterium (assembly GCA_021647985.1). Classification (GTDB taxonomy): domain Bacteria; phylum Bacteroidota; class Bacteroidia; order Flavobacteriales; family Flavobacteriaceae; genus Lutimonas. The sequence goes on along the minus strand of JAKITQ010000016.1, from coordinate 20,141 downwards.
CTAATTATGGTTTTGTTATTGGCCATACTTTTAAACAAAATCATTTATTAGATTATGCCCTACAATCTTATCAAATTGCAAAAAAACTAAACCCCAAGTTAAATACAGAAATTAGCGAAGCCCAAATTTATGGCGAAAAAGGAGAGTTGGATAAAATGTTTAGCTCCTATTTGAACCTAATTGATAAAAACGAAAAATATTACCCAACTATTCAAAGGTATATCGCAACATTTATAACAGATGATAAAAATAATAAGACCAATATTTTATTTAAAAATCTTCTTTTAAAAAGGGCTCAAAATAACCCAAAAGATTCCTGGAATATTTTGTTGAGTTGGCTATTTATGCAACAAAAAGATTATAACAAGGCTTTTATTCAAGAAAGGTCATTGTTCAATCGCAATCATAAAAATTTAGATAGAATCTATGAAATCGGTATTATTTCATTTGAAAACAACGAGTTAGAAACCTCGAAAACCATTTTTGATTTTGTATTAAACAAGAATCTCGACAACAACTCCAATCAAAAAATAGTTTTACAATCAAAAATTTATTTGGTGCAAATTGACAATAAACTGGCAAATAGTAATACCGCTTTTAAAAAAGTTGATGCATCATATCAATCCTTGTTAAAACAATATGGTAAAAATACACAAAGCATAGATTTACATTTGGCCTATGCAGATTTTTTAGCCTTTAATTTTGATCAATCTGAAAAAGCGATTCTAATATTAAATGATATACTACCTCTTGCTTTGTCGAAATTTCAAAAAGGTCTAATACAAATTAAATTAGCTGATATATTGGTATATACCAGTCAATTTAATCAGGCATTAATTTTATACACACAAGTTCAAACCGAATTAAAAAACAGCATTCTAGCACAAGAATCTCGTTTTAAAGTTGCGCAAACTTCTTATTTTAAAGGGGATTTTCAATGGGCACAAATTCAATTAAAAGTTTTAAAAGCATCAACCTCCCAATTGATAGCAAATGATGCATTGGATTTAAATTTATTAATTACAAATAATATTGTAAATGATAGTATTCAAGATGCTTTAAAAATTTATGCAAAAGCAGAACTATTGGCTTATCAAAATAAAAATCTTCAGGCTATTGACACATTAAATAAAGTATTACTTAATTTTAAGGGCCATGCCATTGAAGATGATGCTCTTTTTAAACAAGCCAAATTATTTATCGATACAAAAAAATATATAGATGCTGAGCACAATTATTTAAAGATCATTCAAAATTACCCTGAAAGTATATTAATTGACGATTGTTATTTCGCCTTGGCAGAATTATATAACTATTTATTAAATGATTCCGAAAAGGCTAAAGAAATGTATCAAAAAATTATTTTTGAATATCCTTCAAGTATTTATTTGATAGATGCCCGAAAAGCATACAGAAAATTACGTGGAGATGATATGCAATGAAACTGGCAATGGTTAGCTGGTATGGGGTATCAGGTAGTTGGTATTGGTATTGGGTAGTGAGGTATGAGATACGAGAATTTCTAAAATAAGATGGATCTATTTTAATTTTAATAGCGAATTAAGTTCATCGAACTTTGCGTAAACTATTGCAGATTTAGTGGTTAAAATTAAGTAGTATGCTATGGTAATTAATATTTTGTAATTTGTCATTCAAAATTTAAAATTTATAATTTAAAACTCATAACTCGAAAAATATGTACATATACAATGTAACAACCAATATTGAAGAATCAATTCATGAAGAATGGAAAGCATGGATGCAAGAAAAACACATTCCGGATATGTTGGCCACAGGAAAGTTTAGCAAAGTACTTATGAGCAGAGTTCAAGTTGAGGAAGAAATGGGAGGCTTTACATTTTCTGTACAATATACCACCGATTCAAAAGAAACATTAAATAAATATTACCAAGAAGATGCAAATAGATTGAGAAAAGAAGCACTGCAACGCTTTCCAAATCAGTTTGGTGCTTTTAGAACAGAATTAGAAAAATTCATCAAATAGAAAAATAATGAGCGTTAGAGCCAAAAAACATCTGGGGCAACATTTTTTAAAAGACGAATATATTGCGGAGAAAATTGCGGGTACCTTAACCGAAAATGGATATAACAATGTTTTGGAAATTGGTCCGGGTATGGGTGTTTTAACCAAGTATTTGTTAAAAAAGAAATTTATAACTTCTGTTATTGAAATCGACTCAGAATCCATTGATTATTTAAAAGTCCATTATTTAAATCTTTCCAATAGAATTATCAATGCTAATTTTTTAAAGATCGATATTCCCAAACTATTTAAAAATGAACAATTTGCTATTATAGGTAATTTTCCATATAATATTTCTTCACAAATTGTTTTTAAGGCCATTGAAAATAGAGAATTTATCCCCGAGTTGTGTGGTATGTTTCAAAAAGAAGTAGCCAAAAGAATCACCGAAAAACCTGGTTCAAAAACTTACGGAATTATATCTGTATTAACCCAGGCGTTTTTTGAAGCGGAATACTTGTTCACGGTACCTCCATCAGTTTTTAATCCGCCTCCAAAAGTTGAATCGGGTGTAATCAGACTGGTAAGAAAAAAAGACTTTGATTTGCCTGTAGATGTTGCTTTTTTCTTTAAAGTGGTTAAAACAGCTTTCAATCAAAGAAGAAAAACTTTGAGGAATAGCCTAAAATCTTTCCAACTATCGGATAAATTAAGAGAAGATGTTATATTTGCCGAACGACCTGAGCAATTATCTGTTCAGCAATTCATTGCATTAACCAAAAGCATCTTAAAAGATGGCAACAGAAATCAATAAAAAATTCATCCAAAACATTGAGCAACTCATCAAAGCAAATGATGAAAATGCCCTAATGCTGCTTTTGACAGAAGAACACCCTGCTGATATTGCCGAAATTATAGATATTCTTAATTTAAATGATGCGACCTATTTATTTAAATTGTTAGATAGTGAGCAAACGGCTGAGGCATTGATGGAAATTGATGAAGATGACCGAGAAAAAATACTTCAAAATCTATCTGCAGAAGAAATTGCTGATGAAATTGATGAATTAGAAACAGATGATGCTGCAGATATTATTGCCGAGTTACCCCAAGAAAGAAAAAAGGAAGTAATTTCTGAAATTGAAGATGTTGATCACGCCAAAGATATTGTTGATCTGTTGCAATATGATGAAGGTACTGCTGGTAGCTTAATGGCAAAAGAATTGGTAAAAGTAAAAGAAACCTGGGGCATACCAACATGTGTTAAAAAAATGCGCTCACAAGCACAGGAAGTTACTAGGGTACATTCCATTTACGTGGTAGACGGAGATAATATTCTAAAAGGCAGACTTTCGTTAAAAGACCTGTTGGTTGCTTCAGAAAACTCCCATATTTCTGATATTTATATTCCAAAAGTTGATTCGGTAAATGTTAATGACCCCGTTGAAGATGTTGTTCGTATCATGCAAAAATATGATTTAGAAGCAATTCCCGTTGTTGATGATGCCAATAATTTACAAGGGAGAATTACTATTGATGATATTGTTGATGTTATAAAAGAAGAAGCTGAAAAAGATTACCAAATGGCTGCCGGTATTACCGATGACGTAGAAGCTGATGATAGTATTTTGGAATTATCCAAAGCACGTTTACCTTGGTTGGTTTTAGGCTTATTAGGTGGTTTAGGTGCTGCCTCTATTATGGGGGGATTTGAAAATGCACTTATTAAATTCCCTGAATTATTCTTTTTCACCCCTTTAATTGCCGCAATGGCCGGTAATGTTGGTGTACAGTCTTCTGCAATTATTGTACAAGGCTTAGCAAACGACAATATCAAAGGCAGTATGTTTAACAGAATGCTTAAAGAAATTGGATTGAGTTTGGTTAATGGAATTATTTTGGCTGGATTGATATTTGTATTTGGTATGATATTAAATTACGATATTAATATTAGTATAACTATAGCAATTTCATTGATCATTGTAATAATAATAGCGGCTTTGGTAGGAACTTTTGTACCATTAATTTTAGATAAAAAAGGAATTGACCCTGCGGTTGCAACAGGACCTTTTATTACCACAAGTAATGATATTTTTGGAATTTTTATCTTTTTTTATATTGCAAAGCTGATTTTGGGTTTCTAATTTGAAAGCCTTCCTTTTAACTTTATAACTTTTCAACTTTATTACTTCTTAATTTTCCTTAATTTTGCATTTATATTGACTAGAAAAGATGGCAGAAGAAAAAAAATCATTGAATTTTATCGAACAAATTATAGAGGAAGATCTTAAATTAGGATTAAACCTTGATAAACTTAGGTTTCGGTTTCCACCTGAACCTAATGGCTATTTGCATATTGGGCATGCAGCTTCTATTTGTTTAAACTTCGGATTAGGAATTAAATATAATGCACCTGTTAATTTGCGTTTTGATGATACAAATCCCACTAAAGAAGAACAGGAATATGTAGATGCCATTAAAAATGATATTAAATGGTTGGGTTTTGAATGGACCAATGAATTGTATTCATCTGATTATTTTCAACAACTATATGATTGGGCCATTTTATTAATTAAAAAAGATAAAGCCTATGTTGACAACCAAACTTCTGCACAAATAGCGGAACAAAAAGGTACACCAACAAAAGTCGGAACGGATAGTCCAAATAGAAATAGATCTATTGATGATAATCTTGAACTTTTCGAAAAAATGAAAAATGGAGATCTTAAGGAAGGCTCCCATGTTTTAAGAGCAAAAATTAGCATGACTGCTAATAATATGCTCATGCGTGACCCCATAATTTACCGGATTCTATATGAAAAACATCACCGTACTGGTAATGATTGGAATATTTACCCAATGTATGATTGGACCCATGGAGAATCTGATTATATAGAACAAGTTTCTCATTCGTTATGCACACTTGAATTCAATCCGCATCGCGAGCTTTATAATTGGTTTCTAAAACAAGTTTATAGCGGCGAAGATTTAAAACCAAAACAACGTGAATTTGCTCGTCGTAATTTGAGCTATACGGTAATGAGCAAACGAAAATTATTACAATTGGTTGAAGAAGGTTTTGTAAAAGGTTGGGATGATCCTCGTATGCCAACAATTTCAGGTTTACGAAGGCGAGGATATACTGCAAAATCTATACGTGACTTTAGCAATACTGCCGGCATTGCAAAAAGAGATAATGTAACCGATATTGCCCTTTTAGAATTTCACATCAAAAACGAATTAAACAAAACAGCTCCGCGTGTAATGGCTGTTTTATACCCCGTGAAGTTGGTAATTACCAATTATCCCGAAAATAAAGAAGAAATTTTAATCGCCGAAAACAACCCCGAAGATGAAAATTCAGGAACTCGTGAGATACCGTTTTCTAGAGTGTTATATATTGAAAAAGAGGATTTTAGAGGGCAAGCCAATAAAAAATTCTTCAGACTTAAACTGGATAAAGAAGTGCGTTTAAAAAACGCCTATATCATAAAAGCCAATGCCGTAGTTAAAGATGAAAATGGTGAAATAACCGAAATACATTGCACTTATGATGAAGAATCAAAAAGTGGTAGCGGTAGTGAAGCAAGTAAACGAAAAGTTAAAGGCACAATACATTGGGTCTCTGTAAAACACGCGGTAAAGGCAGAAGTTAGATTATATGACCGCTTGTTTACAGAAGAAGCACCTGATGCCCATAAAGAAAAAGATTTTAAAGAATTTATAAATTCTGAATCGTTAAAAGTAATTGATAATGCCTTTATTGAACCAAGTTTGAAAACTGCCCAAATAAGAGACCAATTTCAATTTCAACGTTTAGGCTATTTTAATGTTGATGATGATAGTAAAAAGGATAAAATGGTTTTTAATAGAACTGTTCCTTTAAGAGATTCATGGGCAAAACAAAATAAATAAGAAATCAGAAGTAAGAAGTAAGAAGTAAGATTACTTACTTCTTATTGCTCACTTTTTTATTACTTTAGACAAAATTTTAACTCACCTTCTTTATTTGAAAACCGTTGAACAAATAAAATTTCCCATTCAAAAAGAAATGGAATTCTTTGAACTAAAATTCAAGGCTTCCATGATTTCTAATGTTTCTTTATTAAATCGAATTACACATTATATAGTACGAAGAAAAGGAAAACAAATGCGGCCTATGTTTGTATTTTTAGTAGCAAAAATGGTTTCTAACGGGAACTTTAAAGAAAAAACCTATCGCGGTGCAGCAACTATTGAATTGATCCATACTGCAACATTGGTTCATGATGATGTGGTTGATGACAGCAACCGTCGTCGTGGTTTTTTCTCCTTAAACGCGCTTTGGAAAAATAAAATTGCTGTTTTGGTAGGTGATTATTTACTTTCAAAAGGGTTGTTGTTATCAATTGACAATGATGATTTTGATATTTTAAAACATATTTCCGTTGCAGTTCGTGAAATGAGCGAAGGTGAACTTTTGCAAATTGAAAAAGCTCGCCAATTAAACATCACCGAAGATGTATATTTTGATATCATTCGCAAAAAAACAGCTACTTTAATTGCTGCCTGTACTGCTATTGGTGCCACTTCTGTAGAGGCTGATAAAGACACAGTGATTCAAATGCGTGAATTTGGAGAACTTATAGGTATTGCTTTTCAAATTAAAGATGATTTGTTTGATTATTCTGATGAAAAAATTGGAAAACCTACGGGTATAGATATCAAAGAACAAAAAATGACCTTGCCTTTAATTTACACCCTAAATAATTGTGATAAAAAAGAGCGGAAATGGCTAATTAACTCTGTTAAAAATCACAACAAAGATAAAAAAAGGGTAAAAGAAGTAATTGATTTAGTTAAACAAAATGGAGGTATTGAATACACCATTAGCAAGATGAAAGAATACCAACAAAAGGCTTTAGACATTCTTGATAATTACCCCGATTCTGAATATAAAAATTCATTGATCACCATGGTGAATTATGTGATTGAAAGGGAGAAATAGTTTCTAGTTTTTGGTTTTTGGTAGTTGGTATTAGGTAACAAAAAAACAGGTGTACATTTAAAATTATAAATTTAGCTTTTAGCTTTTAGCTTTTAGCTTATGGCTTTTGGCTTTTGGCTTTTGTAAAATATTTAATTCATAATTCAACATTCATAACTTAAAATTACACGAAGTGTTGTGCTAAACAAGCTTATTAATTAACTCTTTTTTTACTTCATGTTTCCCTTTAAAACAAATGATTTTTGAATCTTTATCAAACAAATCATAAAATCTTTTTTTTTGATCAATCATTATTTTATTGGTTAAATATTCATCTTGGTCGCCATAGGCTAAGGTTACTTTTGTTTTACCTCGTAAAAATTCAAAATCAGAAGCTTTTAGCTCATTTGGTATTCCTCCCGATAACAAAATTAATTGATCACATTTTAATCTTCGTTTGGCAACATACCTCATCGCAACAGAAACTCCTTGTGAATAACCTAAAACTATAAAACTGATATTTTTAGATAGATTTTCTTGCTTTAAAACAGCATCAAAATAATGTACAACGTTTTCAATTTCTTGTTCTGTATTTTCTTTAGTTAGCCAACTGGCACCAACATGCTTGTATGCTGAACCTAAATAATATTTACTCTGTGCCTGTGGTGCAATAATATAATTTTCTGTCTTATTCAGATCCTTAAAATACCTTAAAAAATATTTACTCAAATAGCCTATACCATGACAAACAAACCACACATTTTTAGTGCCCGCTGTTAAGGTATTTAAAGTAGCATACGAATTTATTGAATTATAGGAAACCTTTTTTTCTGTAGAATCTATTTTCGACATTTGTTTATTAATATATTTTATGATTATATTTTAATGATGTACAACCAATAGTTCTTCTAAAAAACTTCTGTTATTACTCAATCTAGGCACCTTGTGTTGGCCTCCAAGTTTTTTCTTTTTCTTTAACCATTGGTAAAAAAGCCCTTGAGGTGCTTGGTGAACCCTAGGCAATGCCAAGGTCATATTATGATATCGCTTGGCTTCGTAGTCTGAATTTAATTTCTTTAAATTTTCATCTAAAATAAGAGTGAATTCGTCTATATTAAGCGGTGCTGTTTTAAATTCAATTACCCATTCATGGCCTCCACTTTCACTGCCTTCCATAAATATTGGCCCCACTGTATAATCTGTTATTTCGGCATTTGTCTCATTACAAGCAACCTGTAATGCATCTTCTGCATTTTCTACCACCAATTCTTCACCAAATACATTAATAAAATGTTTTGTGCGTCCGGTAATTTTAATTCTGTAAGGCTTTAGATTTGTAAACCTAACCGTATCACCTATCAAATAACGCCATAAGCCCGAATTTGTACTAATAATTATGGCATAATTCTTATACAACTCTACTTCCTGTAAAGGTATTGCTATTGAATCTTCACCAAGATACTTATTCATGGGTATAAACTCATAAAAAATACCATAGTCTAGCATTAATAATAATTCATCTGAATCATTCTGATCTTGAATTGCAAAAAAGCCTTCTGAAGCATTATATGTTTCAAAGTATCTAAAGTTTTTATTGGGAATCAATTTTTTAAACTGTTCACGATACGGCTTAAAATTTACACCCCCATGAAAATACACCTCTAAATTTGGCCATACTTCTAAAATATTTTCTTTGCCGGTTACTTCTAAAACCCGATGTAACAACACTAACATCCATGAGGGAACACCCGATAAACTTGTTATATTCTCTTCAATAGTTTCCTGAATGATGGCATCCATTTTTGTTTCCCATTCACTCATTAAAGCCGTTTTTTGACTTGGAGCGCTGCTAAAATCCGCCCAAAAAGGCATATTTTCGATGATAATTGCCGAAAGATCTCCAAAAAACGAATCATTATCTTCATAAACCGCACTACTTCCGCCTAAGCGCAAACCTTTGCCTTTAAAAATTTCGGTTTCTTCATTATTATTGATAAACAAGCATAGCATATCTTTTCCTGCTTTCATATGGCAATCTTCAATAGCTTCGTCACTTACAGGAATAAATTTACTTTTAGCATTTGTAGTACCGCTTGATTTTGCAAACCATTGCACCTTGGTTGGCCAAAAAATATTTTGCTCTCCTTTTCTGTTTTGTTTTATTAAAGGTTCTATAGACTCATATTGCCTAATGGGTACCTTTTCAGCAAAGGATGTGTAATTTTTAATATTGGAAAAACCATACAATTCACCTAGTTTTGTCTTCTTTGCGTCTGACAATAATTCGAACAACACCTCATTTTGTACTTCAATAGGATATTCAATAAACATATCCATTTGATATTTTCGTTTTTTTAAAATCCAAGAAAGAACAGTATTGAATAAAGGAATTTGCATTGTAGTAAAACAGTTTTTTTGTATTATTTTTGCGAATAAATTTACAATAAATAATTATTGAATACCATAACTTTTATTAAATTATTAAAATTATGACTAAAGTAGGAATTATTATGGGAAGCGATTCTGATATGCCAGTAATGAAAGAAGCGATTGAAGTTTTGCAAAGTTTTGATATTGAAACTGAAGTTGATATTGTTTCAGCACACCGTACACCCGAAAAACTTTATGAATATGCCAAACATGCACATACGCGTGGAATAAATGTTATCATAGCAGGTGCTGGGGGTGCAGCTCACTTACCCGGTATGGTAGCTTCTTTGAGCCCGCTACCTGTAATTGGTGTTCCTGTTAAATCTAGAAATTCTATTGATGGTTGGGATTCTATACTCTCTATTTTGCAAATGCCAGGAGGAGTTCCTGTTGCTACTGTTGCTCTCGACGGAGCAAAAAATGCAGGTATTTTAGCAGCACAAATAATTGGTCAGGCAGACAAATGTGTTTTAGACAAAGTGATTTTTTACAAAGAAAGTTTAAAATTGAAGGTGAATAAGGCTGCCGAAAAAATGAATAAAAGAAATAAGTAGTAAGTAGAAAGTATTAAAAATATTATGTATCACACTTCTAACTTCTCACTGCTAACTTCTCACTACTTACTACTCACTTCTAAATCCTTACCTCTTAAACTATGAACAACCCATTATTACAAAATTTTAACACACCTTACCAAACAGCACCTTTTTCAAAAATTAAAACCGAACATTTTAAACCCGCCTTTGAAAAAGCAATAAAATTGGCTAAAGAAGAAATAGACCTTATTGTAAAAAGTAAAAGTGAACCTACTTTTGCTAATACTTTAGAAGCGCTAGAGTATTCAGGTGAATTATTAGATAGAATTTCTAGTGTGTTTTTTAATCTTAATTCGGCAGAAACCAATGACGAAATACAAAAAATTGCACAGAAAATATCTCCTTGGTTAACTGATTTTTCTAATGACATCCGATTAAACGAACAATTATTTAAAAAAATAAAATCAATCTTTGACAACAAAGAAGCTCTTGATTTAAATGCGGAACAGCTAATGCTTCTTGAAAAAAACTACAAAGCATTTGTTAGAAACGGTGCCAATTTAGAAGATGAAGATAAATCACAGCTTAGAAAAATAGACAAAAATATTTCTCAATTAAGTCTGCAATTCGGTGAAAATATTTTGGCAGAAACCAATGCTTACTCTTTGCAAATAACCAATAAAAAGGAATTATCTGGCTTACCAGAAGGTGTCGTTGAAGCTGCTGCTATGTTAGCCAAAGAAAGAAAAACCAAAGGGTGGATATTCACTTTAGATTATCCAAGCTACATTCCGTTTATGACTTATGCAAATAATCGCAAACTACGCGAGCAAATGGCAAAAGCATTTGGGGCTAGGGGTTTTCAGAATAATAAATTTGACAATCAAAAAATTGTTTTAGATATTGTTAATCTTAGATATGAAAGAGCAAATTTATTAGGTTACAAAACCCATGCACACTTTGTTTTGGAAGAGAGGATGGCAGAAACACCTAAAAAAGTTACTGAATTTTTAAATGATTTAATGGTCAAAGCAAACCCTGCTGCCAAAAACGATTTTAATAAAATCAAGAGCACAGCAACAATAGATGGCATTGAAAATATAGAAAAATGGGATGGAGCATATTACTCTGAAAAATTAAAAAAAGAATTATTTGATCTTGATGACGAAAAACTCAAACCGTACTTTAAACTAGATAATGTAATTGATGGTGTTTTTACCATTGCAGGTAAACTTTACGATTTAAATTTTGAAGAAATTTTTACCGTAGATAAATATCACAAAGATGTAAAAACCTATAAAGTAAGCGATAGGAATGGTGCGTTTATTGCTGTTTTTTATACGGATTTCTTTCCCCGAAAGGGTAAGAGAAACGGCGCTTGGATGACTTCATTTAAAGATCAATGGATTAAAGATGATAAAAATTCAAGACCACATATTTCAATAGTTTGTAATTTTACAAAACCTACAGAAACTAAACCTTCGTTGCTAACTTTCAATGAAGTAATTACTTTATTTCATGAGTTTGGTCATGCTTTGCACGGTATGTTAGCAAACACCACCTACCCTAGTCTCTCTGGCACACATGTTTATTGGGATTTTGTTGAGTTACCTAGCCAGATATTTGAGAACTGGTGTTACGAAAAAGAGGCGTTAAATCTCTTTGCAAAACATTATAAAACAGGAGAAATCATTCCGATAGAACTCATAGAAAAAATTAAAGCATCATCCAACTTTTTAGAGGGAATGACAACGATGAGGCAATTGAGTTTTGGCTTATTGGATATGGGATGGCATGCTGGTGAGTCGCCAGAGGCAATAAAATCTGTAAAGGAATTTGAAGATCAAGCTTTTGTAGATACTCAATTGTATCCAAGTGTTAAAGAAAATTGTATGAGTACAGCTTTTTCACATATTTTTCAAGGCGGATATTCATCTGGTTATTACAGTTATAAATGGGCAGAAGTTTTAGATGCAGATGCCTTTGAAGCCTTTCTTGAAAATGGTATTTTCGACAAAGAAACCGCAACAAAATTTAAAGAAAATATTCTTTCAAAAGGTGGTACTGAAAAGCCAATGACTTTATATAAACGCTTTCGCGGAAAGAATCCTAAGCCTGATGCATTATTAAAGCGGGCTGGGCTTATATAGTTTAAAAGTTATAAAACCCCTAGGAAGTCCTAAACCCAAAAACAGGAATATTATAACCTGTGACTTCATTGACTCATGGATTTAAATTTGGGTATTCAAACCTCAACCATGTACTTTCTAGTTTTGCGAATAGTAAAGACTTTAGGATAATTAAAATAGTAAATAAAATGTTTATTATTCCTTACTTTTGCAATCCAACTAAAAAATAAATAAATGAAATCATTTGATGTAGTAGTTATTGGATCAGGACCAGGAGGATACGTTTCAGCAATTCGTTGTGCCCAACTCGGTTTAAAAACTGCAATTATTGAAAAATACAATACCCTTGGTGGCACATGCTTAAACGTAGGTTGCATTCCATCTAAAGCATTATTAGATTCTTCTCATCATTACCACAATGCTGTGAATCATTTTGAAAAACACGGTATTGATATCAAAGAAGTAAAAGTTAATTTTGAGCAAATGATTGCGCGTAAAGATGAAGTAGTAGCGCAAACGTCAGGTGGTATTAATTTTTTAATGGATAAAAATAAAGTTACAATGTTTCAGGGTGTTGGTTCTTTTAAAGATGCCACACATATTAATATCGCTTCCGCAGAAGGAGATATCGAAATTATTGAAGCCAAACATACTATTATCGCAACGGGTTCTAAACCTGCGAGTTTGCCTTTTATAAAGATCGATAAAAAAAGAGTAATTAGCTCAACGGAAGCTTTGCGTTTAAAAGAAATTCCGAAACATTTAATTGTAATTGGAGGTGGCGTAATTGGGTTAGAATTAGGTTCGGTTTATAAACGATTAGGAGCCGATGTTTCTGTTATTGAATATATGCCAAAAATTGTTCCAACTATGGATGGTATGTTGCAAAAAGAATTGCAAAAATCACTAAAAAAACAAGGTGTTAAATTTTATACTAGTCACAAAGTTACATCAGTAACAACTTCCGATAAAGAAGTAATCGTTATTGCTAATGATAAAAAAGGAAACCCTATAGAATTTAAAGGAGACTACTGTTTGGTTTCTGTTGGCAGAAAACCTTATACTGATGGTTTAATGGCCGAAAATGCAGGGATTACTATTAATGAAAGAGGTCAAATCCAAACCAACGAGCATTTACAAACAACAAGCCCTAATATTTTTGCAATTGGCGATGTAATTACCGGTGCCATGTTAGCCCATAAAGCCGAAGAAGAAGGCACTTTGGTTGCTGAATATATTGCCGGACAAAAACCGCATATCAATTACAACTTGATTCCTGGTGTGGTTTATACTTGGCCAGAAGTGGCTGCAGTTGGTCAAACAGAAGAGCAATTAAAAGAAGCTAGTGTAGAATATAAAGTTGGTTCTTTTCCAATGAGAGCTTTAGGCAGAGCCAGAGCAAGCATGGACATTGAAGGACAGGTTAAAGTTTTGGCAGATGCGAAAACCGATGAAATTTTAGGAGTTCATATGATTGGTGCTCGTGCCGCCGATATGATTGCTGAGGCAGTTGTTGCCATGGAATTTAGGGCATCAAGTGAAGATGTTGCCAGAATGAGTCATGCACACCCCACCTTTACTGAAGCCATTAAAGAAGCCTGTTTGGCCGTTAATGGAAGAGCAATTCACAGTTAAAATTATTTAGATGAAACGTAATTATATATTATTTAGCCTTTTAGTTTTCTTTGTTCTCGCTATAAACGGACAAGAAAAAAGTTTGTCTGATTCTTATGTAAAATCGAACTTAGAAATTACGAAAATGATGCAACAACAAGCAAAAGATTGGAGCAATGGTGATATTGAAGCTTTTATGCAGGGTTATATCAAATCCGACGATTTAAAATTTGTTGGTCATAATGGTATTACTTACGGATGGCAAGCAACCTTAGATAATTACATAAAAAATTATCCTAGTAAAGATTATACAGGTGTTTTAAACTTTAAATTATTAGAATTTGACCAATTGACCAAAGATGTTTTTTTAGTAATTGGTGAGTTTCATTTAAAAAGAACTGTAGGAGATGCCAATGGCATGTTTTCTATAATTTTAAAAAAAATAAATGGAGAATGGAAAATTATTGCAGATCATTCCTCTTAATAACTTCAAAAACAGCTCAATATTTTTGTAATTAATTCTAATAGAATACCTCATTGAGAATATTGATATGATTATTGGATAAAGTGAAAAGAATATCAAAAAAAATACATTTAGAGCATCCCACTCAATTCAAAACTAGTTTGATAAACTGGATGCAGCAATTTGAGGTGTTTTCATGGATGGATAGCAATAATTACAGTCAAAAATACACTTCTTACGAGCTTATATTAGCCGTAGATGCATATACTTATATAGACTGTAATTACAAAAATGCTTTTATAAAATTAAATACATTTAAAAATTTCTGTAAAGATTATATTTTTGGCTATTTGGGCTATGACCTAAAAAATGATCTTGAATTATTAAACTCAAAAAATATTGATCTATTAGGGTTTTCAGACCTGTATTTTTTTCAACCAAAAAAGATATTCTTTATAAAAGGCAATACGTTGGAAGTTCAATACTTAAGTGAATTTGAAAATGAAATTGAAAGCGATTTGGCAGAAATTAATGGCCATAAAGAAATTAAAATACCAAAGCAAGGTGATTTTCAAATCCAACAAAAATTTTCAAAAAATAAATATTCTAATAAGCTAAGAACCATTTTAAACCATATTCATCGTGGTGATATTTATGAAGTGAATTTTTGCCAGGAATTTTATGCACAAAATGCCACAATAAACCCTTTGGAAGTTTATCAGAAATTAAATGCAATTTCTGGCGCACCATTTGCCACATTTTTAAAAATTAAAGACAAATTTCTACTTTCAGCTTCACCAGAAAGGTTTGTTAAAAAAGAAGATACTAAAATTATTAGCCAACCAATTAAAGGTACAGCCAGAAGATTAGCAAATAATAAAGCCGACCAAGAATTGGCGAACCAGCTTTTTAATGATCCAAAAGAAAGAACTGAAAACATCATGATTGTTGATTTAGTAAGAAATGATTTATCAAAAACAGCTTTAAAAGGAAGTGTACAAGTAGAAAAACTTTGTAATGTTCAAACTTTTAAACAGGTTCATCAATTAATTTCAACAGTAGTATCAAAAGTTGATACAAATAAAGGCTCTGTTGATATCATAAAAACTTTATTTCCAATGGGCAGTATGACAGGAGCTCCAAAAATATCTGCCATGAAAATTATTGAAGAACAAGAAGAAACCAAACGCGGATTATATTCAGGAGCAGTAGGTTATTTTACTCCAGATAATGATTTTGACTTTAATGTTGTAATTCGTAGTATTCTATATAATCAAACAAAAAAACATGTGTCTTTTACCGTTGGTGGTGCAATTACTTCAAAATCTAATATTGACAAAGAATACGAAGAATGTATGATCAAAGCAGCGGCAATGAAGAAGGCTTTAACCGCTTAAAACACTAATTCATAAAGCTTGCTTCATTTTATCTTGTATCTCTTTTAAAGCCAAATTACCAACACTTCCCAAATGAGTATGTTTCACATTTTTGTCTGGTTTAAATGTTCCATTTTCTATATTTTTACCCACAATTTTATAGGCATCTCTAAATGGTATTCCATTTTGAACCAATTCATTAACATCTTCAACACTAAATAAATAATCGTACAAATCATTATTTAAAATATTTTTATTTACTTGAATATTTTGTAAAGAGTAAGTAAACATTTCTAAACAAGATTTTAAGGTTTGAATCGCAGGTAGCAACCCTTCCTTGAGCAATTGTAAATCTCTGTGATAACCACTTGGTAAATTATTAGAAATCAGTGTCAGTTCAAAAGGCAAAGCTTGAATTTTATTACATTTTCCTCTAATTAGTTCAAATACATCAGGATTTTTCTTATGCGGCATAATACTCGAACCAGTGGTCAATTCATCTGGAAAAGAAACAAAACCAAAATTCTGACTCATATACAAGCAAATGTCATAAGCGAATTTTGACAAGGTGCCTGCTACAGAACTCATGGCAAAAGCAACAGATTTTTCAGTTTTACCTCGACTCATTTGCGCTGCTACCGAATTGTATTTTAAAGTATCAAACCCCATGGTTTTCGTTGTGTCATCTCTATCAATAGGAAAAGAACTTCCATAACCCGCAGCTGAACCTAAAGGATTTTGATCCACTACTTTAAATGCTGCATTCAAAAAGTAAACATCATCAATCAAACTCTCGGCATAGGCAGAAAACCACATTCCAAAAGAGGAAGGCATGGCAATTTGTAAGTGGGTATAACCAGGTAAAAGTACCTTTTTGTATTTGTTTGACAAGTCGATCAAAAGATCGAACAGTTCTTTGGTTTGGTTTTTTATCTCTTTCAATTCATCTTTTAAATACAAATGTACGTCTACCAAAACCTGATCATTTCTAGAACGAGCTGTATGAATTTTTTTACCTGTATCTCCAAGTTTTTGGGTCAGTAAAAACTCTACTTTTGAATGCACATCTTCAAAAGTATCTTCAATGGTAAAGTCTCCTTCTTGAATACTTTTTAAAATAATATCCAATTCTTTTTCAACAGAATCTATTTCCACTTCACTTAGTAAGCCTATCTTATGTAACATTTTTGCATGAGCCAACGAACCAATAACATCGTATTTCGCCAGAACTAAATCTAATTCTCTATCATTTCCAACAGTGAAAATATCTATTTTTTTATCTGTATTATATCCTTTGTCCCAAAGTTTCATATTTCATTTGTTTATTAGTTGATCTGATTATTTGTTTATTTGTTTATTTGTTTTAAATCTTCACAAATTACACGCATCAACAAATCAACGTATAACTTTATCCCTTCTTCCACCTCATCTATGTTAATAAACTCATCGGCAGTATGTGATCGGTGTGAATCTCCTGGCCCTAATTTTAATGACGGACAAGTTAAATTAGACTGATCTGACAAGGTTGGTGAACCATAAATTTCTCTTCCAATCTCCATGCCTGCTTGTACTATAGCATGTTGTTTTGAAATGGAGGAAGCATTTAAATTTAATGACCTTGCTTTTACTTCTATATTTAAATTTTGTTTTACTATTTCTAAAACCTCTAAATTACTATATTGGTCTATCACTCTAATGTCTACAACAAAATGACAAACTGCAGGAATAACATTGTGCTGATTTCCTGCATTAATTTGTGTAACGGTCATTTTTACTTCACCCAAAGTTGCTGATGTTTTAGGAAATTTGAAATTCTCAATCCACTTTATGGCTTCCATGGCTTTATAAATTGAATTATCACCCAAACCGTGTGCGGCATGACCTGCCATACCATGCGCATAACAATCTAAAACCAACAGGCCTTTTTCGGCAATAGCCAAATGCATTAAAGTTGGTTCTCCTACAATAGCAAAATCTATTTTAGGAATTTGAGGAATTACACTTCTAATACCTCGATCACCCGAATTTTCTTCTTCTGCCGAAGCCAGAATTATTAAATTATATTTTAAATCTTTAAAATCATAAAAATAGGTAAAAGTTGCGATCAACGAAACCAAACAACCGCCAGCATCATTACTTCCTAAACCAAATAATTTACCATCAATCACTTCGGCCTGAAACGGATTTTTTGAATAACCCTTATTTGGCTTTACTGTATCATGATGTGAGTTTAATAAAATCGTAGGCTTAGTGGCATCAAAATGTTTATTTAGCGCCCAAATATTGTTATTATCACGTTGTAACGGAATTTCATTTTGTTCGAACCACGCTTGAATTAACAAAGCCGTTTTATCTTCATTTCCTGAAAACGATTCCGTTTCAATTAAGTTTTTGAGCAATTCTATTGCTTCTATTGTCAATTTTGAAATCATAAAACTAAAGTTGTATGTTTTAAATTTTTATTGATAATTACTTCCGGTTTACCGATAATTACTTTTGCAACACCATTTTGTAAGGCATGGAAACAATTGTCAATTTTGGGTAACATACCATCTGAGATAATGCCATTTTGTTTTAAACTTTGAAAGGAATTAGAATTGATTAACTCGATAACTGAATCATCATTATCAACATCGGTTAAAACACCTAATTTTTCAAAACAATATATTAATTCTACCTCAAAATCAGCACTCAACCCTTTGGCAATTTCAGCGGCAATAGTATCTGCATTGGTATTTAATAATTGCCCATTACCATCATGCGTGATGGCACAAAAAACCGGGGTCAAATTGTTCGTAACCAAAATTTTTATGATACTTGAATTTACTTGATCTACATCACCAGCAAAACCGTAATCTATGTCTTTAACAATCCGTTTGTGCGCCAAAATGCTATTCGCATCTGCCCCCGATAACCCAATGGCATTACAATTATTTTTTTGAAGCTCAGCTGTAATATTTTTATTCAATAAGCCTGCATAAACCATGGTAACAACCTCTAAAGAAGCATTATCGGTCACCCGTCTTCCATTTATCATCTTTGGCTTCAAGCCCAATTTAGCAATCATTTCAGTAGCTCTTTTACCTCCACCATGTACTAAAATTTTTGGTTCTGTTACCTTCGAGAAATTCGCTAAAAAAGAAGTCAAAGCTGCTTTGTTATTGATTACATTACCTCCTATTTTTATTATTTTTAGTTTCATCTTTTAAGTCTTAAAGTCGAAAGTCTTAATGTCTTAATGTCTTAAAATCTAAAGCTCAAATTTCATTTGACTTTTGACATTAAGACTTTTGACTCGATAGTATCTTTTTCAACACAATTTGTGCGGCATAAGTTCGGTTATTTGCCTGTTCAATTACCAATGAATTTTCACTATCTAATACTTCATCTGCTACCACCACATTTCTCCTAACCGGCAAGCAATGCATAAATTTAGCATTATTTGTTTTGGCCATTTTATCTTTAGTAATTGTCCAGTTTCTGTTTTGAGAGATTACCTTTCCATAATCATTAAATGCGCTCCAGTTCTTTGTATATATAAAGTCTGCATTTGCAAAAGCTTTATCCTGTTCATACTCAACAATTGCATCTTTAACAACTTCAGGATTTAATTCATATCCCTTTGGGTGTGTAATAACAAAATCAACATCTTGTTTCTGCATCATTTCAATAAACGAGTTTGCCACAGCATGTGGTAAAGCTTTGGGATGTGGTGCCCAACTTAAAACTACTTTAGGTTTTTGAACCCCTTTAAATTCTTCCAAAGTAATTGCATCTGCTAGAGCCTGTAATGGATGAGCCACCGAGCTTTCCATATTCACAATGGGTACTGAGGCATATTTTACAAAAGCTGTGAGAACCTCTTCTGCCAAATCTTTTTCTTTGTCTTTTAATGAAGCAAACGCTCGTATGGCAATCACATCACAAAATTGTGAAATTACTTGGGCTGCTTCCTTAATATGTTCAGATTTCCCTTGATCCATTACAACACCATCCTCAAATTCTAAAGCCCAGCCTTCGCTCCCAAAATTCATAACTATAGTTTCCATACCCAAATTCATTGCAGCTTTTTGCGTGCTTAATCGGGTACGTAAACTATTGTTAAAAAACAACATACCAATGGTTTTGTTTTTTCCCAAACCTTGATATTGATAAGGATCTTTTTTAAGATCTATGGCTTCGTTTACCCATTCGGATAAATTATCTATGTCGTTAATTGATATATAATTCATTTGAATAATTTTTATAAATATCATACGATTCCCATTTACATGGGAATGACAATTAGTATTTAATAATCTTTGTAAAATTCGTTTTTCCCGCTATGGCGTTTAATATAAAATTATCTTCTAGTCCGTTTACCAACCAGGTCTCAATATTATTTTTTTGTAAAATAGTTGCCGCTTCAATTTTTGATTGCATACCACCTGATCCATGAGAAGACTTTTCATCCGAAATTTCTTGCTGCAATTTTAAAATATCATGAACAACTTTAATCGTTTGATGATTTTTTGTGCCAATGGTTTCTTTGGTATAAATACCATTGGTATTGGATGCGAAAATAACCAAGTCAACATGCAATAAACATGCGGTTAAGGCAGCCAATTTATCATTATCCCCAAACTGGATCTCATCCGTAGAAA
>JAKITQ010000069.1 GCA_021647985.1 Flavobacteriaceae bacterium | reverse complement strand
TGATTTTTTTATCAATTACAAAATACAACTTTTTAAACAGTTTTCCAAGTTTAAATCATCCTGAAATATCAATAAAATCAATACTTTACAACTTATTTAATGTGTTTTTCAGGGGATGGCTAAATTATAAAAAGTAAGGTAATTTTAAACTTCATTTTATTTGTGTTTAAATTTTTAATGATTTTATTCGTGAGACTCTAAAAAAATAATTTCAATTTTTTAGTTGGTTGAACTAATCCCACTTCCTGTACTGAACTTGTTTCAGTATCTAGCGAGATCTTGGTTAATATCTCGACCTTTGGGTTGATTCCTATTAATGGATCTAGGGCTTGCCCTACGGTTTAATACCTTTTATTGCCTCTAATACTTTTTCTAACATTTCTTCTGTAAAATCTAAATGGGTTACCATTCTTAACTTGCCTTCTCCCATTGAACTGATTAATATATTTTTTGCCTTTAAGGCGTTCACAAAATCAGATTCATCAAACGCATCCTTAACATAAAAGATAAGAATATTGGTTTCTATAGGTTCTACCTTTTTTATGTATGGCGAATTATTTAAAGCCTCACCAATTCTTTTTGCACGGGCATGGTCATCTGCCAGTCTATTAACATGATGGTCTAAGGCATAAATTCCGGCTGCAGCCAAATAACCAACCTGACGCATAGCACCACCATATAATTTTCTAATACGAACAGCTTTTTTTATATGTGCCTTAGTACCTAATAAAATCGACCCTATTGGTGCGCCGAGGCCTTTAGACAAGCAAATAGATATGGTATCAAAGATTTCTCCGTGTTGTTTAGGCGTTTCATTTTTAGCTACCAAAGCGTTAAAAAGTCTGGCACCATCAAGATGGTAAGCCAAGTTGTTTTCATCACAAACTTCTTTTATTTTTTTGAGTTCAGAAAAATCCCAGCATGCTCCACCACCTTTGTTTGTTGTGTTCTCTACAGTCACCAAACTCGTTATTGGGGTATGATAATTTTCAGGGTCGTTTATTGCCAAGGCCACTTGATCGGCTGTAAACATGCCTCTGTGACCATCGATTAAACTACAAGAAATACCTGAGTTAAACGCAGCACCACCACCTTCAAAATTATATACATGAGCCCATTTATCACATATCATTTGCTCAGCAGGTTGTGTGTGAATTTTAATTGCAGCCTGATTTGCCATGGTACCTGACGGGAAATACAAAGCGGCTTCTTTACCAATTAACTTAGCGATTTTATCCTGTAATTCAATTACCGTTGGATCTGCATTAAAAACATCATCACCAACTTTTGCGTGCATCATGGCTTGTAACATGGCTTCCGTTGGCCTCGTTATTGTATCACTTATCAAATTAATTTCCATACAATTATTTAATCTTTGAATTTATTTACTAATCTACTTAAAAAACTAAAACTACTTTCCATTTTAAATTTAAAAGTTTCTCCTGTTTTTTTCTGAGCCAATTGGTTTATTGCCAAATCCGTTAATTGTAATATTCTTGGATAACCCCCTGTTGTTGGACAATCTCTCATCATGATAATTAATTTACCTGATGGTGTTAATTGTACTGAACCCGGAATGGTTGCTGAAGTTATAATTTCGTTATTCTTTAAAAGTGATAATTTATTTTTTAATTGATAACCCATTCTATTATTGAGATTATCAATGGTGAATTTTGTTGAAAAAATAAATTCTCGTTGCTTTTTAGAAAGCCTGTTATACTCAGGCCCTTTTGTCACCTCGAGTTCATTTGTTTCAAAATGAGATTCTTTTACTTTTAATTTAGACGAAGTAAAACCTAAATCATCATTATAACTTGAAATTTTTAATCTATCTCCTTTTTCAATAATGCATTTAGAAGTAATTCCTTCATAATAAGAGAAACTTTTTAATTTAAATTCGGTTTTAAACCCATCTTTAATACCCAAATAGGCTCTTGAACCAAATACCAATTTACCAAAACTTAAAACATCACTAATATTTACCTCATAAACAAAATTTAACATGATAGGTTTACCATTTAACATTGGCGAAATATTAGCACCGGTTATCACAATCATGGTTTTATCTTCGAACATTATTTTTGGACCGGTAATGGTTATTTCCATAACTGGCAAGCCTTCCTTATTGTTTAATAATTTATTGGCCAATATGGCACTATACTTATCCATAGCACCCGAAATAGGCACACCATACGAACGATACCCCTTTCTACCTAGGTCTTGAATAGAGGTTTGCAAACCTGCCGACAAAATGAGCATATAACTATTCATATTGTTCATTTTCAATTACATAAGCTCCTTGCTTAACTTTTTCTTCAATGGCTTTGAACGTGCTTTTATCAATGGATATAAATTTTATTTTATCTCCTGATCTTGCAAAACAAGGCGGATCGAGAGTTACATTAAAAAAATTAATTGGTGAATTACCTATGATATTCCAACCTCCCGGGCTAACTCTTGGATAAATACCTGTTTGGTTGTTTGCTATAGCAACATCTCCTTTTAATATTTTTTGACGAGGTGTAGATTTTCGCTCAAAATGAAGTGCTTCTTTTAAACCTCCTAAATATAAAAAACCCGGTAAAAAGCCAATAAAATGAACATCATAAATGGTAGAACTATGTAATTCAATTATTTTTTGCTTGGAAATTTTTTTATTTTGAGACAAAAGCTCCAGATCAATTCCAAATTCATCTTGGTAACAAACTGGAATTTTCCACAATTTAGTATTGGAAACCTGTTTCTTATTCTTGATTTTATATGCCTCTTTAATTTTCTTTACAATTCCTGAGTACTTGATTTTTTTTGTATCAAAAAAAACAGTTATAGAATTATAAGCAGGAACGGTATCTAATACATATTCAACCAGTTCAGCATTTAATGTGTTCCTAAATAAATTAATATCATTTAAAATATCATGATCAATTTTATAAGGCCATTCAACCAAAGCGGCTATACTCCCAAGGGGTTTATATTTTAATTTATAGTTAGCCAATTTAGTTCTTTTTAATATTAGACAAGGCTTTTAGAATTTTTATAATATTGGGATTATCGCCATGTACACAAATAGTATTTAATTTAATTGAAGTTTTCTTACCGTGAATTGTTTCCACTACGCCTTCTTGAATCATTTGCTTTATTCTTTTACTAATTTTTAAAGGATCCGTTATTACTGCTTCTTGTTCATCCCTAGACACCAAAGTAAGATCATTATGATAAGATCTATCTGCAAAAACCTCATAATAATAAGGCATTTCTAACTGTCTAGCTTTGTATGCAATTAATGAATTATAAGGAACATATAAAATTAAATCTTCTTCAAAATAATTTACTGCTTCAATTACAGCCATGGCAACATCATTAAATTTAGCTGCCATATTGTATAAGGCACCATGAGGTTTTACATGATGTAACCTTTCGCCTTCGTTTTCAGTAATTTCTTTTAAAGATCTAATTTGGTCGATTATTTGTAATTTTAAAGTTTGCTTAGGAATAAACATTTCTTTTCTTCCAAAATTTGCTCTATCCATAAAAGACGGGTGTGCACCAATTTTAATAGCATTTTTTTTTGCCAAATGCACTGTATTTCTCATGGTAGTTAAACTACCAGCATGAGCGCCACAAGCAATATTACAAGAACTAATAAATGGCATGATCTGTTCATCATTACCAATCCCTTCTCCTAAATCGCAGTTAATATCCATTACAATGTTTAAATTAATAGAAGTACCCTATAACTTTAAAAATAGTTTTTAAGCCTAAAAATACGGTAAGCCCTAATATAATAAATCCAAAAATATTTTGGGTTATATTATTGGTATATTTTCCTAGTACACTCTTTTTATTCATAATCCACAATAAAAAACCACTAATTATTGGCAATAATAATCCATTTGTAATTTGAGCAAATTTTATGATTTCAATTGGCTTGATTTGTAATGAAGAAAATACGATTCCTAAAATCAATATAAACATCCAAACCGCTTTAAATTTTTTAGATTGCAAGCCTTTTGACCAACCAAAAATACCTTTAACTACAAAAGCTGCAGCTAGAGGTGCTGTAATTGCTGAAGTTATTCCTGCTGCGAACAACCCTACACCAAGAAAATATTTGGCGGCATTGCCATAAAGAGGAACCAAGCCTTCGGCAAGATCCATAGTATTATTAATGGAGGTTAAATTAGATCCAGATGCTGAAATAATAATGGTCATGGAAACAATACCTCCAACAATCACAGCAATAAATGTGTCTTTTCTTGCAAGTGGTAAATCTTTTTTACTATGCCACTTTTCTTTTACCAAAGAGGCATGCAAAAACAAATTATAAGGTACTACAGTTGTTCCAATCAATCCAATAATAACAAATAAGCTATCTGTAGGCACTTTAGGAATAAAAATTCCTTTAAAAATAGCTATCAAATCAGGTTTAGTGATTATCGTAGTAAGTACAAAAGAAACACTCATTAAAAGTACCAAAAATATTAAACTGCGTTCTAAAATTTTATAATTACCTATATAAAGTAATACAAAAGCGAGCAATCCTATTATAAGGTTTAAATAATTTACTGTATAAGATCCGATTTCGATTTTCGAATTTGGAACTAAGGTAGCCAAACCTAATACACCTCCACTAATATTACCTGCCTCATAAGCCGCATTACCAATTACAATTGCTGAAATTATTAATATTACCGAGACCGTTTTTAAAATAGGATTTTTGATTTCTTCTCTTAATACTTCCGACAGTCCTTTTTGACTTACAATACCAAGTCTGGCTGACATTTCTTGTAGTACTATGGTCGCTATGATGGACAACAGCATAGCCCATAGTAAATCATATCCAAAACCAACACCTGCAATACTGCAAAGTGTAACGGTTCCTGGACCAATAAATGCTGCAGCAATTAATGTAGCGGGACCAATATTGTTAAACCAATTTTTCATTTATAATTTCAACTAATTCATACCAATTGGAGAACCATCTGGTATTTTTGGTGTGTTTTTATTAGTGCGTTTTTTTGGTGACTTTATAAAATCTTGAATCAATTTTGCATAATATGTATTGATTATTTTTTGCTGGCCATTACTTTTATAAGATATTAACCATTTCGATAATTTATTTAATTCGTTTAGACTTACTGCTTTAATTGGTTTATATAAGTTATCATCTGCAATCAAATCAAAAATATTATTTAATAATTGTTCATTAATAATATTTTGTAACTCTTGTAAGTATGTATCTTTATAAAAAGTTTTAAAGGTCTTCTTTATCAATACTTCAAACAGTTCATCCAAACCAAACTGGTTCTTATCCATACTTTTATAGGCATAAACTCTTGATACCCTTTGAGGATGTAATATCAATTCAAAGGTCATATTTGATGCTGTTGCTGCAGCTCCAAAAGGATCGAAAGCCAAACCAAAATTACTTTTAAAGGATTCTCGAGATCTTGGATACCCCATGGCTCTTGGCGGAAATAAATCCATCAGAGCATTTGGAATTGCCAAAGTATTAACGTCAATAGTTTGCATCAAGACATTTAATGCTTCTTTTTGTCGTTTCTTATCGACTTGTTTAACAATATTTTGAGAATCATCTTTTATAGCAAATGAATAATCCAAACCTCCAATTATTTTTGAAACCGCTTCAGTTTGATAACGATGATAAAAATAAAGTGGTACAAATACATCTTCTAAAACTGAATATGGTTGATTAGACTTAACATTGTCTTTTGAGAAGTTCTCAATAGAAAAAGCCCTTACTTCCAATACATTTTTTAACTCTTCAACGATATCGTCACCATTATCCCATAAATGCGCATAGGCATGAGCACTTCCTTTCGGACGAGCATCAGCATCAGAAATATATCGATAACCATTTTTAATAGCCTCTTTTACAGTTTTTTGCAAATATTCAGCTTCATTGTTTTCAAAATCCTGATAGGCATAAGCTACGATAACTTTATCCCATACTCCAATTCCCTTGGCATAAGCATTGGAAAAATCTATCTTGTTATTTTTCACTTTTAATAAAGGATGAGGGTAATCCATTACTGAAGACCTATCATTTGTACTTGCAGCGAAATTATGAGAAAAACCTAAGGTATGACCAACTTCATGAGCAGACAATTGACGAATTCTAGCCAAAGCCATATCCAGAGCAAACGCATCATCTACATCGTCTTTAGCATAAGATCCTTTTAATGCTTGAGCGATTAAAAAATCCTGACGAATTCGCAAAGAACCTAAACTTACATGACCTTTTAAAATTTCACCAGTTCGAGGGTCTGAAATAGAACTCCCGTAGCTCCAACCTCTTGTTGAACGATGTACCCATTGTATAACATTATATCTTAAATCTAAAGGATCAGCTCCTTCGGGTAACATTTTTACCTGAAATGCATTTTTATATCCTGCAGCTTCAAAGGCTTGATTCCACCAGCTTGCACCTTCCAGTAATGCTGACCTTACAGGTTCAGGAGCTCCTCTGTCTAAATAATAAATAATCGGTTCTTTGGGTTCGCTTATAGCCGCTGATGGATCCTTTTTCTCTAACCTATGACGATAAATATATCTTTTAACAATAGATTGATTAACAGGGGTGGCGTAATCCATAAAAGTCATTGGGTATGTTCCTGATCTCGCATCGTACACTCTTGGTTTATACTTATTATCTGGTAACGTTACAAAAGAGTGGTGTTGATGTACTGTTACCGCATTAGCATTTGGTGTAACACTTCTTATTTGATAGTCTTTTGCTTTTCCTTTAAAAGTTAAAATTGCATCAAACTCTATATTTTTAGGAAATGCTTTTACTCTATCTAAATTTATTGCACTTCTGGTTTTATCCAAACTGTAATTACCTTGTTTTTTTTGTTCTAATCTACTGGCTACACCATGAGCATCTCTTATCAAAAAATCTGTGATGTCAATTAAATATTTATTATTCTTTTGTTCTTTGATGACAAACCCAAATAAAACAGATTTGGCAAAAGCCTCTTCAATAGACTTTTTTTCGTCTATATTATTCGATATAGCTCGGAAATACTGATTGGGCTGTAACAACAATAATTTGTTACCAGCCTTTTTAAATTTCACCACAACACCACCACCCAACTGACCTCGATCCAAACCAATATCATTGGAGCCAATTCCTTCTGAAAGGGCTTTTACATATAAAAATTCAGTATCTAATTTATCAACTTCAAGGTATATTTTATCCGTTTTTTCTTCGTAATAAAAATTAAAAAAACCCGAATATTTAATAACTTCTTTGTTATCATTAAAAAATTGTGCAAAACTATTGTAAGCCGTAAAAAATAAGAAAAGTGATAATAATAATTTTTTCATGTGTATAAATTTTAATTTTTATTGGTGACACATATTACTTGCCTGTCGCAGGTAGGTGCGTTAGTCATTCCCTTGTGTGTCAAAATTTGGCATGCTTGTTTCATGTTTATATATTTTCGATAAATCTATAAAATTAGTTTGACAAAATCGGTACTAAAAATATCATATCTTATTATTTAGTTTATTTTTGTCCCATGGTTACATCAGATCAAATAAAAAATTTAAATGAGAAAATTGGCAAGTTAAAAAGCTATTTGAACATTGACAAAAAATTAATAGAAATTGCAAATGAAGAAGAAAAAGCTTCTGCGCCAAGCTTTTGGGACAAACCCAAAGAGGCAGAAGTTTTAATGAAAAAACTTAGGGGTATTAAAAAATGGGTTGAAGATTATAACCAAGTCAATTCTGATAGCGAAGATCTTAATGTTATATATGAGTTTTTTAAAGAAAATGAAGCTACAGAAGAAGATGTTATCAAACAATTTGATAAAACATTAAAATTGCTCGAATCGCTTGAATTTAAAAATATGTTATCTGATGAAGGAGATAATCTCAGTGCTGTTTTACAAATAACTGCTGGCGCTGGCGGTACCGAAAGCTGCGATTGGGCACAAATGTTAATGCGCATGTATATGATGTGGAGCGACAAGCAAGGCTATAAAATAAAAGAATTAAATTATCAAGAAGGAGATTCTGCCGGCATTAAAACGGTTACACTCGAAATTGATGGCGAGTATGCTTTTGGTTATTTAAAAGGTGAAAATGGAGTGCATCGATTGGTTAGAATCTCACCATTTGATAGTAATGCAAAAAGACATACTTCCTTTGCCTCAGTTTATGTATATCCTCTAGTTGATGATACTATTGAAATAGAAATAAATCCGGCTCATATTACCTGGGATTTTGCAAGGTCTGGAGGTGCAGGTGGACAAAATGTAAATAAAGTTGAAACCAAAGCAATTTTACGTCACAAACCTTCAGGTATTATGGTGGTAAATTCGGAAACCAGATCACAGTTAGAAAATAGAGAAAAAGCCATGCAAATGCTTAAATCGCAACTCTATGAAATTGAATTACAAAAACAAAGAGAAAAGCGAGATTCTATTGAGGCTGGTAAAATGAATATTGATTTTGGATCACAAATTAGAAACTATGTTATGCATCCTTACAAATTGGTAAAAGATGTTAGAACAGGTTTTGAAACAGGTAATGTTGATGCCGTTATGAATGGAGATATTGATGGTTTTATCAAAGCTTTTTTAATGGAAAGTAATGAAAAACCAAGTGATGATTTGTAAAATTTCATGAATTACTTACCGGGTGACTTAAAGTCACCCGGTAAGTGAAAAGAGACTTCGGATGAATTACAAAAATTCTAATTTCATCCAAAAAAAACACTATAGATAATTTCTATAGTTAATATCTATGTATTTGTTTTTTAGTATTTTATAAATTTTACCTAAAGCTATAGATAAGTATATACAAAATATGATTATTTTTCTAAATTTGCTTTAAAAGTTCATTCACAGCTTTTTTCAATTGACTATCCTCTCCTTTTATTTTACTATCGGGATCATTTTTTACAATGAAATCTGGTATCGCTCCATTAAATTCCATATTGGTTTCAGAGGCTTTTATAAACCATCCTCTAAACGGCATTCTTACTCTTGAACCATCGATCAATTGTTTAGATCCTGTAGAAATTACAGCGCCAAAAGTAGGCATTCCTACCAAAGACCCTATGTCTAAATTTTTATAGGCATGTGAAAAAATTTCGGCATTTGAATAACTCGCTTCATTACATAAGGCTATTGATGGTTTTGTCCAAGATGATAAGGGTAAACGTTCGCTATACGGGTATTTATTTTTGAATTTTTTATGATCTGCTTTTAAATCTGATGCAGCACCTCTTGGAATAGTATATGCATGTTGTTTTACATTTAACACTGCCATCAAATAATCGGTTGTCCATCCACCACCATTATAACGAACATCAATAACTACCCCTTCTTTACCCAAGCCAGCTGCTGTTAACTCACTTTCGAATTTTTCAAAACTTGTCCAGTTCATCCCTTGAATGTGTATATAACCAAGTTTATCATTTGAATACAACGCAGTTAAGCGTTTTTTCTCATTGACCCAATCTTCGTATTTCTCTGCTCTGTCTTTTTCTTTTGGCCGAATTACAACTTCTTTCTTTAGTCCATTTTTATCAACCACATTCAAATAGATCTTTTCATTGCTCGTGTTATTGAACAAACTATAAAAATTAATCGATTCGTTAAGAGTTTTGCCATTGACAGCATGAATCACATCTCCTTTATTTAAAGTACTCACCAGTCTATTAGCAGGCATGTTGTACGTTACATAAGTAACTTGCATCGCTCCATTCTTTTGAGGCTCTAAGGTCAATCCTAACAATCCTGTTTTATCTTTTTGTAAATCCGTTCTGCTTTCACCTCCTCGCAATCCCATATGACTTGCATTAATTTGCCCCAACATCCAATTAAAAATAGATTGAAAATCAGTTCGCGTTGAAGCCTTCATAGCCAGTGGTTTATAAATTTTTTTTAAAACATCCCAATTCTTTCCATGAAAACCGGGGTCATAAAAACCATCGTTTATCGCTTTCCAAGCTTCTTCAAATATTTGATTTGTTTCTGCTTGATAATCAACCTCCATAGATGCTTTAATCGGTAAAGACTCCTTTTTATCGTCTTTTAATTTTATTCTATTTAATTTACCTCCTTTTGCCGTAAAATAAATAAACTTATTATTCTTGTCAATAACTATATTACTCGGATTTGTATCGCCTTTGGTGAGCTCTTTCTTATCTTTACCATTCCATTTTATTTTATAAATATCTGCATTGAATTCACCATTACCTCTACCCCCATCTCCGGTAACATAATAAATTGTTTTACCATCCTTTGAAAACCCCTCTATAAATTCACCTCCTGAAAATGAAGTAACTTGTACTTTTCTTTTATAAATATCATCTAAATCTATTTTTACAATTGGAATTGTTTTCTTTTCTTTTTCTTCTTCCTTCTTTTTTTTATCTCCGTCGCCAGAATTTTCAACTTCCTCCCAATCTTCTTTGGTTTTTTGCCAATCTTCTTTGTTTAACCAAACAAACCAAACATCATAATCGCCATTATTTCTAAGAGATGAAAATGCAATTTTAGAACCATCAGGACTCCAAACCGGTCTACCGTCTCTTTTCGGATGCATAGAAATATTAACCGGTTTTATGCTGTTATCAGCTTTGTGAATATAAATCTCCTTATTAAATTCTAAATCACCTAAACTATAAGCCAACCATTTTGAATCGGGTGACCAACCAATACCAGAAGGTGTATCCCAGCCATCCAATAAAGTTTTTTCATTACTCAAACCTGTTCCTATGACAATATTTGCCGTAATCAATTTGCCTCTTCCTCTTTTATATGCAAGTATTTTACCGTTTGGTGAAATAATTGGGTCACTCTCATCTTCAAGAGATGTAGTCAGTCGTATCGTTTTGTGCTTTAGCGTTTTGAAAATATTTTTTTCATTAGGATCATTTGATTTTAATAAATAAAGATCATTTTGACCTGCCTTATCTGAAACAAATACCAAGGCCTCATCAGATAACCATTGTACCATTCTATCTCTTTCACTTGATTTGGTAAGGTTAATAGTTTTGCTTTTATCTTTATTATTTTCGGTAATAAAAATATCTCCTCGAATAACAAAGGCAGTATATTTAGAATTAGGAGATGGTTTTAGCTCTTCTATTTTTCCTGTAAAGGTTTTGTACGCCACCGGATCAAAGCGATAATCTGACTGCAAGTCTAACAAAATTTGAGTTTTATTTTTAGAATTTACATCAACAACAAATAATTCATCACCTTGAACCAAAATTATTTTCTTTCCATTTTTACTTAAATTAAAAGAAAAAATACCCATTTCACTAAAAGTTGTTATTTGTTCATCTGTTCCTAGCTTTGACCCTTCATCAGATAATTTAATTTTATGCACATTGTACCTTCCACTTTTAGCCGATTGATAATATATCGTATTGTTATCTGCCCATTTTGGATAAAAATCATTACCATTAAAAGTGGTTAA
The DNA here is from genome assembly GCA_021647985.1 of Flavobacteriaceae bacterium. Lineage (GTDB taxonomy): Bacteria > Bacteroidota > Bacteroidia > Flavobacteriales > Flavobacteriaceae > Lutimonas. Next base: position 794 of record JAKITQ010000069.1, on the reverse strand, counting down.
TTGCTGGTATTTATCTTTTTCAATATCATACAACCACAAATCTCTATTGGCAGAACCATAATAGGCTTCTCGTTGTATTCGGCAATGTCCTTTTACAAATGCGATAAACTTTTTATTGGGTGAAAGTGTTGCATCAAAACCAAAAGCATTCATTTTTAGAAAGGGAGTCCCTCCATTTTGATTGATCGTTTGAATTTCTGGTGCTCTTTCTACCTGTTTAAAATTACGGCTTGTATTAAAAATTATTTCACCATTACCTATGTAATCTGTAAGTGCATCATTAGCAGAGTGATATGTTAAACGTTTAGAGACTCCTCCCCTAGAAGGGATGGTAAAAATATCATTGTTACCAAAACGATTACTTTGAAAAGCAATGACCTTACCATCTTTACTCCATAATGGTTTTGTATCATAACCTTCGTGTATGGTAAGTCTGTTCAAATTAGATCCATCCACATTGACTGTCCAAATATCACCCTGATAGTTAAAGGCTATTTTTGTACCATTAAAATTTAAAGATGGTAAATTTACTAAGGGGTTTTGAGCAGATAAAAAATTTATTGCTATTAAAACGATAACTAAAAATATTTTTTTCATTGTATGTAATTATAAGGGTATTATTGGGCTTAAAGGTAAATGAAAATTAACAATTATAATGTATTGAATTTTAATTAGCCATCCCCTGAAAAACACATTAAATAAGTTGTAAAGTATTGATTTTATTGATATTTCAGGATGATTTAAAATTGGAAAACTGTTTAAAAAGTTGTATTTTGTAATTGATAAAAAAATCA
>JAKITQ010000068.1 GCA_021647985.1 Flavobacteriaceae bacterium | reverse complement strand
TGGCTAAAAATATAACCTACCTCAACGGTGCTTTTATGTCTCCCTTATTAAAAAGCGTTGAAAAAATAGGTCATAAATCCATATCAAAAAAATGCATGCCATATGAAATCACAGCCAATGATTTTTTTGACAACACAACAAAATTAAAACAAGTCTATGCAAAATTAATAGACCTATCTGACTACCAAGATCTTGCAATAATTCCTTCTGTTTCCTATGGCATCGCCACAGTTGCTAATAATGTAAATCTTTTTGCAGGTGATGAAATTTTAGTTGTAGGCGATCAATTTCCAAGCAATTTCTATTCCTGGGAAAAATTAGCAAAAAAAATAGGTGCTATTGTTAAAATAATTACGGCACCTGAAGCTTATAAAAATAGAGGGGGATTATGGAATGAAAAAATCTTAGATGCTATTGGAAATAAAACCTCCATTGTTGCCATGCCACATGTACATTGGGCAGACGGAACACTTTTTGATTTAAAAGCGATTCGAAAAAAGACAAAACAAAACGAGGCTTTATTAATTATAGATGGAACTCAAAGTGTTGGTGCCCTACCTTTTTCGGTAAATGAAATTCAACCTGACGCCTTAATTTGTGCCGGTTACAAATGGTTACTTGGGCCTTATTCTATTGGTTTGGCCTACTATTCTGATCGTTTCAGGGAAGGCAATCCCATTGAAGAAAATTGGATAAATCGTAAAAACAGCCAAAATTTTAGTGGTTTAGTTAGCTATGAAGAAGCATATCAGCCAAAAGCTGGGAGGTTTAATGTTGGTGAAATGAGCAACTTTACTTTAAGTCCAATGCTTATAAAGTCCATTGAACAGTTGCTTCTATGGAAACCCCAAAACATACAAGATTATTGTAAGAAAATTTCTGAAAATTATTTAAAAGAGCTACAAAACTTAGGATGTTTTATAGAAGATGCAAATTATAGAGCGCATCATTTATTTGGAATTTACCTTCCGGAAGGCATTAATTTAAACTTACTAAAGGCCGAATTTGAAAAGAACAAAATATACGTATCATTTAGAGGAAGTGCCATTAGGGTTTCACCAAATGTGTATAATTTAGAAGACGATTTTAAAAAATTGGTGCATTGTTTTAAAAATATCTTGTAAAAAACATCTTAAATAATATCATCATTAAACATATCTTTGTAAAAAATCAATAGCATTGAGTAAACAAATTATTGTTGATTTGTACCAACAATTTGATAAAGTTAATCAAATTGCAAAAGCATTAGAACAAGAAAAAAACCAAATAGAAATTTCTAATTTGGCAGGCTCATCATTGTCTTATGTTATTTCTTCGGTCTTTAAAATAATAGAAAAGCCATTTTTATTAATTTTTAATGATAAAGAAGAAGCTGCTTACTATCTCAATGATTTGGAACAGCTTTTAGCCATCAACCAAGTTCTTTTTTACCCTGGTTCTTACCGTCGACCTTACCAAATTGAGGAGACCGATAATGCCAATATTTTGCTTCGTGCCGAGGTTTTAAACCGAATCAATTCTCAAAAAAAACCTGCTGTAATTGTTACCTATCCAGATGCATTATTTGAACAGGTTATTACAAAAAGCGAATTAAACAGAAACACATTAAAATTAAATGTTGGTGAAGAATTATCTTTAGATTTTATCAATGAAATGTTACATGAATACAGCTTTAATCGTGTAGATTTTGTTACCGAACCTGGTGATTTTGCTGTAAGAGGTGGTATTATTGATGTGTTTTCTTTTTCAAATGACGAACCATATAGAATAGAATTTTTTGGCGATGAAGTAGATAGCATAAGAACTTTTGATATTGAAACTCAACTCTCCATAGAAAAATTAAAGAAAATCAACATTATGCCTAATGTTGAGAATAAAATGCTTGAAGAAAAGAGAGAGAGTTTTTTAAAATATGTCTCTTCTAAAACGGTTGTTTTTGTTAAAAATTTAGATCTAACCAAAGACAGGTTTGATAAGTTATTTATCAAATCCCAAGAAGTTTTTAAAAATTTAAGCGGAGAAATCAAGCAATCTGAACCAGAAGAATTATTTTGTAATGGCGATATAATCTTAAATCAATTAGATAATTTTCAACTTATTAAAACTGAATACTCGTCAAAAAAAGACAGTTCTACAAGAATAGATTTTTCTACAATACCACAACCTTCGTTTAACAAGCAGTTTAATTTGTTGATTGAAAACCTAAATGAAAACAATAAAAATGGGTTTACAAATTATCTTTTTTGTGATAATGAAAAACAGGCCAAGCGTTTTCATGATATTTTTAATGACGTTGAAGAGGAAGTAAATTACAAAACTATCACAAGGCCTTTATACCAAGGTTTTATTGATAAGGACTTAAAAATTGCCTGCTATACAGATCATCAAATTTTTGAACGCTATCATAGATTTCGCTTAAAAAGTGGTTTTGCTAAAAAACAAGCCATTAGCTTAAAAGAACTAACCCATTTAAAAATAGGTGATTATGTAACGCATATTGACCACGGGGTAGGTAAATTTGGTGGACTCCAAAAAATCGATGTCGAAGGAAAAAAACAAGAAGCTATTAAGTTAGTTTATGGCGAACGGGATATACTTTATATAAGTATTCATGCTTTACATAAAATAACCAAATACAACGGTAAAGATGGTAAAGCTCCTAAAGTACACAAACTTGGGTCTAATGTTTGGAAAAAATTAAAACAAAAAACAAAATCCAGAGTAAAACACATTGCATATAATTTAATTCAATTGTATGCCAAACGAAAATTACAAAAAGGATTTGCTTTTAATCCCGACAGCTATATGCAACACGAATTAGAAGCGAGTTTTATTTACGAAGACACCCCAGATCAGTTTAGTTCAACTCAGGATGTAAAAGCGGATATGGAAAAAGACCAGCCCATGGATCGTTTGGTTTGTGGCGATGTGGGATTTGGAAAAACCGAAATTGCCATTCGCGCCGCATTTAAAGCAGTTGATAATGGCAAACAGGTTGCTATTTTGGTTCCTACAACAATTTTAGCTTTTCAACATGCAAAAACTTTTAGAGAAAGACTAAAAGACTTTCCGGTAACGGTAAACTATTTAAATCGATTTAGAACAACCAAACAACGCAATGAAACCATTGATGGTTTGGCCGATGGATCGGTTGATATTGTAATAGGAACGCACCAATTGGTAAATAAAAATATAGTATTTAAAGATTTGGGTCTGCTTATTATTGATGAAGAACAAAAATTTGGTGTTGCTGTTAAAGACAAATTAAAAACCTTAAAAGAAAATATTGACACCTTAACTTTAACCGCAACGCCAATTCCAAGAACCTTACAATTTTCTTTGATGGCAGCTCGTGATTTATCGGTAATTAAAACTGCTCCGCCCAACAGACATCCTATTGAAACCAATGTAATCCGCTTTAGCGAAGAAACCATTAGAGATGCTGTTCGTTATGAAATTTCTCGTGGCGGGCAAATATTTTTTATTCACAATCGAATTGAAAATATTAAGGAAGTTGCTGGTTTGATACAACGCCTCGTTCCTGATGCTAAAATAGGAATTGGTCATGGACAAATGGACGGAAAAAAATTAGAACAACTCATGTTGGCTTTTATCAATAATGAATTTGATATTTTGGTTTCTACCACTATTGTGGAAAGCGGTTTAGACGTGCCAAATGCCAATACTATTTTTATAAACAATGCCAATAATTTTGGTTTGAGTGATTTGCACCAAATGCGTGGAAGAGTTGGTCGTTCAAATAAAAAAGCTTTTTGCTATTTTATTACACCTCCTTACCATTTAATGACCGATGAAGCCCGCAAGCGAATTACCGCTTTAGAAATGCATACAGAATTAGGCAGTGGTATAAATATTGCCATGAAAGATTTGGAAATTAGAGGTGCAGGTGATTTATTGGGAGGTGAGCAAAGTGGTTTTATAAATGATATTGGTTTTGAAACTTATCAGAAAATTTTAAACGAAGCTATTGAAGAATTAAAAGAAAATGAATTCAAAGACTTGTATAAAGATGAATTGAATAAAAAACCAAAAGAGTTTGTAAAAGATGTACAAATTGACACAGATTTTGAAGTGCTTTTTCCCGATGATTATATGCAAAGTATTACAGAGAGATTAACTTTATACAAAGAATTAAGTGAATTAAAAATAGAGGAGGAACTGCTGAGTTTTGAAAACAAATTAAAAGATCGTTTTGGCGAACTACCATGCCAGGTTGTTGATCTCTTGAACACTGTTAGAATAAAATGGTTGGCTAAAAAATTAGGTTTAGAACGAATTGTTTTAAAACAAAAAAGAATGGTTGGTTATTTTATTTCAGACCAACAAAGTGATTTCTACCAAAGTGATACTTTTAGAAACTTTTTAGCATACGTTCAAAAAAACAGTAAAATGTGTGTAATGAAAGAAAAGAAAACCCAAAAAGGTCTGCGATTGTTAATCACATTTATCCGAATAGACTCCATAGAAAAGGCATTAAAAACTTTAACTGATATTCAATGAAAGATCAGCATTTAAATAAGATCTTTGAATTGCTTTTTGCTACATTGTTTATTGGAACATCGGGGGTATTGGGTAAATTTATTGATTTACCACCTCCGGTAACTGTTTGGTGGAGAGCCTTTTTAGCAGCAATATTAATTTATATTTATTGTAGGTTTAAAAAAACATCGCTAGAAATACGATCTAAAAAAGATTTGTTCACATTTATATTGGCTGCAGTATTTATGGGAGTACATTGGGTAACCTATTTTTATGCTTTACAATTATCTAATGTTGCATTAGGTATGTTATCATTATTTACTTATCCTGTAATTTCGGCCTTATTAGAACCATTATTTTTCAAAGTTAAGCTAAACCCAGTTCACATTATTCTCGGTCTTATTGTTTTACTTGGCATTTATATACTTGCACCGGATTTTAATTTAGAAAGCGACCAAGTAAAAGGGATAATACTTGGTGTTTTCTCTGCCTTATGTTATTCTATTAGGTTGTTAATTTTAAAAAAGTATGCAGACCAATATGACGGTTCAATGCTTATGTTTTACCAAATTTTTATTCTGAGTGTTATTTTAGCACCCGTTTTATTTGTTATGGATACTTCGGGAATTAAAACCCAGTTTCCGTGGGTTTTCTTGCTAGCGTTATTCACAACAGCAATTGGTCATACTTTATTTTTAAATAGTTTGAAATATTTTATGGTAAGTACAGCAAGTATAATTAGTAGTATTCAGCCCATCTTTGGTATTATACTCGCCTTCATTTTCTTAAATGAAGTACCAACCTGGAACACCTTTTGGGGCGGCTTACTCATTTTATCAACTGTTATAATAGAAAGTATCAGGTCAAGAAAAACCAAAGACACTACAATAACTAACTGATTACATACACGTTCACATCACTTTCGGCTATTGTGTTTTTTCAATAAATTAAACTAATGAAAAGTTAACTTCTTGTTAATAAGTGTTTTTTAATTTAACTAAAACAAAGGACTAACCTTTATAATTTTTTGTACTTTTTTAAAAGTTTTGAAGCACAATGAATCTTTTTACGCTAAAAAACAATTTATCATTCACTTTTATTGAATGGCTTACCTAAATAAATTATATATGAAACGAGCATGCCAAATTTTGACACACAAGGGAATGACTAATAGCGAACAGCATGTGTCACCTATAAAAATTAAAATTTAGACATATGAAAAAAAGTACTACAAAAAAAATTTACGTATTAGACACCTCGGTTTTATTATTTGATCACAATTCTATTACAAGTTTTGAAGATAATGATGTAGCTATTCCTATAACCGTATTAGAAGAGCTTGACCAATTTAAAGTGGGCAATGAAACTAAAAATTATGAGGCACGTGAAATTATCCGATTTTTAGATAAACTCTCAGGAAATAATGGCTTGAATAAATGGATGAGAATAGGTAAGGGCAAGGGTAAAATAAAGGTTATAATGGATAATTTAAGCCTTTCCAATATAGATGCAGAAGAGATCTATGGATCTCAAAAAAATGACAATAAAATTATCAATGCAGCCATCTCCTTGCAAAACGAAGAAAAAACACACACCGTTATTTTAGTGTCTAAAGATATAAACCTACGCTTAAAATCTAAGGCAATAGGCTTAATATCTGAAGATTACGAAACAGGAAAGGTAATAAACATCAAAAAATTTGCTGAGGGCCTACCTGTAATTGATGATATTGATGCACAAATCATTCAAAATATTTATCAAAAAAACTATATCAATGAAGCCGGAATCTTAGGAGACAAAAAAATTGCCAATGGCTATTATGTTTTAAATAACTGTACAAATTCTGTTTTGGCCAGATATAATGGTGTAACTGATAAAATTGAAAAAGTAGATAAAAAATATGTCTTTGGAATTAAACCACGAAATGCCGAACAAACTTTTGGTTTAAATGCTTTATTGAATGAAGATATAAAACTTGTAGCCTTAGAAGGTGTTGCCGGTACCGGGAAAACTTTATTGGCACTGGCTTCTGCCTTAGAACAGAAAAATAAATATGATCAAATTATTCTTGCCCGGCCAATAATTCCGTTAAGTAATCGGGAAATTGGTTTTTTACCTGGCGATGCCGAAGATAAAATTTCTCCTTATATGCAACCACTTTGGGACAATTTAACTTTTATAAAAAATCAGTTTAAAGCCAATGAGAAAAAAGGAAAAATCTTACAACAAATGCAAGATTCAGGTGCTTTGACAATTACTGCATTGGCATTTATTAGAGGTAGAAGCTTATCCAATTCTATTTTTATAATAGATGAAGCACAAAACTTAACACCTCATGAAGTTAAAACAATTATAACCCGTGCTGGTGAAGGAACAAAGGTTATCTTTACTGGAGATATCAATCAAATTGACACACCATACATGGATGAGCACAGCAATGGATTAACTTATTTGATAGACCGATTAAAGGGAAACTCCTTATTTTCTCATATAAAATTAGAAAAAGGAGAGAGATCTGAATTGGCTAATCTAGCCAATGAGATGTTATAATAATTCTAAAGATAGAAGTGGGACGTCTGTCTTAAGTAGCCTTCAAGGATTATTTTCTTTGAAGGTTTTTTCATTTTAATTTGATGTGTTACATTTTAGCGACTATATCGTCATATAAAAAACAAAGATCATGAAAAAAATATTTTTTCTTTTGGCCATAGTTCTTTTTAGTTCTTGTGCTACAAACACAAGTTTCAATACATTTTACCAAAAAAACCAAAAACAATCTGATTTTTCACTAGGACTAAACACCTCATTGATAAGAAGTTTCTTACCCGATGAAGATTTTGAGGATGTTAAACCCTTACTCAAAAAAGCAAAGCATGTTCGCATTTTAGTTTTTTCAGATAATGCTGAAGAAATGAATTCAAAATTTGGCAAATTCATAAAAAAATCAAAATTTGAAAAAGTAATCAAAGTGAAAGATGATGGTGGTAAATTAGCATTTTATACCTTGGATAAAAAAGATAAAATTAAAGAAATTATTCTAGAAATTTCCTCTGATGAAGATCTTATTTTATTGGGTTTAAAAACAAATTTATCACAAAAGGATATCGATAATATTTTTAAGGATAATGAAATAAGTTTGAATTAATTATGCCTTATTGGCAAATATTATTAGTTTAAGTAACATTTACTTTCCTAATGATATTTGCCAATAATTTTGGGTAGAACCTTTTTAAATAAATCGCAGCCGTTTCTTTAAAACCTGCAATCACAACTTCTTGTTTTTGTTTTGTTATATATTTAATGGCTTTTTTCGCAAAAATATTTGGTGGCATTCCGTTAGCATTTCCTTGATCATCAATATTATACTTGCTGCCATCCGCAGTAAGCGCGTTTTTTGAAACATTGGTATTTACATAACCTGGGCAAATGATGGTTACAGCAATATTATCATTAAATACTTCTGCTCTTAAACTATCAAAAAAACCATGCAAAGCATGTTTTGAACCGGCATAAGCGGTTCGTAAAGGCGTACCTATTTTTCCAAGAATACTGGAAATCACAACAAATTGCCCACTCTTTTTAGTCATAAAATGGGGTAATAGTGCTTTGGTTAAAGCAATGGTTCCAAAATAATTTACATCAAATATTTGTTGATCTACACTTAATTGGGTTTCGACTGTAAGAGAACGCTGACTAATACCACCATTATTCACCAAAATATCGATGCCATCAAAAAGACCCAAAGCTTCATTAACTTTTAATTTAAAGGTATCAAAATCTGTAAGGTCTAATCGCAATATTTTTACCTTATCAGGATTTAGGCAAGAGGCTTTTACCTCTAATAATTTTTGCTCATTTCTAGCTGACAAAATAACCTTAGCCCCTTGTTGTGAAAATTCTGTTGCCAAAGCTTTTCCTATTCCAGATGAAGCTCCAGTAATCCAAACGGTTTTGTTTTTTATGTTCATTTGAAAGAATTAATTATCAAATATAAATCATTTAAATTAATAAAATATTTTGATATTTAAACGATATAAAAGTATTAATCGAATGATTTTTAATTAAATTGTACATTTGAAAAATTTTATTATTATGTCAAAAAAATTATTATGGCTTCTAATTGTAGTTCCTTTTATTTTACAAGGGCAGCATTCCATAAAAGGCAGCATTAAACCCGATAATAATTATACATGGATCTTACTTTATCAGTTAGAAAATGGCCGACAAACATTTGTAGATAATGCTAATGTAGTAAATGGTAAATTTCAATTCAATATTGATGAAAATAAAACTTCGGGTATTTATCGCGCTTATTTTCATATAGAAAACAATTTATACATTGAATTTATTTATAATAAAGAAAATATTGATCTTACATTTGATCCAAACAACCCCATAGAATCCATTCAATTTATTAGCTCCAGTGAAAATAAGATCTATCAAGCGTTTCACAAAAATATCACTTCTAAACAAAAGCAATTAGATTCTTTACAAGTAGCCTATTTTAAATCTAAAGATAAAAAACACGATCAATTTATAGCAAACAGCTACCAAGAATCTTTAAAAGCATTACAAGCCGTACAATTAGATTATGAAAAAATATCTGAAGGAAAATTAGCCCATCATTTTATCAAGGCAAGTAAACAATATTATGCACCAACACCATTTAAAGCTCCGAAAGACTATATGGCGTCTGTTAAATTACATTTTTTTGATGCGATTGATTTTAATGACCAGGTTTTAAGTGACGCCACTTTTGTAAATGATAGATTAACCGATTATGTTTTTTATTTGAACCAGGCAGATAATATGACAACAAAAAACATGCTGCAAAAAAAAGCCATTGATGATATTTCGGGAAAATTAAACAACAATTTTGAGCTTCATAAAAACTTTGAAGAAAGCTTGATAAATCAATATTTGGTAGATGAAAATACAGAAATGACGACCTATGTTTTGAATAAATATTATAAATTTTTACCCGATGCCTACCAAGATGCAGCTTTAGAATATAAAATTACCTCGGCCATGAAAACAGCTCTTGGTACGGAAGCAGCAGATTTTTCTTGGACAGATAACGGGGTACAAAAAAACTTACACAGTTTAATTGGTTTTGATTATTATATCGTTGTATTTTTTAGTGCCACTTGCTCGCATTGTGAAATAGAAATGCCTGATTTTTATGAGTTTATAAAAGATATAGAAAATGTTAGGGTTATTGCAGTTGGATTGGAAGATACCAACGAAAACTGGAAAAAAATGATAACAAATTTTGATGGCTTTACGAATATATTGGATTTAAAGAAATGGGATAGTCCAAAAGTAAAAGATTATGGTATATCGGCAATTCCGAGTTATTTTGTTTTAGATGCCAATAAAAGAATATTGGCAAAACCAAATGATGTCACGGAATTAAAAACCATGTTTGAAACTAGGTAGACTTTATTCTAAACTTTCATGCTGGTATATTTAAATAAATTAAAAATGAAAAAAAGCATCTTCTAAATGCTCTATAGAAGTTTCTTGTTCATTTTTTATGATGGCAATTACGTCAAAACGCACTTCTATATCCAAATCCTTAGTAACAACATATTCATGCATTGCGGTTACCAATAATTTTTTTTGCTTTGGTTTTAAAAATTCTTGTGGATCACCAAAATCACCAGTAGAACGGGTCTTTACTTCAACAGCAATCAAAACATTTCCTAATTTGGCTATAATATCGATCTCCGCTTTTTTAAACCGCCAGTTCCTCGCTTTAATCTCATAACCTTTTTGAGTCAAAAAATCAACTGCAATTTGCTCACCAATTTTACCAAGATCATTGTGTTGTGCCAAAATATAAAATGATTTATCTAAAATTTATTCTTGCTTTTTTATCAGTAACTTTTAAATCTACATAGCTGCCTAAAATTATCGCTCTATTATCATCAATATGCCCAGCTGGAAAATTAAAAATAACCGGAAAATCCGTTCCTTTTACAGCATCTAAAATAATTTCTTCTAAAGTTTTTCCAAAAGCATTGCCTTCATTTTTCTTCAGTCTAAAGTCGCCAATTATTAGACCTTTGCAGTTTTTAAAGTAGTCTGCTCTTTTCAAGCTAATCATCATTCTGTCTATATGATATAATGCTTCACCAATATCTTCAATAAATAGAACTTTGCCATTCATATCTAAATCCGTATTTGAAGATAACATGCTATAAACAATCGAAAGGTTTCCGCCTACAATTTGCCCACTACTTTCACCTATTCTATTGTACTTTGAAGATTCAAGTTTATATTTCAATTTTTTACCAAACAATGCTTTTTGTAAGGTAACAATAGATTCCTTTTGAATAGGGTCTTCCAAATTTAAGGTCAAAGGCATTTGTCCATGAATTGTTTGAAAACCTAAATCATGAATTTTATTATGCAAAATGGTAATATCAGAATATCCAATAATCCATTTTGAGTTTTTAGTAAAAAAAGAAAAATCTAAATCATCTATAATTCTTACCGTTCCATAACCTCCTCTCGCTGCCCAAATTGCTTTGATACTTGGGTCGTCTAAGGCTTTTTGAAAATCGTCTGCTCTTTCTTTATCTGTTCCTGCAAAGGTGTCATCCTGCGCAAGCAAATGATTTCCAAAAAATACAACCAAACCCCAATGATTTGCCAATTCTATTCCAGCATCGATAGCAGTTCTATCTTTTATTCTACCTGCAGGTGATAAGATCATAACTGTATCCCCTTTTTTTAAATTGGGTGGTTTAACCAAGTCTCTTGTAATGGCTACTTCGGTGTCATTTTGTGCCAATACCGGAAATGCAAAAAACAATACAAATAATGCAAATATTATTTTATATGAAATTTCATTTTTCATCTTCATAAAGTTTAAAACAAATTTTTATAAGTGTTTTAATATCTTGCAATTATACAAAAAAGTTCTTTGTAAAGGTTTTTTATAAATAAAAAATGCCATGTGACCCCTTTTTCTTACTTTTGTGGTCTTAATTTTTTAGATGAAACAGTCAAAAAAAACAAACTTGTCGGCAAATAGGTTTATGATTACTGCAGCTTTACCTTATACAAACGGGCCTGTTCATATTGGTCATTTGGCTGGGGTTTATGTGCCTGCAGATATTTACGCAAGATATTTGCGCTTAAACAATAAAGATGTTGCTTTTGTATGTGGTTCAGACGAACATGGCGTGCCCATTACTTTAAAAGCAAAAAAAGAAGGTATTACACCTCAGGAGGTGGTAGATAAATATCATGTTATTATTAAAAACGCTTTCGCGGAATTTGGCATTAGTTTCGACAATTATTCAAGAACCTCAGCAGAAATTCACCATAAAACAGCCTCTGAATTTTTTAAAAAATTATACGAAGATGGTAAATTTATTGAAGAAACCTCAGCGCAATTATTTGATGCCGAAGCAAATCAGTTTTTAGCAGATAGATTTGTTGTTGGTACATGCCCAAAATGTGGTAATGAAGAAAGTTATGGCGACCAATGTGAAAACTGTGGTACAAGTCATAATGCAACAGATTTGATCAACCCAAAATCTGCAATCACAGGCAATGTGCCTTCTTTAAAAGAAACCAAACACTGGTACTTACCATTAAATGAATACCAGGAATGGTTAAAGAAATGGATTATTGAAGGGAAAAAATTTATATGGAAAACCAATGTATTAGGTCAAGTAAAATCATGGGTAGACGATGGATTAAAACCACGTGCAGTAACTCGCGATTTAGATTGGGGCATACCGGTTCCGGTAAAAGGCGCAGAAGGGAAGGTGTTGTATGTTTGGTTTGATGCACCAATAGGTTACATTTCGTCTACCAAAGAATGGGCAGAAAGAGAAGGAAAAGACTGGGAGCCATACTGGAAAGACGAAAACACCAAAATGTTGCATTTTATTGGTAAAGACAATATCGTTTTTCACTGTATCATATTTCCAGCCATGCT
>JAKITQ010000067.1 GCA_021647985.1 Flavobacteriaceae bacterium | reverse complement strand
TAGCTATTACATTCGCATTACCTAATTTTAAAGGCTTCGGGGTTACTCGATGTTAAAAATTACATCCAATAAAACAGAACAATCGACTTTGTTTACAAATATCAACGCTAAATTAAACTAGAGCCTATTATTATACCAATCAATTATGAGATAAGTCACTAAACCGCTTTATACATAGTTAATTAAAAGTTAAATATAAACAACACTATTCTCCCAAACAGCTCTTTTTGGTTGACTAATTTGTGGTTGAATACTAGCAAAAGATTTAGTAGCATTCAACATATCACCAGATAAAGACTGACCATAAATATTATAACGCAACAAACTCAAATCCTTATCCTGATACCTATTCTTATCATGATACACCTCATTCTCTTTAAAAGTTTCTCCCTTTTCAATTTTCATAATAATATCGCCATCAAACTGAGATTTTGCTCCACCACGCATGGTTCCGGTAACGGTACGTTGAAAAATAGCAAAGATTAGTTTACCGTTATATGCTTTACGCAGATCAGTATCAAAATCAAGTTTTGACGCTTCATAGATCTTGTTCCAGCTGTCGATAAGAATCACGTCATACTGTGGAATTAGGTCATCTAAAATCTGCTTTTCTTTCCCTCTGGCAAGTTCACCAATCGTATCAATATGAGTTTGATTTTCAGGATCGATATATTGAGATACTTTTGATTTAAATAAAGTACTTGCCGGATGTTCTTCCAAAGAAATAAACAGCACTTTATAATTTTTAGCCAATTGGTTCATGATCTGAAAAAAGAAACGGGTTTTACCGGTTCCCTGTGGAGCATCAATCGTACACGCAACCGAACCCACCGGTTTTATTTCAATAGTTCCTAAAAAATCACTAATTGCACCGCCAATGGTAAACATCTCATTAGGCTGTGATACATGATTAATCCCTGTAACCAAAGGGTTTTTGGATTTGTATACCTGTTCTTCAACTGGTATATCAACCGGCGAAGTAACCGGTAAAATGAGTTGTGATACACTTTGTGGTACAGAAATTACATTTTGTGATACACCTTGTGCCACATTATGCACTATACTTTTTTTTTTACGATCACGGTTCAAACCAAACAAACCTAGTTGTGTAGACTTTTGTGATACGCCCCGTCTACCAGTTCCTTTTAGTCCATACTTTCCATTGGTATAATTGCCATAGATCTCAGCAACGATCTTATGCTCAAAACCACCCATAACCGGCATACATAAAGCCAGTTGCTTTTCATCTTTTTCATCTTTAAATAAAATAGCACGATTCGGTTCTCCTACGTATAAATTTACATCTATCACACTATTTTTATACAATGGTGTTAATCCCTTGAGCATAATAGCAGGATTGAAATAAATATCCTTTTTATCAAGAACGATAACACCAAATAATCCGTTTTCTGTAACACAACCTTGCACTTTAACAATACCTTTGATCTTATCTACAAAAACTCAAACTAGATCAAATATTATCAAATATTCACTAAGTAAATTAAAAATATTGAATTGTGCGTATAGTGTTCGTAAATAAAAAACAAAAGGCTTCCAAATTAATGAAAGCCTTTAATTACTGGTGATCGCGACAAAATTTAATTTTCTTAGCACTCCGTGCTGAGAATCAACAAAAGAAACAAGCACTTCACTTAAAATAAAAAAGCAAGCTTTATATTTTAAGCTTGCTTCGTTTCAACTTTTTGTTGATTCATTTGTGATCGGGACAGGATTAATTACATTGATCCTTTGAGTTCCTAATTCCGAGTAAAAGCTTACAATTTTCAATTGCCTGGGCTCTTTTAATTTCCTCTCTTATTCGAATAAATTCGAAACGAAAAGAAATTAAAAAAGCCCACCACTACGTGGTAAGCTTTTACTCTTAGTGATCGCGACAGGATTCGAACCTGTGACCGTCTGCTTAGAAGGCAGATGCTCTATCCAGCTGAGCTACGCGACCATTTATTTCAATATTGTCGGGGTGGCAGGATTCGAACCTGCGACCTCCTCGTCCCAAACGAGGCGCGATAACCGGGCTACGCTACACCCCGAGGTGTATTCAACTTGCGGAGAGACAGGGATTCGAACCCTGGCAACGGTTACCCGTTGACAGATTAGCAATCTGCTCCATTACCACTCTGGCACCTCTCCTAAAAGTATTTTAAAGAACTAATTTTTCGGTGTGCAAATGTATTATTTGCAATACAATCTTGCAAATCTTTTTTGGGTTATTTTTTAAATTATTTATTTCCATTTGAATTTATACAATTAAAAAAATATAACGTGTTGTACGTAAGTATATTTACTAGTACTATTAGCTTTTAATTGGATGAATAAAAGCAAAAAAAGAATGCTGGGTTTTATTATATAAAGATTTATGTAATAAATAAATTATCTTTGTATTCTTGTTTACAATCAAAAAATAAAAAAAACTAACAATGAAAAAAATTAAACAATTATTAACAATAGCAATATTAGCATTTACATTTTCCAATTGTGGTACTTCTGTGAAAGTTACCGATGCGTGGAAAGCTGATAATATAATTACCTTGAAAGATGCAAAATTATTGGTAATTGGGAGGTCAGATGATATGATAAGTAGGCAAAGATTTGAACAGGAAATTGCCGATAAGTTGAGATCTAATGGAATTGATGCTACAGAAAGTTATAAGAAATTCCCATCTTTAAATCACAATGTAAAACACACAGAGGAAAGTATAGACGAGGTAGTTTCAATAATAAAAAATGAAGGATTTAAGGGTGTTGTCTTAACGGTTTTAAAAGATAAGACTAAAGAAATTGTGACTTCTGAAACAGGTGGTTATATGTCTGGTGGATACTACCCATCTCATTATGGTGGTTATTATGGTGGTTTTGGTGGGTATTATGGTAGTGTGTATTCTCCATATGGTTATGGCTATGGTGGTAGCTATGTGCCTTCAGAAACAAGAACCTATACTTCAGAAACTTACAGTTTAGAAACTGTTATTTATAATTTAGACCTTGAAAAAGGCAAGCAATTAGTGGGAGTTGTATCTGTAGATATTACAGATCCAAAATCGGCTTCGAAAGTAGCACCAAAATATGCTGAAAAAGTATGGAAACAGTTTGAAAAATAAATTATCTTTGTATACATATTTTATAATCAAAAAATAAAAAAACTAAAATGAAAAAAATTAAACAATTTTTAATGCTTGTAATAATAGCATTTACATTTGCCAATTGTGGTACTTCTGTGAAAGTTACTGATGCATGGAAAGCTGATAATATTGGCACCTTAAAAGGCGCTAAGATCTTGGTAATAGCCAGAGCAGATGATATGGTTTCCCGCCAACGTTTTGAACAAGAAATTGCCGAAAGATTAAGAGCTGATGGGATAGACGCAACCGAAAGTTATAAAAAGTTTCCGGGTATGAAGCACAATGTTAACAAATCAGAAGAAGATATAAGTCAGGCTGTTCAAATAATTAAAAATGAAGGTTTTAAAGGTGTTGTCTTGACGGTTTTAAAAGATAAGACTAAAGAAATTGTAACTTCTGAAACAGGTGGTTATATGTCTGGTGGGTATTACCCATCTCATTATGGAGGTTACTATGGTGGATTTGGTGGGTATTATGGTCGTTCCTATTCTCCTTATGGCTACGGTTATGGAGGTGCTTATGTACCATCAGAATCAAGAACTTATACTTCAGAAACATATATTTTAGAGACTGTAATTTACAATCTTGATTTAGAAAAAGGTAAACAATTGGTGTCTGTTGTTTCTGTAGATATTACTGATCCTAAATCAGCATCAGAAGTAGCTCCAAAATATGCTGATAAAGTTTTAAACGCTTTAAAGACTAAAACATAATATAAATTATTATATTTTATAAAACCAAGTATTCAATACTTGGTTTTTTTTTACTTTAAAGGTTGTACTTTTTTATTATTTTCAGGTTTTAAGGATAAGTTTTGGATTTATGTTTGACTTATAATTCATAAATTATTTTATATTAGCACACTCAAAAAACCCTAGTGAAACAACCTCTATCTTATGTAACTTACTTGTTATTTTTATCTTTTTTTATTTTAGCCTGTGATAATAAGGTTGAAAAAGAAAATTATAGTACTATTGACAATGTTTCAGCAAAATATATAGATGGATATGCTGGTGATGAAAAATGTACTACCTGTCATAAGAATGAATACAATTTATGGAAAGGTTCTCACCATGATCTTGCTATGCAAATTGCAAGTGATTCTACAGTTTTAGGTAACTTTAATAATTTCGAAACTACCATAGATGGTGTAAAGTATACTTTCAACAAAAGTGATAATAAATTCTTTGTAAAAACAAATGAAATAGACGGAAGTGAAAATAAATATCAAATTGCTTTTACTTTTGGGCTTACACCATTGCAACAATACTTGATAGACTTTGATAAAGGTAA
Source organism: Flavobacteriaceae bacterium (assembly GCA_021647985.1). Classification (GTDB taxonomy): domain Bacteria; phylum Bacteroidota; class Bacteroidia; order Flavobacteriales; family Flavobacteriaceae; genus Lutimonas. The sequence goes on along the minus strand of JAKITQ010000067.1, from coordinate 8,326 downwards.
AAAACAAGTTTTAAGGGTAACGTGGGACGTGATTAACAAAAAATGGTATCACCAGTATCCTGGAGATAAAATTTCCACTCACGATTGGTTGCATTGGACTAAAAGTGCACAAAATTGGAATACCATGTGTGCCGAGTGTCACTCTACAAATTTAAAAAAGAATTATTTTGTAGAAAAAGATTCTTTTCATACCACATACTCTTCTATTAATGTTAGTTGTGAAAGCTGTCATGGTCCAGCTCAAAAACATGTTGATTGGGCAAATTCTAATTCCGGTAAGGAAAATAATTATATTTTAAAAGGAAATAACCAATTAGATCAATTAAACCTTTGTGCACCTTGTCATTCTCGTAGGGCAAAACTCACAAAAAACTTAGAACCAGGTTTAAAATTTGAAGACCAATATATGTTGCAAACCTTATCAAATGAATATTATCATGCTGATGGTCAAATTGACGATGAAGATTATGTTTATGGTTCATTTCTACAAAGTAAAATGTATACTAACGGCATTAAATGTAGTGATTGCCATAATGCACATTCGCTAAAACTTAAATTAAAGGGCAATCAATTGTGTTTACAATGTCATATAACTGAAAATTATGATACACCCAAGCATTATTTTCATAAAGAAGATACTGAGGCAAGCCAATGTATTAATTGTCATATGACCGGTAAGAATTATATGGGTAATGATTTTAGAAGAGATCATAGTTTTAGAATTCCAAGACCCGATCAAAGTGTTTTATATGGTACACCAAATGCATGTATAGAATGCCATAAGGATAAAACTAATACGTGGGCGGCAAATACAATTACAAGAAATTATGGAAAGGAGAGGAAAACTCATTTTTCTGATAATTTGTTATTAAGTAATAAGAATAATTTGACCACATCTGAAAGAAGCAGCTTAAATAAATTTATTAATGATTTGCAATATCCTTCTATTTCAAGAGCAACAGCTATTGCAAATTTAAATTTTTACAATAATGAACAATATGAAGCTTTACTTCTGGCTTTAAGCGATGCTTCAGCGTTAGTGAGATATAATGCCTTATTAAAATTTAGATTACTGCCATTACAAGATCGAGTGGCAATTGCATCCAAACATATAAAAGATAGTGTCAAGTTGGTTAGAATTGCTGCAGCACAATTACTAATTGGTTTTGATGGAAATTCATTAAGTATTGCGGATAAATCAGATTTACAAAATGCAAATATAGAATTGGAAACCATGCTCTATGCCAATGCCGATTTTTCAACAGGAAGTATGCAGTTAGGAGATTATTATTTGCAGAATAATGATATTAAAACGGCAATTAAACATTATAAAGCAGCACTTAAAAAAGACAGTTTATTAATACCCGTTTATACAAATTTGACTTCAGCATACAGTATGTTGGGTGATAATAGTACTGCCCTTAAAATAATAGATACCTGGATAAAATTAGAGCCAAATAATGGGCGAGCTTTTTATTTGAGAGCTTTATTGTATTTTGAGTTAAAACAAAATAAAAAGGCTGTTGTTGATCTTAAAAAAGCAATTGTACTCAATCCAAATGATACGAGATCTATGTATAATTTGGCAACCTATTATTTTCAGGATAAAAAGGATTTAAATTTGGCAGAAAATTATATAAAATCTGCTCTTAAAATTATGCCAAGCAATCAAGATTACAAATATCTTTTGGCGCTTATTTACAGAGATCAAGGAAAACCTGAATTGATGCAAAAAATTATGCTGGAGGTAAAAGTTAATCCACAAAGGTAGGGTTCAACCATTTTGTCTATTAATTTATTTAACAAATTACCCATGTAATCTTTCAATAAATAGTGCATTATTTAACTATTTCAATTCATAAGGATAAATCACCTTCCAATCTTTTGCCATATCAATAACCGTCCATCCATTTTTTTTAGCCTGATTCAACCCTTTATCTAAACGTCCAATATGTGAATCTCTATCGTATGCCCATTCTCTTATAGAATCGGTATGATGCAAATACAACATAAAACTTTTGTATTTGCTCGAAGCCGCCCATTGCATCATTTGTAAATCTCCATCAGAATTACCAGAAGCAAATACAGGTTTTTTACCAATAATCTTTTGAATATTTAAAGCTTTACCTTTTTTATCATTTATAAATTCCATTGCAGGTAAACGCTTGATTACAGGATTACCATCGTTATAATCGAATTCGGTTTCCATTCGAGTTCCTATAATTTGCTCTTCCGGAATTCCATAAATTTCAGTAACAAAAGCTCTCATAAAATCAACTCCACCACCTGAAACAATATAGGTTTTAAAATCGTTAACTCTTAAATATTGAAGCAATTCCAACATAGGTTGATAAACCAATTTATCATAAGTAACATTTTTTGTTGGATGTTTGGCAGTTTTAATCCAAGTTTGAACATCGGTTTTAAATTCTTCAGCGGTATTTCCAGAATGTGTAGCCATTACCAAGGTAATCAAACCGTGTTCCCCTTGTTTGGCCAACGCATCCATATCATTTTCTAAAACAGCTTTAAATGGTTGTTTATTTTTCCATTCGGGATGGTCATTTGCCATTTCTTTTATACGATCCTTGGCAAAAAATAATTGAAAATAAGCTGGTTGTTCTGCCCATAAATTGCCATCATTGTCAAAGGTGGCAATACGATCTATTACAGGAATAAAATTTGGATGATTTTTATTAGTAGCTGTGTTTACATAGGCGACGATTTCTTTTTTTGTAGATGTGTTATTCCATGAAGGCAATGGATCTTTTTGAGTAACTTCAGTTGTTATTGTTTCACTATCGTTTTCTATACTTACTTCTTGTTTACAACTCAACACTAAAAATAAGAAAATAAGTACCGTCGAAATGTATTTTAATTGAATTTTCATTTTGCGATAAATTGGGTGTTATTCTTTTTATAATTAAAAAAAAGACCGAGCAAAAGCTCAGTCTTTAAAATAAATAAGATTCGTTTAATTATTGCCTGGAGTAGTTAATTGTTTCATTGTATCTCCCAAATTAAAACTTGCCGCTTTCATTCGTGGAGGGTATTCTTTAAATGTTGCAATAAATTTGCCAACGTATTCTGCTGCTGGTAGTAATAAAAAAACATGATCTAAATACCAATCCCAATAAGTGTTTGAGGTAACAGTTGCTAACTCATATGGATCTCTCCTTAAATTATACACCCAAGGAATTCTCATTGTTTCCATTGGTGTTGACCAAGTTAACATAGTTCCTGTTTCATTTTGCTTCATAAAAGTAACTTTCCAATCATTATAACGTAGTGCCATTAACTCTCCATCATCAGAAAAATAAAATAATTCGGTTCTAGCTCCTTTTTTCTCTTTTCCTGTTAAATGTGGTAGCATATTATAACCATCTAAATGCACTTTATAGGTTCTCCCGTTTATGGTTCGTCCTTTTAATAATTCTTCTTTTACATTTGTATTACCGGCTACTGCCAAAAATGTTGGTAGCCAATCCATTCCAGACATAATTTCGTTGGAAACGGATCCTGCCTTGATGTGCCCAGGCCAGCGAACTATGGAAGGGGTTCTCCAACCACCTTCCCAGTTGGTGTTTTTCTCTCCTCTAAAAGGGTTTACACCAGCATCTGGCCATGTGTTTTTGTGAGGCCCATTATCTGTACCATATTGTACAATGGTATTATCGGCAATTCCTAGTTCATCCAAAAGATCTAATAATTCACCTACATGCATATCGTGTTCAACCATACCATCACCATATTCATTTTGACCGGAAATACCTCTGTGCTCCTTTTTTACATGCGTTCTAAAATGCATACGTGTACCGTTCCACCAAACAAAAAATGGTTCTTTTGATTTTACGGCATTTCTAATAAATTTTTTAGCGGCAGCAATGGTTTCATCATCTACAGTTTCCATTCTCTTTTTTGTCAATGGTCCTGTGTCTTCAATTTTACCATCAGCATAAGAATGGATTACACCTCTTGGTCCAAATCTTTTTGCGAAATTTGGGTATTTAGCAGGGTCCGGGTAATCTTCTAATTCAGGTTCTTCTTCTGCATTTAAATGGTAAAGGTTACCAAAAAACTCATCAAAGCCATGATTGGTTGGTAAATGTTCATCACGATCTCCTAAGTGGTTTTTACCAAATTGCCCTGTTCTATAACCTAACGGTTTTAACAATTCAGCAATGGTTGGATCTTTTTCAGAAATTCCTTCTTTAGCTCCAGGCATTCCTACTTTACTCAGTCCAGTTCTTAATACACTTTGTCCAGTAATAAAAGAAGAACGCCCTGCAGTACAAGATTGCTCTGAATAATAATCTGTAAAAATCATACCTTCATTGGCAACTCTATCAATATTGGGTGTTTGGTAACCAACTAAGCCCATGGTATAGGCACTAATATTAGATTGACCGATGTCATCACCCCAAATAACAAGAATATTTGGTTTTTTTTGTGCAAATACGGCACTTACTACAAAAATAGCAAGTACTAAATTAAATAATTTTACTTTCATTTTGTTTGGTTTTAATATTTCTATAAAAATAATATATATATTTAAACTCAGCTAATTTACTTTGAAAACAATTGTTGAACTTGTCCTAATCGCATCACTATTATACTGTTTTTTAACCCTTTATTCGCATTAATAACTGAAATTTATTCATGCAGTAAAAATACGATATGCTCAAATATTACAGCACACAAAATGTAAAACACATTTATATTGCTAATGATTAATAATATAAAAATGAAGCAGTTGCCATAATACCTAAGGCAATTGGTAAAACAAACATAAAATAAATAAAACTAACAATACTTGCTTTAATAAAGCTGATAAAATAACCTTGACGATAAAATTGTTTTACAGCAAACACCAAATAAATAAATGTAGACAAAACTACCATCCAATCTATCCAATCAGGTATTTCCCAAACTAAATTGACCAGGATTATTATACTCAATACAACAAAAATAAAAGAAAAATAATAAAAACTAAATACCAAATGGTATGAAAAACTACCTCGTTTCCAATAAAATAATTTTAATATAAAAGCAAAAATGGGTAGTAAAAAAAATAAGGCTATGGGTATGCCATCAAAAAATGCTTGCAAAATACCACCACCGCTATTCTTTTGAATTTTAAGCAATTGCGAATAAAAACGACGTTTAAAAAATCCTGCATCATCTTCCATTCCCATTGCCGCTAACATTTCTTTATCTGTTGCCCCAACTTTTATAAGAGAATCCACTTTCTTATAATACAATACAAGGTTTTCATCAGATTCATAGTCGTCGTCATATTTCGAAGCGTTTTCTATAATGGAGTCTAACTCATTAATTTTTTCAGTACGCATACCCGTATAGATCTGATTTTCTTTTAACGTCTTAGTCAAAACCTTTGTATTAACAGAATCTAATTTTTTTTGTGAAATAGAATCGATCTCTACAATATTTTCACTATCAAATCCTTTTTTTAAAGCCTTATCCGCTTGTGAGTTGTATTCACGTGTTTGAAAAGAGAATAGAAAGAAAAAAATTACAGAAACAAACAAATAGAACTGTGCTGGATGTAAATAAAGTAAGCGCTTACCTTCAACAAACTTATTTGGTAAATACCCTGGACGAAACATCAATGGCAAAAAACTCTTTAAAAATCGAGCATCAAATGAAAAATAATTACTTATGGTATTATAAAACAACACACCCATAGTAAGTGCATCTTTTGCTTTTTGACCACAGTATGGGCAAAACTCATAAGTTTTATCAAATTCTTGATCACAATTTTTGCAAGTCACAATATTATTTTCCATATAAATTTAATAGGCGCAATAAAAATACTAAAATTTATAGTTTAGATAAAGTTATTCATTAATTTTATTAAAATTTAGGAACGACAGTTTAATGATATGCCTTCGTTGTATTATTAAGATTTTTCTATTTATTAAACACTATTATAGAATGGATATTATTTAAAAATTATAAAGAAACAATGAAGGGTTGCTTATATTTTGTATTTGTCGGATTGCTCATATTTCCAGTGTTTGCTCAGAAAAAAAATAAAAATTTTCAATTGCATATTAGAAAAACCAACTTACCGGTAGTAATAGATGGAATAATTGATGAAAATGCATGGAGTGACACAGATGTTGCTGATAATTTTTTTATGGTTTTACCAGAAGATACAGGTAAGGCCAATGAACTTTCTGAAATTAGAATGACCTATGATAATAAAAACATCTATTTGGCAGCTACTTTTTATATTAATAGCCCAAGTACTTATTATGTTGAATCTTTAAGAAGGGATTTTAGTTTTGGTAAAAATGATAATTTTCTAATTTTTATTGACCCGTTTAATAACCAAACAACTGGATTTTCATTTGGAACAAATGCAGCAGGTGCTCAATGGGATGGAACTATGTTTGCTGGAGGAAAGGTTGATTTAAACTGGGATAGCAAATGGATATCAGAAGTAAAACGATATAAAGATAAATGGGTTTTTGAAATGGCCGTACCCTTTAAATCTATTCGATATAAAAAAGGGGTTAAAGAATGGGGTATAAATTTTAGCAGACTAGACTTGAAGTCGAGTGAAAAGTCAAGTTGGACACCTATACCCAGACAATTTCCAACGGCTTCTTTAGCATATACCGGAGTTCTGATTTGGGATGAGGCTCCTCCAGATCAAGGCGTAAATTTTTCATTAATACCCTATGTGTTAGGAGGGTTAAACAGTAATATAAATAGTAAAGGTAGTACTGAAATTGAAAAAAAAATTGGTGGTGATGTAAAATTCGGATTAACTTCATCGCTTAATCTTGATCTTACAATTAATCCGGATTTTTCGCAGGTAGAAGTAGATGTACAGGTGACTAATTTAGATAGATTTGAGTTATTCTTTCCTGAAAAAAGGCAATTTTTTCTCGAAAATGCTGACTTGTTTGCCAATTTTGGTTATACAACGATACGACCTTTTTTTTCAAGAAGAATTGGTCTTGGAGTTCCGATTCAAGCCGGTCTTAGATTAAGTGGAAATTTAAATGAAAATTGGCGGTTAGGGGTAATGGACATGCAAACCGAAAGTGTAGATGACATAGGTCTGCCAAATCAAAATTTTGGTGTATTTACATTGCAAAGAAAGGTGTTTAGCAGATCTAGTATTGGTTTGATGTTTGTAAACAAGCAATCGTTTAATTACCCTCAAGATACCGACGAATACCGTAATATTTATCCGGAATTTAATAGAAATTTTGGTTTGGAATACAATTTAGCATCATCAGATAATTTATGGACCGGTAAAGCATTTTTATTTAAGTCATTTTCGCCTGATGAAATTAGCAATGGAATAACCCAAGCCGTTAATTTAGAGTATAAAACGCAAAGTTGGAGTTGGGGAGTAAGTGAAGAGTCGGTTGGTGAAAACTACAATGCTGAAGTTGGATTTGTTCCACGAAAGGATTATATAAAAATGAGCTCTTTTTTAGGCTATTTGTTTTACCCTAACCCCAAAAAAAGTAAAGTATTGAGTCATGGTCCAAAACTTACTAGCATTTATTACTTTGATAGTAATATGAAAAAAACAGATAACCTTAACTTATTACAATATTTTGTGAATTTTCGGAACAGAAGCTCTTTCAAAGCAACCTTAATTAACGAATATGTTGAATTACGCATTCCTTTCGATCCAACTGGCTCTGGTAAACCACAACTCCCGGCTGGTTCAAAACACAAATGGAATGCATTAAGAATGAACTATTTAGCAAAACCTCAAAGTATGTTTACTTATACTATTGGAAGCCGAATAGGGGGATATTATGAAGATGGTTTTTGGTTGAGTATCAACAATACATTGGGTTATAGATTTCAACCATTTGTAAGTCTAAGTTCTGATATTAGTTATAATAATATTAGTTTACCGGCACCATGGAATACGACAGAATTCTGGTTAATTGGAGCCAAGGCAGATATTACTTTTACAAATAAATTATTTTTTGCAACATTATTTCAATACAATGAGCAAACAAAAAACTTTAATCTAAATTCACGGTTCCAGTGGCGATATTTACCAGCTTCAGATCTTTTTATTGTATATACAAGCAATTATTTATTACCTCCCTATTCAGGTAGGGAATGGTCTCTTACTTTAAAATTAACTTATTGGTTCAATAAATAACATGACTATCGGATTCCCTACACCTTGTTTTCCCATTTACAAGAAACAGAGGCTATAATTACTCTTTCAAAGACTGAGTCGAAATACCTTCTGTTGAATTTGTAGCAAAATTCATCGAGGTAGCTTTGCAGGTAATCGCTTCCAATAGAATGATGTATA
>JAKITQ010000066.1 GCA_021647985.1 Flavobacteriaceae bacterium | reverse complement strand
CATAATCATATATTTTCACTAACTTGTAATCCTTGTTATTGTTGTTTGTATCCAAAATAATCTTGTTGAAATTGACTATTAAGATACTGAATATCAATAACTTAAACAAGTTTAAACTGTTGTTTTTCAACTAATTTAACTTGTTTTTTTGTTTGTTTTTAACTCTTGATTCGCATTAATAGGTGGGGGACTTTCTAGTTAATATAAACAATTAAGTGCCATATTTTCACCAAATCACCTGTCGAGGTGTAAACCTTTACACCTTGACGTATAAAAATCAACAAAGGTGTAAAAACAGTGTAATAAAAGTATGAATATAAGGGTGCTAAAAGAAATAAAAATTAAAAAAATTATTCACAACTATTTGATTTGTAGTTAAATAATATCATTTGGCATCAAATAAAATGATTATTTATTTCCCGATACAGAAATTAGAAAATATATTTCCTAAAAGATCATCGGTGGTAATCTCCCCAGTAATTAACCCTAAATGAAATAAGGCTTGACGAATATCTATAGCAAATAAATCAGATGAAATGTTTTCATCAATACCTTTTTGAACATCAATAATTGCATTTAAAGCATTGTTTAAAGCCTCAAAATGCCGTGAATTACTTACTATGGTTTGGTTGTTGCTTAAAATGCCAAGGTTAGCAAGATTGGTAAGATTTTTTATTAAAACATCGATACCGGTTTTGTTTTTGGCAGAGAGGAGTATGAATTCTGAGTTTTGAGTTTTGAGTTTTGAGTTTTCCTTATCCGAAAGTAAGTCTACTTTGTTTATGATTACAAGAATTTTTTTATTGGGATATTGCTTTTGAAGTTTACTATATTCAACTAATAACTTAGAACTAGAAACTAAAAACTCTTTTGCATTAAGCAAAAGAACAACAAGCTGCGCTTTCTCAATATTTTCAAAAGTTTTTTTAATACCAATACTTTCAACAAGGTCTTCTGTTTCTCTAATACCAGCTGTATCGATAAATCGATACGCTACACCATCGATAATAAGTTCGTCTTCAATAGCATCACGTGTGGTGCCAGGAACATGAGAGACAATGGCTTTTTCTTCGTTGAGAAGTGTGTTTAATAAAGTGGACTTACCAACATTGGGTTCTCCTACGATAGCTACCGGAATTCCATTTTTTAAAACATTACCTACGGCAAACGAATCAATCAGGTTTTTTAAAACACGAGTTATTTTTATAATTAATTCTTGAAATTGTTTTTTGTCGGCAAATTCTACATCCTCTTCAGAGAAATCTAATTCCAATTCGATCAGCGAAGCAAAATTTAATAACTGTTCTCTTAAGGAAGCAATTTCATTTGAAAACCCACCCCTCATTTGTTGTATGGCAATTTGATGCGATGCTTTTGAATCGGAAGCGATCAAATCGGCTACAGCTTCTGCCTGACTTAGATCCATTTTACCGTGCATAAATGCTCTTAATGTAAATTCGCCAGCATCCGCATGACGGACACCATTTTTTAAAAACAACTGTAATATTTCTTGTTGGATATATACGGAACCATGACAGGAAATTTCTATTACATTTTCACCGGTATATGAATGTGGATTTTTAAAAACAGAGACCAAAATTTCATCAATAATTCGATTATTTTCCACAATATTGCCTAGATGAATTGTATGAGTTTTGACTTTATTTAGATCTTTTTTGCCAATTTTAGATTGAAAAAACTGATTGACAATTACAATAGAATCTTCTCCAGAAAGTCTGATAACTGCAATGGCACCAACTCCTGATGAGGTGGCTAAGGCAATGATAGTATCTTGATTGTTTTGATGCATTTGGATTAAAAAATATTTGACAAAGTTACGGAAGTAATGTTAGAAGTTTGACGTTGTTATTTAAAGCAGATTTCGTTGATTAAGTCTCTCTCTCTCTCTCTCTCTCTCTCTCTCTCCTTCACAGATTTCTACAATTTATTCATTCACTCCTTTATTTAACCATGCACTTTGGCTTTATTGCCACGATTTTTCATGAATTCGGCTTCATAGGCTAATAAGTCCTCCCATTTTTTATCTACAATTTTTCTATCTTGATATTGCCGCGCAAAACCCAAAAATTGTGTGTAATGATTGGCTTCAGAAATCATTAGGTCTTTATAAAAATTAGATAGTTCTTTGTCGTCTAAATTTTCAGAAAATACTTTAAAACGTTCACAACTTCTTGCTTCTATCAAGGCTGCAATTAATAATCTTTGAATTAAAGCATCTGTTCTGTCTTTGGTTTTGGTAAAAAATCTATGTAAATGTTTCGCGTAATCATTTTTTTGTTCCCTGCCCAAAACCATTCCTCTTTTTATCATGAGTAGGTGCACCATTCTAAAGTGCTCCATTTCTTCAATGGCAATATCACTCATTACTTTTACCATTTCTGTTTCTTCAGAATAGTTAATGATTATAGATACAGCATTAGATGCTGCTTTTTGTTCTGCAAAAGCATGATCAGTCAATATTTGCTGTAAGTCATTTTCTGCAATTTCGGCCCAAGAAGTTGCTGTTTCAAATTTTAATCCCAACATAATTTATGTTTTTTACAAAGGTAAGATTGAAAGCGTAAAAGACAAAATATTAATTTAACAAGTTTCAATTTATTGATATAAAGTAGTTATTTTCCAGATACCAGATACCAGATACCAGATACCAGATACCAGATACTAACAGCTAAAAGCAAAAGAAAAGGCCAATAGCGAATTAAGTATCCAATTTAAACTTAATATCTTCTAAACTTTTTTTGGAGCCAACCAAGGTAATTTCATCTCCAATTCGCAGTCTGGTATAGCCATGTGTTATCAACATTTGTCCACTTCGTTTTATAGATAAAATGATCAGATCTGTAGGTAAACGTAACTCTCTAATTCGAAGTCCGTGAATATCTTTGTTTTTAATCTCAATATCCATGGTATCTTGCCCTTCATCCATTCCTAGAAGTAAAGAGGCTGCATTTGGTGATCTAACAAAATGATCTAATAAACTCACCATCGCCGTAGCAGGTTCAATAATCAAAGCACCTAGTTTGTGAAACTTTTCAAAATTTTCACGATTATTGAGTCTCACAATAACATCTTTAATACCAATATGTTCATAAATTAGTTCGGCCAATTTAAAATTCTTTTCATCGGTTAGCATCAATACAATGGCTTCCGTTTTATCTAATTCTAAGTCCTTAAAATTTTGAATGGTAGGATTAAAATTAGTTATAATCTCAATATCATTTGGGCCATTGGGTTTGTAGCTTTCTAAAGAAACCAATCTCGATTTCCAATTGTTGGTTTCCAATTGTTTTGCTAGGGCAATAGATTGATTTTCAATTCCAAAAATAACAGCATCACGTGTGCTTTGCAAAGGGCTCATATTGGCTCGTAAATGACTTTCTTTCACATAGTTAAGCGTCCATTTAAAAAGTGGAGGGCCTACGAGTTGATTCAAAATAATAATCGCTATAACAATAGTTTCAAACTCATGACCCCAAACAGGAAACTCTTCTGATATGATAGTGGCCAAACCCAATGCAACACCTGCCTGAGTTAAATATGGCATCCAGGCAATAAATGTGTATTTTTTAGGATCTCCAACAACTGTAACGCCAAATACTCCTCCCAGAAACATAGTAACAAGTCGCAATAAAAATAGTGCAAAAGCAATACCAAAAACATTCATCAAGGTTTGGAAAGATAAAGAGGCTCCTATTAGTGTGAAGAAAATGATATAAATGGTTGGGCTTATTTCTTGTAAAATTTCTTTAAATTCAATACGGTGTTTGCTGTAGTTGGTTAAAACAAAACCACCTATTATAGCGATTAAAAGAGGTTCTAAAATGACCACATGATCAAACCATATTGGAGAGTTAACTTTTATATAATGTGATAAGAGATAAATACCATAGCCAATAAATAGAATAGCAATTCCTTTAATTTTAATATTGACGTTGAATAAAAATGGAACTTCCAAAAATTTACCTACCAAATAGCCAAGTGTAAAAGAAGCGATCAACTCAAGAAACAAAATAATTAGAAATGAAACACCCATTTGTTCTCCATTAATCAGTGCCTTAGCTATCGAAAAACTAATAGCAAATAGTATAATAACCAACACATCTTTTACAACGGTAACGCCCATAACAGTTTTTGTAAAGGGGCCGTTGGCTCTCATTTCATTGATAACTGCAATTGCAGATGATGGTGAACGTGCAACAAATATAGTTCCAAACAAGATGGCTACGGCTATTTTAGAGGCTACATTCATGTTTGCCATAAAAGGTATGTTATCGGCAATATAAAATATGGAAACACTGCTTAATACGAAGGTAATTATTAACTGCCCAATGGTCATCCATTTGATGCTTTTTAACCTACTTCGTAAATCATCTAAATATAACTCCGCTCCAGCGGAAAAAGCAATAATGGATAAGGCTATTTCATTTAAAAAATTAAGCTTATTTACGGCGTCTGGGGTGATAAAATTGAGAAATGAAGAACCGGCAACTATACCCGTAATAATAAACCCTGTTATTAATGGAAATTTTATTTTTTGGAAAATTTTTGCAATTTGATTCGCAGCAATAGCTACCATCAAAAATCCAATAAAATAAATAATTACTGTTTTAATATCCAATTTTTCTGAGTTTAGTATTCGCTAATATACTAAATCAATCGAACAAGTGAAGTTTATAATTCTAAATTAAAAGTTTTTTTTAAATTTACAATTGCATCATTTTTTTCTTTTAAAAATTCAAACTTTTCCTGAGGAGTGTATGCAAATTTTTTGATATTTTCTTCATTTACTTCAATTTTAAATTCGAGGCTGTAATTATTTAAAGTTTGTCGTAAGTATTTAAGTGCTTTCGATTTTACCTTAATTAACTCTGCCTTCATCATTTCATTTGGGTAGGTTACACAAATCAAATTGTTTTTAATTTTGGGTATATCTGCCTTTAAAATAGAAGCAAATATCTTTTCACCATTGTCGTGAAGTTCTTCTATATAAGTTTTCCAAACCTTTAAAAAAGTAGCCTCTGAAAATGGGTCTTTAGGTAAATCATCTTTGTTTTCTACTACCTTTTGTTCGCTTTTTATTCGGGCTTCTTCCAGTTTGTTTCGTTTTAAACTTGAAAGAGATAAAGCAGATTTTCTTCTTGCGCCTTGGTTTAAATTTACTGCGTCTGGAGCAATTGGAGGTGAGGGTTTTTGTTGTTGAAGATCTGGTTTAGTTTCATTGTTAGGTTTGTAATTACTTTTTGGTTCATGAACAGTACTTGCAATTGAGTTAGGCTGAACTTGGTTTGTAGCTGAAACATCTAATTTTTCTTCAATAGTGGCATTGATAAAAAATGTTGCGGGAATTATAAAACGTTTAGATTTTTTTTTTGCCATCGAAAGTGATGGATGCAATTTTCATTAAAGAGAGTTCAACAAGTAATCGTTGATTGGTGCTGGTCTTGTATTTTAAGTCGCACTCATTAGCCTGATCTATAGCTTGCAATAAAAATTTAAGATCTGATTTTTGTGCTTGCTCCAAGTATTTTTTCTTGGCGGCATCACCAACTTCTAATAAAGCAACTGTTGCCGAGTCTTTGGCCACAAGGAGGTCTCTAAAATGTGAAGCTAAGCCACTAATAAAGTGATGACCTTCAAACCCTTTGTTTAAAACCGTATTATAATCCAATAAAATTTGAGGGATATTATTTTCTAAAATTAAATGGGTCATATTAAAATAAACATCATAATCAAGTACATTCAAATTTTCTGTTACTGCTTGTCTTGTTAATTTATTACCTGAAAAACTCACTACCCTGTCAAATATGGAGAGCGCATCACGTAATGCGCCATCAGCTTTCTGTGCAATTATATGAAGTGCATCATCATCGGCAGTAATTTTTTCTTCTTTGGCTATTTTATGCAAGTAGTTTTTGATATCTAAAACTCCTATACGCTTAAAATCAAATATTTGGCAACGCGATAAGATTGTAGGAATAATTTTATGCTTTTCTGTAGTGGCCAGTATAAAAATGGCATGCGCTGGAGGTTCTTCTAAGGTTTTTAAAAAAGCATTAAATGCAGCTTGCGACAACATATGAACTTCATCAATTATATAAACTTTATATTTTCCTGTTTGTGGAGGTATTCTAACCTGATCGGTTAAAGTTCTTATATCGTCAACAGAATTATTTGAGGCGGCATCTAATTCGAAAATATTAAAGGCAAAATCTTCATCTACTTTAACTGTTTCTAAACTTTCTTGATTTATACGTTTGGCTAAAATTCGAGCACAAGTAGTTTTACCAACACCTCTTGGTCCGGTAAATAACAATGCCTGTGCTAGGTGGTTATTTTTTATAGCATTTTCAAGAGTATTTGTAATGGCTTTTTGGCCAACCACATCTGAAAATACTTGTGGTCGATATTTTCGTGCAGATACTATAAAATGTTCCATGTCTTATTTTTTTATCTAAAAAACCTTAAGAATATATTTTATCATATAAATGTTTGTACTTTTTCAAAATCACATTGCGTTTTGGTTTAAAAGTAGGTGTTAATAAGTCATTGTCAACTGTCCATTCTTCTTGTGTAAGCTCAAAACGTTTGATAGTCTCCCAATGACCAAAATTTTTATTTCGGTGCTCAATTTCTTGCTCCATCCTTTCCATTACCTCTTTGCAATTAATTAATTCTTCATGAGAATTACCAATGTTTATTTCATGTCGGGTTGCCCATTCTTTTACAAATGTAAAATTTGGTTGAATAATGGCTGCAGCCATTTTTTGGCCTTCACCAATTACTAAGATTTGCTCAATAAAACGAGATTGTTTCATTTCATTCTCCAAAAGTGCTGGTGAAATATATTTACCGCCAGATGTTTTAAAAATTTCTTTTTTTCTACCTGTAATTATTAAAAACCCATCTTTGTCTATTTCGCCCTTATCACCCGAATGAAAATAAGCGCCCGTCATTACCTCAGCAGTTTTTACAGGATCTTTATAATAACCTAGCATCACATTTGGACCTTTGATTAAAATCTCACCATCTTCGGCAATTTTCAAAGTAACATTGTCAATAGGTTTGCCTACGGCACCAATTTTAAAATGTTTGTCTTTATACATATTTACGGTTGCAACAGGTGATGTTTCGGTCAAACCATAACCTTCCATAACCTGCATACCTGCAGCAGCAAAAACCCGTGTTAATCTTGGTTGTAAGGCAGCGCTTCCTGAAACCATGGTTTGCAACTCGCCACCAAGAGCAGCCCTCCATTTACTAAATATTAACTTATTGGCCAGTGCCAGTTTTTTTTCATACCACCATCCATTCGCACCATATGGTTCATAAGCCAATCCAATTTCTACAGCCCAAAAGAACAAACTTTTTTTAACACCGGTTAGTTCAGCTCCTTTGGCTATTATACTATCGTATATTTTTTCTAACAATCGAGGAACTACACTCATAAAATTGGGTTTTATCTCCTTTAAATTGTCAGAAATTTTTTCAATAGACTCCGCAAAATAAATGGTTAATCCACCGTGTAGATATAAATAATGTAGCATGCGTTCAAATACGTGACATACGGGTAAAAAACTTATTACTTTGCTTTTACCTTCTACCAATGGTAATCTTGAATAACTAGCTAAAACATTGCTTACTACATTGTTATGGGTTAGCATAACTCCCTTGGGTATACCTGTTGTTCCTGAAGTATAAATGATTGTTGCCAAATCATTAGGTTTAACTGCATCTTTTAGTTTTTCTACCTCTTCTTGGTTGCTTGTATCCTCTCCAAGTTGAAATACTTCTTTCCAGTTTTTACAGCCATCAATATTCTCAAAAGAATAAATCTCATTTAATGTTGGAACCTCATCTTTTATGGTATTTGCTTTTTTAAATAAAACTTCATCCGAAAGAAAACAATAAGTTACTTCAGAATGATTAAAAATATATTTATAATCATTCATACCAATTGTTGGATAAATTGGTACATTTTGTGCTCCAATTTGTAAAATGGCAATATCTAAAATATTCCATTCTGTTCGGTTGGTTGAAGAGATAACGGCAATTTTATCATTGGGTTTAACCCCTAACTTTAATAACCCTCTACTTATCGTATTTGCTTTTTCAATAAACTCTTTTGAAGATGTAGCAACCCATTCACCACTCGTTTTAGATACAAATGCTTTTTTTAAGTTAAATTTTTCTAATTGGTAATATGCAAAATCAAAAAGGCGAGTAATTTCTGTAGACATAGATAAATTTTTTTATGCATGCAAATTAAGTTTTTTAATGGAAATTAAAAAATTAATTTTGAAATATCATAATTTCTTATGGAGCTTTTTGTAACTAGTACCAACAATTGTATATCTTTGCAGCTCAAAAATTTTAAAAAATTAAACGAGCATGTTAAAATGTTTATCACCAAAAGGGATGACTATTAACGAACAGCATGTGACCGTTAAAAAACAATAAAGAAAGACACATGAAAATATCTTACAATTGGTTAAAAGAATTTTTAAATATCGATTTAGATGCAGAAAAAGTTGGTGAAATTTTAACTGATTTAGGTTTGGAAGTTGAAGGAATTGAAACCTTTGAAAGCCTTAAAGGAAGTTTAAAAGGAGTGGTAGTTGGTGAAGTTTTATCATGCGAACAACACAGCAATGCCGATAGATTAAAAGTTACTCAAGTAGATTTGGGTAATGGAGAACCTGTTCAAATTGTTTGTGGAGCTCCTAATGTAGCCGTAGGGCAAAAAGTTCCTGTAGCAACAATAGGTACCGTTTTGTATGATGATAGCGGTGAAGGTTTTACCATTAAAAAAGGAAAAATTAGAGGTGAGGCAAGCCACGGTATGATATGTGCCGAAGATGAATTAGGACTTGGGAAGGGTCATGATGGAATTTTGGTTTTAGATAAAGATTTAAAGATTGGGACACCTGCTTCGGAAATATTCGAAATTGTAACAGATCAAATTTTTGAAATAGGATTAACTCCAAATAGAGCAGATGCCATGAGCCATTTGGGAGTTGCTCGCGATTTATATGCAGGTTTATTGCAACAAGATGAGATAGAGATGAAGTTAGTTACGCCTTCAGTAAGTGATTTTCATATAGATGAACGTACTTTTAAAATTAATATAGAGGTTGAGAATAATAAATTGGTTCCTCGGTATGCAGGTATAACCATTATCGATTTAAAGATTGAGCAATCACCAGATTGGCTACAAAATAAATTAAAATCTATTGGGTTGAAACCAATTAATAATGTTGTTGATATAACCAATTTTATTTTACACGGCTTAGGTCAGCCTTTGCATGCCTTTGATACCGATAAAATTAAGGGCAATAAGATATTGGTAAAGAATTTGGCTCAGGGAACTAAATTTACAACTTTAGATGGGCTTACAAGAGAATTGCATGAAGATGATATTATGATTTGCGATGGTGAGAGTAATCCTTTGTGTATCGCAGGAGTTTTTGGAGGTGAAAATTCGGGTGTAACCGAAAGCACAACCAGTATATTTTTAGAAAGTGCTTATTTTAATCCGGTTTCTGTTCGTAAAACGGCAAAGCGTCACGCTTTAAATACAGATGCTTCGTTTAGATTTGAGCGAGGTATAGATCCGGAAACGGTAGAATATGCACTCAAACGAGCTGCGATTTGGATTAAAGATATTACAGGGGGTAAAATAGTTTCTGAAATTACAGATATTTACCCCAATAAGATTGATGATTTTCAAGTACACCTTTCTTATGAAAAAGCGAATAAGTTAATTGGCGAAGAGATTCCAGCGGATACCATTAAAAATATTTTAGCTTCACTGGATATAAAAATAAATAATCAAACCGAATCAGGTTTAGGATTAACGATTCCTTCTTACCGAGTTGATGTAACTCGTGAAGCTGATATTGTAGAAGAAATTTTAAGAGTTTATGGTTATAATAATATTGAAATACCAAACAAACTTACGACCTCAATTGATAAATCAAATAAATTAAGTGTTGAAAAAATTGAAAACATTGCTGCTAATTATTTAGTATCGAGAGGTGTTTATGAAACTATGGCAAATTCCTTGACAAAGGCTTCTTATGTTTCTAGTTCTGATATTTTAAAAGATGAAGAAAATGTTACTATGCTAAACGCTTTGAGTAATGATTTATCTGTTATGCGTCAATCTTTATTGTTTGGTGGTTTAGAGGCAGTTGCATATAATATAAATAGAAAAAATAGTAGTTTAAAATTTTTTGAATTTGGAAATACTTACCATAAATATGAAAGTGGTTATAACGAACAAAAGCATCTGTCATTAATTTTTACGGGAACCAAAGATGCCAGTAGCTGGAATACAGACGGTAAGGCCTCTGATATTTTTTACCTTAAAGGAATAATAAAAGCTTTATTACAAAGACTAGGTATTGAAAAAATAAGATATACAAAAATTAAAAATGATATTTTTTCAGAAGGGATTGGATTGAGCTTGGGTAAAATTAAAATGGTAGAATTTGGTATTGTAAAAAGTGAAGTTTTAAAAGAATTTGGTATCAAACAAGAAGTTTTATATGCAGATTTTAACTGGAACAATGTATTGGATAATGTAGGTAAAAACCATTTAAAAGTTAAAGCTTTGGCGAAATACCCTGAAGTGAAAAGAGATTTGGCTCTGATGTTGAACAAAGAAGTACAATTCATTGATTTGTATAATGCGGCATTTCAAAGTGAAAAGAAATTTTTGAAAAACGTGGATTTATTTGATGTTTATACAGGTAATAAATTACCTGAAGGTAAAGTATCGTATGCCTTGAGCTTTGTTTTACAAGATGAAAATAAAACATTAAATGATAAGCAAATTGATAAAATAATGAATAAATTACAACAAACTTTTATCAAACAGTTCGAAGCAGAATTGAGATAATTACTGTAATACGCTAATGTTTTTAAACACCCTCAAAATATTAGGTATTTTGAGGGTGTTTATTTTGAATTATAAATTTCAAAATATTTAATTTAAATTATCTTTGACAAAATTTTCACCATGTATAAATCCATCATTAGAAAAGTGCTTTTTAAATACGACCCTGAAGAGGTGCATTATTTTACATTTTCATTATTAAAAAATCTTTTTTCTTTACCGTTTACCGGAAGTTTTACAAGAAATAAATTTAAAGTTGAAAGTAAAAAATTAGAGCGCAAATTGTTTGGCTTGAATTTTAAAAACCCTGTGGGTTTGGCAGCTGGTTTTGATAAGAATGCAGTATTATTTGATGAATTTGCCAACTATGGATTTGGATTTGTTGAAATTGGTACGGTTACACCAAAACCTCAAGTAGGAAATCCTAAAAAGCGATTATTCAGATTAAAAGAAGATGAGGCAATTATTAATCGTATGGGCTTTAATAATGATGGTGTTAAAGTTATTGCAGAACGATTAAGAAATAGAAAAACAGATATAATTATTGGCGGAAATATTGGGAAGAACAAGATAACACCAAATGAAAATGCGGTAGATGATTATTTGATTTGTTTTAAAGCGTTATTTGATGTTGTAGATTATTTTGTGGTAAATGTGAGTTCACCAAATACGCCAAATTTAAGAGCCTTACAAGATAAAGAGCCACTTACGAATTTATTGCAAACATTGCAAGATGAAAACCTTAAAAAAGAAAATCAGAAACCTATTTTATTGAAAATTGCTCCTGATTTAACTGATGAACAGTTATTGGATATTATTGAAATAGTAAAAACCACTAAAATTGCAGGTGTAATTGCTACGAATACTACCATATCAAGAGAAAATTTAAAATCGGTAAATAAAAAAGAAATAGGTGGTTTAAGCGGTAAACCTGTTAGAGAAAGATCAACAAATGTAATTAGGTTTTTGGCAGAAAAATCAAATAAAGCTTTCCCAATCATTGGAGTAGGAGGTATTCATTCTGCAAAGGATGCGCAAGAAAAATTAGATGCGGGTGCTGATTTAATTCAAATTTTTACGGGTTTTATTTATGAAGGACCAGGTTTGATAAAGAAAATAAATAAAAGTTTACTATAGTTGTTAGAAGGAATAGTTTCGATGAGAAATATTGGCATTTACTAATTTTGAATTTGTTAAGTATTCTTCATTGGGGTAGTAAATAAAAAGAACACTTTCATCTTTTATTTTATGAATAATTTTTTTATAATCTTTTTTTGGTAAAGACGGACAACCCCAACTTCTGCCTAATCTACCGTTATTTTTAATAAAGTATTTACTCACATAATCGGCAGAATGAATGACAATAGCTCTTTTTCGCGCATTATTATTAGAAAATTCTAAACCATCTAATCTTAAAGATAATCCGTGTTTACCAAAATAAGTTTTATCTGTTTTATAAAACCCCAGACTCGTTTTATGGCTGTTTATTTTGTTAGAAAAATTTTTTGCAAATTCAAGTCCCGATTTTTGACCATGTGCAACAATACTTTTGTGGATCAGTTTTTTATTTTTTACATCAATAATAAAAAGTCTCTCTTTCTTTGAAGACTTACTCATATCTATTATGGTCAATACATTTGAATTTTTTAATGGATTGTTTTCAATGATTTTAAAATACCCTTTTAAGGCGTACTCAAAAACCTCAAAATCTAATTCAGTAGTATTTAATTCATGATATAAATTAAGTGCAAAAGAATTGAAAGGTTCAGTATGGATATTCTTTACTGAATTTTTAGAAGCCCAAGAAATATTAGTAAAAGAAATTAAGCCTATAAGAAGTATAAATAAAATATTTTTGATCATTTTCCAATGTGTTCTTTTATGATAGTAGATTAAAATTAAGCAAAAAATAATTGAATAGTTAATTCTCAATTACATTTTGACTAACGTTTTTATAATATTTTGAAAATCAATATTTTATAAATTGCATTTTCAATCATTTTCTTTTTTTATCCGCTAACAAAAAAGTTAGCTTAAAGTAATTATTTTCTTTCCCGAAAAAAGGGGAATTGCTTACAATGGTTTAAATATGGTGCGTTTGTCATTTTAACATTCCAAAATTTCAATTTACTACTGTTTTTTTAACGCCTATTATCTTTATTATTAGCACTATATGTAAAATGTAGGCTCTAGTTTAAAATAGCTATTACATTCGCATTACCTAATTTTAAAGGCTTCGGGGTTACTCGATGTTAAAAATTACATCCAATAAAACAGAACAATCGACTTTGTTTACAAATATCAACGCTA
>JAKITQ010000015.1 GCA_021647985.1 Flavobacteriaceae bacterium | reverse complement strand
GTAAAAAATTGTATTTTTATCACTCATATTTGGGTGTTCTTAAAAGTGTTGTTTTTGTTGTTAACTGTTTCAAATATAACACTTTACACCCTATTTAACTAATATTATAGTGAATTTTTCGGGTTAAGTCATTCCAAGAACCTAAAATTCCAACACTTGGATCAGTTATATGTGCATAATCTTCATCTCCAGCCTGATTGGGCTCTCCAGTATTCCAAAAAGCAAAATTAGGTGTTGAGCCACCACTTAAGCCATTCCAGAAGATTGTACCATTTTCTGGACCGGTAACCCATTTCCATTCACCTTCTGTGGCGGCATCACTTCCCCCTATCCATCCTGCACCAGCAGATTGTTCACCAGTTAATTTTGACTCATCTTGCGAAGAAATTGTTGCCAGATATCCTTTTAGGCCAAATAAGTCTTGGTTTCGGCGGCAGCCCTTGCACTGGTCCATGTAATTCCTAAATCTGAAATGTATTCATAATAATGACCTGTTGATGGCAAATAATTGGCATTACCCAATGTAAAAGAAAAATATTTTTCATCATAAACTAATTCTGAATTACTCTCAAAAACAACATCTTTTACAGCACTTATAACATCCGTATAACTCACGTTTCCAGAGCCTGAACTCTTTAAAGTTAACTTACCCTCAGAGCTATTCCACTCTGTAGATACATTTGGATGTAATGCTGTGTTTTGCAAACTTAAAAAATCTTCACCCAAAACATATCCTTGGGAAATCTGAATATGTAAAGCAGTTAATTCAGTATCATCGGGGTCAATAATATCAAACTGAGTAACAATGTTAATTTTACTTAACGGACAATAAGCTTGATCTCCCGTAGCATTTATTGCTGGGGGAATATTTTGAGACCAACTAGAAATAGAGGAAAAAAATAGAATTGTAATGGTAAGTGAAATGTAATTTAATTTATTTAAATATGTTTTTGTGAAAATAGACAATTGATAAAGAAGTATTACATTTTATAAACAAATTCTTTTTAGCATCTAAAAAAAATAACTATTTCAGCAATGGGATTTTCTCTTCTGCCCAATCGGCACTCTTTTTCAAAAATTTTGGAGCATCAAATCGGTAACCAAAAAATACTTGAAAGTGGGTTCTAAAAGTATCATAATTAACTATTTGTGTTTCCTTTCTTGTAGTAGATAACATTCTAAAAAAACCTCCGCCAAACCAACGAGAAGAATTATAGCCCAATCCTAAATGACCATCAAAATTGAGAGTGTAGTTGGTATCTTTATCTTTAATCGTACCATTATTGTTTCTATCTTCTATAGTATTAAAGTCTATACCTGCACCAGGAGACACCCCAATACTTGCGTATATTTTTTTGTTGATAACAAAAGTATGAAGGTAACCTGCACTCAAGATAAAATTAAATGTATTTAATTTTTGATTGGTAGTACCATTAATCAATCTGTTGTAACTATATGACAAACTTGGCATAAAGGTGCCTGCACTTTTTCGTTGAATCTCCGTTTGCGTTGTAATTCCTTTTATAGAATAGTTTTCATTAAAACGATAGCGAGTAATTCCTGTAAAATTATATGTTTTCAATTGATCAAGAATTAAATAATCTGTTGGAAAATCATCAGGAATAGGAAAATCTGGAGAGTAAAAACCTTTTATTTGAGAATAGGATAAGGTTTGTACCCATTTTTTAATATAAAGATCTGTGTTAAATTTAAACACTTTAGTTTTACCTTTATTATCTTCATTAAAATTGGTAAATAGATGTGGAGAAAAGCCCAATTTAAAAGAGACAAATCTGTAATGAACAGCAACTTCTGTACGGTAATCTGTGTTGGGTTTAATTTTAAATTCTACTCCGTCCTCAATTGCAGTAAAAGTTTCAATTTTATTATCAACATCCATCTTTACACTTAATTTATCATTCATAGATTCGATGTAAATCGTATCAGAAAGTTGATTTTTTTCCTGTGAAAAAAGCACTATTGGGAATAAAATAAAAAGTAGGAAGTGTTTTTTTGACATAACAAATAAATAAATTCAAATTTAGATAAAAAATCAATAATTCCATAAAATTCTTGATTTAATCCTAATATTTCTATTTTTACACTACTTTAGCTATTATTAAAAAAATCTTAATTTTATGAAAAAATTCACAATCTTTTTGATAGTAATTTTAGCATTTGCAAGTTGCAAATCAGAAAAAAAAGAAATTGAGGCTTCCATAGAAAAAACTTCTTCAGAAAATCATTCCATAAAAAAAACTGGCTATCCAAACAATGTTTATTTTGGTGATACCCATTTACACACAGATCTTTCTATGGATGCCGGCTCATTTGGCAACCGGATTGGAATGGACGAAGCCTACAAATTTGCTCGTGGTGAGGAAGTAACTTCTTCAACAGGGCAAAAAACAAGGTTAGATGTACCCTTAGACTTTTTAGTAATTGCTGATCATTCTGACGGAATGGGGCTTTTTCCCGGATTATTAGCCGGTGATGAAATTTTAATGAAACACCCTTTATTTCAAAAATGGAATAAGATGCTGAAAGAAGGAAAAGGTGGTGAAGTTGCTATCGATTTAATTAAAAACTTTTCGCAAGGAACTTTTCCTATTAAGACCAATGATGTAGAAATGATGACTCCTGTTTGGAAAAGCGTTGTGGAAGCTGCTGAAAAATACAATGAACCTGGAAAATTTACAGCGTTTATTGGTTATGAATGGACATCATTAATTAAAGGAAACAACTTACACCGTAATGTAATTTACCGCGATAATGCTGACAAAACATTAACACAATTACCTTATACAAATGAAGATAGCTCTGATCCGGAAAAATTATGGGAGAATTTAGCCGCTTACGAAAAAAACACAGGAGGACAAGTTTTAGCAATTCCGCATAACGGAAACCTTTCTAACGGGATGATGTTTATGGAAGAAACCATTTCTGGAAGTGAATTTGATGAAACTTATTTAAAGAAAAGAGCAAAATGGGAACCTTTATATGAAATAACTCAAATTAAAGGTGACGGTGAAGCACACCCTTTCTTATCTCCAAACGATGAGTTTGCTGATTATGAAAACTGGGACAAAGGAAACTTAGATTTAAGTGAAGCAAAAACCAATGCAATGTTAGAACACGAATATGCGCGTTCAGCACTAAAAATTGGTTTAAAATATAAAACTACTATGGGTACCAATCCATATAAATTTGGATTGGTAGGAAGTACAGATTCTCATACTTCCTTAGCTACAGCAGATGATTCTAATTTCTTCGGAAAAGCATCCAATGCAGAACCATCAAAAGAAAGATGGGAACATAAATTTATTGATGGTAACGAAGCAGATGTTTATACTTGGGAAACCTTAGCTTCAGGTTATGCTGCAGTTTGGGCACAAGAAAATACCAGAACATCTATTTGGGATGCAATGAAACGTAAAGAAACCTACGGTACAACAGGCTCTAGAATGCAAATTCGTTTCTTTGGAGGTTGGGATTATAGTGAATCTGATTTAGAAAACTTAGTAGATGCAGGATATACCAAAGGAGTACCAATGGGTGGTGATATGAGTAATGGTGCATCCAAAAAACCAACGTTTATGGTTTCTACTTTAATGGATCCAAACGGTGGAAGTTTAGACAGAATTCAAATTGTAAAAGGTTGGGCAAATGCTGATGGTTCATTAAACGAAAAAGTGTATGATGTAGTTTGGAGTGGCGATCGTAAAGTTGATGCAAACGGTAAAGTTCCTTCTGTAGGAAATACGGTTAATTTAGAAGATGCTACTTGGGATAATTCTATTGGAGCAACTCAATTAAAAGCAGTTTGGACTGACCTTGACTTTGACTCAGCATTGGAAGCTTTCTATTATGTTAGAGTATTAGAAATTCCAACACCACGTTGGACATTATATGATGTGTTAAGATTTGGAGCAGAAATGAGTGATGAAGTGCCAATGACACAAACCGAAAGAGGTTATACTTCTCCTATTTGGTATTCACCTAAATAATAGATATAATATTTAAATCATTAGATGACTTAAAGTCACCTAATGATTATTTAATATAAGGCTGTCTAAAAAGGCAGTCTTTTTTTGTATTTTGGTCATCTATAAAAAACACATACATTTCAATTTTGAAAAAACTAATTCTACTATTATTCATTTTTACACTTGTTTCTAGTGGTTCAGATAAAAAAGAAGATCCAAAACAAGAAGAAAACGCAACAAATGCTTCAACTGAAACAGAACATGCTGCTTCACGTACAGCAGGATATAGCGAAACAAAAAATGCCTATTTTGGTAATCTACACATTCATACTTCTTGGTCTTTTGATGGATTCACAAACGGAAGTGTTACAGGTCCCGATGATGCTTATCGTTGGGCACAAGGAGAAGCTATTCCAGGTGGAGGCGATGGAACACCCTTACAAATTAAGACACCATTAGATTGGTATGCGGTTTCAGACCATGCAGAATGGATGGGAATGTTCAAGATGATGGCAGATCCTAGCACACCAATTAGTAAATTAGATTTTTCTAAACGCGTTACCTCTAAAGATCAGGCAGTTGCATTTAAAGCTTTTGGTGATTTTTTATATGATTTCAGTACAGATGGTCCTTTATCTAAAGAGCCTTTATTTTCAGATGAAAAAATTATGAAATCTGTTTGGAAAGAGATCATTGAAATTACAGACAAACATAATAAACCTGGGAAATTCACAACATTTCCTGCTTTTGAATGGTCGTCAAATCCAAATACACAAAACCTACATCGTGTTGTACTATTCAAAAATTCTGACAATATTCCAAAAATAGCGTATTCTTCATTAAACTCTACTCGTCCAGAAGATTTATGGACTTGGATGGAAGAATCTAGAGATAATGGAGCCACTTTATTAGCTATTCCTCATAATGGAAATGCTAGTGATGGTTTGATGTTTTCTTTAATTGATTCCGATGGAAATCCTATTTCTAAAGCATATAGTGAAACTCGTAGTCGAAACGAACCAATATATGAAATTAGTCAAATTAAAGGAACTTCCGAAGTACATCCCGATTTATCTCCAAACGATGAATTTAGCAATTTTGAAATTTGGGATTACACATTAGCAGCAACAGCAGAAAGAAATACACACCGAAAAGGAAGTTATTTACGTCAGGCTTTATTAGACGGAATTAGAATTGAAAGTGAAGGAAATGGTAACCCGTTTAAATATGGAATCATAGGTGATTCTGATAGTCATGACTCTGCTGCTTCCATTGAGGAAGATAATTATACAGGTAAATTTGGAATGGAAAATGAAGCGAATCACAGATTAAATGGGGTTCCAGGTTTCCCGGAACCGAATAACCAGCAATTAAGAGAATTTAGTTCGGGCGGTTTAGCTGGCGTTTGGGCAGAAGAAAACACTAGAGACGCTATATACAATGCAATGCTTCGTAAAGAAACTTTTGGTACTTCAGGGACAAGAATGAAAATTAGATTCTTTGGAAGTTTTAATTATAACAAAGCTATTATTTCTAAAGATGATTGGTTAAGGAAAGCCTACGATTCAGGTGTTCCAATGGGAAGTGATTTATCTAATGCTGGAGCAAATACACCAATATTTATTGTACAAGCCATTAAAGAAGCAAATGGAGCAAATCTTGATAGAATACAAATTATTAAAGGTTGGGTTAATGCAAATGGAAAATCACAAGAGAAAATTTATAATATTGCTCTTTCTGATGAAAGAAAAGAAGGTAAAACACCTGTTGGAAATACAGTAGATTTAAAAACCGCAAAATACTCAAATACAATTGGTGGTACTCAGTTTTTTACTACTTGGACAGATCCTAATTTTGATGCTACTCAAAACGCATTTTATTATGTACGAGTTATTGAAATTCCAACACCAAGATGGTCAACTTACGACGCTGTAACTCTAGGAATTCCTGTAAGAACAGATATTCCTTCGACCATCCAAGAAAGAGGTTGGTCAAGCCCAATTTGGTATTCACCTAAATAAAAATTCAACGTTCAAATCACGGGGTGACTTCAAGTCACCCCGTGAGTAGTTGAAAACAAAAAAGACTGTATTTCATTTTATAGGAAACACAGTCTTTTTTTTATAAGTTTACAAAATGAAAAAATTACTTAAAGAACCATTCTTCCACTTTATTCTTATTGGTGCTGCAATGTTTGTTTTATATGGATTGGTAAATGATAAATCCTATGCAAAGAACACCATACTCATAAACGATTTTGATGTAAGTGCGCTAATTTCAAAATGGAAAATGCAATGGAAACGTCCTCCAACTGAAAAAGAATTACAAAATTTAATCAACCTAAATATTAAACAAGAAATTTTTTATCAAGAAGCTCTGGCTATGAATTTAGATCATAACGATGAGATTATTAAAAGACGTTTGGCGCAAAAAATGCAGTTTTTGTCCAACGACATTGCTGCTATATTTGAACCAACAGACGAAGATTTAAAAGCGCATTACAATAAGCATGCTGATAAATATATGACTCCAACTTCCTATTCTTTATATCAAATTACCTTTAGCCCAGATAAGCGAAAAGATAATTATAAAGATGCTGAAGAAACACTGAAACAATTTCCTGATGCTACATTTGAAGAAATGAAACAATGGGGAGACCAACTACCATTTAATTATTATTTCGAAGATATTAACGCCAATGAATTGGGATTGCAATTGGGTTCAAAGTTTTCAACTGACTTAGAAAATCAAGAACTAAATAAATGGGTTGGCCCTGTTTCTTCAGGATTTGGTTACCATTTAGTTTATATTACGAATAAAGTAGAATCTGAAATTTCCGATTTTGAAAGCGCCAAAAAAACTGTGCTTCGCGATTTTGAATACGATAATCAAAAAGAGATAAATGAATTGATTTATAAGGAATTAAAGAAAAAATACGATATAGAAATCGATATTAAATCGGAAGATTTTGATCCAAAGTTTGTAGAATATTTACAAACGGAATTGAATAATTAAGAAGATGAAAAAAAAGTTATTTGTTTTAGTTATTCTATTATCTATAAGTTTTAAGGGATGGTCTCACGAAATACGTCCTGCTTTTTTGCAAATCATTCAGGTTAACGAAACAACCTATGAAGTGTATTGGAAAATACCAAGTATGGGAGATGCCGTTCCAAAGATTTATCCAGTTTTTCCACCATTCTTTACCGTTGAAGAATTAAATAAACCCAATCAAATTCCGGGATCAGTAATTTATAGTTATAAAATTTATTCTGATAAGGATTTACAAGGGAATATATTAACCATTAACGGATTAAATAAAACCTTAATTGATGCTCTGGTAACAATTTCATATTTGAATGGCGAAAAAGTAACGTTAATGTTACAACCTGATAAGGATTCGAGTATTATACCTGGTGAAACCTCAACCTACGATGTAATAAAAACATATTCAAAATTAGGTATTGAACATATACTTTTAGGCATTGACCATTTATTATTTGTATTGGCATTAATAATTATTACCAAAGGAAAATGGAAAATTATCAAAACCATTACAGCATTTACCATTGCACATAGTATCACTTTGAGTTTGGCGGCATTGGGTTTAGTTAATTTCCCTGTCCCTCCTGTTGAAGCAGTTATTGCTTTAAGCATCATGTTTTTAGCTATTGAAATCATTAAAAGTATAAATGGAAAAGAAACATTAACCAGTAAAAAGCCTTGGTTGATTGCCTTTACTTTTGGGCTTTTACACGGATTTGGATTTGCTGGTGCTCTTGCAAATATTGGTTTACCACAACAAGACATTCCTTTTGCATTGGCATTTTTTAATGTGGGTGTAGAATTGGGTCAAATTGCATTTGTAATGGTCGTATTAGTCTTTATTAGAATTTTATCGATTAAAAAAGAATGGCCAACCCATCTTAAAAAAATTCCAGCTTATGTCATTGGATCTATGGCTACATTTTGGATGATTGAAAGAGTATTTGGATTTTTGAATTAAAATCCACTTATAGAGGATACGCTATTGCTTTACAGGTATTTAAATATTAAAGATAAAACTTTAAGAAATTATTTTTTGATTATTTTAGATCTTTATATCTAAAATAATTCAAATATTTTATGAATTACCGTTTGAAAATATGAATTTTATTTAAACCAAGCAGACTAAAAGGTATTAAACCCTATCCTTCAGCTGACGGACTGGGCCCAATAATAGGAATCGACCAAAGGGTTAATGTATTAACCAAGATCCCGCTGAAAAAAAAGCGGGATTAGTTCGACTAACTAAAAAATTGAAATTACCTTTTTTAGAGTCTCACTAATAAAATAAGCAATCAATCCAACAATTATTCCAACAATAAATTCTGCTACTAAAGTCGGTAAGGCATGAAAAAAGCTATGTACTTGATCAATATTATGAACAAACATTCCTCCCCCTACTAACAACATCGCTAAAGTCCCAATTATGGCAAGTAATTTGATTAGTTTGGGTAAAGACCAAACCAAACCTTTTCCAATTAACACATAGGTAGATTTGACAAACTTAGATTTTCCTCTTGCTTTATTTACTAATTTATATCCTACATCATCCATTCTTACCATTAATGCTACAATACCATAAACTCCAATAGTTGCTACAAGTGCTATGATAGAAACTACCAAAATTTGAGTCAACAGCGGCTCATCGGTAACGGTGGCCAAGGCAATCATTATTATTTCAACTGACAAAACAAAATCAGTTATAACAGTTGTTTTAATTTTCGTTTTTTCAATTTTTAAAAGCTCTTCTTCATTTTTAACTTCAATTATCTTATCCTTTTTTTCTTTTTTATGAAAAAATGTATGCATTATTTTTTCCATGCCTTCATAACTTAAATATACGCCTCCAATTAATAATATTGGAACTATTAACTGAGGTAAAAATGCGCTTAACAAAAATGCGAATGGCAAAATGATCAATTTATTTAAAAAGGATCCTTTGATAATTTTCCAAAGTACGGGTAATTCTCTCGAAGGTCTAAAACTGGATGCTTGGTTGGCTCCCACGGCAAGGTCATCACCTAATATTCCAGCAGTTTTTTTTCCAGCAATTTTTGCCATTATGGCAACATCATCCATTAAAACCGCTATATCATCTAAAATTGCAAAAAATCCTGTCATTTATTTATTGGTATTGGGTATCAAGCATTTGGTAATTGGTAATTATACATTTTCAAAAAAACTTTCTAACTTTTCCTTTCTTCTTTCTTCTTTATTCTTACTTCTTTCTACTTTTAACTTTTAACTTCCTTCTTTTGGCTGTTGGATGTTGGCTTTTGGCATCAAGAATTAGGTGTTAGGTATTAAATTTAACGAATTATCAACTTACATTCAACTTTCTTCTTTCTTCTTTCTTCTTTTAACTTTCTACTTTATTCTTACTTCTTAATTTCACTCATGATGATATGGTTCATTCTTCAATATGGTAAAAGCCCTATAAATTTGTTCTACAACAAACAATCGAATCATTTGATGAGAGAAGGTCATTTTTGACAAAGATACTTTTCCTTTGGCTTTTTGATATATTTTTTCAGAAAAACCATAGGGACCACCTATAATCAAAACCAATTGTTTAATTCCGGCGTTCATTTTTTTTTGTAAAAATTTTGAAAATTCTACAGATCTCATCGTATCACCCTTTTCATCTAATAAAATAATACCATCTGTATTTTGTAATTGTTTTAAAATAAGATCTCCCTCCTTTTCTTTTTGTTCATTTACTGAAAGATTCTTTGAGTTTTTAATATCTGGAATTATATCTATTTCAAATTTGATATAATGCTTTAATCTTTTTTCATAGGAGCTTATTAAAGTTTGTAAACTTTTATCATCCGTTTTACCTATAGCTATTAATTTTATTTTCATTTGTTGGATTTCTGTAAATAATAAATCAAAAATAAATGAATTATTATAAAAATCTTATTTTTGTATTCTAAATTATTGTAATTCAGTCAAAACAAAAGATAAGTTCTATTAAATAATTTCATTTTAAAAACTTTTTGCTTTTGGCTTTTTACTTTTAACGACAGTATTATGATTAGCAAAGAACAGTTCGATAAAGAACTTGAACTCATTATTAAAAATGGAATAAGAGAAGATATAGGTGATGGTGATCATAGTTCTTTGGCTTGCATACCTAAAGATGCTACTGGTCAAGCAAAATTATTGGTCAAAGAAAGTGGAATTATTGCAGGTATTGAATTTGCTCAAATGATTTTTAAGTCTATTGATAATGAACTAAAAATTGAAACGTTTTTAACCGATGGTGATCCAGTCAGTATTGGAGATATAGCTTTTTTTGTAACGGGAAATTCGCAATCAATTTTAAAAGCTGAAAGACTGGTTCTCAATTCTATGCAGCGTATGAGTGCTATTGCAACAAAAACACAAAAATTTACAGAAATTTTAAAAGGTACAAATACCAAAGTTTTAGATACTCGAAAAACGACTCCCGGAATTAGAGCCATTGAAAAATGGGCTGTAAAAATTGGCGGTGGTGAAAATCATAGATTCGCACTATATGACATGATTATGTTAAAAGATAATCATATCGATTTTGCTGGTGGCATAGACAAAGCCATTGACAAAACGAAATTTTATTTAGAAAAAAATAAATTAGATTTAAAAATTATTGTGGAAGCTAGAAGCCTTATTGAAATTGAAACCATTTTAAAACATCAAGGAATTCATCGTATTTTGATTGATAATTTTAATTATGCCGATACCGTAAAGGCAGTACAACTTATTGGTAAACAGTGCCAAACAGAATCTTCTGGTGGTATCACTTTGCAAACCGCAAGAGCCTATGCCGATTGTGGCGTAGATTTTATTTCTTCGGGTGCTTTAACACATTCCGTAAGTAATATGGATTTGAGTTTAAAAGCAATTTAACTATTTTATTTAAGAGATCAAATCTATTTCTCTTAGCCTCTAGATTATTTTTTTATATGCATTCTGACCTAATTCTCAGGCGTATAAGGTATTTGGTATCTGGTATTTGGTATTTTTTCTACTTTCTACTTTCAACTTTTTAACTTTTTAACTTTCTACTTTCTTCTTTCTACTTTTAACTTCCGTCTTCTTCAAATCGCCATTCATTATAATCAAAATAATTCTATATAAAACAAAAGAGGCCCTTTATTAAAAAAGCCTCTTTAAAAATTTTAAATAATGAATACCTATTTCACTAATATGGTAAACCTGTACCTTGTAATAACCACATTTTTGACCAAGGGCTGTTATCACCATCAGCTCCTATAAATTGAGTTGGTTCTAACCTATCAATAGCTGCATTAGCATTCTCTGTATTTAGTGAAATTTCTTGATCAAAATGATAATAGAAACGAATTGGCAAAGCATCCCTTTGTACAAGTGCTCCTATTTGAAGGTCAGGTAAACCTGTTCTTCTATAATCAAACCATGCTTCAGTCGCAGCTGTCCAACTTGCGATCCATTTTTGCTCCATAATTGACTCCAGACCCGTATAAGGTGCGCCTCCAATGTAATCATTAAAAGCTCCTCCAACATCCCATGTGTTAAATGACTCTTGTATTCCTGCAGCATAATGTGCTTCTGGGCTTCCTGCACCCCAACCATATAAAGCCGCTTCAGAAAGTACAAAATGTACTTCAGCAGCAGACATCATACGCATCTGTAATAATGGACCATTGGTATCTTTATATATATCGTTTAACTGAGAAGCGTGTGGGTTCAATAAGCCTTGACCTAAATTTGGATTTAAATTATATATTGGTGGTGATGTAGTTGAAGGGGGTATACCAACATATTCAAGATCATAATCAACTGGCTCAAGAGCTGTTGCTTCATAATCGTCTGCAATATCCTGAGAAATGAATCTTTCACCATTTAATACATAATCTACACCACTACCTGCTACCAGTACCAAAGGTATTTCTATTTTATTCGCCCAAACTCCCAAACGAGGATCATCCAAATCCTGCATAGCATTAACTAAAGTAGCACATAATTTAGTTCTATTATATTCACCCGATGGATCAATATCAAAAATCGTATTAGAATCCCAAGAATCCCTTTCAGATAACCCAATATAACTCACAGTTGCATCATCTGCTGCACTGGTAATTAAAGGATATGTACCCGGATTAGAAGCAATTTTGTTAATTCCTTCTTGGGCAATATTTGGTTGTTTTGCAGAAAGTCTCATATAATATCTTAATGCTAGAGAATTCGCAAATTTTCTCCATTTAGAAACATCGCCGTCAAACAATACGTCTTGTGTTGCATCAATATTAGTATAGGAACTCTGTTCTTGCGATAAAAGTGTATTTGCTGCTTCCAAGTCGATTAAAATAGCAGCGTAAATTTCCTCTTGTGTGTCAAACTTAGGCTTTGAAAATTCTAAGTCATCTTCAACTAATAAAGCTTCCGAAAAGGGAGCATCTCCCCAAAGATCTGTTATCATACCAATAGTATATGCTCGCATTAATAGACCAACACCTTGATGAAACTTAAAATCACCATCAACTGCCTTGTTGTAAAATTCATCTGCATTTCTTAAGACACCATAGTACCCAGACCAAGGCTGAGTGTTAACAAACCACTCATAATTATTATGACTACCAGACCAACCATCTTTTTGGGTATGTTGCATTACACCAGCGATATCACCAAAACCCAAGTTAGTTATATTTTGTGACATACCTGTTATGATAGTAGGTAGTAATAAATTAAGGTCAGCAACATTAGGGTCAACACCATTTGGGTTTATATTCAGTTCCTCCAGATCTCTACAAGATGAAGCTAATACCAACACCAAGCTTAAAACAATTATAATTTTATTTTTTATTATTTTCATAATCTTAAATTTTTATTTTTTAAAAAGTAAATCCAACTTTAAATCCAATAGGAATCACCCATGGATTCACATTATAAAATTCTATCCCCTGCCTAAAGCCACTACCACTTTGTCTATAAGCATTTTCTGGGTCAACTCCGAATTTAGAGGATTTGGTCCATAACATAATGTTACGACTATAAACAGAGAAATTCACATTTTGCAACCCTGCTTTATTGGCAATTTTATTATCTAACCTATAACTTAAAGAAATTTCTCTCAGTTTAATATAGTCTGCATCAAATATAGCATTTCTACTTACATCCCATGGCATACTCGCTGCAAATGGCAAAAATACAGTTCCTTGTTCACCTAAATTTTCAGTATATGTACCATCACCGTTATCAAAAACACCTGGTGCAAAGAAACCATCAGAAACTTCAACACCGCTAAAACTTTCAGGAAAACCACCAGAATCTAGAGTTGGTCCACCAACTGGTCTTAACCTATCAGCAAATAACAATTGATCTGCATTATCAAGTACCCATTGCTTCAATTCTGGGCTTGGTCCACCACTCAATTCACCTGGATTAACAGCTTGGTCAAACCATTCTTGATTAACATATGCAGATACAAACCTACGCCATGTTCCTGAAACATATTGGCCGCCAGATCTCCAGTCAAAAGTCATATCTAAAGTAAAATTTTTATACGTCAATGAAGTTTGTAAACCTAAAATAAAATCCGGATTGTAATTCCCCATTTTAGTAAGCTCATCTTCTACTGTATAATTAGAACTGAACCCTGTACCTAAAATTGGATATCCAAAATAAGGAGAGTTTTCATCTTTTACTCTTCTTATGGCATTACCATACAAATTACCTAACAAGCCATCTTGAATTGCACCATTATCTACAACTGGATTACTATACCCTTCTACATAACCCACAGACCTTACTTTTTCAGAAGACCAAAAATTAACAAATTCAGCATTATCATCTAACTCTTTAATTACTGCTCGTGTTCTAGTAAAATTCATATCAACATTCCAAGTCCAGTTTTCTGTTTTTATAGGGGTACCTCCTAATAAAATTTCCCATCCTTTACTTTGTAATAAACCAGCATTAATTGTTCTCCTATTAAACCCTGTTGAGGCTGCAAGAGGTATACTTAAAATTTGGTTTTCATTATCAACTGTATAGTATGTTCCTTCAAATCGCAATCTGTTACCGAACATTTTAATATCAGCACCGAATTCTATTGATGTTGCTAGTTCTGATTCTAATTGAGAATTTAATAAACCACTTGGTTTGGTTAATCTAGTGGCATCGCCCCACTGTCCTGCATCACCATATACATTAACTAAATTATAAGGATTGGTATCATTACCTACCTGAGCCCAACCACCTCTTAATTTAAACATATTAACATTTTTACCCATATCAAACACTTCGTTTACTAAGAAACTTAAAGAAGCTGAAGGGTAAAAATAATCTATTTTCAGCTGGTAAGGTACTTGACCAATCGTTTCTAGCCGTTATATCTAAATACAACATATTTTTATAGCTTAGATTTACCAACCCATAAATACTATTGATGGCTTTTTCACTTCTGCTATTTCTGTATTGTAAAGCACCTGAACTTATATTTTCAACGGTAAAAAGATTTGGCACTATCAAACCAGCACCTCTTATTGCGCTATTACTGATACTATTTCCTGCCTGATAAAGAATGTTACCACCTACAGAAGAAGAAAGGCTAAAGTTTTCCCAATCTTTTTTATAAGTACCCATGATCTCCATATTGGTTTCTAAGAAAGTACTATTACTAATTCCATAAGTTCCATTATTATTTTCTCTAGAATAACCTGGAGCTATTTTTGTTTCTCTCACCTCATCGGATTTATTTAACAAATATCGTCCCATAATGCTAAATGAATCAGATATCTCCCAGTTGGCAACTATATTACCATATACTCTATATCTGCTAAAACTATTATTTACCTCATTGGCAAGAAAATATGGATTTTCAGTACCAGCAATAACCCTTTTCACATTATTTCCAGTACCATAATCTCGTAAGCTTCTAATATCAACACTTGAAGGAATTAAATAAGCCGCTTCTAATGGGTTTGTCCCTCTATCTCCTGCTGGTCTATTATCTGCAAATGAATGATTAAAATTTATATTAGTACTAACAGTCAATTTATTCCATAACTTCGAGGATGCTGCTAAGGAAAAACTATTTCTATTTAGATCAGAATTTGGTATTAATCCCTCATGTGTCATATTACTAACACCCAATCTATAATTTACAGCTTGTGCTGCACTTGAAATAGATACACTATTTATTGTAGTAATAGCATAATCATTTAAAAAATTCTTAATATTATTTGGATATGATTTAAGTTCTGTAGGAATTCGTTGACCATTCGCATCTAATGGGGCATCAAACTGTACAGCGTAATATCCTTTATCGTTTTCTGGACCAGTTGCTGGCCCATCTCCGTAAGCAATGTCTGGCAGTATATTACTTCCAACATCCTCAGGTCTATAAGAGAAAAATCCAATAGTAAATCGGTTACTTCTATCAAAAAATTTGAAAGGAACATCAAAAACTGTGTTCGACGAAATGGTAACACTCATCGCTTCCCCTTCTTTTGCTTTTTTGGTTGTGATTAGCACAACCCCATTACCTGCTCTACTACCATATAATGCAGCGGCACTAGGGCCCTTTAAAATAGATACGCTTTCAATACTTTCTGGATCTAAATCCGAGATTGCATTTCCGTAATCTACTAGATTTCTGGAACCAATACCACCATTGTTTCTATCCGTACTTTCAATTGGTACACCATCTACCACAAAAAGTGGTTGATTGTCTGTACTTAAAGAAGTAGCGCCACGAATAACCATACTTACAGATGACCCTGTGCCTCCGGTAGAGTTAATAGTAACACCCGCTACTTTACCTGACATTGATTTCAAAACATTTTCATTAACTACCCTTGTAAACTCTTCAGCCTTTACTTTACCAACAGAATAACCTAGTGATTTTTCTTCACGCTTAATACCTAAAGCTGTAACGACTATTTCATCTAATGCCTCAGCACTTGGTAACAAAACAATATGCATTGAGGTTTGAGCTGATACAGCAATTTCTTGAGTTTCAAACCCTATAAAAGAGAAAACAAGCGTTGCATTACCTGCTACAGATATATTATAATTACCATCGAAATCTGAAGAAACCCCGTTACTTGTACCTTTTTCTAAAATACTTACTCCCGGTAAACTCATACCATCTTCGGATGAAGTAATATTTCCGGTTACATCAATATTATTTGTTTGTGCAAATGTTTCGGTTTGCACCAAAAACAACATTGCAATTAAAGCTAAGGCAAATACATGTCTTGCTATATATTTATTATTATTGTCCATACTTAAATTTTGAATTAGTATTATATATTTATTCATTACCATTCGATTCAATCAAAATTAATCAACGCCTTCGAATGTTAAAATCAAAGCATGTGTACTAGCACCTGCTCCTGCTGCGCCCGGATCTAATGAAGCAAAAATCACTAACCTCATTGTATTGGCAGTAATTTCCTGAATAATTGCTTTTCTAAAAAAGTCTAAAAAACCAGCGTAGGCTTTCCCAGAAAATTCTAATGTAGAAACACCAGGATAAGTTACTGGCCCTCCAACAATTGCTGATAAGATTGTATAGTCTTCTTCTACTACATAATTAAAAGTAGCATCATCTTCCGGTGTATATTTAGCTGTAACCAAACCAAAATCAAGACCTGCAGTGTTTACAAGACCCGCACCTCCATTATCAAAAAGTTGATAAACAATACCTGAAAAAGCGGCTTCATCCTCTTTTGTATCCATATCAAAATTACCATCAAAATGAAAGGTGAATTCATCATCGTATACTTCTCCCATACCTAATAACCCTAATATACCAGGAGTTAATTCTTCTAATACAGTAAATTCTTCATTAGCTAAAGAGAAACTATCAAAATCAGAATGTGCACCTGAAAGTTTCCAAGTTTTACCATTTTCTGCTGTTGGACCACCTGTAAGCAATACGTAAGGCGTAAGTGCAAAAGCCAATTTAACCTCAGTAACTATACTTTCGCCACTTTGACTGGTTGCAGTTAATGTTACTGTATAAAATCCTCCAACCTCGTATATATGAACAGGGTTTTGTTCGTTACTTGTATTTCCATCACCAAAATCCCATGACCAACTAGTGGCACTATTGGTAATTCCCTGGAAAGCAACTTGTTTGTCATCAATACTGTTAAAGATATCTGCCGAAAGTGGAAATGTGTTTCCTCCACTGTCATCAGAACTACATGACACTACAAAAAGTGACATCCATACAGTAAGTGTAAGACCAATTAGAAATAATTTGTTCCTTTTAACCATAAATTTAATTTTATTTAATCAAAATATTAAAAAATTCAATACCTAATTATTTTAATATTTTGATCAACGTTAATAATTGAGTTAATTATACTATGCGTGCATAATATTTAAGCGAATATATGTTAATATTATCTAAAACAAAACAGAAAATATGTTAAAACATGTAATTTGGACAATATACTATTAGTATTAATCAATATATCATATTTACCCATACTTTCTTATGATTAATATCGCTTTATATTAGCTTTAGTATTAATATAATCCCTAATTTCGGCAAAATTTCAATAATAAGCAATGAAAATATCCTTTTTTATATTTCTGATTTTTATGTTGGAGCAGGTCTTTAATATTTGGACTGGTGTGTGGTTCAAATTGCAGATGCAGTTAGCGAAGCAATTGAGAATTGAGAAAAATTAAATTATATTACAAAGCAATAAATTAAAGATTAAAGTTTACAATTAATCTTTTTAAACATTTTAACTTTAAAACATTTAAATTATCATGATTAAAAAATTGTCCATATTATTATGCATTCCCGTACTGTTATTTACAAGTTCATGTGCAACAGAAGCTAAAAGTTCGCCAAAAAAAGTTATTCCTATTACACCGGAGACGGCTTTAGAAAGATATTTAGATAACGGTGACACTACCTATAAATGGGAAGTAAAAGAAAGTTACCCTGTTGGTGATGTAACAGCCTATGACCTATTACTTACTTCGCAAAAATGGAGAGAACACATCTGGACACACCAATTAACTGTACTTGTTCCAACAGCAATTAAATATGATGGTGCTTTACTTTTTATTACAGGAGGTAGCTCAAAAGGTGATTTACCTAACTGGAAACCTAATGATCACAAGTCCACCAAAAATTTTGCTGCTATGGCACAAAAAAATAAAGCCATGGTTGTTATTATTCGTCAAACCCCAAAACAACCATTGTATGATGATTTGGTAGAAGATCAATTGATTTCATTTACATTACATAATTTTAAAAAAGACAAAGATTACAGCTGGCCTTTACTTTTTCCTATGGTAAAAAGTGCCGTAAAAGCAATGGATGCTGTACAAGAATTCTCTAAAGAAAAACTCAACAAAGATATAACAAGGTTTACAGTTAGCGGTGCTTCAAAAAGAGGATGGACTACTTGGCTAACCGGTTCTCAAGACAAAAGAGTTGAAGCTATTGCGCCAATGGTTATCGATGTATTAAACATGCCTGTAAGTTTAGATTATCAGGTTGAAGTTTGGAAAGAATACAGTATTCAGATTGAAGATTATACCAAATTAGAAATTCCACAAACTGTAAATTCTCCTGAAGGGAATGCCATTACACAAATGATCGACCCTTACTCCTATCGAGACAAATTAACTATGCCAAAATTAATTTTAATTGGTACAAATGATGAATATTGGCCAGTAGATGCTATCAAAAATTATATCAATGATATTCCTGGCGAAAATTACATTCATTATGTACCAAATGCCGGACATGGTCTAGGAGGAGGTGAACAAGCTACCAGAGCCATTAGTGCCTTTTGGGAAAAAACTTTAGATAAAAAACCATATAACGATTTGGTCTATCAAATAGCATCTGATAAAAAATCTGCAATTCTAACAGTAAAAACAACGTCTGATGAATTATTAAATATGTATATATGGTCTGCAGATTCCGATGACCGTGATTTTAGAGATGAAAAATTTATATCGAAAATAATTCCTTCTGAAAAAAATAAGGAAATTAAATATGAAATTCAATTTCCTAAAAAAGGGTATAAAGCATTTTATATTGACTTAGAGTATTCAGATCCAAATGGTGGTAAATACACAAAAAGCACAAGAATGTATGTTGCAGATGATGATGAGGTATTGTAAGAGGAAGTGAGTGATGGAGAGATGGAGAGATGGAGAGGTGGAGAGGTGGAGAGAATAAATGAGGTAATTAACTTTAAAGCATTAGAGTATTGCATCATTAATATACCCAAGCCAAATAGGTTGTCGGGAATTTTGTCGATTTTATTTTTTTCTGTAACAAGACAAAATTTTCAAGCATAGCCATAGCTACGGTTTAAAATTTTAACGCAGTTAGAGGGGAAAAGAAAGAGAGAAAAAACCGAAAAGCTATTTGGCTTGGGTATACCTTTAAATCAATAAAATGAATATCAATTATCTTCTATTTATAATCGGGATTGGAATTTTGACTTCTTGTGGAACTGCCGAAGCATTACCTGTAGCAAAATATTATGAGTATGACAGAGATATTCCATTAAAAGACTCTATTAAACTTATACAGAATAATGAGAATTCAAAGCTTTACAGCCTAACATATAGAAGTGTACATAATAAAAAGGTGTCAGGTTTACTAAGTATTCCTAAAAATGCAAGTAAGCCACTTCCTGTAATCATCTTATTACATGGCTTAGGCGATAGTAAAACTGTAGATTATATTGAATATGGTAATGATTTTTTTACAAAAAAAAATTATGCTGTTTTAAGAATAGACATCAGTAACCACGGTGATCGAATGGAGAATAAATATGAATTTGATTTTACCGGTAAAAATAAATATTGGACAAGAGATATAATTAGTCAAACTGTTTTTGATCTTAGAAGGGCCGTAGATTTTATTTATTCAAGAAAAGATTTAGACAATAATAAAATTGGTTTTTTTGGCATAAGCTTAGGCGGAATAACTGGAACAATTTTTACAGGTGTTGATGATCGGGTGAAAGTTCCTGTTTTGGTTATCTCGGGAGGTCAATTAAATTTATTGTATGGTAAAAAAGCGCTATCATCCAACGCTAAGGATTACACTAGCATTATAGAACCAAAGAATTTTGTTGCAAAAATTTCACCAAGGCCTCTATTGATGATTAATGCAGAAAATGATGAGATTGTTCCACCAATGATGAGTAAATTATTATACAAGAAGGCAAAAAAGCCTAAAAATATTATTTGGTATCCGGCAAAACATCATACCATTCCTCTTGAAAAAGTTTATCAGGATGGTTATGATTGGTTTAATAAGTATTTGAATTGAAAAATTGACAATCACCTTTACTATGAAATTATTTAGGAAAATTATAATAAAATTATTTAAAATTGTTTCATTGGTATTGTCTATTGGGTTAATTGCAGTTTTTATTTATATTATTCCAATGCTTTGGAAAAGAATTTATACTTATCCTAAACTGGAAAAAGCACGAAGTGACCTACAAGCTAAATATAAAAAACCTATTCAATACATACAAAAAACTGATTATAAAGGTGTACTGCACGCACATTCTTATTGGTCTCATGACAGTAGAGGTGTGATAGAAGAAATATTACCCGCCGCAAAAAAAGCGAATTTAGATTTTATTTTTTTATCTGATCATGCACATTCACAATTAGATTCATTTCCAAGAAGTTATCACGGTATTTATGATAATGTCATTATCGAAGCCGGAACCGAAAAAAGTGGATTGATGGTTACACCAATGAAAGACACCGTATTAAACTGGAACCAACCCAAAGATTCACTAATAAAACAAGTTGTAAATGATGGCGGTTTGGTGTTATACGTACATACCGAAGAAAAACACGATTGGGCAAATCCAGATTATCAAGCGATGGAAATTTACAACATCCATACCGATTTTAAAGACGAAGAAGACGACTTATTACCTTTTGTTGTGAATTCAGTTATTAATGGATACACCTATAAACATTGGGGTATGCGGGAAATATTTGACAAACAAACTGTAATATTGGCTCGTTGGGATTCTATTAATAAATTTAGAAAAGTAGTTGGAATGGCCGCGGTAGATGCACACAACAATCAAAATATAAGAGCAAGATATACCGATGATGGCATGGTAGAATGGGTGGGCCCAAATGCCAAGCAACTTTCATTGGTTGAACCTGGTTGGAAAGAAAAGTTATTAATGGGTGAACCAGATGCTGGTGGTTGGGGATTTAAATTTGAATTAGACACCTATTTTCATTCTTTTAATTTTGTGAATACCCATGTATTTAGTGATACTTTTAGCAATAAAAATATCAAGGAAAACCTAGTCAAAGGACATGCTTTTATCGCTTTTGAAAGCCTAGCAGATGCCAAAGGATTTCAATATTACGCAACAGATATTGAAAACAATGTTAATGCCATTATGGGCGATTCTATCAGCACTGGTTCAATAAAACAAATTCAGGTAATATCTCCCTTACCAGTTCATTTTAAATTAATTAGAAATGGTGAAGTCATCGATACCAAAGACAATGTATACGAATACAAATATGATATAAAAAACAAAGCGGGAAATTATCGTATGGAAGCTTTTTTAAATTATAATAACAAATTAATCCCTTGGATTTACACAAACCCTATTTATATACACAACAATTTGTGAAATGTTGAATTATGAATTTTGAATGTTAAATTAATTTTTTGAATATCAATGAATTATCAAATATAAATACTATGATATAACGGACTTTAATTCAGTATTAAACAAAAAATAACGAACCATTAATATATTAACCTAAAATATTTACCATGAAAACACTAAAATACGCATTATCACAATATAATATATTGTTTTTCAGTATTATACTCTCCATATTTTTAATTGGTTGTGAAACCATAAAAGACGAAGCTATCAGCGAATTGAAAATACCTGAACCTAAAAATTGGGCAGAAAAACTTGGATACCCTGAAGGAAAAAAAATTATTATGTTACACGCCGATGATATAGGTATGAGCGAAGAAGCGAATATAGCAGCAGATGAAATAATGCTTAATAATCATATTCAGTCTGCAGCCATTATGATGCCTTGCCCGAATGCAGAAGCATTTGTACAATGGGCCATTGATCATCCAGGTATGGATGTTGGTTTACATCTTACATTAACAAGTGAATGGCAAAATTATCGATGGGGACCAGTATCAGACCCAAACGACGTACCCAGTTTGATAGATCCTGATGGCAAATTATGGCATGAAGTGCATGCTGTTGTTGCACATGCTACTGTGGAAGATATAGAAAAAGAAATTAGAGCCCAAATTGAAAAATCTATCGCATTAGGTCATAGACCCGATCATATTGATACCCACATGGGAACACTTTATGGTCATCCAAGTTTTGTAAAGGTCTTTTTTAAAGTGGCTGAAGAGTACGGTATTCCTGCAAATGTTATAGATTTATCTAATCCAGAGGTTATTGATATATTTAAGGCACGAGGGTTTCCAATTGATGAAAGTGTAATTAAATTAGTCGAATCCTATACATTACCAAAACTAGATTTCTTTACCAGTGCTCCAAAAGGTAATACTTATGAAGAAAAAATCGAAAATTTTAAAAAATTAATAAAATCTCTAAAACCCGGTATTACTGAAATTATTTTTCACCCTTCAGTGGATACAGAAAATTTAAAAAGTATTACAAATTCTTGGCAACAACGTGTTTGGGAATATGAAATGTTTTCAGATCCTGACCTTATCCAATTTTTTGAAGCGGAAGGAATTATCTTTACCGATTGGAAAGAAATGATGAATCGATTTAAAAAAATGTAAAACAACACTTCGTTTAATTATGAATTATGAATTACGAG
Source organism: Flavobacteriaceae bacterium (assembly GCA_021647985.1). Lineage (GTDB taxonomy): Bacteria > Bacteroidota > Bacteroidia > Flavobacteriales > Flavobacteriaceae > Lutimonas. The sequence continues at coordinate 38,787 of JAKITQ010000015.1, read as the reverse complement.
TTATGAATTTCGAGTTATGAGTTACGAATTACGAATAATTGAATATAAACGAGTTATCGTATTTAAATATTGTTACATAACTGATTGTATATCATTTATATACTAAAATTTAACGGACTATTGTACAATAAATAATTACAATTTAAATCATTGATTAACAAACAAGTCTTTATTCTTTGTTCCCTGCCACGCCGGCAGGTGGGTTAAAGCGTAGCGGACTTATATCTTTTATCGAACACAAATGAATTAAAAACACCAATTGTATGAGATTGACAAACAAACCTAAAAAGTGGATCCTTTATATTTCAAGTATTCTATTCGTTCTATTATTAACAATTATATTTTTCAGATATACCTCCACAGGTCTAAGAGCAGATGGTTCGCCAATTCCGCCATCAGGATATATGAACGAAACCTCTTTACAAATAGCCTTTGTTTTAGGAGGATTGAATTTGATAGATTATAAAGATTATCCATCGTCAAATACTGTAGAAGAACACAGAGATATAGTTTATAAAACCATTGATTCTATAGATTTAAAAATAGATATTTATAATAAAGTTGGGCATACAGGAGACGCTCCGTTAATCATATTTATTCATGGAGGCTCTTGGAGCGGAGGCGATAAAAGAGACTATAAACTGTACACAATTCCGTTTGCTCAAAAAGGGTACATAACCGCATCTGTACAATACAGACTCTCTAATGTTGCTAAATTTCCGGCGCAACTTTTAGATGTTAATGATGCCATTAAATTTTTGAAAAAAAATGCGGCAGACTATCATATCGATGCATCAAAAATAATATTGGTAGGAGGTTCTGCAGGCGGACATTTGGTGCTGTTATCAGCATATTCTAATCTAGATCAATTTAATAAAAACGGCGCAGATGGTATAACTGCCGAAGTACAAGGAGTTGTAGATATCTATGGACCAACAGATTTTACTTTAGAGGGTTTAAGACTTCATTCTAGTATTTCTAAATTAATGGGGAAAGTTTATGATGAGGCTCCCGAGGCTTATGAAAAGGCATCACCAATACATTATGTTTCTAAAAATGTACCACCAACTTTAATCTTTCATGGAACCTTAGATAATTTGGTACCTGTTTCACAATCTGATACTTTAAATAGTAAATTAGAAGCAGCAGGGGTTGCTGTGTCGTATCATAGAATAGATGGCTGGCCACATGCCATGGATGTTTCTGTTGAGATAAATGATTATTTAAAATATTATATGGAAGATTTTTTTAAGAAATATGCTCCAAAAAATCAATGAGATTGAAAATAAGGTTAGTTTTAAAATCAGTTGGTATAGTAAGCGCAACTAGAATAATAAGATTAATCAACTTAACCTACAACCTATTTAGAAAATAATATTATGAAGAAACAAAAATTACAAGATGATTGCACTCCGAATTCTGTGCATGATAAAGAAAGATTAAAATCTAAAGATACATCCAGAAGAAATTTTATTAAATCTGCTGTAGCTTTAACAGCAGCATCAGTTATACCTATTCAGGTTGGTGCAGCAAGAAATGAGTTAGGAGTTCCATTGGTTGTTTCGAGAAAGAAAAAAATTGGCCTATTCAAAGGAATAATGCCAATTATGGCAACACCAGTAGACAAGAACCACAAGATAGATCTAGTTAGCCAACGTCGTCATGTTGATTATTGCATTCAGGCAGGTGCTGTTGCCGTTGGCCATTTCGCACATGCTTCCGAATTTAAAAAGATAAATGATACCGACCGAACCCGCTTGCTGGAGGTTTGTGTAGATCAGGTAGATGGTCGTGTGCCATTTTATGCTGGAGTTACAGGTAAGACCAGTAAAGACATAATACGTTATGCTCGTGAAGCAGAACAAAAGGGAGCTGACATGATTATGACTTCAATACCTTATGGAGATAAGATTGATCAAATTCAAACATTAGCAATGTTCAACGATTTAGCATCAGCTTGTTCTTTACCAATAATAATTCAGGATACTGACAGAACATCACATATTCTTACTCCTGAACTTATAATGAAGGTTGCAAATGACACGAAACAGATACATTCTGTAAAGGCAGAAAGTACTCTTTTCTTATCAAAAACAGAAGAACTTCTTAAGCAATTTGATGGAGTAATGCAGGTTATTGGTGGAAATGGCGGTAAATACATGATTAATCTTCTTCGCGTTGGAGCTACAGCCTTCATGACAGGTACAGAAGCTGTTGAGGTTCATGCTGCATGTATAAATACTTACCTTGCTGGAAATGAGGATGAAGCTGCAAAAATATATTTCAGCAAAATACTTCCTTACTTTGCGTACTACGCTGCTGGTAACTGGAAAAGAAACTTAAAGTTTATGTTGCACGAACGTGGTGTTATTGATACTAATATTATGTTATTACCAGACGATCAACCAGCAGGCTACACTGGAACTGAATTAAAAGAATTTCAATGGACCCTTGATAAAATAGGTTGGAATAGAGATTGGAAAACTATAAATGAATAACTAACATAAATGAATAAAAAAATGAAATATTTAGCTTTAGTAATTAGTATCATGTCGTTCTTCCCTGCATCTTCATGGGCACAAGAACCGGTTGTCGAACAAAATGTAACCGTCTTTAAAGAAAAAAATCGTTATGCCGGTTGGCCTGCCAACCATGGTATTTGGTCGTGGGGTAACGAGATTGTAGTAGGGTTTTCACTCGGGCACCACGATGATGGCCTTGAGTATAAGTTCCATCCGTTCAAAGGACCATCCACGCAACGCATGGCTCGAAGCCTCGATGGCGGTGAGACATGGGTAGTGGAAAAACCTTCGTTTTTGGATGAGAACGAAAAAGAGAAAGAAGCAACAGCCTCTCCTGGTAATATTGACTTCACGCAACCCGGATTTGCATTCAAGTTTCGAAATGGAAGTGGGGGTTTTTATTATAGCTATGACCGTTGTAAAACATGGAAAGGCCCTTTCACCATTCCCCTATTCGGTCGAAAAGGATTACTTGCGCGTACCGATTACATCATTAATAGCAAGCACGATATGTTAGTGTTTCTGACGTCTCAAAAAGATAATGGGAAGGAAGGTTGGCCATTTTGTGCACGTACGCAAGATGGAGGTAAAACTTGGCAATTTCAAGGTTGGATAGGTGAACAACTACCATTGGATAGAAAAACTTACGCAATCATGCCTTCTACTGTTCGATTGGAAAATGGATCGCTTCTAACCATGATTCGGAGAAGTGGGTTTATCCCGGGGAAAAGAGCCGCTTGGCTCGAAGGTTTCCTATCACCAGATGAAGGAAAAAGTTGGTATATGCTAAAGAAACCAAATATTGATACTTCCTCCGGTAATCCAGCCAGTATGATCACACTTCAAGACGTCCGAATTGTCATTACTTATGGTGTACGTGGAGCTCCTTGTAGTATGCGCGCCCAAATATCTGAAGATCAAGGACAAACTTGGGGTAAAGAGATTATTCTTCGCAATGATAATCCTTATAATCGAGATTTCGGCTATCCAAGAACAATACAACGCCCAGATGGAAAAATTGTTACTGTGTATTATTACAAAGATACATCGAGTAAAGAACGTTATATCTCTGCTACTATTTGGGATCCGGGAAAAAGAAAAGAATAAAATTCTAGGATTTGAATTAGAAAACTCCATAAAAGTAATTGGAAGTAAAATTGAAAATATTGTGACTTGGAAAGGTAATCCAAAATTTAGAATAACTAAACGGTAAACCTCTACCTATTCGTTTTATAATGAAAAATGCTAATTTGAATAGTATAAATTTAAAAAAACAAAAATTGATTTATAATAAAACTCTATTACTATTATCAATTGCAGTATTAGCTTTTGTTCAATGTGAAACGCCAAAAGAAACTTCAGCAAATAATACATCTGAAAATGTAGGCTTGCAAAAACTCAACTACAATAACCCTGGTTTAATAGTTGATTTGGATGCAGGTTTTAAATCGATCCCCATGCCAATGGATTTTGACGGCGATGGCGATTACGATTTGGTTATATCGGAATCTGGAGCTTATATAGAAGCAGGTATCTATTATTTCGAAAATATTAGCGGAAATATGGATATGCCCGTTTTTAGACGTGGAATGAAAGTGTCTTTTGAACGTAGAAGACTGGGTTCTGATGGTGCCTATTTCGAAATGTCACAAGTAGATGATCGTTTCCATGTTATGACACCAGACAGGGTTGGTGAAAAATTATTGATCTATAAAGATGTTCCTCAAAATGTGTTCTGGGATGATAATGAAGTAATACTTCCTTCCAAAGGTTATGATATTTTACACTATTATGGCAATACCCAGTGGAAAATGGTTGATTTTGATGGAGATGGTATGTTGGATTTAGTCTGTTCTGCTACCAACCCACAAAAACCGAGTTTGCGCGGTGACGGAGCCGAAGAACGACAAAAAGCCTTTTCAAAAGCCCCAAAACACAGTCAATTGGTGTTTTTAAAGAATAGAGGGACTAATGAAAATCCTAAATACGAAAACCCGATAGAAATTTTAAAGGAGAACGGAGAATCTCTAGCAAAGGGCATTTCTATAAAACCCATGTTTGCTGATTATGATAACGATGGTGATTTGGATTTTATCGCCATTGGAAAACCTGAAAATGCCGATGAATATGATGTTGAATGGAAAAATAATTTTATTGTTTATTTTGAAAATACTGGAACAAAATCCACATATAAATTCACAAACGGCAAAGTAATAACAAACCATGAGATCCCTGTTCGGTTTGATTCTAGATCGAGTATTCACTGGACTTCCTTTGACTGGAACAAAGATGGATATGTTGATATTATAGCCGGAGAAGAATCAGGAAGAATTTCATTTTTAAAAAATACAGGAAATGTAATCGATGGAATTCCTCAATTCTCATCACCACAATTCTTTCAGCAGGAAGCAAAATATGTCGATTTTGGTGCGCTTACAGTTCCTGTTATATATGACTGGGATGGAGATGGACTCGATGATATTTTAAGCGGAAATGAAATGGGATACATTGGGTTTATTAAAAATTTGGGAGGAGCAATTCCCAAATGGGAAAAACCTGAACTTTTAGAAACTGATGGAAAACCCATTCGAATCATACAAAATAAAGCCTTACCTAACACCGAAGAACCTTTTTGGGGTTATTCTACCCTAGGTGTTGGAAATTGGGATGATGATGATTTACCAGATATTTTAGTGAATGACCATAACGGAAATGTTATATGGCTAAAAAATATTGGAACTCGTAAGAATCCAAAATTAGCACCACCAAAAACTATCAAAGTAAATTGGCAAGGTGAACCTCAAAAACCAAAGTGGATCCCTGGCATTTCAAAAGGAAATGAACTTTTGGCTCCATGGCGCACTTCACCCCTACTTTTCGATTATAACAAAGATGGACTCAATGATCTTGTAATGCTAGATTATGAAGGGTATTTAGCTGTATTCTTGCGTTCTAAAATCAATGGTGAATTGATACTGGAGCATCCAAAAAGAAGCTTTGTTAATCCTTCTGGAGAACCAATTTTATTAAATCAAAGAACGGGCTCTAGCAGTGGAAGGTTAAAAATCACATTTGCTGATTGGGATGGAGATGGATTAGAAGATTTGGTGTTTTCATCGAAACCAGCGGTAGATTGGATGAAAAACATGGGAATGAAAGATGGTAAAATAGTGTTACAATACCAAGGGCGTGTTGCTTCAAGAACTTTGATGGGGCATACCGATGGCCCCGTAGTTTCGGACTTTAATAAAGATGGAATTCCAGATTTGCTCGTTGGAACAGAACATGGTGTTTTTTACTATTGGCAACGGAATAGTATTGATGTTACCACAACCATGACCACCACAGGAAAACAAAACCCTGCTAATTATATATATTTTAAACGATAATTAATATAATATGAAAATACCAGGCGTTTTTAATTCTAATTGTAACAATATTAACTTAATTAAAGTAAAAATAGTGAATTAATAAACATTCGGGGTGAAATAGCATGTGAATAAAATAAGATATAACAAATAAAGTACAGCTAATTTATTTTAATTTGTATTGATTAAATAAAATTTAAAATTATGCTTGCAGGAATTGATTATTTTATCGTAATAGCTTATATCGTTGGTATGCTATTATTAGGTCTTTATTTTAAAAAATTTGTTAACACTTCAGACGATTATTTTCTTGCAGGTAGAAGTTTACCTTTCTGGGCAATCGGAATGTCAATTGTTGTTTCCGATATTGGGGCAATAGATTTTGTAGGAATCTCAGGGCAGGCATATCGCTATGGAATTTCAGTGGGGAATTTTGACTGGATAGGATCTGTACCCGCTATGTTATTGGCAGCTTTTATATTTATTCCCTATTTCTGGCGAGGAGGAATGTATACCATTCCTGAATATTTAGGAAGAAGGTACAATCCAACAGTAAGAACTATTGCTTCTGTTACATGGATTTTGTTTTTCGCCCTTGATTTGGGTGTGTTATTTTGGGCTAGCGCGGTACTTTTAAATGTTTTGATGGGATGGGCTATATGGACTTCCATTCTAGCAACTGCAAGTGTAGTTGGTCTTTATACCTATTTTGGAGGTATCACTGCGGTGATCATGACCGATGTTGTACAAATGATAATTATGTTTGTAGGTGGTTTTGCCTTAATATTTTTAAGCTTAGACGCTGTTGGCGGATGGGAAAATTTGGTGGCTAAGGTAACCAATATGGGGCCTGAATATAGAAGTCATTTCGATATCATTCAACCATCAGATTCGAGTTCACCCTTTCCGTGGACAGGAATACTTTTTGGCTTAACTTTCGTAATGTCAAACGCCTATATGATTGGAAATCAATCAATAATTCAAAGAACACTTACGGCTAAAAATGAATGGCACGCCAAAGCAAGTATGATATTTGCATCTGCTTTAAAAATGTTTATTCCAATCTTGGTGTTATTCCCTGGTTTAATTGCCGTGGCATTAATTCCAAATTTAGAAGATGGAGATCAAGCATTGCCTGCAATGATTAAAGAGATTTTACCTCCTGGTTTAATTGGATTGATGTTTGCCGCATTTTTCGCTGCTCTAATGTCCAGTGTAGATTCCTTATTAAATTCAACTGCTACGCTTTTTACAAAAGATATTTATGAACCTTATATTAAAAGTAATGCTACTGACAAACATTATTTAAATGTTGGAAGGGTTACAACATTAGTTCTTCTTGTGATAGGTGTTGCAACCTCTCCAATTAGTGCAGAATACCCAGGAATGTATGTTGCAATCCAAACCTTTATGTCTTATTTTCAAGGGCCTTTATTTGCTATTCTATTGCTGGGAATTTTTTGGAAAAGAACTACACAATGGGGTGGTTTATCAGCATTAGTTATAGGAATTGGTTCCGCCATTTATATGAATGTAACCAAAGACCAGCACTTTACAATTGAAGACCCCTTCTTATATATTTCATGGTGGTCATTTGTTGTAGGATTTATTGTAAATGTAACCGTTAGTTTATTTACAAAACCTCATAGTGAAGAACGATTAAAGGGCCTTGTTTTTAGTTCAAAAATAATGGAGAGTAGTAAAAAATAATTAACATTAATAAAAGGTAATATTATGCTGAATTTTGATTGGCTTTCAGGTGTTTCACAAGAAAATGCAAAGAATATTTTTCTTGGTTTATTCATTATTATTGGAATTTTGGTTATGATGATACCAAGTGATTATGCTTATGAAGGCGTAAAAAAAAGTGATCGTCACTGGTGGAACAATTTGAAAATATGGTCAATGGGTTCATTAAGTATTCTCTTTTTTATATATTATATTTTTTAAATTAAAGATTATGGATCAAATAGAAATTAAAGGAAAATTAAAAACATTTCAAATTAACCAAGCATTAGGCTTCTTTATCTTATTTTTTGGAGTGGTCGTTTCCATTGCTTTGATTTTTCCTGAATCAGATATTCAAAGAATGACAAATCTAGTGGCTGGCTTAACACTAGTAGTAATAGGTGGAGGAATGATGCTTTTTGCAAGAAAGAATATAAAAAAACTACAAAAATTAATCAAATAGCTTACTGTTAACACATGTAAACTATATTATAGAGACCTTTAAGAATACTGATGCAGTAATCTAATAAGTTTAAACTATATCTAAATGAATGTTCCATCTGACCATTAAAAAAAGTTAAATATTAACAATTGAAAAATAATTACCTTATAAATCTTTCAAAAAACTGGAAGATCCAATCTTCAGAAGAAATCTCACAAAAAGGTGCGGAGATTTCAACAAAATTATCAATTTCAAAGGATTGGATTCCGGCCATTGTACCCTCCACTGTTTTAGGTACCTTGGTGGCGAAAGATCTTATAACGAATCCTTTTTATGATAAAAATCTAAAAAATATTGCAACCAACCAATTTAAAATACCTTGGTGGTATGTAACAAGTTTTAATTTAACTGTAGATGAAGCAAACAACTCTGCGCGTATAAGTTTTGACGGAATAAACCACAAAGCAAATGTTTGGTTAAACGGTAAATTAGTAGCTGATACATCAGCTATAGATGGCGCCTATCGCATTACGGCTTTTGATATAAGTAACTATACCATTACAGGAAATAATATTTTAGCCATTGAAGTAATTCCACCTGTACCTGGTGATTTTAGTATTGGTTATGTAGATTGGAACCCTTCTCCGCCAGATGGAAATATGGGAGTTTTCAGACCTGTAACAGTTCATTTAAATGCTGGCGTGGGTATTGAAAAGCCCTTTGTGCAAACCAAAGTTAACAAAAAAACACTTAAAGAAGCTGATTTATTAATTTCAGCTGAATTGAAAAACTATACTAATAAATCAATTAAAGGTACTTTAATTGGTGAAATTGAGTCGGTTACATTCAAACAAGAAGTTACTATTGAATCCAATAGTAACTTCTTGGTTGCGTTTACTTCCAAAGAATATGCCCAATTAAATTTTCAAAATCCTAGGCTTTGGTGGCCAATTCATTTGGGTGATCCCGAATTGTATAACTTAGAATTAAAGTTTAAAATAGATGATGTTATTTCTGATACTTCACAAACTCGATTTGGAATTAGAGAATTTGAAGATTATTGGTTGGATAAAGTGCACCGAGGCTATAAAGTAAACGGACAAAAAGTGATGATTAAAGGTGGTGGTTGGACCGATGACCTCTTCCTAATGGATAATGATGAAAGCTTAGAAGCACAAATTAAATACGTAAAACAAATGAATTTGAACTGCGTGCGTTTGGAAGGTTTTTGGGGAAAAGATCATAAATTATATGATTTGTGTGATGATCATGGTATTTTGCTAATGGTTGGCTGGAGTTGCCATTGGGAGCATGAATTGCACCTTGGCGTTCCTGTAAGTGAACGTTTTGGAGGTGTATATTTACCAGAACATATTGATCATGTTAGTAAGGCCTGGGAAGAACAGGTTATTTGGCTACGAAACCATGCAAGTATTTTTGTTTGGACAGTAGCAAGTGATAAAGTGCCAATTACTGCCTTGGAACAAAAATATATCGAAACTTTTAAAAAATATGACCCTACAAGACCATATTTAAATTCAACCGGCGGTGTTGGTAGTGATCAACATGTAATTGGAAGTGAGGATGTAATAAGCGAAATTAGTGGGTCATCTGGTGTTAAAATGTTAGGGCCATATGCTTATACCGCCCCAGTTTACTGGTACACAAATACACACTTAGGAGGTGCTTATGGTTTCAATACAGAAACCGGTCCGGGTGCTCAAGTACCTCAGATTGATAGTCTTAAAAAGATGATTCCGAAAGAAAAGCTTTGGCCAATAAGTGATGTATGGGATTTTCATTGTGGAAGATATGAATTTGCAAATTTAAGTCGTTTTACCGAAGCGATCATAGAACGTTACGGTAAAGCTAATTCTTTAGAAGATTTTGACAAAAAATCTCAAGCGATGAATTATGAGTTGATGCGACCGATGTTTGAAGCATTTCAAGTACATAAAAAAAGAGCAACGGGTGTAATACAATGGATGTTGAATGCAGCATGGCCAAAAATGTATTGGCAATTGTATGATTATTATTTAAATCCTACAGGAGCTTTCTATGCAACACAAAAAGCTTGTTTACCCTTAAGTTTAATTTATAATTATGGAAACGATCAAATTTATTTAATCAACGATTATTTGTATGATATCGATAAGTTAAATGCACGTATTCTAATATTTGATATTGAATCTAATATATTATTAGACAAAATAATACCTACCAGTGCATTAAAAAATTCTTCTAAATCTATTTTTGAATTGGGTGAAATAGAAAATCTTACAAGCACCTATTTCCTTGATCTTCGCGTATTTGATGTAGACAAAAAGGAAGTGTCTAATAATTTTTATTGGCTATCTACCAAAGAAGAAACCTTAGATTATGAAGCAGATCTTGGAGAATTTGCTTACCATACCCCTAGTAAGGAATATGCAGATCTAACCTTGTTGAACGAACTACCGAAAATAAAATTAAATGTGAATATAACACATGAAAATTTAAATGATGAACAAAAATTCACAATAGAATTAGAAAATAACACGAATAAAATTGCCTTTTTGATCAACCTTAAATTGTTTGAAAAAGAAACTAGAGAAATCATTCTTCCTGTATTTTGGGAAGACAATTTTATAAGTTTATTAGCTGGTGAAAAAAGAACAGTAACCGTAACTTGCAATTCTGAAATAAATGCAGAAGTAAAAGTTGAAGGATGGAATTTAATAAAATCTTAATTAAGGTTAAATAGTACTGTAAATGACAAAATTAGCAATCAAAGGTGGAGTACCTATAAAAAACACAAAAGAGAGTCCTTGGCCAGTATGGCCTGTTTGGGGAAAAGAAGAAGAGAAATCTCTTATAGAAGTTTTGAACAGTGGCGTTTGGTCATATAATGGCCCAAAAGAGAGAGAATTTAATAAATTATTTGCAGAGTTTACCGGTACAAAATATGCTATTTGTACGGTGAATGGTACAGTAACCTTGCAACTTGCTTTAGAGGCTTTGGGTGTAGGTATTGGTGATGAAGTAATTTTACCGGGACTTACCTGGCAGGCAACTGCAGCCACAATTATTGATGTGAATGCAACACCTGTAATGGTAGATGTTTGTGAAGATACCTGGTGCATTGACCCAAAAGAGATTGAAAAAGCAATTACTCCAAGAACTAAAGCAATTATCCCTGTTCACTTATATGGAGCATTTGCCGATATGGATGCTGTGATGGAAATAGCTAAAAAACACAATTTGTATGTTATTGAAGATTGTGCACATAAACATGGTGGGGAATGGAATGGTAATAAAGCAGGTAGCATTGGTGATATTGGTAGTTTTAGTTATCAGTTATCCAAACATTTAACCGCTGGTGAAGGTGGCTCTATGATCACAAACAGTCTGGAGATTGCAGAAAAATTAGATGCGCTACGGAACTGTGGAAGAAGACCCGAAGGTGAAGAATACCACGATTTAGACAAAGGTGCTGGCGATTATGGTGATGATGGCAACTTTATTCAATCAGGAAACTTAAGAATTACAGAATTCCAAGCAGCTATTTTAATTGAAGGATTAAAAAGATTGCCTGCACAAAATGCAAACAGAGATGTAAATGGAGATTATCTAAATACTTTATTGAATAATATCCCTGGTGTTATTCCAATAAAAAGGGATGCTCGAGAAACTAAAAAAGCCTATTTTAATTTTGCTTTTAGATATAACAAAGTTGACTTTAAAGGATTGCCTATTGAGAAATTTAGAGAAGCCTTAGAAGCTGAGATTGGAATTGTAGTTGATTCTAGTTATGAACCTTTAAATAACTGCTCATTATATGTTCCTCACACCAAGCCGGCAAGACATAAATTAAACGATGCATATTGGGCTGAAATAGATCCAACTAGATTTGTTTTACCTATAAGTAATAAAATATTTAAAGACGAATCGGTTTGTATTCATCACAAAGTATTGATGGGAACAAAAGCTGATATGGATTTAATTGCTGCTGCAATTAAAAAAGTATATGATAATGTGGATGAGATTAAATAGAAGTTAGTTCAAAATAGCCTATGGATACTATAAAAATTGCACTAATCGGTGCCGGTTATATCGCAGATTTTCACGCTCGTGGTTTGCAAACTATTCCGAATGTAGAAATTGTAGCTGTAGTTGCTAAAAAACTAAAAACGGCTAAAGATTTTGCAATTAAATATGGTATAAAAGAAACATATAATGACATTTCAAATGTTTTAAACAATAAAGCTATTGATGCTGTTATAATCGGAACCCCAAATCAATTTCATGCACCTTATGCCATAGAATTTTTAAAAAGTAACAAGGATGTTTTTCTTGAAAAACCAATGGGCATCAGTGCGAAAGAAGGAAGACAAATTACCGATGTTTCAAAAAATTTTAATCAATTGGTTATGGTTGGTCATATGTGGCGTTTTGATGTGGATACCAATTATTTGAAAGACTGTGTTGCATCTGGTAAGTTAGGCAAGGTATTTAAAACCAAAGGCTACGGTGTTCATGAAAATTGGGGTCCTTCAGGTTGGTTTATAAAAAAATCGTTAGCCGGAGGTGGAGCTTTAGCTGATATGGGCGTACATGCAATAGACACAATTCGCTATATATTGGGAGACCCTAAACCTGCGAAAGTATATGCCAGAATTTCAACAAATTTTGGAGATTATGACGTAGATGATACAGGAATTATTGTTATTACATGGGACAATGGTGTAGAAAGTATTATTGAAAGTGGTTGGTGGCATCCACACATGGACGGGCCAGAAGCGAGTTCAGGCATTTGGGGAACTAAAGGTTATGCAAGTTTGTTTCCTACATTTTTAAAAATAACAACAGGTGAAGATTCTTTTGATAAAATTGTCCCTGAATTACCAGAAAGAAAAGAGCATTGTGATCAGGTAATTTATACCAAACAAATGGAATACTTTGTTGATTGTATTAAAACAAGAACACAGCCAAACCCTGGGTTAATAGAGGGACAGATTATTTTGGATATTGTTGATGCCGCGTACAAATCATCTGAATTAGGTGAAGTTGTTAATTTTTAGAACAAAATGAAATGAAATACGCAATAGGAGTTGATCTAGGTGGAATCTTTATAAAAGTTGACAATGGTGCTAAGGAAGCATCCTAAATTAGAAAGTGCCAAATTGAGTAATAAAAAGTATTAAACCCAAGGGCAAGCCTTGGGCTCAATAATAGGAATCGACCCAAGGGTCTAGGTATTAACCAAGATCCCGCTAGATGCTGAAACAAGTTCAGCACGGGCAGCGGGATTAGTTCGGCTAACTAAAAAAATGAAATTAATTTTTTAGAGTCTCACGAATAATGCGAGCATATATTGTGCCGTAGTTTTAAATAAATAATATGTATATGAAAAAACTTATCTTAACTACCTTATTGTCTATCAGTTGTTTTATTGGTCAAAGTCAACAGGCTCCTCCAGAAAAACCCGATGGATATTTTAGTAATTTCACCTTAAAAATAGCTTACGCTTTAGGCAGGTTAGACTTGGTTGAAACTGAATTCCCATTGCCGGAGAATATCACTGAATATAAAGACATTGTTTACAATACCATAGAAAGTACGGATCTTAAATTAGATATTTATCATAAAGCTAATACAGATAAGCCCATGCCTTTACTTATATTTATCCACGGTGGTGCATGGAAAAAAGGAGATAAACACGATTATTGGCCCTATTTAATTCCCTTCGCTGAAAAGGGCTATATTACTGCAACAATTCAATATAGGTTTTCAGGTATTGCAAAATACCCTGCCCAATTAAATGATGTATCCAGTGCCGTAAAATGGTTACAAGATAATGCTGAACAATTTCATATAGACCCAAATAAAATAGTATTAATTGGAGGTTCTGCAGGAGGTCATTTGGCAATGATGGCAGGATATACAAACCTCTCATTAAAAATAAAAGGTGTAGTAAATTTATATGGTCCGGCTGATTTAACGATAGATTATGCCAGAGAAACCCCTTCGGTTATAAAATTAATTGGTAAATCTTATGAAGAAGCTCCTGAACTTTACAAACAAGCTTCACCTATTAGCTTCATCAATAAGCATATTCCTCCTACCCTTATTTTTCAAGGTATGCTTGATGAAATAGTGCCCTATGATCAGTCGGATAATTTGGATAAAAAAATTAAAGAGGCAGGTGCAATTTCCTATTATCACAAATTAAAAGGATGGCCGCATACGATGGATGCTTCCGTAGAAGTAAATAAATATTGCACATACTATATGTACGAATTTTTTGAAAAATACATTCCAAAAAATTGATATAATAATGAAAAAAATAATCAAAATTATTGGTATAGCTCTGGGGGTTTCTTTGTTAATTGCATCGCTACTTATTTTTATTGGTTGGTTGCATTACTCCAATATTGTTAACAAAGTACCCAGTAATCAGAATGAAAAATTTGAATCAGGTAAATACGGTAAGTATGTCAATAATTTTATAGGCACTGGCGGTTTCCCTGCCTGGGTGGGTGGTATGAATTTTCCAGGTGCTACGGTTCCGTTTGGCATGGTTCGATTAAGTCCGGAAACTATTTCAACTTTTCCAGATAACAATTTATTAATACCAAATAAGAAAGCATTAAGTACCTCAGGATATTATTATGCAGACAACAGAATGTTGGGCTTTAGCCATACACGACTTGCAGGAACGGGAGCAACAGATGGTGGTCATTTTCTTTTTACACCTACCAACCAAGCGGCTGATGATATAAACTTTAAAAAGGATTACTATCATAAATTTTCGCATGAAAATGAAATAGCTTTCCCAGGTTATTACAGTGTGAAATTTAAAAAAGAAAATATTTTTTCAGAATTAACTGCCACGGAAAGAACCGGTTTACATCGCTATACTTTTCAAAAAGAAGATGCTAAAAACATCCTCATCAAAATTACCAATACAACAGGTGACAAACCAGCAAAGGAAGGAGAAGTTTCTGTATACCCTTCAAAAAATACAGTAGAAGGTTCGGTTAGAACATTTGGAACGTTTGCAGGTAGATATAAGGGACAAAAAGTATATTTCGTTGCAAAATTTAGTCAGAATATTAATACATATGGCATTTGGGATGGTAGCAAATTTATAGCAAATAAAAAAAATAGATCTGGGGATAACTTGGTTCTGCACATAGGTTTTAATCCTGAAAACCCAAATCAAACCATCCATGTAAAAGTTGGTATTTCTTACGTGAGTTTGCAAAATGCCAAATTAAATTTGGGTACGGAAGCAGCAAACCAATCTTTTGATGCAACAGTGAAAAAAGCACAGGTTAAATGGGAGAATAAATTTTCTTTAATTAAGGTTAATGGTGCTACTGAAATCGATAAAAATATTTTTTATAGCGCACTTTACAGGAGTTTTCAAATGCCAACCCTTTTTAATGATGTTAATGGTGAATATCTTGGATTTGACAATAAAATTCATCAGGCAACTGATTTTAACTATTATACAGACCTATCTTTATGGGATACTTTTAGAACGATACATCCTCTTTTTAATTTAATTGCAAAAGAAGAACAGCGCGATATGATCGTTTCTTTGATTCAAATGGCAAGACAAGGAGGAAGTTTTCCTAGATGGCCTTCCGGAAACGGTTATACCGGATCTATGCTGGGGTCACCGGCTGATATGACCATAACGGAATCTTATTTAAAAGGAATTAGGGATTTTGATATCGATTTTGCTTTTGACAAAATGAAGGCAGTTGCCTTAGCTCCTACACCAAAAAATTCAGAAGCTTCTGGAAGGAGAAGTATAGAAGGCTATATAAAATATGGTTATTGTCCAGATGAACTCGGAGACAAATCAGTGGGTAAAACTTTAGAATATGCCTGGGCAGATTATTCAATTAGTTTACTGGCTAAAGCATTGGGATCTGATGATGATTATCAGTTTTTTACAAAACAATCCAAAAACTACATCCATGTTTGGAATCCGGAAACGCAATATTTTCAATCGAGAAGAATAGATGGGAGTTTTGTGGAAAAATTTGACCCGCTTCAGTTGACCTATACGGATTGGGATAAGGAATACACCAAAGGATATGTAGAAGGTAGTGCCTTACAATGGCGTTGGATGGTACCTTTTGATCCTAAAGGATTGATATCATTATTTGATAGTAATGACTATTTTGTAAGTGAACTCAATGATTTTTTTGCCTTATCAAAACCACAGCTTGCTACCTGGATTCCAGATAATTACTATTGGCATGGTAATGAACCTGATCTTCATGCTGTTTATTTATTTAATGAGGCAGGTAGACCTGATCTTACTCAAAAATGGGTAAGGTGGATTTTAAAGAATAAATATGAAGATGATTATGTTGGTATTGACGGAAACGATGATGCTGGAACACTTTCTGCTTGGTATATATTTAGCGCTTTAGGTATTTACCCTATTGCGGGAACAACTATTTACCAACTTGGTTCTCCGCTATTTGAAAGTGCTAAAATTAATTTAGGAGCAAACAACTTAAATATTGAAACCGAAAATTATTCCAAAGAAAATATTTATGTCAAAGCTGTATATTTGAATGGTGACCTATTAAACAGGCATTGGATTGATCATAAAGAAATTGCAAACGGAGGAATACTTAAATTTGTTATGCGTAAAAAACCTATTTTAGAAAATAAATAATTAAATATAAATACTGAAATTATGAAAAAAGTTACATTAGTCTTAACCATCTTAATATTAAATATTTCGTGTGGCAATAAAAAAGAACCTTTAAAATCTGAAAATAACACTAAAAATCAGGCCATAGTTACTGAAGAATTTATTTATGAAATTGAGAATGCTTTGACTCCTCAATGCCATGCTTCAACAATCGAGGTAAGTAACGGTGTTCCTGTGGCTTCTTGGTTTGGGGGAACGAAAGAAAAGAATGACGACGTAGGTATTTGGATTTCGAGAAAAGTTGACGGTAAATGGTCAAGCCCTATAGAAGTTGCCAATGGCGTGCAGGAAGACGGAACCCGATATCCTAGCTGGAATCCGGTTTTGTATAAACCAAAAAACAATCCTTTGATCTTATTTTATAAAGTTGGACCTAACCCAAGAGAATGGTGGGGATTGTATGTTACTTCTGAAGATGATGGACTTACCTGGTCTGAACCCGTTAAGCTACCTGAAGGTATTTTAGGCCCTATAAAAAATCAACCAATACAATTGGCGGACGGAACAATTTTATCTCCTACAAGTACAGAAGATGAAAATAAAATTTGGAAAATTCAACTTGAAATTAGTACCGATTCTGGTAAAACGTGGACTTCTAGCGGAGATTTAAATGATGGAAAAGAGTTCAGAGCAATTCAACCTTCCATTTTAAATTATGGAAACGGGAAATTACAATTATTGAGCAGAACTTCGAATGAAGTGATTACACAAAACTGGTCCTATGATTATGGAAAAACGTGGGACAAGATGACCTCAACAGGCTTGCCTAATCCTAATTCTGGAACGGATGCAATTAGTTTAAAAGACGGCCGGCAACTATTGGTGTACAATCCGACTGGAGGCACCTGGGGAGATCGTGTACCGCTTAGCGTTGGTATATCTAATGATGGAAAAAATTGGGAAAGGATTATAGACCTTGAACCTTTAACTCCTGAAACGGATAAAGAAGGCGAAGAATATTCATATCCAACTGTTATTCAATCTTCTAATGGTATGATTCATATTGTTTATACATGGAATCGTAAAACTGTAAAACATGTAGTATTAGATCCAAAAAAATTATAAAAACCATGCATAAGCTCCAAAAATAACTATGCCTCCAATAAGCAATATTTTTGCTTATTGGAGGCATAGTATATTGCATACAAATTTTATAGGTATTAATTTTTTATACAGAAAAAAATAAACTTTCTACATCATGGTACTTTTCAATGCATACAAAGTTGATATAATTTTTCATACTTAGGCAATATATTTTCTATTGAAAATTTTTGGGCATAAGCATAAGCATTGTCTTTAAACGCTTCCAACCTTTTATCATCTTCCAATATATAAATAGCATTTTTAGCCATGTCATCAACGTCACCAACATCACTTAAAAATCCTGTTTTTCCATGTAGATTAACCTCTGGTAATCCTCCTGTATTTGATGAAATAACAGGTGTTCGGGCAGCCATTGCTTCTAATGCCACCAAGCCAAAACTCTCTGTTTCAGAGGGTAATAAAAACAAATCTGTAAAACATAATATTTTTCTTACTTCATCACTATTACCTAAAAATATAACTTTGTCTTTAATTCCTAATTTTTTTACTAATAAATCTGCCTTTGCTTTATCTGGCCCTTCCCCTACCAATAGTAATTTACTTGGAATCTTTTTTTGAATTTTATCAAAAACTTGAATTACATCTAAAATTCTTTTAACTGGTCTGAGATTGCTTATATGAGAAATAATTTTTTCATCTTTACTAACCAATGTCTCACGTACGCATTCATCATCATCCCATTCTTTTTGATGTTCAAAATCAATAAAATTATATATAACTTCAATTTTATTATAAATATTAAATAAACGTAAAGTATCACTTCTTAAACTTTCTGATACCGTTGTTACCACATCTGAATTGTTAATGCTAAACTCAACAGCAGCCTTATATACCGGGTGGCTTCCAACAAGTGTGATATCAGTTCCGTGTAGGGTTGTAACAATAGGAATATCAATACCTTTTTGTTTTAACATTTGCTTAGCCATATATGCTGCATAAGCATGCGGAATGGCATAATGAACATGTAAAATATCTAAACTGTATTTTTCAACAACCTGAACCAATTTACTTGAAAGCGCAAGTTCGTATGGTTGATATTGAAACAATGGGTAATCTTCCATAAAAACCTCATGGAAATGTAGATTAGGATTTATAAAATTTAATTTAACTGGTAAATGCGATGTTATAAAATGAACATCATATCCTTTACGAGCTAATGCCATTCCGAGCTCTGTTGCTAAAACACCACTACCTCCGTATGTAGGGTAACAAACAATACCTATTTTCATTTTTATATTTTATATTTTAAATTGTGTCAATAAGACGTCTTTAAATTAAATACTTACTTACCTAAGGTAAATTTTTTAACAAGAATTCTTTTACATTTCCACCCATTATTTTTTGAATTTCGTTTGAGGTAAAATCAAGTTTCATCAATTCTTCAACAATTAATGGAAGTCCTGTAATATCAAAAGGTGTAATTACAGATCCATCAAAATCCGATCCTAAGGCCACATATTGTACACCAACCAAATCTGACACATATTTAATGGCTTTTGCCGTTGCCGAAGCATCTGTACCACAAACTGCTTGTTTAAACATAGCAATACTTATTAAACCTTGGGAGTTTGCAATTGCTTTGATATGCTTGTCGGATAAATTTCTAACATTATCACAAGTTCCTTTAACTCCTGTATGTGAAGAGATAATCGGTTTTTCGCTTATTTTTAAAATATCATCAATTAATTTTGGTGAACCATGTGCCACATCAATAATCATGTTCAATACATTCATTTTAAGAATTACATCTTTTCCAAAATCAGTTAAACCAGCACCTGAAACACCATGGGCTGAACCACCTAATTTATTATCAAAAAAATGTGTTGTAGCCATCATTCTAACCCCATTATCATATAAGAGTTGTACATTTTCTATTTTACCATCGAGCGCATGTGCACCTTCAACCCCAAGAAAACCAGCAGTAATATTATTCTTGCTTTTTCTATCAGCCAAGTAATTCTTAAAATCAGTTGAAGATGTTATCACTCTAAATTTACCATCAGACTTTTTAGCAAAATTAAATAAGTCTTCGCATTGTAAAACAGCCCGTTTAGTTAAACTATTTGAAGGTCTTCCTTGTACAAGGAATAGTGATGTAATATTGTCTGAATTTGCTGAATTTTTGTCAAAATTTTGCCCCTTTGGAGATTTTGTAACTATAGTAAAAGCTTGAATTCCTACACTAGCTTTTAACATTTTAGGAATATCAACTTGTCCAAAATCGTTATCTTTTAAAAGGTCTCTTTTCCACAATAAGGCATCACAATGTAAATCCGCTATAAAGTTTAACGATTTATACATATTCTCGGCTTCTTGTGAAGCTACATAAGGCCCTTTAACTCTAATTTCATTACGCTGTTTATCAATAATTTTGGGAACAATAAGCGTGATGAAATAAAAAATTATTGAAAGTAGAAGAATGGTAAACAATACTATTTTAGTTATTTTTTTCATTCCAAAATTCAATTTAACATTAAGGTGGGTTCTAAAAATTCATTCGCATCAAAATTTTCAGAGTTTTTCAGAGGCAACTATAATTTTTGAAGTACTATCGAGATAACACAATAAAATTTTAGGCAGTATCTGGAAAACTCTGAAAACCCTTATGGAAACAAAGATAGCAAATAATCTGCTTCGTTATATTTTTTTTCAATAGCTAACTATTCAAAAAAAATAGAGCCTCACATCTCATTTATTCTCTTTGTTTTTTGAAAGAAATGAATTTTTAGAACCCACCTTAAACTAGATTAATTGTAAATTTGTGCTTGGTAAAAATAAAATATTAAATGGAATTTAACTCTTTTAAATCATTAATTTCTAAAGTTGAACTTGTGCCGATTGGTGGATGGGAATCACATAAAAAAATGATTCCGAAAGAAAGAATCAATTTTAACAATAAAGAAATTTCTAACAAGAATCCTAAAAAAGCCGCCGTTTTAGCACTTTTTTATCCAAATAACAACAACGAAACTTATTTTTTATTAATTTTAAGAGCACATTATAATGGAACACATGCTTCGCAAATAAGTTTTCCTGGAGGAAAATATGAAAAGTATGATGAAAATTTAGAAAAAACTGCTTTGCGTGAAACCTTTGAGGAGGTAGGCGTTGAAATTAAAGATGTAATTATTAAAAAACAAATGACGGAAACTTTTATTCCACCAAGCAATTTTTTGGTTAGTCCGTTTATTGGTATTATAAATAAAACACCTACATTTATACAAAATCACGAAGTAAAAAAGATAATAGAAGTTAAATTGACTG
This sequence comes from Flavobacteriaceae bacterium, assembly GCA_021647985.1. Classification (GTDB taxonomy): domain Bacteria; phylum Bacteroidota; class Bacteroidia; order Flavobacteriales; family Flavobacteriaceae; genus Lutimonas. Next base: position 17,637 of record JAKITQ010000015.1, on the reverse strand, counting down.
ATTTATTAAAAAATAATACAATAACAACAAAAAATTTATCCACTAGTTACATGCAAAATATTGACGTACCCTGCTTTAAATTAAACAATTATACGGTTTGGGGCGCTACAGCAATGATATTAAGTGAAATAAAAGACCTACTTAAATCATTATAGTCAATTATTTTTTTATGTTTGTTAAGTTAAAAATTAAAAATGGGAGTATTTGAACGAGACATATTTGGAAAGAATTTGTTTCTTAAAAAGACATTGATTAGGGCTTTAGGGCTTCTTTCACATAGAAGGTATCGCGGTTTTAATGAACTGCAAATTGAAGGCTCTGAAATTATTCGGGATCTACCAGATAATAATGTTTTATTTGTATCTAATCATCAAACCTACTTTGCAGATGTTGCAGCAATGCTTCATGTTTTTAATGCCTCTCTAAGTGGAAGGGTTGATAACATAAAGGATATTGGGTATATATGGCAACCAAAATTGAATGTTTATTTTGTTGCTGCAAAAGAAACCATGCGTGCCGGTTTATTACCAAAAATAATGGCATATGGTGGATCTATTTCCATTGAAAGAACCTGGAGGGAAAAAGGGAAGGATATAAAAAAACAGGTGAAATTCTCGGATGTTTCCAACATTACAAATGCATTAAATGATGGATGGGTAATTACTTTCCCACAAGGTACAACGACACCTTTTAAACCCATTAGAAGAGGTACAGCGCATATTATAAAAAAGAATAAACCCATAGTTATTCCTATTGTTATTGATGGTTTTAGAAGGTCGTTTGACAAGAAAGGTCTTATGATTAAAAAAAGAGGTGTTTTACAATCTATGGTAATTAAAAAGCCTTTGGTTTTTGATTATGAAAATGATACCGTAAAAGATATAGTTGAAAAACTAGAATTTGCTATTGAGCAGCACTCTTCTTTTTTAAAAGTAACTCCTGTTGAAGAATACGATAAAATTCAAACAGAACTCAATAAAAAAAGAGAGTTCTGGGATATTTATTAATAAAAAAGGGTTTCCAAATGGAAACCCTTTTTTATTAAAGGTGGGTTCTAAAAATTCATTTCTTTACTCACACCTTAAGCCAACCACGATTTTAACATCCAAATCGTTTTTTCTTGTTCGGCAATAAAATCACTCATCATTGCATTTGTACCTTCATCGTTTGCATCGGCTGATTGATCTAAAATATTTCTTTCAATTACTAATAATTTTTCTAAAGAATTAATTACCAATTCTACAGCTTTTATATCTATAGATATATCTTTTCCAACAGAAACAGATGCCTTATCCATATAATCACTAAAAGTATGTAATGGATTGCCTTCTAAAGTTAAAATTCTTTCGGCTATTAAATCAATTTTTTCTTGTGAATCTGTGTACAACTCTTCAAATTTAACATGCAATTCAAAAAATGATTTCCCTTTAATATTCCAATGCAAACCTCTTAAGTTTTGATAATATACTTGAAAATTTGCTAACAATTCATTCAAATTTGTATGCAAACCAATTACTTTTACTCTATTCAGCCCTAATATTGTATTACTCATAATTACTTGATTTTAAATTCACTACAAATTTACAAAAATTTATTCCACTATTTCTATAAATATCATTGACAGTTTTAATATCTTTATAAAAATTATTTATACTTATGACGATTACACAATTAAAATATGTTCTTGCTGTAGCCGAATATAAAAATTTCACTGTTGCAGCTGAACACAGTTTTGTTACGCAACCAACACTTTCCATGCAGATTCAAAAACTAGAAGATGAATTAAATATTACGATATTTAACAGAAAAAAGAAACCTATTGAAATAACTCCTATAGGTGAAAAAATAATTGATCAGGCAAAATTAATTGTTAATGAAAGTAATAGAATTAATGATATTGTTGATCAACAAAAAGGGTTTATTGGAGGAGAATTTAAATTGGGAATTATACCTACAGTTATGCCAACTTTACTACCGTTTTTTTTAAAATCATTCTTAAAAAAATACCCAAAGGTTAAATTGAATATTGAAGAACTTACCACAGAAGAAATTGTTAAAAAATTAAGCGACGGTCATTTAGATGTTGGTATTGCAGCTACTCCTCTGGAAAACGAAGCGATTATAGAACGGCCTTTGTATTACGAACCATTTGTTGGATTTGTGTCTTCTGATCATCGTTTGTTTAATAGAGATTTTATCAATGAAGATGATTTAGAAATAGACGATATCTTGCTATTGGAAGATGGACATTGCTTTAAAAATAGTGTTATCAATTTATGTAAAAATTCAAACAATATAGATAAGCTTCATTTTCATTTGGAAAGTGGAAGTATCAATACTTTGGTCAAACTTTCAAAAGAAGGCCTTGGTATGACATTAATTCCTTACTTACACACGCTAGATCTAGCTGAACAAGATAAAAAATACCTAAAACAATTCAATAATACGGTTCCTGCTAGAGAAGTAAGTTTGATCTATCACAAGTCACAATTAAAAATGCAATTGATTGAGGCTTTAAAAAATACAATTGATGGGGTGATTCGAGGCGCAATTTCTTTTCATGATGTTAAAATAATTAGTCCGCTAACCAAAAAAGCATCTTTTGCGTAATCTAGATTACAATTTCACTCTAATGTCGTGTCAAGTGTATTATGTCGTATAAGTAGAAGTTTATTTTTGTTGAGAGTAATGCAATATTTTTTAGCATAGCCTTAGCTATGGTTAAAAACATCAAGAAGCTATCGGCAAAAAGGATAAGACTTGGTATGGCTAAAACATGCTCGACATGACACTAGTTTTAAAACAAATAATGGAGTTAAATTAACTCCATTTATTTTTTTATCACTGCCATACAAACATATAATTCAGGTTTGTTCGCTGTAAATTTTAATAACCAAATTCTTAATTCTTCAATTTCATAAGGTAATAATCTTTTTATTGATTTTTCCAATTCCTTACAAAACAAATCTACATCAAAACTAACTTTTTTAAGAACTGTTTTTGTATAATCGAATATTGCTCTTGCCATATATTATTTTTTGATAAATATTTAGAACGAAAACTTCATTCACATATTACAAACATAATAATATTAAAAATAAAATAACGTTAAATAAATAATAAATAATCTCAACTAAGCATTTAGTTTTTCAATTTTACCCAGTAAATTTGTAGCTTTAGAGTTTAAATCACTTTGCATTTCTTGAAAATGTTTCTTTTTATTTTCAATGTTTTTTAGATTCATTTTTACAATTAAATCATCAAAAGTAACAATAGCCTCATCAATGATTTTATCTACTTTAGCAGAAGTTTTGTCATCATTTGTTAGCTGACATATATAACATTCTTCAATGATATCCGATAAAACATTATTTATTTCTTTTTTAAAGTTTTTTACACTTGCCATAAGTCATTATTTTAAATTTGCTGCAAAAATAAGCTATTTTAATTGAATAACTTTTTAAAAAATCCTTAAAATTCATTAAGGCATTTTGGAAAGGCATCTGCAAATAAAATGGTATTAAACCCTATCCGTCAGCTGACGGACTAAACCTTGATCTCGCTAGATACTAAAACAAGTTCAGCACGGGCTATGGGATTAATTCTTATTGTATATAAATTTCCAATAATTTGGATTTATTTAAAGGAATAATTTCTAAATTATTTATAGCTGCAGGTACCAAGATGGTCTCACCATAATTTAATGTTTCTTGAAAATTATCTAATTTTAAAATCACTCCTTCTCCCCCAACACACATATATATTACAAAACTATCTTTATATTTATTGTCTATTTCAATTGCTTTATCTAAACACAAAATATTAGTTGTAAAATACTTACAATCAATAATTTCTTCTATAATATTATCGGATTTCTTATAAGAAGTTTGATAATTTTCTTTTGATGATAATTCCAAAGCATCAATGGCCTCTGTGGTATGCAAATCTCTAAAGTTACCTTCACTATCTTGTCTGTCCCAATCATAAATTCTATAAGTCACATCACTAGTTTGTTGAATCTCTGCAAGTAATACACCGGCACCAATAGCATGTACTCTTCCTGTTGGTATAAAATAAACATCACCTTCTATAACCAAATCAATATTTAAAATATCTGTCAATGATTTATTTTGTAAATGACTTAAATATTCTTTTTTTGTTACTTCATTTTTAAAGCCAACAATCAATTCAGCACTCTTATCGGCTTGCATCACATACCACATTTCAGTTTTCCCAAAAGAATTATGTCTTTGTTTAGCCAATGCATCATTGGGGTGTAATTGTATACTTAAAGCTTCCTTGGCATCAATATATTTGATCAATAAAGGGAAATTTTTGCCGAATGTTTGATATACCTTTTCTCCAACCAAATCTCCTTTGTATGTTTGAATAAGTTCTCTTAGACTTTTGCCATTTAAAACGCCATTTGACACTATGGAGTAATCCATCGCAACATCAGAAATTTCCCAGCTTTCACCAATATTTTCTTTTTTACTTGCCTTGTTTAAAATTTGATTTAGCTTGGTGCCTCCCCAAATTTTTTCTTTTAATATTGGCTTGAATTTTATTGGATAATTGAGCATATTTTAATATTTTTCACAAATATCTAACAATTTTATTATTTATAAAACTCAATTTCATAAAAGTTAATTTCTTATTTTTGATATTATGAAACGAGCATACCAAATTTTGACACACAAAGGAATAGCCTGCACTCAACTTGATTGGGTGACTAATAGCGAACAGCATAGCCAGCCTGTGCTGAGCGAAGCCGAAGTATCACCTATGAAAATTAAAGTATTAGACAGATGAAAAACTATATTAATCAGTTACCAAAAGCAGAGTTACATTTACATATTGAAGGAACTTTTGAACCGGATCTAATGTTTGAAATTGCCAAGAGAAATGAAATAAAAATACCTTTTAATTCGGTTGCAGAAATTGAAAAAGCCTATCAGTTTAATTGCTTACAAGATTTTTTGGATATATATTATCAGGGCGCTGGTGTTTTAATTCATGAAGCTGACTTTTACGATCTAACCTATAGTTATTTGAAAAAATGTGCTGACCAAAATATACGCCATACCGAAATTATGTTTGACCCCCAAACACATACAGAAAGGGGTATTTCTTTTGAAACTGTTATTAATGGAATAAGTGCTGCTTGTAAAGATGCTAAAAATAAGCTAGGTGTCACATCTTTATTGATTATGAGCTATTTACGACATTTATCAGAAGAAAGTGCCTTCAAAACTTTAGAACAATCTATTCCTTTTAAAGATAAAATAACAGCTGTCGGATTGGATTCATCTGAAAAAGGGAATCCTCCTTCAAAATTTAAAAATGTGTTTGAGGCATCTGTTAATGCAGGTTATATTCCGTTGGCACATGCCGGTGAAGAAGGTGATGCTGATTATATTTGGGAAGCATTGGATATCTTGAAAATTAAGCGAATTGACCATGGAAATAATGCCTTACAAGACCCCAAACTTGTACAAGAAATTATACAACGAGATATCGCACTCACAGTTTGCCCACTTTCTAACACTGCACTACAGGTAGTTACTAATTTAAAAGATCACCCTCTAAAAAAAATGATTGCATTAGGATTAAAGGTTACGATAAACTCCGATGACCCTGCTTATTTTGGTGGACAATTAAATCAAAATTATATAGAAATTCAAAAAGCATTAAACCTGAGTAAAAAGGATCTTTATTTACTTGCAAAAAATTCGTTTCAATATGCCTTGTTAGATAGAGGTTTAAAAGAAAAATATTTACTCGAGTTAGAAAAATTTTATGAGGAAAACAAATAATTATATAAAAAAGCCTATTGTAGCGCCTTTAAGGCCTCCTGGATATGTGTCTCAGCATTGGTCATGCTATTATAAATGTAAATTATAATACCTTTATTATTAACTACATAGGTAACTCTTCCTGGGATCAAACCTAAAACACTACTTGGTACACCAAATAGTTTTCTCACTTCTTTCTTGGTATCGGCAAGTAAGGTAAATGGTAAATTGTATTTATCAGAAAAGTTTTTATGACTCTTAATATTGTCAGAACTAATTCCAATCACTTTTACATTTTTCTCTAAAAACTCTTCATAAGAATCTCTAAAACTACATGCTTCTTTCGTACAACCAGGAGTATCATCTTTAGGGTAAAAATAAACTACCATGGCTGTTTTACCAATAAAGTCATCGCTATTAAATGTTTCACCATACTGGTTCTTTAAAATAAATGATGGTAACTTATCTCCAATTTTAATGGATTTATTTTTATTCATAATAAGAAAAGGTATAGCTAAAAGCAACAATGCTAAAATAAAAAACTTATTCCTTTTAACCATGGGTTCAAATATTTAACAAATTTACTATAATTCAAAATTACACAAAACAAATTAGACTATAACCCAACAACTTAGATAAATATTTAGTATATTTAGTACACTTATTTAAATTTATTGGTTATGAAAAAAATTCTATTTATTGGATTACTTATCTTTCTTACTTCAGATTTAAATGCTCAATTTTATTTAGGTGGAAGTGTGGGATATAGTATGGCGGCAACCCCTCGGGTTAACGGTAAAGAAATACAATCTATTGATGGTGTTATTGAAACTACAAATTTATATGGCAGTTATGGTGAAGGTTTTAGTGGAGGATTAAAATTTGGCTATTTTTTCAATAAACATTTTGGCTTAGAATTAAATGTAGGCTATTTCGAAGGTTTTGAACAAAAAAAGGCAGATGTAATAATAGGCATTGACGGCTTACCTGTTAATGAAAATATTGCAATTACAACCGATGCTTTTGCATTTCCACAGTTAATTAGGTCAACTTTATCCTTGGTATATGAAACCAGAATAGGAGTTTATGGTAGGTTTGGTTTTTATTTTCCTTTAGGTGGAAAAACTACGATTGAAGTAGATGATAACAGAGTAATTTTAAGTGATATTCCTGTAATTGGAAAGACACCATTAATAATAGAAACTTCTTATATACAAGAACTTAAAGGTGATTTTTCCTTGGGATTTTCCGGCGCAATAGGCTATTTCTATTTCTTTGAAAAAGGGTGGCGATTATTTACTGAAATTGAGTATTTGGGATTGGCTGTTAATAGTAAAGATGCTCAATATACCAGTTATACACAAACTATAACACCTTTTGGTAACGTAAATATTCCTGGTTTCCCTATTAAAACAACGCTTAACGATTTAGGTGAAGGTAAAAACACAATATATGTAGATACTATAAATTCTACAGATAACTATCCGGGAAGTCCTAATTTTGATCAAACTAAAGAAGTGGTTGAATTTAAACAATCTGCTCCATTTGATTCTATAGGAATTAATATTGGCGCTGTATATTTATTTGATTTTTAAGAGCTTTTGCTAATTAGTGCCTGGTCGGAAATAGGCGAATTTTATAAACCAATTTATTTTTGAGTGATTTTTTACTTTTATTATTTTTTAGATGCCGTAGTATCAAAAACATAAGAAAGATGGAAAAGCGCCAAAAAGAAATGATTTTGATTTTGACCTATTTCCGACCAGACACTAATTACCTGAATAATTAACAAAATTTCTTGGTGTTTCATACAAAGTTACTGAAAGGTCTAATTTTACATCAATTTTTACACGAAGTTTATTCCATATTACTACCGAAATATTTTCTGCAGTTGGATTTAAGCTTGCAAACTCTAAAACCTCTTCATTCAAATTTTTATGATCAAATTGATCTTCAATTTCAACTTGAATTATTTTTTTTAAAATTTTCATATCCATTACAAATCCCGTTTCCGGATGTATATCTCCGGTAACGGAAACTATCAATTCATAATTATGACCGTGATAATTTGGATTAGCACATTTACCAAAAACTTCAGCATTTCTTGCATCTGTCCAGGCATTATTATATAGTCTGTGTGCCGCATTAAAATGAGCTTTTCTATTCACGGTTACTTTCATGTGTCTAAATTTTAATTTTTATAGGTGACACATGCTGTTCGCTTTCAGTCATTCCCTTGTGTGTCAAAATTTGGCATGCTCGTTTCATGTGTTTATATTTATTGTTTTTTAACGGACACATGCTGTTCGCTATTAGTCACCCAATCAAGTTGAGTGCAGGCTATTCTCTTGTGTGTCAAAATCTGAGATGCTCGTTTCATGTGTTTATATTTATTGTTTTTTAACGGACATATGTTGCCTGCCTACCGCCTTTAGGTTCGATCATATTCATTTCCTTGGTTATCAAAACTTTAGATGCTCGTTTCATAAGATATTATTTTACTATTTAAATTTTAATCATTAACTTGTAACAGTTTGTTACATATTTGTAAAGTACTGATTTAGAGTTAGTTATATTGTATTATTTAAATACTCTAATTTATTGATGTTCAAAGTTTTAACTCATAATTCAACATTCATAATTCATAATTACACTATGTATTGTAACTTGGTGTATGATTCTTTAAAAATAATTTTAAACCATGCCGTATATTTTTCCGGATAATATTGAACATCGTTCTTTACATCATCCAAGGTCATCCATTTATAATTTGCTACCTCACTTATTTCAAGTTTTGGTTCATCATTAAAATAACCAACCATAACATGATCGAATTCATGTTCAGTCAAGCCATTATCAAAAGGTGCCTTATAAATAAATGAAAATACTTCTTTTAAATCACAAACAAAACCCATCTCTTCATTTAATCGACGTTTACCTGCATCAATATTTTTTTCGCCATCACGCTGATGGCTACAACAGGTATTGGTCCATAAATTAGGTGAATGGTATTTGTTTGAGGCTCTTTGTTGTAATAATAATTCTTTCTTATCATTGAATACAAAAACAGAAAAAGCACGATGTAATAATGCCTTTTCGTGCGCTTCCATTTTTGGCATAATACCTATTTGTTCATCACTTTCATTTACTAATATTACCTGCTCTTCCTTCATATCTATAAACTTATCCAAATTTACATATTAAATACGTCCAATGAAAAACTTGCTGTTTTAATTGTCGATTTTTTATCTACTACATGATTCCAAGCTGCAATTATATTACCATTTACCAACTCAATTTGTGGAAATCCGCTTGCTCTTGACTCCGATAATGAACTAATAACAAATGGCTTAGACTTAGTGCCATTTTTATTAACTTTTATTATTTTAATATCGGCACCATTTTCTGTAGTTTCCATCCAACTCACTAATACATTCTTATCATCTATTATCGCCACATCTACCCTACCAATAGGTTTGCCATTGTCAATTTGAATTGGAAGTGCAAAATTTTCGCCATTATCATCTGAAAAGGTAAGGTTTACCTTTGGCACATTATCTGCGGCAGTAAACCAAGCTATTACCAAAGTATTATCAAACGTATCTGCCTTCGGTCCGTTAACAGGACATCCTTTAATCACCCAATTATCATTGTGAATCGTTTTAGGTTCTGTCCAGTTTCCTTCTACCAATCGTGAAATATAAATATCACGAACTTCTTCATCTGATCTATCTCTATACACAATAATAGGTCCATTTGGTGTTATTGCTGCAGAAGTTTGACAGCAATCACAGGTTTTGTTATCTACCAAAATATCATCAATAACCTCTCCATTTGGTAATACTGTAGCGGTTCTTATATTCATTGCTACAATGGCTTTATTTTCACTAGGTGATTTTTTATTTGATTTGGTTGCACCACTTTTAGCATCACTTCCGCCATGACCTCCATGACCCTCATCTCCCTTGGTATTTCTACCATCTAACCAAGTCATAAAAAAACCGCCATCTTTATAGGGCAATATGGTTGCAAATCCGTGTTCGGTTAAGGTAGAATCTTTATGCACCTTTTGGTCATCCATCCAGACTGCGCCATTATCCATGGTTTGTTTAATTCTAACATCATAAGCAAAAGTTGCCGAATCAGATTTTTGTAAAAAATGGGTAATAATATTGTCATTATTCTTAGCTATTGCCGGAAAATCTGCCCAATTTATAAACCAATTTTCTCCCTTGGCGATTTCCTGAGATACAGTCCATTTACCATCCATTAAACTAGAGTAATTTAAGGTATGTGTTGAATCATTTACTTTTTGTGTCCACGACATCAATACATCATTTCCATTCGAAAACAAATAAGGTTGTTTGCTAATCCCATTTGCAGGGCTTTCTATAAATTGAATTGTATCGACCTTTTTTTCTTCTTGTTTACAAGAAAATAAAATTAAGACAAAAAATACTGTAGTTAATTTCAATAAATTAATCATTTAATTGCTTTCAATAAGTTTATAATTTCTGCTGAATCCCATTCGGTTGCACCATCAATTCGTTTTACCATTTTGCCTTCAGCATTATAAATTAATGTAGCTGGTAAGGCATAAATATTCAATTGATCGAGTGTTCCAGAATAGTGTAAAAACTCTAAGGGATATTTTTTTTTATCATTAAAGATTTTAATCGTTTCTAGTTTATCTGTAGTTGGAAATAAAAGCACATAATTCTCATCTTTCAATAATTCTTGTGCATGCACCAATGATGGCATCTCCTGTAAGCATGGAGTACACCATGTGGCCCAAAAGTTAACCAAAAGTCTTTTTCCTTTAAAGTTTTCTAAGCTCACATTTTCACCCTTTAAATTGGTATATAAGGCTAGCGATTTCTCCTTATTCTGTTTAACACCTTCTTTTTGTGAAATATTTTCTTTTTTTACATCTCCACAATTCAGTAAAAGAAAAAAGCTTAAGAAGATTAAAATTGATTTAAATTGCATTTTATTAGTATTTAATTGTGAAATAACACACATTAATATATATTTTAGCGACGCAATATAAAAGATTCATTTATTATATGAGACTATTTAACATTATTTTCACTTTTCTTTTATTAATTATAATCGGTTGTGAAAATAACAACAAAGAAAATATTCAGGAACAAAAAAAAATCAGCATTCAAAATACTGAAATTAAACCAGTTGTAACAAAGGAAATCGAAACCATTACAAAAGAACCCGATTCGATTGACAACAAGAATACGGTGGCTTTTTTAAAGAAATATGGAGCGCTAAACAAAGAAAATAAAGTATTGATTAAAACGCGTTTGGGTGATATAAAGTTAAAATTATACGATAATACTCCTTTACACAGAGCAAGTTTTATTTTTTTAGTTAAAGTTGGTTATTTTGATACGACATGTTTTTATCGTGTGGTTCCCGACTTTATTATTCAGGGAGGAGAATCAGAAAGATTAGATACTCAAAATTTTAAAGCAAAATATTTGCGTTATAAATTACCTAGTGAATTTAGAAAAAATCGAAAACACAAATACGGTGCATTGGCATCGGCAAGAGAATGGAAAAATAATGCCCATAAAAAATCTACTCCTTTTGAATTCTATATTGTACAAAGTAAAAAAGGAGCACACCATTTAGATGGTGAACATACAGTTTTTGGCGAAGTAATCTCAGGGTTTAGCGTAATTGATAAAATTGTTAACCTTAAAACCGGTAGTGATGAATGGCCTTTAACTGATGTATTTATAAAAGCAGAGACAATTAAGTAAAAATAAAAGGTTAAACCCCATCCGTCAGCTGCCGGACTGGACTTTGATCCCGCTGTAAAAGCGGGGTTAGCCTGCCTGCCAGCATAGGCAGGTTCGACTAGAAAAAATTGAAATTACTTTTTTAGAGTCTCACGAATAAGTCTTCATGTAATTTTTGTACAAAAAAAGGCGAGATATTAATCCCACCTTAAATGTTTTCACAACGGAATAATCCTTATTGTGAATTGCTTCAAAATTGTGTAACAAAGTTAGTATATTTAAACTTTAAACACAAAACATTATGAGTAAAACTATTTTAGGTTTGGATTTGGGGACAAATAGCATTGGCTGGTCTCTAATAAAAACAAATTTCGATAAAAAAGAAGGCAATATTAAGGGGTTAGGTAGTAGAATTATACCGATGAGCCAAGATATATTAGGGAAATTTGATTCTGGAGTATCAATTTCTCAAACTGCAGAAAGAACAGGCTATAGAGGAGTACGTAGATTATTGCAACGAAATTTATTGCGAAGAGAACGTTTACATAGAGTTTTAAATACACTATGTTTTTTACCACAACATTATGCAAATGCCATTGATTTTAAAAAAAGGCTTGGGCAATTTAAGGAAGGGTTAGAAGTAAAACTCAATTACTGTAAAAATAATGAAGGAAAACATGAATTTATTTTTATGAATTCGTTTAATGAGATGACTAAAGATTTTGAAGAAAATAATCAAGAAACAAAAATACCTTATGATTGGACACTTTATTATTTACGCAAAAAAGCATTGACACAAAAAGTAAGCAAAGAAGAACTGGCATGGATTATTCTTAATTTTAATCAAAAAAGAGGGTATTATCAGTTAAGGGGTGAAGAAGAAGAAGTTGTTAAAGGAAAAGCAAAAGAATTTATTGAGCTAAAAATTGAAAATGTAACTGATTCTGGTGAAGTTATTAGGAAAACAGGAGATAAATTATATGATGTTGTTTTTGAAAATGGATGGATCTATGATAAACAAGTTACAAAAACTGAAAATTGGATTGGTAAAACAAAAGAATTTATTGTAACAAGTACTCTAAAAAAAGATGGGGAAATAAAACGAACATACAAAGCTGTAGATTTAGAAAAAGATTGGATAGCTATTAAAACGAAAACAGAGCAAGATATTGATGACTCCGAAAAAACTGTTGGAGAATATATCTATGAAACGCTTCTTCAAAAACCAAAGCAAAAAATTAGAGGTAAACTCATAAAAACGATTGAGCGTAAATTTTATAAGGAAGAGTTAAAAAAAATTATTAAAACACAAATAGGTTTTTATAGTGAATTACAAGATAGAGATTTGTTTCAAAAATGTGTTGACGAGCTTTATCCCAGAAATGAAGCACACGTAAACAACATAAAAGACAAAGGGTTTGATTATTTATTTATGGACGATATTATTTTTTATCAGCGTCCGTTAAAAAGTAAAAAATCTACTATTTCAGGATGTACATATGAAACAAGACGATTCAAAAAGAAAACTGTAGATAAAGAAACTGGTAAAGAGAAAGATATATGGGTAAATGAACCCATAAAAACAATACCAAAATCACATCCTTTATTTCAGGAATTTAGATTATGGCAATTTTTAAGAAATCTGAAAATATATAAAATTAATAGCAAATCAGATGAAGATATTACTTCAACTTTGCTGCAAACCGAACATGATTGGGTCGCTTTATTTGATTTTTTAAATATTAGAAAAGAAGTTGAACAAAAAAACATTATTGATTTTTTTGTAAAGAAAAAACTCATAAATAAAACCGAAAAGAATAACTACCGCTGGAATTATGTACCTGATAAAAAATACCCTTGTAACGAAACAAAAGCTCAATTTATTTCGCGATTAAAAAAAGTAAAAGACTTAGATGTGGGTGCTTTTTTAACTCCAAAAATGGAATACAAATTATGGCACATTGTGTACTCTGTTACCGATAAAAATGAATTTGAAAAAGCTATTGAGAATTTTGCGAAGAAAAACAATTTAGATAAAGAATCGTTTGAGGCTAATTTTAAAAAAATTCCTCCATATAAATCAGATTATGGATCATATTCAGAAAAAGCTATAAAGAAATTATTACCTCTTATGCTAGCTGGAAAATATTGGAATAAAGCTACTATCTCTGATGATGTGAAAACCAGAATTGAAAATATAAAAACTCGCTTGGAAACTATCAATTATGATGCAGAGGTTTTTAAAACAGATATAAACAATAAACTTTCAAGCATTGCAGATGATGACATACCTAAGCAATTACTCAAAAGCTTTGTGGGTTTTAAAAATAAAAATCATTTACAAGGTTTAAATACCTATCAGGCGTGTTATGCAGTTTATGAACGACATTCTGAAGCTGGAGATATTACCCGGTGGAAAACACCAAAAGATATTACCAATTATTTAACAAGCTTTAAACAGCATAGCTTGCGCAACCCTATTGTAGAACAAGTTGTTACTGAAACATTGCGAACCGTAAGAGATATATGGGAACACTACGGTAAAGGGAAAGAAAAATTTTTTAATGAAATTCATATTGAATTAGGGAGAGAAATGAAAAATCCTGCAAAAAAACGCGAAGCTTTATCAAAGAAAAATACTGAAAATGAAAATACCAATGAGCGAATTAAGGCTGTTTTATGGGAATTAAAAGATGATGGTGCTAGAGCTTATTCGCCAAGTCATCAAGAAATTTTAAAAATTTATGAAGAAGGAGTCTACCAAAGTGCAGAAATAATATCTGACGATATTGAAAAAATTAGAAAAAGCAATGCACCCACAAAAGCCGAAATTAATAAATATAAATTGTGGTTAGAGCAAGGTTATATTTCTCCTTACACAGGAAAAACAATTCCGTTAAGTAAATTATTTACACACGAATATGAAATAGAACACATTATTCCTCAATCACGCTATTTTGATAATTCATTGAGTAATAAAATTATTTGCGAAAGTGATATTAATAGAGATAAAAGTAACATGACAGCTTATGAATACATACTTAAAAAAGGAGGGAGTATAATTGATGGTACACCAGTATTTAGTAAAGGTAATTACGAATCGCATTGCGAAAAATATTTTAAAAATAATAGACCTAAGCTTAAAAATCTATTGAGTGAAGAGGTGCCAGAAGGATTTGTTAATAGGCAATTAAACGATAGTAGATATATCAGTTCTTTAATTAAGGGCTTATTGAGTAATTTGGTAAGAGATGAAAATGAAAAAGAAGCAACATCAAAACACATTGTACCGGTTACAGGATCAATTACTTCTAAATTAAAACACGATTGGGGCTTAAATGATAAGTGGAACGAACTTATTTTACCAAGATTTAAACGCTTGAATGAATTAACCAGTAGCATTGATTTTACAACTAAAAACACCAATGGTGTAATTATTCCAACAGTACCAGATGAATTGAGTAAAGGGTTTAATAAAAAACGAATAGACCATAGGCATCATGCTTTAGATGCTTTAGTGATTGCTTGCTGTACAAAAAAGCATACCAATTACTTAGGTGCTTTAAACGCAGAAACAAAAAATTATGGTTTAAGAAATTCTCTTTTAATTAAAAATAAAGAAGATGATTACACCAAATATTTTTTAATGCCTTGGCAAAATTTTCCAATTGATGCTAAAACACAATTAGAAAAAACAATTGTTAGTTTTAAACAAAATACACGTGTAATAAATAAAACCAACAATAAAACATGGCAATGGGTTAAAAAAGAAGGAAAATGGAAGAAGCAATTGGTAGTACAAACCAAAGGTGAAAACTGGGCTATTCGTAAACCAATGCATAAAGAAACGGTTTCGGGTAAAGTAATTTTAAAAAGGAAAAAGGGCTTTGTAAACTTAAACACAGCGCTTGATAACTACAGCATGATTGTAGATAAAACTATTAAACATAAAATTATAAATGCTTTTAGCTTATTTGATAAAGATTTAAAAAAGGCAAAAGCTCATTTAAAAAAAAACCCAATTAAAGTAGATGATAAAGAGGTTAAGAAAATATTAATTTATGAAAACATAGAAGCAACTGCAACCAGAACAGCTTTAACCGATAAGTTTACTCGAAAACATTTAGAAAGTGTTACCGATACAGGTATTCAAAAAATATTAGAAAATCATGTAAAAAACTATATAGATGAAAAAGGCAAAGAACAATTTGATTTGGCTTTTTCTATTGAAGGTATAGAGGCATTAAATAAAAATATTTTCAAATTAAATGACGGTAAAAAACACCTACCCATTTATAAAGTTAGACTTTACGAAGTAGGTAATAAATTTAATGTAGGCTTAAAAGGTAATAGAAAAGATAAATATGTTGAAGCGGCAAAAGGCACCAACCTTTTTTTTGCTATTTACAATGATGAAGAAGGCAAGCGACATTACGAAACCATACCTTTAAACGAAGTAATTGAGCACCAAAAACAGGTAGCACATTTACCAAAAAATGAACGTACCAAAATACCTATTAAAAATATATTAAAAGTTGGTAAAAAAGAAATACCTGTACAGTTTTTATTCTCTTTATCGCCAAACGATTTGGTATATGTACCAACCAATGATGAACAAGAAAATCCAAGTTTGGTTAATTTTGATAGCTTAACGAAAGAGCAAGTAAGCAGAGTTTATAAAATGGTGAGTACAACTCAAAATAAACTTCAATGTATACCAAACTGTATAGCTACATCAATTAAAAATAAATTTGAATTTTCAACATTGAATAAAACAGAGAGAGATCTAAGGGGTATAATGATAAAAGAAATTTGCTGGAAATTAAATATTGATCGACTGGGCAATGTAGTAAGAATAAAATAATTTAGTATTATACTTTTTGTATAATACCTTTTGTATAATTAAGTAATTTTCATTACCTTTGGGTTATGAAAAAATTATACAACCCTTTTATTGAAACGGGTTATATTAATCCTACCTATTTTTGTGACAGAGAAAATGAAGCCCATCAATTGATTGATTATATTCACAATCAAACCAATGTAACCCTTTTTGCTTTTAGAAGATTAGGGAAAACAGGGTTAATTAAACATGTTTTTTATCAACTTAAAAAAGAAAAAAATATAGTTTGCATTTATGTAGATGTTTTTGATACCACTAATAAAATTGATTTCATAAATAGGTTGGCTACTTCTATCTATAATGCATTTCCTGTAAAAAGCAGCTTGGGTAAAAAAATAATTACAGCTATTCAATCGCTTCGACCAGTAATTAGTTTTGATGAATTAACTGGTATGCCCAATATTAGTCTCGATTCGTCATTAGCAGTACATCAACAAAACACACTTACTAGTCTATTTTCTTTTATTGACAACCAAAATATACAAGTAGTTTTTGCAATTGATGAATTTCAGCAAATACTTAGTTACCCCGAAAAAAATATTGAAGCATCTTTAAGAACACATATCCAAGCATTAAAAAATACTTCTTTTATATTTTGTGGTAGCGACCAAACTAAAATGCATCAAATCTTTAATGATGCCAAACGTCCGTTTTTTGCTAGTTGTTCTTATATGCATTTAAACACTATTGAAGAAAAAAAATATAGTAAATTTATTACTAAAATGTTCCGAAAATACGATAAAAATATAGCGCCCGATGCAGTAAAGTTTATTTGTGATTGGACAATGCTACATACTTTTTATACACAAAAGTTTAGTAAAGAAATATTTGTTGGCTCAGAACAAAATATATCACTAAAAAATATAAAAATAATAGCAGCAAAATTACTGCAAACACAAGAAGGAAAATTTTATCAATACAGAAGCTTACTTACCGCACAACAGTGGCAATTGTTAAAAGCGGTTGCAAAAGAAGGGCGGTTAACGCAACCAAACTCTCAAAATTTTATTAGTAAATATAAAGTTGGTAATGCTTCCGCTGTTCGTAAAGGGCTAGATAGTTTACAAAAAAAAGAAATGATTTTACACAATATAGGAGTAGAAAAACCTTATTATGAAGTTTATGATAAATTTTTAATGCATTGGTTACAATCTAAATAGAGATAAAACGTTTAGTAAAAGTA
>JAKITQ010000014.1 GCA_021647985.1 Flavobacteriaceae bacterium | reverse complement strand
TACAATAAACCCAAATGAAATATTAAGTCCTGGTCAAAAAAAAGAAATAGATAGAGTATATGCTATATACCCTGAATTAAATGATGATAACTTTATTGCTGAAAATTTAGATAGGTGGATGCGTTAATAATTTCTTGTATTATTTGTGAGACTCTAAAAAATTAGTTTTTGTTTTTTTTAATCTGGTTTAGTTATCCAAATTCTGGACCACTTATTAAATATTGGTTTTCAATCTTACCAGTGTACTTATTTGATTTTAAATACATTCTTGTAAAACTTCGTTGATGAGTAAACTCTATAGAGAGTAACCAATCTTTTAGTTTGGTTTTGTCTAATAAAATATCTATGACCAAGGAATGTTCTTTCAATTTAATAAATGTTTCGCAAAGTAATTTTTTAGCCAATGCTGTTGAATTTGCAATGATTGGTCCTATTTGAATATAATTACTTTCTTTGCGGCCAAAAACATAAGCTTTTAATTTATTTTCTTGCTTTATTTGAAGACAAATTTCTTTCAGATTCTTAAATAGAAATTTAAATAAGTTTAATCTATTAACTCCAAAAAACGATTCATCTACATCGGCTATGTTAGAAATATCATTTTCCATTATTTGTGATATGTTAATGGTGTCATTTGTTTTCCTCTCATCATTAACTTTATAGGATCGCTTTATTGATATACCCAAACTAAATAGCTTTTCTGGAATTTTGACAAATTTATTTTTTTCTTTTATCAAGGCAAAATTTTCAATCATAGCCTGTGTTATGGTTTAAAATTTTAACGAAGAGAAAGGGGAAAAGAAAGAGTAAAAAAACCGAAAAGATATTTAGTTTGGGTATATCATTCTACAAATTTCATGTTCTTCCACAAAGCCTAGCTTTTTACAAACTGGAATCCCTGCGGGAGTTGCATCTAGTTTAATAGATGCATAATATTTTAATTTCTATAAATAAAATAATGTTGTCCAATTTTGTATTAATAAAAAACAAGAAAGGCTTGCAATTTCTTGCAAGCCTTTTATTACTAAGCTCCTCCTCAAGGACTCGAACCTTGGACCCTCTGATTAACAGTCAGATGCTCTAACCAACTGAGCTAAGGAGGAATTTTCAATAATTTTAATGTCTGTTTTGACATCCTATATTTACATGCTACCGGTTGTGCCAAAGCTCAGTCTGAGCCCTGCCCGCCGGCAGGCAGGTAAGGAGGGATTTATTTTCCTTTTTCGGTGTGCAAATATAATTGTTTTTAATATTCTTGCAAGCATTTTTTAAAAAAAAATTGATTTTTTTTACAGGCAACTAAACCATATGAATATAATACTATTTTGGACATGAGAAATTTGACGAAAACCTAGTTTAAGAAAACTTTCTGTTTTGAAAAAAATAATCCAAAAACAACAAAGAACTCAAAGCAAATAAACTTAAAGCTAGTACGGGAGAGGATATTATTTCGGGCAACTCAAATAAAAATAAATCCCCAATTTTATGTATATTTTCATTAACTATTTTTAATTGACTGGAAGTTTCTTCGATAAAAGAAGCTACATAGATCATTATTGCCAATAAAAAAGTAATTACAAAATACCAAACTTTTTTACTTATAATGGGTTCGTATTTAGTTGAGCTTGCCGACATTTCAATTTTAGACAATATATTTTGAGCAAAATATACAGATGGCTCTTCATGTGTGTATTTTTGCAATATTGTAGACAAGGCTTTTTCTTTTTCCGTTTCAGCCACATGGATTTGAGACATGATTTTATTTGAAAAATCTAAAGAAGCGCTTTCAAGATTCATCCCATCTCTAATGAATTTATCGATATTTTTATTTTTCTCTTGCATCACATTATTGCTTTTAATTCATCTTTTAAAAGTAAAGATAATTCATTATACAATTTTTTCCTAGCTCTAAATAATTTTACTTTTATGTTAGATTTACTAAAACCTGTTATTTGTTCTATTTCTTCTACCGAGCTTTCGTTCATATAATAAAGGGTTATTAAAAAAGCATCTGTTTCAGATAAGTTATTAATGGCCTCGGTTACATATTTTTTTTGTTCTCCCTTTTTAATTGCTTCAATTTGCGGAAACTCTAAATCAGTACTGTGATTTTCTATAATATAACTATCTATATCTGTAGTAATAATTTTCTTTTTACGGATTTTTGATATTGAATTTCTATATACGATAGTGTATAACCATGTTGAAAATTTAGAATCTCCCTTAAAGGATGCCAATTTTTCATAGGCTTTTAAAAAACTATCTTGAGCAACCTCTTCAGCATCTTCAGTGTTTTTGACAATTTTTATGGCAATGGTGAAAGCCATATTCTTATACTTATCAATTAAATAAGTATAAGCATTGGTATCACCAAGTAAAATTTTATCAATATAATATTGATCAGAAGTTTTGTCCATTAAGGTATAAGACGGCAATGTAAATCATTTGGTTACAGATTGACTGCGATTTATTTATTTAAACTAAAAATGTAACCAATACTTAACCCACCACGTCATAATAACAAAATAACAACAAAAATTTAAAATTATGGCAGAAGCAATTTTAATCCCGTTAATAGTATTCTCATCAATATTCGGAATATTTTATGTGTGGATCAGTACAAGAAACAAAGAACGAATGGCATTGATAGAAAAAGGTGCCGACGCATCTCTATTTGCAACTAAAAAAAGAAATTTTACAAATCTAACTTTAAAGTTTGGAATGCTCGCCGTTGGTATTGGCACAGGCATACTGGTTGGATCTTTATTGTCCAGTTATACAGCGTTGGATGAAGATGTGGCATTTCCTTCTATGATATTTTTATTTGGAGGACTCTTTTTGGTAGGTAATGCTTTTATTGAAAAGAAAGATAAAGCGGATACGCAATAAAATATATTTTATACTATGTCATTCTCGAGAAAGCGGGAATGACATAGTGTTTTCTTTGATAAAAGGTTAAATCCCAAGGCAAGACCTGAACCCAATAATAGGAATCGACCCAAGGGTCGAGGTACCTGCCGGCCAATGTCAATAAGTTAAGGAAAATAACCTGCTAAATAATTGTGTATTAGCAGGTTAATTCGTATATTTAAGTATGTTAAACCAATAAAATATACAATTATGACAAATTTAAGAAAATTATCCAAGTACCAGACAAAAATTTAAAAATCATGCCAAACTAGTTGATTTACTGGAAAATAAGTTAACAAATTCTGATTTTATATCAACACACAAGAGCAATCCTACAGATTTTACTCGAAAAAGGAGCTTTACCTTTAAATCCCTTTCATTATTTATTATCTCTTCCCTGCAAAGTTCTATACAAAGAGAACTGGACGGGTTTTTTAAATCATATAATGATAAAGAAATAACCGAACAGTTCGCTACTCAAAGTGTTTTTCACAAGCAAGAGTAAAAATAAATCCTGATGCTTTTGTAGCGCTAAATAATGATTGTGTTGATCATTTTTATTCAAATTATACTATTAAAAAATGGAAAGGTCATAGGTTAATAGCAATTGATGGGTCTCAGGCAATATTACCAAAGACAATTCATACCATTAATGAATTTGGAGAGTATACTAGTAATAGAATGAATAAGACAATTGTTTTAGCGAGAATATCAAAAGCATATGATGTCCTTAATAAGGTGAGCATTGATGCAAAGTTAGTCAACCTTAAAATTGGTGAACATGCTTTGGCTAATGAGCACCTGGAGTTTTGTAGTAAGGGAGATTTAATCCTACTTGACAGAGGATATCCTTCATTTGATCTATTCAAAAATATTCTTGCAAAGGATTGCCATTTCTGTGCAAGGGTTGCTATATCTACTTGGAATGTTGCAAAGGAACTTGTAGAGAGTGGTAAAAAAGAGATTATAGCTGAAATAAAACCCGGTAAGAATTTAAAAAGAAAATACATGAATCAAAATGTAGTTGTTGAACCTATAAAATGCAGGTTTGTTTGTGTTACGCTTTCATCTGGAGAAAAAGAAGTTTTAATTACATCCCTTTTAGATAATGAACAATACAAACATACGGTCTTTAAGAAGCTTTATCAATTAAGATGGGATATAGAAGAATCCTATAAAAAGGATAAGCACCGTTTACAACTTGAAAATTTCTCAGGCAAAACCATTATTGCAATATATCAGGATTTTTATGCGAATATTCTGATAGGAAATATCACTTCTATTTTGTCCTCATCACTAGAGGATCAGATTGATAGAAAAACAAATAAAACAAAATATAAATACCAGATCAATATTACTACGTCGCTTGCAAAAGTTAAAGAAACATTAGCAATGCTTTTTACAAAGTCAAATATCATTAAGATACTGGACAAGCTCATTCAATTATTTTTATCAAATCTTTTACCTATAAGGCCGAACAGATCTTTTGAAAGAAATAAACAAAAAAAGAGAAGGTATCACAGAACATATTTGCCTCTATAAAGAAGTAAACCAATCTTTATTATTTTTTCAACACAATTTTTGTGAATGGAATCCTATGCTCCTAAATCAAAAAAATAGGTTAAAAATCTATGCCTCGATTTATCAAGGGAAAATCACTGATAAAAAATTAGGAATTTGTACTTTTGAGTTTGCATTTTAACTAATAAATTCTGAAACCCGATAACGTTTGTTAAAATATTAAGCTTAACTTATTGACATTGACCTGCCGGCAGGCAGGCAGGCAGGCAGGCAGGTTAACCAAGATCCCGCTAGATACTGAAACAAGTTCAGTACAAGAAGCGGGATTAGTTCGACTAACTAAAAAACTGAAATTAATTTTTTAGAGTCTCACGAATAATACTATAAATCTCCAATAATATGCAATTCGGTAAAATCTTTTGAAATGATAATGGTATTATCTCCATTTACTTTTACATCTTCAAAAGCTATTTCTTCATTATCTACCTGAATTTTTTTAATATTAAACGGTAAACCATGTAACTTAATTTTAAAGGTAGTATAACTCGTAATAAACTTACCCGATTTATGTTGCTGAATAATTAATTCTTCTTTCTTTCCAACTAAATTAAAATGGCGCAAACTAAAACGCCCTTTTTTATAGTCATAACCATCATTATCATCTTCATACAACTCACTTTTTTCTTTACCTTTTTTATAATAAACATCAAGCGTTAATTCTTCTATTGTTTTCTCACCAACATATTGTTGTATAGGATATTTAGGTATAATTGCGCCTTCTTTAACAAAAATAGGCATACTGTCAATATCGGCATCGACCCAGGTTTCTTTACCTCCTTCTATTTTCGTATCATCCCAATAATTAAACCATTTTCCTTTCGGGATATACATTCTTCTTCCCTTGGCATTGGGTTCAATTATCGGGCAAATCAATATTTTTTCACCAAAAACAAACTCATCTGTTCGATTATGTGTTTGCAAATCATCTTGATCAAATAAGACCAATGATTTTAAAATAGGAATTCCTTCTTGAATATAGCGCCAAAAAGAAGTATATAAATAAGGTAACAACTGGTATCGAATTTCAATAAATTTTCTTACAATACCAACCACTTCATTATCAAATGTCCAAGGTTCTTGTTCACCATGATCTCCAGAGGAATGTGTTCTGCAAAAAGGATGAAAAACGCCCAATTGAATCCATCTTGTATACAATTCACCTGTTGGCTGCTCGGCAAAACCCCCAATATCAGATCCTGCAAATGAAAATCCTGAAAGCGCCATACGTTGTGCCTGAATATTGGCAATCCATAAATGTTCCCATGTGGCTACGTTATCACCAGTCCACGTTGAAGTGTATCTTTGGGTTCCAGAATAAGCAGAACGAGTAATTACAAATGGGCGCTTTGGATATGAGTATTTTTTTAAACCTTCATAAGTCGCTTTAGCCATTTGCATACCATAAATATTATGCGCTTTTCTGTGACTACATGGGTTGCCATCATAATCATGACGTACATCATCAGGAAAAGTTTTATTTGGCACTTCCATCACAGCTGGCTCATTCATATCATTCCAAACCCCTTTAACGCCTATTTCATAGATGAGCTCTTTGAAGAGGCTCGCCCACCATTTTCTTACTTTTGGATTGGTGTAATCAGGAAAATAACACTCTCCAGGCCACACCTTTCCTTTCATATAAGGTCCATCTGCTCTTTTACAGAAATAATCATTCTCAATACCCTCCTTATAAATTTTATAATCTTCATCTACTTTTATACCCGGATCAATAATCACCACCGTTTTAAAGCCTTTTTCGTTCAAATCACTAACCATCTTTTTTGGATTAGGGAAATAGGTTTTATTCCAGGTAAAACAACGAAACCCTTCCATATAATCTATATCTAAATAAATGGCATCACAGGGTATTTTTAGTTCTCTAAATTTATTGGTTACTTCGGTAACTTTTGATTCAGGGTAGTAGCTCCATTTACATTGATGATATCCCAAAGCCCACATAGGTGGCAGTTCAGGTTTTCCGGTCAAATCAGAATAACTGGAAATCACATCATTCATTTTAGGGCCATAAATAAAATAATAATTCATTTCTCCACCTTGTGCCCAAAAACTAGTTACATGTCTTCTTTCTTCACAAAAATCAAAAAATGAACGAAAAGTATTGTCAAAAAATATTCCGTATGATTTTTTATGGTGTAAACCTATATAAAAAGGTATGGTTTTATAAATTGGGTCTGTATTTCTACCATAAGCATAAGAATCAGTAGCCCAGTTTTCAAAACGTTTCCCTCTAAGATTCAAATGAACAGGTTTATCTCCCAGTCCGTAATAACTTTCGCCGTCTTGAGCTGCTTTGCTCATTTTTACAATATTACCTCCATGCTCATAACTTTCTTCCCAGTGAAAACCAAATTCATCTTCACAAATCAATGTATTATCTAAAACGTCATAAATAGCAACCCTTAAATCCTTTTTTTGAATATTACAAATCAACTTAGATGTTATTATTGTGTAATATTCCTTATTCTCTTTGGTGTGTAAGTTATTATAACCTCTACTGGCATTATTATCTATAGCATAAGAAAAATCAGCTTCCAAGTTTTTATTTGTTGCATATCTAAATCGTAAAACACTATCTCTCAATACTGTTATCTGTAATATTACATTATTTTCTGAAGTAAAATAGAATGTATCCACATCTTTTTTACAGGATATTATTTTGCTTGGAAAAAGATTTCCCTTTTTCTCTAGTTCAGTATTTATGATCATCTTAAGTTATTAAATAAACGTGCAAACCTACTAATTTTCAGGTATTTTATACGATTTTTTTATCAAAAAAAACACCTTTATATTATTGATTCAATAAAAAATAAAGGTGTTTTTTAAATTTTATATTTAAAGTCATTGTATTTGGAAGGCCAATATTCCAAGAGGTGGTAATGTAATTGATGCAGAAAATGCTTTACCATTCCATGCAATGTTTTCTATTTTTATTTTTTTAGTACTGTTTATTCCACTACCAAAATATTTTTTTAAATCACTATTTAAAATTTGTTTTAAAAACCCTTTATGAGGCAAACCAATTCTATAATCTTTTCTTATTACAGAAGTAAAATTACAAACCACTATAACATCATTAATCATATCATGGCCTTTACGAATAAAAGATATTACAGAATTTTCATCATCTCCATAATTTATCCATTCGAAGCCTTCATTACTAAAAGCTTTTTCATATAAGGCTGGCGTATTTTTATACAGTAAATTCATTTCTTTTACAAACTGTTGCATACCATTATGCGGCTTATATTGCAACAAATGCCAATCCAAACTTTGTGAAAAATTCCATTCTTCAGACTGACCAAATTCTCCACCCATAAAAATTAAATTCGCCCCCGGGTGTGTTAGCATAAATCCATATAGCAATCTTAAATTGGCGAATTTTTGCCACTCATCACCTGGCATTCTATTTAACAAAGACTTTTTACCATAAACAACTTCATCATGAGATAATGGCAACATAAAGTTTTCAGTAAAAGCATAATTTAAACTATTTGTTATGTCATTTTGGTGAAATTTTCGATGTACAGGCTCTTTTGAAAAAAATTGCAGGGTATCGTGCATCCAACCCATCATCCATTTCATACCAAATCCTAATCCCCCACTTGAAACCGACCTACTTACCATAGGAAACGCTGTAGATTCTTCGGCCATGGTTTGAACGCCATCGAAATTCTTATAAATACCTTGGTTCAATTCTTTTAAAAAAGAAACCGCATCTAAATTTTCATTCCCACCAAACTCATTTGGTTCCCATTCTCCTTCTTCTCTAGAATAATCTAAATATACGATAGAAGCTACAGCATCTACGCGTAAACCATCAATATGAAATTTATCTAACCAAAAAAAGGCGTTGCTAATTAAAAATGATCGTACCTCGTTACGGCCATAATTAAAAATTAAACTTTTCCAATCAGGGTGATAACCTTTTCTTGGGTCGGGATGTTCATACAAATGACTGCCATCAAAAAAACCTAAACCATGATCATCTGATGGAAAATGTGATGGAACCCAATCTAAAATAACTCCAATGTCATTTTGGTGTAATTTATCTATCAAAAATTTAAAATCTTGCGGACTTCCAAAGCGCGAAGTAGGCGCAAAATAACCAACCAGTTGATATCCCCAAGATGGGTCATATGGGTATTCCATTATCGGCATAAACTCTACATGCGTGAAATGCATTTTTTTAAGATAAGCAACCAATTTATTTGCAAGGTCTTTATAACTTAAAAAGCTATTATCTTCCGTATTTCGCATCCAAGAACCCAAATGCACTTCATAAACAGCATAAGGTTTATCTAAACCATTTTTATCTTTTCTATAAGACATCCAATCCTTATCCTTCCATGAATAAGATGGGACATCATGAACAATTGAGGCTGTGTTTGGAGGGTTTTCACATGAAAAGGCATAAGGATCTGCTTTTTCTGAAATGATATTATTATTGCTAGATCTTATTTTAAATTTATACCTCATTCCATTTTCAACATGTGGTATAAACCCTTCCCAAATACCCGGTGCATCCCATCGAACATTTAACTTGTGCTGTTTATCATTCCAATAATTAAAATCTCCTATTACAGAAACAGATTTTGCTGTTGGTGCCCAAACTGCAAAATAAATACCTTTATCACCCTTTAATGTAATGGCATGAGCTCCAAATTTTTCATATAGTTTAAAATGCTTACCCGCCTTAAAAAGGTCAATATCAAATTCGGTAAATAGTGAGTGCGCAATAACTTTTGCCATATTTTTATTTTAATTAAATTACAAATCCCTTAGGGATAACTGCTCCTTTTTTTATTACCACAATACCGTCTCTTACCACATAAGTATCCGTTTCAATATCTTTTAAATGAGGCCCTCCATTAATTCTTACATCATCACCTATTCGACAATTCTTATCAATTATAGCATTTTTTATAAAACACCTTTCACCAATCCCCATTAAAATATCTTTTTTATTTGTTTCAATATCTTCAAGAGACTCATAGGAGTCATTACCCATCATATAGGTATTGATTACAGTAGATTCATTGCCTATTCTAGATCTAATACCAATAACCGATCGCTCAATTTTTGCAGCTTGTATGATACATCCTTCAGCAATAACAGTTTTATTTAAAGTGGTACCTGACACTTTTGAAGTGGGTAACATTCTCGCACGTGTATAAACTCTTTTATCTTTATCATACAAATCAAACTTTGGTAAATCATCGGTCAATCCAATATTTGCTTCAAAAAATGAATCTATATTACCAATATCGGTCCAGTACCCTTCATATTGATAACTTGTTACTTTATGCTTATCAATAGAATTTGGTATGATCTCTTTACCAAAATCTACGGTGTTAGGATCTGCTAATAACTCAAACAGTAATTTTCTATTGAATATATATATTCCCATAGAAGCTAGGTAATTACGATTTTCTGATTGCATTTCTTCACTAACTTCCGATGTCCAGTCTTTCAATAATTTTGCTTCGGGTTTTTCAATAAATGAAGTAATTACATTTTTATCATTGGCTTTTAAAATTCCAAATGATGTTGCTTCTTTTGCGTTTACAGGAATTGTTGCAATAGAAATTGCGGCTTTATTCTTTACGTGTTCCTCGATCATCAAATTAAAATCCATCTGATACAATTGATCTCCTGATAGAATCAAGGCATAATCAAAATCATGTCTTTTAAAATGATGTAAACTTTGTCTAACTGCATCTGCAGTGCCCTGAAACCATCCTTCATTATGTGGTGTTTGTTCTGCAGCTAATACATCTACAAATGCCTTACTAAAAAAACTAAAATGATATGTGTCTTTAATATGCCGGTTTAAAGAGGCTGAATTAAACTGAGTAAGTACATAAATTCGTTTGATATCGGAATTGATACAATTAGAAATAGGTATATCTACCAATCTGTATTTCCCAGCAATTGGTACAGCCGGTTTAGATCTACTTTCTGTTAAAGGGTAAAGTCGAGATCCCTGACCTCCACCTAAAATAATTGCTAAAACTTTTTTATCAAACATATTTTCAAGGTATTAATGATTTATATAAAGATATATATTTTTGAGCTGATTTATCCCATGAATGGTCAATTTTCATACACTTTTTTCTTATTTTTCTAAATTCTTTCTGATTTTCATAAAATAAAGCTCCTCTTTCAATCGAAAAACACACATCCTTTACTGTGGTTTCTTCATGACATATACCAAAGCCTCCTTTGTCTCCAATATCTATAATGGTATCTTTTAGCCCCCCTACTCTTCTAACGATTGGAATTGTTCCATATCGCAATGCGTACATCTGATTTAAACCACAAGGTTCCACTCTAGATGGCATCAATAAAAAATCAGATCCGGCGTATATTTCATGTGCTAAATTCTCATCATAACCTATAAAAGCATTGTATTTGCCTTTAAAATGAGCCTCCAATGCTTTTAAATTAGCTTCCACTTTTTTATCTCCAGAGCCAAGAACCAAAATACTTATGTCATTATTTAATAGTGCTTTATAAAAAATATCAGGAAATAGATTTGCCCCCTTTTCATAAACCAGCCTACCAATAAATGAAAATAAAGGTTTGTTTTTATCAAATCCAAATTGCTTACACAATTTGTTTTTACTCACTTTTTTTCCTGATTGTACCGTTTTCACGGAATAGTTTTTACTAATCAAGGCATCCTTTTCAGGATCCCATACTTTATCATCAATACCATTTAATATACCAGTAGATTTAGATTTTTCGTTCAACAATAAACTTTCTAAACCATTAGCTTTTTTTGATAATTCTTTCAAATAACTAGGCGAAACCGTAGTGATATGCCAAGCGCATTTAATAGCTGCTGCCAAAGGATTAATTTGCCCATCCCAGTTTAATAAACCTTTTTTTGAACTATCAAAATCGGGTAAATAATTAACTTTTTCAAAACCAAACTGGCCTTGATATTGCGCATTATGGATGGTTAATACTGTTGGAATTTCTTTTAAAGCTTTATATTTCTTAGCATGCGACATCATAAAAGGAACAAAACCGGTATGATGATCATGACAGTGTATCAATGTAGGTTTAACTTTACTTGCCAAAACCCAATCCAATACGGCTATTTGAAAAGCTAAAAATCGCTCCGTGTCATCTTCATAAGAATACACTTGCTCTCGATCTAATAATCCCTTGATTTTTACCATATAAACTGGATAACCAAGATCGCGTTTTAATTGTAGAATTTGGAATTTAAACACCTTAGTACCAAGTGTTAATTTATTTTTAAAAATAGCATCAAAAGCATTGCTTTTTGTAAATGAATTCACATAATAAGGCATTATCACCTTAGCGGAAATTCCTGAATTATTTTGATATTTTGGCAATGCCCCAACAACATCTGCCAAACCCCCAACTTTAGCAATTGGAAAGCATTCGGCACTTATATTAAGTATATTCATTTAAAAACTACCTCCTTTTACCACCTAATAGATTGTCTATCAGTGTTTTTTAATTATTTATATTGATTTATTAATATATAAAAATAAATCAATAAACAAAATGAATTATATCATATATTCAATAAAAAAGAAAATCATTACATAAAATTTGGTATTAGGTATCAGGTACTTGGTATTTGGTATTGTGTATTCTCTTCTCTCTCACTTCTTACTACTTACTTCTTACTACAGAACAATCAAGTCTATATTCTTTGTTCTTAAAGCGGAGCGGTCTTATATCTTTTATCGGACAAGGATGATTTGTTATGAATAAAGTACCTTCTTTACGAATTCTTCCAGTAGCTCGGATTCGTATCTTCTGTTTTTTGGTTCCAGTAATCTTGATTAACTATATATTTACCATCTATTGTTTTTAACCGTCTTTCAAAAACTTGAACGGTAGGGTTAAAAACCATATCGGTAACGGCAACTGTATACAACTGTGGATCTTCTTCTGTTTTTATTTTTTCTTCTTGAATAATTACTTCAAAACCATTTACTTCTAATAACTTTTTCAAAAATTCTTTTCGGCCCTCTTCAATTTTCTTTTCTATAAAAGTAACTCTTTGTTCTCCTATTGCACCAAATGTATGTTTACCTGCTAATGCCATATTTTTTTATTACTAGTTGTTCTAATTTGATTCTTTTCATTAAAATAATGAGAGATTAAAATTTACTGAGTTCGAAGATATAATCGTATATCGGACTGTATAGTCCAATAATAATCACACCCGCTACCGCGATGATCAAACCTAATCTCATATAAATTCCACTTTTAAAATAAGGAATTGCTGTTTCACTTTTACGTAAAAACATGGCTCTTATTACCAATAAATAATAATAAAGTGATATGGTTGCATTTACTACGGCTATAAAAACTAACAAATATAAGCCTTGACTTGCCGCAGCTGTGAATAAGAAAAATTTTCCGAAAAAACCAGCAACTGGTGGTATACCTGCTAAAGAAAACAGAGCGACCATCATTACCATACTCAATTTGGGGTTTGTACGATACAAGCCATTATAATCATCTATATTTTCTTTACCTGTTTTTAAAGAAATTGCCTGAACTACACCAAACGCTGCTAGGTTTGTAAATACATAAATCGATACAAAATAAACCACTGTTGCAACGCCTAATTGATCATTTGAAATTAAACCAAGCAAAATAAAACCAGCTTGTGCAATAGACGAAAACGCCAATAATCGTTTCATATTTTGTTGTCTAATTGCAAATAAATTACCTATAAACATAGTAGCTACAGCAACAATATAAAGCATATTTTGTGTTACCAATTCAAATGGTTTCATTACTGTAAACAAAATAATCATTAAAATCATTACAGCCGATCCTTTTGAAATTACCGATAAATATGAAGTCACTCCTATTGGTGCCCCTTCATAAACATCTGCAGTCCAAAAATGGAATGGAACCAAAGATATTTTAAACCCTAATCCTGCAAAGAAAAATACAAATCCCAATACACCAAGATTTGAATAACTTATAATATTTGCAAATTCTTCAAAATAAATGGTTCCGGTAGTGGCATAAAGTAGTGAAACTCCAAATAAAGAAGTTCCGGATGCCAGACCTGCCGAAAATATAAATTTTATTCCGGCCTCAGCCGATATTCTTTTTGATGTTTCAAAAGCAACCAAAGCGGCTACAGGGAGTGCTGAAAGTTCTAATCCTAAATAAAACATCAAGAAATCACCTGAGGAGATCATGTAATACATGCCTAGTAAAGATGAAAACATCAATATAAAGAACTCAGTTGACTTATTTGATGCAACAACCTTATCCTTAATCCAATCTGCTGATTGTAGGATAATTATTAATACGCCAACATTTAAAACATTTTTAAACATATGCATTAAGGTAGAGGTTCTAAAACTACCACCAAATAAGTTACCTTCTGCTAAAGGCAAAAAACCAACAACTGTATGTATTGTAAATAATGCCAAAGCAAAATTTACCAAGCCTTTTTTATTATTTGAAAATATTTCGCCTATCACTAAAAGTAATATTACAGCCAGTAAAACCAGCTCTTGGCGCATTAATAAAAAATTTTCTAAGTTCATAATTTTTAAAATTTGGTGTCTGGTACTTAGTATCTGGTACTTGGTACTTCCTCCCTTTCAACTTACTACTTACTACTTACTACTTACTACTTACTACTTACTACTTACTACTTACTACTTACTACCAGATATTTTTTACATCATCCTTTCAATAAACGGTGCTATACTTTCTCTTATCAAATCACTGATCCAGATTGGGGTTATACCCATAAATAAAATCGGAATTAAAAGTAAAATAACACCGGTTCTTTCATACCAAGTTGCTTTTGGCAAATCTAAATGCGCCTCATTTTTTATTGGTCCCATTAACATCATTCCAACAGCTCTTAATATATATACTGCTGTTACCACTATTGCCGATATCGTAATTATTGTTGCTACTCTATGAAACATATCTTCATGCTGAAAAGCACCTACAAATATTTGCATTTCTGCCATAAACCCACTAAACCCGGGCAAACCTAAAGATGCCAAACCAGCAATGACATACATCACAGAAATAAAAGGAATTACTTTTAACAAACCTCCCATTTTAGTAACATCTCTCGTATGTGTTCGACCATAAAGCATTCCTATTAAAGCAAAAAATAGTGCTGTCATAAACCCATGTGATAAAGATTGTAAAATGGCGCCATTCCATGATGTTTTATTCAACATCAATAAGGCAAATAATACCATACTTAAATGACTCACGGAAGAGTAAGCGTTGATGTATTTTAAATCCGTTTGTTTTACAGCAGCCAGAGCTCCGTAAAAAACTCCGATTACGGAGAGAACTATAAAAAAACTAGACCAACTCAAAGCCCCTAAAGGCAATAAATACATCGCTACTCTAAATACACCATAACCACCTAATTTCATCAAAACTCCTGCATGAAGCATGGATACTGCTGTTGGTGCAGAGGCGTGACCATCAGGCGACCAGGTATGAAATGGAAATAGAGCGCCAATAACAGCAAATCCGATAAAAGTTAATGGGAAAAATAATTTTTGCGCGTCAAGCGGAATATTAACTTTAGCTATTTCTAAAATATTAAAAGTCAAAGCACCTCCATCAGCATTTGAATTGAAATAAATTCCTAATATGCCTACTAACAATATAGCAGACGCCCCCATTAACATCAAAGTTAATTTCATGGCTGAATATTCTTTAGGGCCACTTCCCCAAATACCTATCAATAGATACATGGGAATTACAGCTATTTCATAAAACACGAACAAAGTGAATAAATCAATAGAAATAAAGAACCCAAATACACCTGTCGCTAAAACGATTAAGGCAATAAAAAATTCTTTTGGTAAATCATCGGTTATCCAAGAAATAAATACCCCAGCCAAAACTACAATAGAAGTTAATACAAGCATCGCTACTGAAATACCATCAACTCCTATGGTATAATGAATATTAAAATGTTCAAACCATACATAATCTTTCATAAAGACCATAATATCATCATTGATTTTTTTTTCTTTAATATAGGCAAACACCAAATTAATTGACATCAATAACTGAATGGTCATTCCTATTGCCGAAACAAGTCGTGCTTGTTTTAAATTTTTTGTAAACACCAATACTATTAGGGTGATTACTGGCACTATTACAAATAAAGTTAGTATATCCATTGCTGTGTTAAATAATCCAGTTATAAATAAAAATCATTGCTAAAATCACTGCACCGGCAATAAATGCAAAAGCATAATCTTGCACTTTTCCCGATTGTAAACCTTTAATTGTTTTAGAAGTTGCAACCGTAGAATTACCAATTAGGTTCATAGTTCCATCAACTATATGCCTGTCAAACCAAGCGAATGGTGTTGATATTCTTTTAAAAATAATTTCTTTTGTTATAAATAAATAAACTTCATCCATATAAAATTTATGGTAAGACCATTTGTAAATATTGCCAAAAGATTTAGATATTTTATCTGGAAAACTACTTGGCTTTTTATAAAATATATATGCCAATAATATTCCTAAAAGCCCTACAGTAACTGCAATAGCTGCTAAAGAATAATTTAAATGTGCTTCAAATGGTTTATTATCTGCTGATATATATTCACTAAAGTGGATGTATCCTGCGGCAATACTCATAAACGCTAAGAACAACAAAGGAAATGTCATAGACCAAGGTGACTCATGTGGTGTATGTTCATATTTTTTATCTTTTCCCCAAAAAATTCCGAAATACAACCTAAACATATAAAAAGCCGTTAAGCCAGCAACAATTACAGTGATAATGTATATAATTTTGTTTTGTTCAAAGGCTGCTGCTAATATTTCATCTTTACTAAAGAAGCCTGCAAAACCGGGAAATCCTGAAATAGACAAAGCTGCAATTAAAAAAGTAATATGTGTTATAGGCATGTATTTTCGTAAACCACCCATATCTTTTAAGAAATTACTATGTACAGCATGAATAATTGATCCGGCACCTAAAAATAATAAGGCTTTGAACATGGCATGTGTAAATAAGTGAAACATAGACGCCATATATCCTAAACCTGCGTGTCCTTCATATTTCGAAACACCTAGAGCAAGCATCATATAACCAATTTGTGACATGGTTGAAAATGCCAAAACTCGTTTTATATCATTTTGAGTTAAAGCAATTATCGCCGCAATTAATGATGATATTGCGCCAACCCAAGCCACTAAATTTAAGGCATAACCATCCTCAACAAAATAAAATACCGGGAACAATCGAGCCACTAAAAACACCCCGGCAACCACCATTGTTGCTGCGTGAATCAAAGCCGATACTGGTGTTGGACCTTCCATAGCATCTGGCAGCCAAATATGTAAAGGAAACATTGCCGATTTTCCTGCTCCACCAATAAAGATTAACATCAATGCCCAGGTAAAAACGGAAAGCCCCATAAATGAAGTTGCCGCCCAATTGCCAATCACTGGCCCATCTAAGGCGTTGATGGTTTGAAAATCAAAAGTACCCGAGTAATAACCTACAATTAAAATTCCAATTAGAAATCCCAAATCAGCAAAACGAGTTACGATAAATGCTTTTTTTGCTGCTGCTACAGCGGAAGGTTTTGTATAATAGTACCCTATCAATAAAAAAGAGGAAACACCAACCAATTCCCAAAAAATATATATCTGAAATAAATTAGCTGATAAAACCAATCCCATCATAGAGAAGGTAAATAAGGATAGAAAAGCAAAAAATTTGGTGTATCCTGGGTCTCCTTTCATATAGCCTCTAGAGTAAAGGTGTACCATAAATGAAATTGTGGAAACCACGATCAACATCATTACAGAAATTTGATCTATCATTACACCCATATCAATTTGAAGGGTATCGGTAAAACTCATCCACCTCCATTTCAAAACAAATTGCTGGTAAACACCCTCCGTATTTTTACCAACTTTAAAAAAGTATTGATAAGCTGTATAGTACGAAAGGGCTAAAGAACTAAATAATCCCAAAGAACCTATCCAACCTGAAATTGCCGGTTTAATTTTATTATAATTAATTCCCAGAAGCAGGAAAACCGCCAGCGGAATTAAAGGTATTAAAATGGTATAAGTAAAATCCATAACTGGTATTTATTATTTTTTAGTATCTCATCGTTTCAGTATCAACAACTTCAACCGAAGTGATTAATTTATACAGGTTAATAATTATTGCTATTGCTAAGGCCGCTTCTGCTGCTGCTATTGCTACGATAAAGAGGGAAAAAAAAACACCTTGTAAATTTTCAGGAAACAAATATTTATTGATCACAACAAAATTTATCGCCGAAGCATTTAAAATTAACTCAATTGATAACAGCATGGTTATTAAATTTTTACGAGTTAAAAAACCATACAGCCCTATAAAGAAAATTATAGTAGACAGGGTTAAAATTTCGTATATGCTAATTCCGTGTATCATACTTTATTTATTTTTTATTTTCCAATACTTTATAACTTTTAACTTTAAAACCTTCCAAATTTTTGGCTTTTGACTCTTTGCTTTAAACCTCTGATTTTGAACTTCCATAATTTGCTTTGACCGGTTTCAACTTTCAACTCAAAACTCCAAAGAGATCACCACGCCACTCATACTTCGTGGCTCGTGAAAACGTATAAATCTAAACTTTGTCTTCAGTCTTACATCTTTCCAACTTTTCAATTTTCAACTCAAAACTCCTATCTCAAAACTCATAACTCTTTAACTTCACTCTTCCAACCTTTTCCCTTTTGCAATAACAATAGCTCCAATCATTACAGCAATTAATAAAACAGAAATCACCTCGAATGGTAAAATAAATCCTCCATCACCATAACTAAGTAAACCTCTACCAATATCGGCAACTTCTATACTATTATAATTTTCAACTGTTTGAAATGGATAGGTCCAAATGGTATATAAGGTAATTCCTATGCCCAATACACTCATTGCAATAGCCAAAATTCTTGATTTCAAGGATGCTTCATCTAATTTTAATTCGATATGATGCACCAATAAAACTGAGAATATAATCAGTACAATTACACCTCCGGCGTAGACCGCCAATTGTACAGCCGCCAAAAATGTATAATCCACTAAAAAATAAATCCCGGCTATTCCTATCAATACAAAAAGTAGGTAAATCACTGATCGTAACATATTTCTGCTTGATACGGATTTGATTGCGAAAACAATCATAATCAAGGCTATTATGTAAAATATAATTCTTTCCATAGTGTTAATCTTCTATTCCGGCTTTTACTTTTGAACCAGGGTTATTCAATAC
Source organism: Flavobacteriaceae bacterium (assembly GCA_021647985.1). Lineage (GTDB taxonomy): Bacteria > Bacteroidota > Bacteroidia > Flavobacteriales > Flavobacteriaceae > Lutimonas. The sequence continues at coordinate 43,717 of JAKITQ010000014.1, read as the reverse complement.
CTTGGTCAATTTTGTTCTATCAAATACTGAATTTTCAAAATTTTGTGCCCATACTATTGCATCGGTCGGGCAGGCTTCTATACACAAGCCACACATGGTACACATGGCTAAATGGTATATATGCTTGTCTATTTCTTTTTTCTTTTTACCCGTTTCTGGATTTACTTTTCTATCCCAAATAATTTCTATAGAACCATTGGGGCATGCTATTTCACATTTTTGACAACCCGTACATCTGTGTTCATTTATTGAATCATGTGGCATTACCACTTCTCCTCTAAATCGATCAAACATTTTTAATGTATCACGATTATCAGGGTATTGCTGGGTAATTATAGTTTTACGGGCAGTTATAAAATACTTTCCGGTAACGCTCATACCTATGAGTAATGTTTTAACCCCATTATATATATCTGAAAAATAACTCATGTTCTTCTACAAATTAAAATGTCCAATTCAACCATACCATTACGGCCATAAAAACAATATTAAATAAATTTATTGGCAATAAATATTTCCATTCCAGTGTTAATAATTGATCTACTCTTAATCGAGGGAAAGTCCACCTAAACCACATCATTAAAAAGATAATTACCAAAACTTTTAACAGAAACCAAAATACTCCCAACCATGGTAAAGCTTCGGTAATTCCGAAAGGTGACAAATGACCACCAAAAAATATAGTAACTGCAATTGCTGCTACGATAAACATATTGATAAACTCCGCTAAAAAGAAATATGCAAATTTCATTCCCGAATATTCTGTATGGAAACCTGCACCTAGTTCTGATTCGGCTTCTACCAAATCAAAGGGTGCTCTATTTGTTTCTGCTGTTCCTGCAATCATAAATATTGCAAAAGCTATAAAAGCCGGTATATGACCTTGTAATATAAACCACCCACCTGTACGTTGCACCTCAATAATTTCTGATATTTGTAAAGAACCCGAAAGCAATATTATAGTAAGAATAGACAAACCAACAGACAATTCATAACTTACCGTTTGCAAACCACTTCTCATCGCACCAATTAAAGCATATTTATTATTGGATGCCCATCCGCCAATTAAAACACCTATAACACCAATAGAAGAAACTGCCAACACAAAAAACACGCCTATATTAATATCAAATGCCTGAAATTCTGCAGAGAAAGGAATTACAGACAATATGATCAATGCAGAGACAATAACAAAATAAGGTGCTAAATTGAATAAAAATTTATCTGCTTTATCTGTTATGGTCAATTCTTTGGTAACCAGTTTTAAAGCATCGGCTATCGTTTGAAATAAACCTGATGGCCCTACTCTATTCGGACCTAAACGCAATTGAAAAAAAGCCGCTATTCTTCGCTCCATATAAACCAAAAGCAATCCAGCTACAGCAAAAAATGTTAAATATACTGTGGCAATTAAGGCCCATTCAACAACAGTGGCTACACCTTCGGGCATTATTCCAAAGAGCCAATCGTGTATTGTTTTTGTAATAGATAATGTTAAATTCATATTACTTGTATTTGTTGTTTGTATCCAAAATAATCTCGTTGAAATTAACTATTAAGATACTGAATGTCAATAACTTAAACAAGTTTAAACTGTTGTTTTTTCAACTAATTTAACTTGTTTTTTTGTTTGTTTTTAACTCTTGATTCGCATTACTACTTTTTACTTGCTACTTTCTACTTACTTCTTTTCCACTTTCTTCTTTTCCACTTTCACCTTCTTATTCATCTATCAATATCAGGAACAACAATATCTATTGTTGCCATGGTTGCCACCAAATCACCAATTTTTGCTCCAATTGTTATATCATTTAACAACGATAAATTTGAAAACCCTGGTGAGCGGAATTTTAACCTATATGGGCTCTTTGTTCCCGTACTATTGACATATACTCCTAATTCACCACGTGCAGTTTCAACTCTTTGATAATATTCACCCTTAGGTAATTTTATTACCACTTTGGTTTTGGTCTGCACTTCCCCTTCCGGGATATTATCTATCAACTGATTAATTATATGCATTGATTCCCACATCTCCTGAATTCTCACTTCATAACGCGCCAAATTATCACCTGCGGTTCTTAAGACCTGTTTAAAATCTACACGGTCATAAGCACTATAAGTATGTCTTTTGCGAACATCACTAGCAAAATTAGAACCTCTAGCAACAGGTCCGGTAGCGCCATAAGAAATAGCTTGTTCTTTGCTTAAAACTCCTATTCCTTTTGTTCTTTTTTGAAATATAACATTACCCGTTAGCAATTTATCATATTCAGGTAATTTGGTTTTAAAATGGGCAATAAATTCTTTGGTTCGTTTTATAAAATTAGGGTGGATATCAAACATCAAGCCTCCCGGAATATTATAATTCATCGTCAAACGGGCTCCACAAGTTTCTTCAAAAATATCATTGATCATTTCACGGTCTCTAAAAGCGTAGAAATAGGTAGTCAATGCACCCAAATCCATACCCATAACACCCCACCAAAGCATATGTGATGACAATCTGGTTAATTCACCAATTATAGTTCTTATTACTTTAACCCTATCTGTAATTTCTAATTCTAAGGCATTTTCAACCGCCAAACAAACCGCTTCATTATTTATATTTGCCGATAAATAATCCATTCTATCTGTTAAATGTACTATTTGCTGGTAGCTATCTCGTTCGCACATTTTCTCTATAGAACGATGTATATAACCCAAATCGGGTTCCACATTTTTTATGATTTCACCATCAATGGTTAGAATCAAACGCAGCACACCATGTGTTGCAGGATGTTGCGGACCCATATTGATAAAATACTCTTCGGTTTTAAACCTATCTTTAGTTATTTGCTCCATTTTTTGAGTATGATATTATTTAATAATCATATTGGCTTCGTCTATATAATCTTTTCTCAAAGGAAACCCTTCCCACTCAGGTGGTAAAAACAATCTCTTTAAGTTTGGGTGGTTGTTAAACTTAATACCAAAGAAATCATAAACTTCCATTTCATGAAATTCAGCTGTTCTCCATATATCGCAAACCGAATCAAGTACAGGGTTCTCTCTGCCTTCTGTTTTTACTTTAATAACCACACAGTGGTTTTTATTGATAGATTCTAAGTGGTAAATAACACCCAATTCTATACCCCAATCCATTCCCGTAAGGCAAAAAAGAAAATCAAAATCTAACTCAGCAGTATCTTTTAATTTTTTGCAGATGTTATACAGTTCTTCTTTTGGAACCGTTACATTTAGATATTGAGAAGCTTCTTCTGTGCATTCTAAATTTTCACTCCATGTTTCAATAACATTTTGAATCTCTTGATTTGTCATAATTTAATTTTTACCGAAACCTATACTTCTTTATTTAACATCTCCTGTATCAAACCCATCAATTGGATTGACTTTTTCTAATCTGTTTTCTGTTCGTATTTTATCTTGTAATAATAACATACCATCTAATAAAGCTTCAGGTCTTGGTGGACAACCTGGTACGTAAACATCTACCGGTATAACATGATCAGCACCTTTTACTACCGAATAAGAATTATAATAAAATGGTCCTCCAGAAATTGCACATGCACCCATAGCCAAAACGTATTTTGGTTCTGCCATTTGATCATATAATCGTCGAAGTACCGGAGCCATTTTATTTACTATGGTTCCCGCAATGATAATTAAATCTGCTTGCCGAGGAGAAGGCCGTGCTACTTCAAAACCGAATCTCGACCAATCATGACGAGCTGCACCTGTTTGCATCATTTCAATGGCACAACAGCTCGTACCAAAATACAAGGGCCAAAGAGAATTTGATCTACCCCAGTTAATTATTTTATCTAAGGAAGTAATTACAATATTTGCTCCATTCCCTGCAGGAATAACCCTTCCTGGGATATCATTTGATATAGGATGATCATATCCTTCTTGTTCTGCCTGACTTAAATATCTTGTTTTATCTATTCCCATTTTAATGCTCTTTTTTTCCATGCGTACAACAATCCCAGTCCTAAAATAAATAAAAATATCAATATCTCAACCAAAGCGACGGTTCCCATTTCTTTAAAAACTACAGCCCAAGGCACTAAAAATACCATCTCTATATCAAATATCAAAAATAATATAGCAAACAAATAGTAACCAACCTTAAACTGCACCCAAGTTGGACCAATAGTTTCTACACCACATTCATAAGGTTCTCTTTTTTGCGGGTTATCCGATTTATGTGAAACTAAATTAGATAAAAAATTTGCCAACACCACTAAAAAAACACCTGCAATAAAAAAAACTATAATAGCTTCGTAGCCCATATTTATATACTTTAAATATTATTCAAAAATATTTTTATTTTTAAAAAAAAAGGATGACTATTGTCACCCTTTAAAAAATTATCTTCATTATGTTACCTCATAGGTTTCTCCTGAAAAAAATAAATCGTCAACTTTAGTGAATTTAGAATTTTTTTGAACTTCATCTGTTAACATTTGCTCTCTATCTTCAAAGGTATCATCTTCATAACTTCTAATAATTCCAGTAACCAAAGGATACACTAATTTAACCAACATTTGGTGCAGGGTATTGTCTTCACATTTTGCATCGTGAACCAAAAGGTCTTGTTCCGTTATTTTATCTCCGTCAAGAGTAACTATTTCTAATTTTAATCCATTCAATATAACTCCTTTGTTGCGTTCTTTACCAAAAACCATTGGTTTGCCATGTTCTACATACATTTGTTTATCTTCTCTTACCGCTTTATCAGTAACCTCTTTAAAACAGCCATCATTAAAAATTGGACAATTTTGTAAAATTTCTATCAATGAAGTACCTTTAAATTTTTCGGCTTCAATAAACAATTTTGTCATTTCTTTTGGGCTATTACCTCCCAGTCGTGCAAAAAATCTTGCACGTGCACCCAATGCCAACTCACCAGGCTGAAAAGGTGGCTGTGTATTACCATAAGGAGAAGATTTTGTTTTTTGACCGATTAATGAAGTTGGAGAAAATTGCCCTTTAGTCAAACCATAAATTTCGTTATTAAAAAGAACGATATTTATGTCTAAATTTCTTCGTAACACATGAATAAAATGATTTCCTCCAATAGCCAGACTATCTCCATCACCGGTTATCATCCAAACGCTTAAATTAGGGTTAGCCAATTTAACACCACTTGAAATAGCTGCTGCCCTACCGTGAATACTATGCATTCCATACGAATCAATATAATATGGGAAACGCGAAGAACAACCAATTCCGGAAATAAAAACGACATCTTCTTTTTTTACTCCCATCTCAGGAAGTGCCTTTTGCATGGCTCTTAAAATAACATAATCATCACAACCTGGACACCATCTTACTTCTTGGTCGCTAGAAAAATCTTTAAATGTATATTTTTTTACTGCTATATCTTCCATCCTAATTTTATTTTAATATATTTTTGAATTTAGCCACTAAATCTGTTACCGAAAATGGTAAACCCATTACTTTATTATATTCTAAAAATTTAAATTGTGTATATTTTCCTTTTAAAACAAAAGACAATTGCCCTTTATTCAATTCACAAACGACAATTTTTTTGAATTTAGAAAATACCTCTTCTGTATTTTTAGGCATCGGATTGATATAATTAAAATGCACATGACCAACCTTATACCCTTGATTATGTAGATCTCGTGCTGCAGAATGTAAACTTCCATAAGTACCTCCCCAGCCCACAATCAAGAGATCTCCCTCTTGGTCATATTCCGCTTTCAAATCTGGTATATTATTTGCAACACGCCTAACTTTTTCGGCTCTTATATCAGTCATAATTTGGTGATTTTCTGGACCATAAGAAATATTACCGGTAATTTTGTCTTTTTCTAATCCACCTACACGATGTTCTAATCCTGGTGTTCCCGGAATTGCCCAGTTTCTGGCTAAGGTATCATTATCTCTATCATAAGGATGCCACGATTCTGATGCAGCATCGATTAAATGATTTTTTATATTTGGCATGTCCTTTATGGATTTTATTCTCCAAGGCTCAGAACCATTAGCAATATATCCATCTGTTAATAATATTACCGGAGTCATATGCTCTAATGCTAGTCTTGCTGCTTCATAGGCAAAGTCAAAACAATCGGCAGGAGTACTTGCTGCAATAATAATTACAGGGCTTTCTCCATTTCTACCATACATGGCTTGTAACAAATCAGATTGTTCTGTTTTTGTTGGCAATCCAGTTGATGGACCTCCTCGCTGTACATTTACAATAACCAATGGCAACTCAGTCATTAAAGCCAAACCTATTGCCTCTCCTTTTAATGCCAAACCAGGACCTGAAGTTGTCGTAATAGCTAAATCTCCGGCGAAAGCCGCACCTATTGCAGAAGTCACTCCTGCAATTTCATCTTCAGCTTGAAAGGCTTTTACACCAAAATGTTTGTGTTTAACCAATTCGTGTAAAATATCTGTTGCCGGTGTGATGGGATACGACCCTAAAAACAATTCCAAGCCAGATTTTTCAGCAGCTGCTAAAAGACCCCAAGCCGTTGCGGTATTTCCATTCACAATTCGGTAAGTTCCAGCAGCCATTTTTGATGGTGCAATAGTATAGGAGTTTGGAATCAATTCTAAAGTTTCAGCAAAATAAAAACCTGCTTTTAAAACTTTGGCATTTGCTTCTGCAATAGTTGGTTTGTATTTAAATTTCTTATTAAAAAAATCTAGGGTATGACTCATTTCTCTATCATACATCCAATAAACCATTCCAAGAGCAAACATATTTTTACTTCGGGTAATGCTTTTATTGTCAAGAGAAAGTCCTTTAAGAGTCTCTTTGGTCAAAGAAGTCATAGAAACTTCGATAACTCTATAATTATCCATGCTTCCATCTTCTAATGGATTGCTTTCATACTCTGCTTTTTGTAAGTTTTTCTTGGTAAAAGCATCTGTATCTACAATAAGTGTATGACCAGCTTTTAAAGCGGATAAATTTGTTTTTAATCCTGCAGGGTTCATCGCAACCAACAAGTCCAAATCATCTCCTGGAGTGCTAATCTCAACACTTCCTATATGCACCTGAAATCCAGAAACACCATAAAGACTTCCTTGCGGAGCTCTAATTTCAGCCGGATAATTTGGGAAAGTTGCAATATCATTACCGAACATGGCAGAAGTATCGGTAAATTGAGTTCCTGTTAGTTGCATCCCATCTCCCGAATCTCCAACAAATCTTATCACTACAGCATTTACCTGCTCAACCCTTTTTTTTACTGGCTTTGTTTTATCTATTATCATTTTAAAACATTTTATTATTCGTTAAATTTATAACTTTTCTAAAACTTAGAAAAATTAAGAACCAAAAATAAAATTGTTAAGCAAGTAAAATCATGATTTTTATCATATTATTACGCAACAATTATTACTTAAAAACGAAACCTAACCCATTATTTGGAATTATTCTAAATTTTATTTTAAGACATATCTATTGAATTAAATTTCTTTAACTTTGTCTTTCAATTTTTAATTAAAAACAATATGGCTATAATAATAACAGATGAATGCATTAATTGTGACGCTTGCGTTGCCGAGTGTCCCAATAACGCAATTTATGAACCAGATAGTGAATGGTCTTTTTCAGACGAAACCTCTTTAAGTGGTGATATTACTTTACCGAATGGAGAAGAAGCAGATGCAGATGCAGAAAATGAAGCCGTTAGTGATGAGTTTTATTTTATCGTTACTGATAAATGTACCGAATGTAAAGGGTTTCACGATGAACCACAATGCGCATCGGTATGCCCAGTTGACTGTTGTATTCTAGATGAAAATCATGAAGAAACTGAAGAGCAGTTATTATCAAAAAAAGTTTGGATGCATGGTGAATAACTAGCATTCTAATTTTCTTAAAAAAAGAGCATTTGAAATCGAATGCTCTTTTTTTGTTTCTAAACTTGATCTTCTAAAACAAATTTGTTTGTTTTTAATATCTCAAAAAAAGATTCTTTCCATTTCAAATTAAAAATTACGCTTTAGTTTTAATTCCCTACACGGCATCCACAACTTTCAAATCCAACTGATAAATGTCATAGTTTAAGCCTCTTAATCTATCTACATTTACACTTTCATAAATACTTATGTGAAAAATTATATAATAAAATCTTACTCACTACATTTTTATAAACTTAATTTAAAATGAAAAAAGAAAGTAAAAAATTAATTTGTGATGCCAATGAAGCGGTAGCAATAATAGCACATAAAACCAATGAAGTATGTGCAATATATCCAATTACACCTGCATCACCCATGGGTGAACATGTAGATGTATATAGTTCAAAAAAACAAAAAAATATTTGGAATAACATACCCCGTATCGTTGAATTACAAAGTGAGGCAGGAGCTGCAGGTGCGGTTCATGGATCATTACAGGCTGGAGCTTTAACTACTACATTTACAGCTTCTCAAGGCTTGTTATTGATGATTCCAAATATGTATAAAATTGCAGGTGAATTATTACCAAATGTAATTCATGTAGCCGCTAGAACTATTGCTACACATGCACTTTCCATATTTGGCGATCATAGTGATGTAATGGCTACACGCCAAACTGGATTTGCCATGCTATTTGGCGGATCGGTACAAGAAGCTCAAGATTTTGCATTGATAACGCAAGTTGCCACTTTACATTCGCGCATTCCATTTATGAATATATTTGATGGGTTTAGAACTTCTCACGAAATTTCAAAAATTGACGGTATTTCAGATGAAGTAATTAAAGCCATGATGCCAGAAAACAAAATTATGGCACATAGAAAGCACTCTTTAGACCCAGACAATCCTGTTATTCGAGGTACTTCTCAAAATCCCGATGTGTTTTTCCAAGCTCGCGAAGCAGCAAATGGTTATTACAATAGAGTTCCTAGTATTGTGCAAGATGTAATGAACGAATTTTACAATCATACTGGTCGTCGTTATAGTTTAACCTATTATATAGGCCATCCAGAGGCGGAAAGAGTTACTATTATCATGGGATCTGGTGAAGGTGCTGTAAGAGAAACTATGGGAAAAATGGTTGCTGATGGTGAAAAAGTTGGCGCCTTGTTTATCCGTTTATACAGACCTTTCCCGATGGAAGACATGTTAGATAAACTACCTGATACGGTTCAAAAAATTGCAGTATTAGACAGAACAAAAGAACCTGGAAGTATAGGTGAACCTCTATATATGGATGTATTAAGTGCATTTGTTGAAAGCGGTCAAGAAATACCTACTATTGTTGGAGGTCGATATGGTTTATCTTCAAAAGAATTTACACCACAAATGGTAAAAGGAATTTATGATGAATTGTTAAAAGACAAGCCTAAGAACCATTTTACTGTTGGTATTGTTGACGATATAACACATACAAGTTTAGAAGTTGATAATAATTTTGATGTAAAAAAATCTACAATTAACTGTATGTTCTATGGTTTAGGCTCTGATGGTACTGTAGGAGGTAATAAAAATTCTATTAAAATTATTGGTGAAACTACGGATAATTATGTGCAAGGATATTTTGTTTACGATTCTAAAAAAGCTGGTGCACAAACCATTTCACATTTACGTTTTGGGCCAGAGCCAATATACTCTTCTTATTTAATTGATAAAGCCGACTTTATTGCGAGTCATCAATTTAATTTTATTGAAAAATATGATATGCTTGATGATTTAAAACACGGTGGAACTTTCTTATTAAATTCTCCTTTCTCTAAAGAAGAAATTTGGAATTTATTACCAAAGAAAATGCAAGAAGGCATTATTGAAAAAGAAGCGAAATTATATATTATTGATGCATCAAAAGTTGCATTAGAAGCAAAGTTAGGCAAAAGAACTAATACTGTTTTGCAAACTTGTTTCTTTGCTATTTCTGGAATTTTACCTAAAGATGAGGCAATCCAAAAAATTAAAGATGCTATTGTAAAATCTTACTCTCATAAAGGAGATAAAATTGTACAAATGAACTTTAATGCGGTTGATAAATCTTTAGAAAATTTATTTCAAGTAGATTACCCTAAAAAAATAACAAGTGATAAAGACCTATTGTCAGCAATGATCAATGCACCAAAAGGTTTTGTAACGGATGTATTAGAAAAAATATTAGCTGGCAAAGGTGATGAGTTACCAGTGAGTGCTTTCCCAGTTGATGGAACTTTCCCTACAGGAACTACACAATATGAAAAAAGTGGTATTGCTGATATTATTCCAGTTTGGGATGACGAAAACCTATGTACACAATGTAATAAGTGTGTTGCTATTTGTCCTCACGCTGCAATTAGAGCTAAAGTTGTTTCTAGAGACGAACTCTCTGAATCTCCATTAACATTAAAAACTGTTGCGGCAATTGGTAGACCATTTAATAAAGAAGAAGATGTTTATGTTTTGCAAGTATCTCCAGAAGATTGTACCGGATGTGATTTATGTGTAGTAGTTTGTCCTGCTGAGAGCAAAGAAATTCCAAATTTCAAAGCAATCAACATGCATAAAAAACAAAAAGTTGAAGTTGTTGAAAATAAAAATTGGGATTACTTTATTGGCCTACCTAATTATGATCGTACCGAGTTAAGCACAACCAATGTTAAGGGATCACAATTTTTAGAGCCATTGTTTGAATTCTCTGGTGCTTGTTCTGGCTGTGGGGAAACACCTTATATCAAATTAGTTACACAATTATATGGTGATAGTATTTTAATTGCAAATGCAACAGGTTGTTCATCAATTTATGGTGGAAACTTACCAACAACACCTTATAAAACTAATGAATTTGGTAGAGGTCCGGCTTGGGCTAATTCACTTTTCGAAGACAATGCTGAGTTTGGTTTTGGTATGCATTTGGCTTTAGAAAAAAAACAAGAAATAGCGGTTAACTTATTAAAATCATTAGAATTGTTAGTAGGTAGTGAAATTGTTAATTCTATTCTAGATAATCCAGAAGCAGATGAAAAACAAAAAAAACTTAAACTTGCTGATATTGGTAAACTAAAAGAAACTTTAGCAATATTAGACCAAAGTGAAGACGCTAAAAAACTGAATGAATTAAGCGGTTACTTACGTAAAAAAGCTGTTTGGATATTTGGTGGTGACGGTTGGGCCTATGATATAGGTTTTGGTGGTGTTGATCATGTATTAGGATCTGGAGAGAATATCAATATTTTGGTATTGGATACCGAAGTTTATTCTAATACCGGAGGTCAAATGTCAAAAGCAACTCCTCTTGGTGCAAGTGCTAAATTTGCAATTGCTGGTAAGAAAACTCCTAAGAAAAGTTTGGCAATGCAAGCAATTTCTTATGGTACCGTTTATGTTGCACAAATTGCAATGGGTGCAAAAGATGCACAATCATTAAGAGCAATTAGAGAGGCTGCTGAATTTAACGGACCTTCATTAATTGTTGCTTATTCTCATTGTGGTGAACATGGTTACGATTTAAAACATGGTGTAACCCAACAACAAAAAGCTGTTGAAACAGGCTACTGGCCATTATTTAGATTTGACCCTTCTAAACCAAAAGGTAAGAAGTTCAAACTAGATTCTAAAGCACCAACTGCTCCTTTAGAAGATTTTATGTACAATGAAGCCCGTTTTACAAGAGTTGTTAAAGAAAATGCATCATTAGCTAGTGAATTGTTAAATCAGGCGCAAGAACAAGTTGAATCTAAATGGGAGCGTTTAGAGTTGTTTAAAAACATGTAATTTAATAAGTACAAACCTCGTAAGGTTATTCAATCTTACGAGGTTTTTTATATTTTTTAATTATGGATGAAAAATCGAAAAATCATTTCCAAACTGCAAAAGAAAATTTAAAAGATGCCAACGAAGAACTCTTCAAACCAAAAGAAGATGTTGTTTCATACTTGGTATGTAAAAACTCTCAAAAGGCCATTGAAAATTATCTAAAAGGATACTTATCTCTAAGAGGTTTTGAAACCAATACAGATGAAAATTTGCAAAATTTGTTAGATCGTTGTAAATCTTTAGACAGTAAATTCAATCAAGTTGATATTGAAACTATTGACTGCAAAGCTGAGAAAATGGATTCCAAATATTGTCAGGATGTTGACAAGGTTAGTTCGTGTTTTGATACAGCAGATAGTTTAGATACATTTTTAAGAAGATTAAAAGTGATTTAATCTAAAATCAGGATGAAAAAATACACAAAGATTATTTTTCGGCTTAATCGTTTAACTTTAACACGGCCATAAATGCTTGTTGCGGAATTTCAACATTCCCAACCTGTCTCATTCGTTTTTTTCCTTTTTTCTGTTTTTCGAGTAATTTACGTTTCCGCGAAATATCACCACCATAACATTTAGCGGTAACATCTTTTCGAAGTGCTTTAATGGTTTCACGTGCAATAATTTTCGCACCAATAGCTGCCTGGATAGGAATATCAAATTGCTGACGCGGAATTAATTGTCGTAATTTTTCACACATTTTCTTACCAATATCAAAGGCAGTACTAGCATGTAACAAGGCAGATAGCGCATCTACTGGTTGCGCATTTAATAAAATATCTACACGTACCAATTTCGATTCTCTCAAACCTATTGGGTGATAATCAAAAGAAGCATATCCTTTAGATACCGTTTTTAACCTATCGTAAAAATCGAAAACAATTTCTGATAAAGGCATATCAAAAGTTAATTCAACTCTTTCGGTTGTTAAATAGGTTTGGTTGGTTATTTCTCCACGCTTTTGAATACACAAACTCATTACCGGCCCAACAAATTCAGCTTTGGTAATTATACTTGCCTTAATATAAGGTTCTTCCACTCTATTTAAAGTAGATGGTTCTGGCAAATCTGTTGGGTTGTTTACCAAAATAATATCTTGGGTATGTTTGTGTGTAAATGCATGATAAGATACGTTCGGCACCGTAGTAATAACGGTCATGTCAAATTCTCGTTCTAAACGCTCTTGAATAATTTCTAAATGTAACATTCCTAAAAATCCACAACGAAAACCAAAACCTAAAGCTGCCGAACTTTCAGGTACAAAAACCAAAGAAGCATCATTCAATTGCAACTTTTCCATCGATGCTCTTAGCTCTTCATAATCTTCAGTATCCACAGGGTAGATACCTGCAAAAACCATAGGTTTTACGTCTTCAAATCCTTCAATTTTATTTTGTGTTGGGTTTACTGCATCGGTTATCGTGTCTCCAACTTTTACCTCACTAGCTGTTTTTATTCCTGTAATTAAATAGCCTACATCTCCTGTTTTAATTACTTGTTTAGGTACTTGATTTAATTTTAAAGTACCAACTTCATCAGCAAAATATTCATTACCAGTAGACATAAACTTAACACGTTGCCCTTTTTTAATTTCACCGTTGAGAATTCTAAAATAAGTTTCAACACCACGATATGAATTATAAACAGAATCAAAAATCAAAGCTTGTAATGGCCCGTTTGGGTCTCCTTTGGGTGCAGGAACTCTATCAATAATAGCTTCTAAAATTTTATCTACACCAAAACCTGTTTTACCACTTGCGTGAATAATTTCTTCCGGGTCACATCCCAATAAATCAACAATATCATCGGTAACTTCTTCAGGGTTGGCACTTGGTAAATCTATTTTATTAAGTATTGGAATTATTTCCAAGTCATTGTCTAAAGCCAAATACAAATTAGAAATAGTTTGTGCTTGAATACTTTGTGCTGCATCAACTATCAACAAAGCGCCTTCACAAGCTGCAATAGAACGAGAAACTTCATAAGAAAAATCAACATGACCCGGGGTGTCAATCAAATTTAAAATATATGCTTCTCCATCTTGCTCATAATCCATTTGAATGGCATGACTTTTAATAGTGATACCACGCTCACGCTCCAAGTCCATACTATCTAATAACTGATCTTTTTTTTCACGATCTGTTACGGTATTGGTATACTCCAAAAGTCTATCCGCTAAAGTACTTTTACCATGATCGATATGGGCTATGATGCAAAAATTTCTTATATTCTTCATGTTCTTTTCTAAATAATTCTAAATCTTATTCGTGAGACTCTAAAAAATTAATTTCAATTTTTTAGTTAGTCGAACTAATCCCGCTTCCTGTGCTGAACTTGTTTCAGCATCTAGCGGGATCTTGGTTAACCTGCCTGCCGGCAGGTTCAACCCCTGGGGTTTAATACCTTTTATTTTAACATTGATTTTGAATCAATTTTTGCAAAGCTAATCAAAGATTTACAGTTTTCTTTTAGTTATTGTAAAATAAGGTAAAAAACAAATGATAAAATCACAAAATTTTGTCATTTGTATTTTTATGGATTTAAGATTGGTGTTTGGTAGTAGCAAGCAGGAATCAAGAATCAAGAATCCGGTATCAAGTTTTGAGGTTTGGGTTTAATGAATTATCTCTTCCGTTTTCAACTTTCAACTTTCAACTTTCAACTTTTAACTCTCATCTAATCCACCCACTCAGCAACAAACAAATTGGTATCATGCGTCCCATTATTATTTCTGTTGGAAGAAAATATTATTTTTGAACCATCTGGTGAAAACATAGGAAAAGCATCAAAAACACCATCAAATGTTATTTGCTCTAATTCGCTTCCGTCAAGATTAATCATAAATAAATTAAACCCGTCGTGTTTTTCTTTATGATGATTTGTTGAAAAGATAATTTTTTCTCCATTTGGATGAAAAAATGGCGCCCAGTTTGCACTACCCAAATTGGTGATTTTTTTCATATTGTTACCATCAACATCGCAAACATAAAGTTCCATATTTGTTGGCATTACCAAATCTTGAGCCAGTAAATCTTTATACTCTTTTATTTCTTTTTCTGTTTTCGGACGAGAAGAACGAAAAACTAATTTACTACCATCTGGAGAGAAAAAAGCACCACCATCATAACCCAGCTCATTAGTTATTTGTTTGACATCAGAACCATCAATATTCATGGTAAACAATTCTAAATCACCAGAACGTGTTGAAGTAAAAACAATTTTATCGCCTTTTGGAGAAACTGTTGGCTCTGCATCATAACCAGGTTCATTGGTCAATTGATTTATTAGATTACCTTGTGTGTCAGCAACAAATATATCAAATGAAGCATAAACAGGCCAGATATATTTACCTCCATGATCTTCCTTTTTGGGAACTGGTGGACAAGCATCGCCTCCTAAATGTGTTGACGAATAAACAATGGTAGAATCTCCAGGCAAAAAGTAACTACAAGTAGTTCTACCCTTACCTGTACTAATCATTTTTGCCACCTTACCATTATCTAAAACATCTTCAGCGTTCATTATAAAAATTTGATCACAGTCTAAACCCCAAGATTTTGTATTGGCTTGAAAAACAATACTTTTTCCATCAAAACTCCAATATGCTTCGGCATTATCGCCACCAAAGGTTAGCTGTTTTATATTTTTTAAATGCTTTTCTTTTTCGTAATGCAATTTATTTACAATCTTGGTAGCACCAGATGCTGCATCTTCTTTTTTGGCATCAGTTTTTGGTTGATTTTTTTCATTTTTACAGCCAATAACTGTAATAGCAATTATAAGTAAACTTAATATTAATCTCATCTGTTTATTTTTATAGTTTGCAATGGTAATTTTTAGTCTTTGATAAGTCACCTAATCATTACTTTAGGTGTTTAAAATTTATTAAAATCTTTCGACCTCATTTGGTTTGTTTCTATGTTTCAAAAATAGTTTTTTTTATAAAGAATTAAACATCGCTAAATGCGGAAATAATAACGATAAAAAAAATGTGAAAACTAAAAAGTTTTATTAAGAAAGTTTTGAATATTTTTGCATTTCTCTTTAAAACATAAAATGGCTAAAATTGGTGATATAGAATTGGGTGAATTTCCATTATTACTTGCTCCCATGGAAGATGTAAGTGACCCTCCTTTTAGAGCACTTTGCAAAGAGCAAGGTGCTGATGTAGTATATACAGAATTCATCTCTTCGGAAGGGTTAATTAGAGATGCTGCAAAAAGTGTACAAAAATTGGATATTTATGAAAGTGAACGCCCAGTTGGCATTCAAATATTTGGTGCCAATCTCGAATCTATGCTAAAAACAGTAGAGATTGTAGAAAAATCTAAACCTGATTTTATAGATATTAATTTTGGCTGTCCGGTAAAAAAAGTTGTTAGCAAAGGTGCAGGTGCAGGTATATTAAAAGATATACCACTTATGGTAAAACTTACCGAAGCCATGGTAAAACACACCCACTTACCTATTACAGTGAAAACGCGATTGGGTTGGGATGAAGACTCTATTCGTATTATTGAAGTGGCAGAACGATTGCAAGATGTGGGCACTAAAGCCATTGCCATTCACGGTCGTACAAGAGCACAAATGTATAAAGGAGAAGCGAAATGGGAACCAATTGCAAATGTTAAGAACAACCCAAGAATGCACATCCCTATTTTTGGTAATGGTGATGTTGATAGCCCAGAAAAAGCTTTACTAATGCGCGATAAATTTGGTTTGGATGGTGCTATGATAGGTAGAGCTAGCATTGGCAATCCATGGTTTTTTGCAAATGTTAAGCATTTTTTTAAAACTGGAAAACATTTAGAATCAGCAAGTATTCCCGAAAGAGTTAAAACCGCGAGGCGTCATTTAGAAATGGCGATCAAATGGAATGGTGATCATGCCGGACTTTTTGAAACCCGTCGTCATTACACCAACTATTTTAAAGGCATACCTCATTTTAAAGAATATCGATTAAAAATGGTTACATCAGACACCAAAGAAGCAGTTTTTGAAGTTTTTGAAGAAGTGTTGCGGAAATTTTCTTAGTTCACCATACTTAATTAAATATGTATTACTCGTTTTGCGCAATTACCAATATTATCTTAAGAAATAACATTTTAGGCAACCAACTTATTGCTTATTCTTGCACTTGCAATTTTAGCTGCCAAAAAGCCCAGTACAACAATAGTAAATATTACAATCATAACATTAGTAAAATGAAATTCTACCGGATAAGCCAAGGACTGGGTAATCATAATAAAGCCGTATTTTTTTTGCAATATCACAAAAGGAATGGCCAAGAATAAACCAACAAATAAGCCAAATATAGTGAGTAAAAAACCTTGAAAAACAAATACTTTTCTAATATCACTAATATTTAATCCCAAATGAAAAAGAGTTTTTAAATTATCCCTTTTATCGATAATCATCATTACTATAGCACCAATCACATTAAAAAGGGCAATGATTAATATGAGCGTAAACACCAAATAAGAGGCTAGGTTTTCTGTATTCAACATTTTATAAAAAACCGAATTTAATTGTTCTCGGGTTTGAACCTTAAACTTCGAACCAAGTGCTAATTGCAATTCTTTTTGAACATCTTTTACATTGGAATCTGCGTTTAATTTCAACTCTATTGCCGAAATTTGATTCGTTTTATACCGCAATAGTTGTTGGGCTAAAATTAAATTTGCATAAACATATTTTTTATCTAAATCATCTGTTAACCTATAAATACCAATGGGTTGCGTATTTACTTGACTAAATGCAGTTTTAGGGTTGGTGATATAACCTTTACCGGGTTTAGGGACAAATATTTTAAGCGATTCTAAAAAATCATAGGCTCCAACTGAAAGCGCATTTGAGATTCCACTACCTACTACAACCGTATGTTTGGCACTATAATTTAGCCAATTACCAAAATAAACCGCTGTATCCAACCTATTTACATACAAAAAATTGGTATCTACCCCTTTAATATTTGCAACATGCGACCTGTCTTTATAACTTAAAAAAACTCGTTCTTCAATTATTTTGGTATAAGCCGCAATTTTATTGTTTTTAAGAATTTTTTCAATAGAATCATTGTAAAAAAAAGATTTCCCTTCCACGGAAGTGATTTTCAAATCAGGATCTGCAGTTCTAATAAAACTCAAACTAAAATTTTTTAACCCAGAAAATACAGAAAGCACTACAAACAGAGCAATAGCACTTACAATAACACCAAGTGTAGCAATTATAGTGATAATATTAATGGCATTATTACTGCTTTTTGAAAATAAATAACGCTTCGCAATGTATAAAGGGAAGTTCAAATTTTAATGTTTTTTCTTTTTATTTACAGTTTCAGGGTTTTGTATTGGATCATCTTTTCCTTTTAAAGCATCATCAATATTTTCAATATAATCCAGTGAGTCATCAATAAAAAATAATAATTCTGGCATACGCCTTAATTGATTTTTAGTACGAATTGCTAATGCATGTCTAATCATCACTGTATTGGAAATTATACCCTTCATTATTTCTTCTTTTTTAGAAGAAGGAAATATACTTAAATATGCTTTGGCCTGTCCTAAATCAGAAGTAACACTTACTTTACTTACCGAAATAACAACACCTCTCATTCCATCACGTGCCGCACTTTGTAAAATATCAACAAGGTCTTTTTGAATAACTCCTGCAATCTTTTTTTGTCTGTTCGTTTCCATGAGTACAAAAATACATTATTAACCTGAGTTCAACTTAAAATATTTACTCAGAAAATCACTATTGAGGTTAGGCTTCTACAAAAAATCCTTTCCTTCTTCAGATTTACTTGAATTTTTGAGATAATACCAAAAAAATAAATATATGACCATTTAAAAATTTTCTAAAGTTGTGCTGATATTTTAAGTCTAACTCCGGTTAATACATTTTATAATTTATTATTTTTGTGTAATTCAAATTTTCACCAATGTATAAAATTGAACATATAGGTATTGCCGTAAAGGATTTAGAAAAGTCTAATTTATTGTTTGCATCTCTTTTTGGAGAAAAACACTATAAAATTGAAGATGTTTTGAGCGAAGGCGTTAAAACTTCTTTCTTTCAAGTTGGGTCAAATAAAATTGAATTACTGGAAGCTACCAATGCCAACAGTGCCATAGCAAAATTTATAGAGAAAAAAGGTGAGGGCATACACCATATTGCATTTGTCGTAAAAGATATTAATTTTGAAATTCAAAGACTTAAAAAAGAAGGTTTTACAGTTTTAAATGAAGTTCCAAAACGAGGTGCTGACAACAAGTTAATTGCATTTTTACATCCTAAATCTACCAATGGAATTTTGGTTGAACTTTGCCAGGACTTGTAAAGAAAAGGCATTAAACCTCAGGGCAATCCCTGGACCTTGATCCCACTAGATGCTGAAACAAGTTCAGCACAGAAAGCGGGATTAGACTGCCTTTTCCAGCAGGCAGGTTCGACTAACTAAAAAATTGAAAATAATTTTTTATAGTCTCACGAATAAATAAATTGAATTAATTACCTTGCAAATCGCAAAACCGTAACAATTCATGAGTAAATCTTTTGAGAAATATCATAAAAGAAGATTGCGTTCCTCTTATGCTTCAGTAATTATCAGTATTTCCCTAGTCTTATTTTTATTAGGAATATTAGGTTTAATGGTGCTAAACACAAAGAAAGTTGCCAATTACTTTAAAGAAAAAGCGGCAATCACACTTTTTTTAAAAAACGATGTAAACAAAGCGAGTATTCTTACGCTGCAAGTATCTATTGATGAACAGGATTTTACAAAGAGCACGAAATTTATTTCAAAAGAAGATGCCGCTGAAATCTATATCAAAGAAAACGGTGAAGATTTTATGGATTTTTTAGGGTATAACCCCTTACAAAATGCGATAGACATTTATGTAAAAGCCGATTATGTGACTGAAGATAAAATGGAAGCGATTGAAAAAAAATACCAAGACAATCAATTTGTTTCAACCGTTTCTTACGACAAACCTTTAATTGGGCTTCTCACAAAAAATGTTAATCAAATAAGTCTGTTTATACTTATTTTTAGCGGCTTAGCCACATTAATTGTTATTGTTTTGATCAATAGCTCCATCCGCCTTTCGGTATATGCGAAAAGATTTACCATAAAAACCATGCAAATGGTTGGTGCGACCAAACGATTTATTCGCAAACCATTTATTTGGGGAAGCGTAAGGCTAGGCATTATTGGTGCAACTGTAGCTATTATTGAACTGGCCATCGCTATTTATTATCTCAATTTATATTTTCCTGAATTCGGGTTTATAGATGATAAAATTGCGATAATTAGTTTGTTTGGCACAGTTTTCCTTATCGGAATACTAATTACTTGGTTTAGTACATTTTTTGCTACCCAACGATTTTTAAACTTAAGAACTGACGAATTATATTATTAAAATGGCGAAAAAAAATCAAAATAAAGCTTCGGGTGAATTTCTTTTTGAAAAAAGAAATTATACCATTATGATTGCCGGAATCATTATTATCTTAATTGGTTTTATTTTAATGGCAGGTGGTGGTAGTGATGACCCAACTATTTTCAATGAAGACATTTATAATTTTCAAAGAATTAGATTAGCCCCTACTGTGGTGCTTATTGGTCTTGCAGTTGAAATTTACGCCATTATGGCAAATCCAAAGAAAAAATAGAATAAATAATCCTAATCAATTTACTTATATGAGTTATTTGGAAGCTATAATTCTTGGCATCATACAGGGTTTAACGGAATTTTTACCAGTGTCGTCAAGTGGTCATTTAGAAATTGCTAAAGTATTATTTGGCAACAAAGCTGTACCTCAAGAAAGCCTCACATTTACGGTAGTTTTACATTTCGCAACCGCATTAAGTACCCTATTTGTTTTTAGAAAAGAAGTCTTCGATATAATAAAAGGACTTTTTCAATTTAAATGGAATGATGAAAGCAAGTTTTCAATAAAAATTATTATCTCTATGCTTCCTGCAGTATTAATTGGACTGATGTTCGAAAAACAACTGGAAGCTTTTTTCAATGGCAACTTATTAATGGTTGGTTTTATGCTTTTAATCACGGCATTGCTTCTGTTACTAGCTGATAAAGCTAAAAATACAAATAAATCCGTTTCCTATAAAAATGCGTTTATTATAGGTGTTTCTCAAGCCATTGCAATGCTACCAGGTATATCAAGATCAGGTGCTACTATTTCCACTTCCGTTTTACTAGGAGTTGACAGAAATAAAGCTGCGAGATTCTCATTTTTAATGGTGGTCCCTTTAATTTTTGGCAAAATAGCTAAAGACATTTATGGGGGAGAAATAAATTTGCACGGTGATCAAATAGGTGTAATGAGTGTTGGTTTTATTGCAGCGTTTATTTCAGGATTATTTGCCTGCAACTGGATGATATCCTTAGTAAAAAACAGCAAACTTTATTATTTCGCCATTTATTGTTTTATCATTGGAATTCTTGCCATAACCTTTACTTATTTTAATTTCTAATGGATGTTGAAGCATTTAAAAACGGTCAATTATTGTTAATTGACAAGCCTTTAAATTGGACATCTTTTCAAGTAGTAAATAAATTGCGATGGGCAATAAGGCAAAAATTCAATCTAAAAAAAATTAAAGTCGGTCATGCCGGAACTCTAGATCCCTTAGCAACAGGTTTACTGATAATTTGTACGGGAAAATTCACAAAAAAATTAAATTTAATTCAATCAGAAAAAAAAGAATATACCGGGACTTTTACCCTGGGCGCCACTACACCATCTTATGATTTGGAAACCGTAGTGAATAAAACTTTTTCAACAGACCACATATCCGAAGAAAAAATAAACAATGCCATAAAAATATTTTTAGGCGAAATTGAACAAACTCCACCCTTGTATTCTGCAATAAAGAAAGATGGTGTTCGATTATACGAACTTGCCAGAAAAGGAGAAACTACAGAGATTAAATCACGAAAAATAACCATATTTGATTTTGAAATCACAAAAATAAAAATGCCAAATATCTGTTTTAGAATAGTTTGCAGCAAAGGAACTTATATAAGGTCTTTAGCTAACGATTTTGGTAAAGTATTAAAAACTGGTGCTCATTTATCTTCATTACGAAGATCAAAAAGTGGTGATTATCATGTAGATAACGCAATTAGTCCTGAAGAATTTATTTCTCAATTAGATTGATTGCCAAATTTTGTTTGATAAATCTATTGTTGTTTGAATTGGGCTTCTCGAGTGTAAGTGATAAAGCGAGGGTTGCGTAAGTCTGGCAAATGCTTCCCAAATTTCTTTATCAGCTTATATTCCCGTTCTATTTTTTTAAGAAGTATTAATAATCCATCAAAACTAATTTCTGGTGCTGAAAAATCGATTGATAATAATTTTTTTCTATAAAATAATGTATATTTACCACTCAAAATTGGGTGTTTTTAAAAGTGATGTTTTTACTTGTTTGCACAATAAATTTAACACTAAAATAAATCAATTTACATTATTTAAGTATCCATCAAAAAAATAACAAATTTTAAATTAAATTCTTAAAAAAAAGATAAACCAATGAAATACTTAACCACAATTGTCTTAATTACACTATTACTTTCTCTTTCCGCCTACGGCGCTAAACCTAAAGTATTTAACCTGTCTTCTCCCGATGGTAAACTCACAGTTACCTTTGAATTGAAAGATAAAATATATTATACGCTTACGTACAAAGGGCAACAAATTATCGACCCTTCTCCCATTAGTATGACGTTTTACGATGGTGTTGTTTTTGGAAAAAATCCTGTGGCACGTAATGGAAAAACAAGAAATGTTAATGAAAACTTACTACCTCTATATGGAAAACGTAAGGTGATCCATGATCATTTCAATGAATTAATCATAACTTTTAAGGGTAATTATACGGTTATAGCTAGGATGTACAATGAAGGTTTTGCCTACAGGTTTGGCTCTACCAAAAAAGGTGAGATTATCGTAAAAGAAGAAGAGGCTTCATTTAATTTTTCTGGTGACTATAAAATTTGGTCCGCTCATAGTAAGAGAAATAGTTTTCAACACAGTTATGAAGCATTTTATACTATAAATAATCTATCTCAATTTCCTGACACCAAAGCCATGCTGCCAATTTTAGTGCAGACAGATTTTAATGTGAGTATTGCAGTCACCGAGTCAGATCTTGAAGATTACCCCGGATTTCATGTAGTAAAAAATGCGGATTCAAAACATGGGTTAAAAGCTGTTTTCCCAAAATATCCTACCAGCTGGGAGCCAGACAACAATAGGGGATTTAATTTGTTGGTAACGAAAAGGGCAGATTTTATTGCGAAAACTACAGGTCGAAGAACTTTTCCATGGAGAATCATGAAAATAGCAACAAACGATATTCAGCTGCTCGATACAGATTTGGTTTATAAATTAAGTGACGCCCATGATGAAAATATAGATTTCTCTTGGGTGAAACCAGGAAAAGTAGCTTGGGATTGGTGGAATGCCCTCAACCTATCGGGCGTTGATTTTAAGTCAGGGATAAATACGAAATCGTATAAATATTTTATTGATTTTGCTGCAGAAAATGGAATAGAATATGTCAATTTGGATGAAGGATGGTCCGATCAATTTGATTTGATGAAACTATCTGATCAGATTAATTTAAAGGAGATTATCGATTATGGGCATGAAAAAGGAGTTGGCATCTTTCTTTGGAGTGTTCATTATCCTTTGGATGAGAAGCTAGAGGAAGCTATGGCGCAATTCAAGAAATTGGGAGTAAAAGGATTAAAAATTGACTTTATGGACAGAGACGATCAGGTCATGGTTGACTATTATCACAGGATATCCAAAGCCGCTGCAGCACATCAGTTATTAGTCAATTTCCATGGAGCTTATAAGCCTGCTGGCTTGCACCGAAAGTATCCGAATGTTATCAACAGGGAGGCCGTTCGTGGTTTGGAATATAATAAATTTAGTAAAAAGGGTACTACTCCTGAGTATGCAGTAACAATTCCTTTTATCAGAATGATTGCAGGACCATTAGATTATACTCCCGGAGCTATGACAAATGCCCAAAAAGACAATTTTAGCATTTTCTTTGAAAGACCTATGAGTATGGGCACACGTGCTCAACAACTTGCCATGTTCGTAGTTTATGAGGCACCACTACAAATGCTTGCTGATACTCCTACTGCTTATGAAGCCGAACCTGAAATACTTGAGTTTTTGAGCCAAGTACCTACAGTTTGGGATGAGACGGTAGCCTTAAATGGAAAGGTGGGTGATTATGTGGTAATCGCCCGAAAATCAGGAAATACCTGGTATGTTGGTGGTATGACCGATTGGGACGCAAGAACGCTGCGTGTTGATTTTTCGTTTCTTGAAAAAGGAAAATTTAAAGCACAGATATTCCAAGATGGGATTAATGCAGATCGAATTGGAAATGACTACAAAAAGCTGGAAATGACTATTGATAAAAATTCGAAACATGAGTTTAAGCTTGCGCCTGGTGGAGGATTTGTAATTAAAATAACTACGTTGTAAAAACGCTACTTATTGGAAAGCGCTTTATTAAATGACTTAAAATAAAATCAAAAAAATTTAAAACAAAAAAGCAACAGACAGAGTTTAAATTACACACCCATAAAACCAAACCTAAACCAATTAATTGTGACTTTTAAACAATTTATCTTACTAACAATTTTGTGTGTAATTAATTATATTCCGAATTCGTTTGCTCAAAAATCAAGCTCAAATCAACAACCAAATATTCTATTTGTTTTGGCAGAAGATATTAGTACTGATCTTGAGTGTTATGGAATGGAAGCCGTTAAAACGCCTATTTTAAATAATTTAGCCACAAGTGGTGTTCTTTTTACCAACGCCTATGGTAACAATTCTATCTGTTCTCCGAGTAGATCTAATATGATGACAGGAGTGCATCAAAATAGTATCAATGCGCAGCATCATAGATCGAACAGGGAGATTCCTTTGCAAGCACCATTTAAACCTATAACTTCTTATCTAAGAGATGCTGGATATACCTGTATCTTAGGAAGTGATCTTGTTCGTGGTTATGCGAAAAAAATTGATGTAAACTTTAAGCATAAAGCAATTGGAAACTGGGATGGAGAAACTGAATTTGGTCTTTTTGATAAAACAGATCATATTTCAGCAGAAGATCAACCGTTCTTTTCTCAAGTAACTCTTACAGTTACCCATAGAGGTGGGCATTGGAATAGCATTCGTGAACAATCTAAACATAAAGTGAATCCGGCTGATGTGGTACTTCCACCCTATTATGCTGATACCCCCGTAATTCGAGAAGATTGGGCTAAATATTTAGATCAAATGGAGTATATGGATTATGAAATGGGACTACTACTAGCCGATTTAGAACGAAAAGGTTTAAAAGATAATACCATCATCATTTTTATTGGTGACAATGGTAGATGTAATGTTAGAGGCAAAGGCTATTTATACGAACCAGGATTGCATTTACCTTTAATTGTAAATTGGCCTGCTGGAATTAAAGGTGGTGAAAATGATACCCGAATGGTTGCATCTGTTGATGTCTCCGCCACAATATTGGATGCTGCAGGAATAGAATTACCAACATACATAACAGCACAATCAATACTTAAGGAAACAAATACCCCAAGAGAATATGTGTATTCTGCAAGAGATCTTTGGGATGAAATCTTGGATCAATCTCGTGCGGTAACTACTGATAACTATCGTTATATCAAAAATAACATGGCCGATGTTTCATATGATGCACACCAAGCGTATTTAGAATTCTACAGACCTGCTGTACATATTATGAGAGGCTTGAAAGACGAAGGGAAATTGAATGAATTGCAGTTAAAATTCTTTGCTCCAAACAAAGAAAATGAAGAACTATACGATTTAAAAAACGATCCTTTTGAAACAACTAATTTAATTAATGATCCAAATTACACTTCAGTTTTAACAAAAATGAAAGGCTTTTATAAAGATTGGAATGATAATAATACTGATTTTGGGCTGAATCCAATTAATTGGGAAGATGCTCCGCCTCCAAGAGCACCCGAATTAATTGAATGGTTAAAACAAGAAAAGCCCGAAGTTATTGAACAAATGAAGCAAGGGATAGAGCCCGGTTTTGTAAAATTAAATAAAGAGTTCAGGGCAAACACTAAAAATTAAACTTTACATTTACATAAATTCAAATCAACTCAAATCAACTCAAATTATTTTATCATGAAATTTAGAAATACAATACAACTTTTAATTATTTTTTTAATTCTATTAAGCTGTAACCAAACCGAAAAAAATACAACCTATAATTGGTCTAATACTGTAGATAGAATATGGGCAGGAGAAAATTTTTGGGCAAATAGATTGCAAGATTGGGAAGTAAAAGACGGTATTTTAATTTGTATTGAAACTTCCGAAAAAAGACCAATGCGGACTGTACATTCTGTAACCTCACGATTGGGTGATTCTGGAAACTTTGAAATGTCTGTAGCAACAGGTGCAACAACTTCAAACAAGCAACTGAATGCCAATGCTGCATCTGGATTCTTAATTGGAGCCGGAGCATCTATAGATTATAGAGCAGCTGCTTTAATACATCACAGTCCGGGAAATGAAGGCGGTTATTTTGCAGGAGTACAAGCAGATGGAACCCTATTTATTCTGAATTTCAACAGTCCTAATAAAGAAATTTTAGCAAAAAAAATACTTGAAAACCTTCCTGAAGAATACCAAATAAAAATTTCTGGAATTCAGAATGAAAATTCATATCAACTCGTTTTAAGTGTTTATTCTAAGGCAAATAAAGAGTTAGAAAAGCTAACATATACCATTGCAGATACAAAATTAATTGGAAATGTAGCATTGGTTTCTCATCCAGGAAATGGAAAAAACACAGGAGCCTTTTGGTTTAATAATTGGAGTTTGTCAGGAACTAAATTTAAATATACCCCCGCTCATTCAAGTGGTCCAATCCTTTCGGCACAATACCTTGTATCTAATAATATTCTAAAATTAAATGCGCAATTAATGCCGCTTGGCGTTGAAGATAATACTGCTGCAACCTTAGAATTAAATATTGACGGGAGCTGGACCGTGGTTGCTACATCAACAATAGAAAAATTATCTTACAATGCCTTGTTTAGAGTTGAAAACTTTAATAATAAAATTACAACTCTATACCGCGTCTCTTATGAATTAAAAGACACTAAAAAAACGTACTATTATAATGGTTCAATTAAAAATAATCCTATTGAAAAAGATACGATTATTGTAGCCGGATTTACAGGAAACCACAATTTAACAAAAGGAGGCGTAGAACGCGGTCCTTTTGATTGGGAAAAACAAATTTGGTATCCACATACACAACTTATTGATAATGTAGTAAAACAAAACCCCGATTTACTTTTTTTTAGTGGAGATCAAATTTATGAAGGAGCAAGTCCAACTTCTCCAGATTTTAAAAACAAGTACACAGACTATATGTATAAATGGTATTTATGGTGCTGGGCGTATGCTGATGTTACCAAAAATTTACCATCGATTACAATTACAGATGATCATGACGTTTTTCAAGGAAATATTTGGGGAGGTGGTGGCGGTGACACCGAAGTAGATACCAAAGGTGGTTATGTTCATGGAGCCGAGTTTGTAAAAATGGTTGAGCGTACTCAGGTGAGTCATTTTCCCGATCCATTCGACCCTACTCCAATAAAAACAGGAATTAAAACCTACTATACATCCTTAAATTTAGGACGTATTAGTTTTGCTATTCTTGAAGATCGAAAATTTAAATCGGGTCCAAACGGCTTGGTTACTCCAACAAAATCGGGAAGACCAGACCATGTAATAGATTCTAATTACACGTATAAAATGGCAGATATTGAAGGTGCTAAGTTATTGGGAGATCGACAATTAGATTTTTTAGATCATTGGGCTGCAGATTGGAGAGGAACAGATATAAAAGTGGTGCTATCACAAACCATTTTTGGCAATATGGCAACACACCATGGCCCTGGATTAATGCATTTGTATATGGATTTCGATTCTAATGGATGGCCTCAAACTGGAAGAAATAAAGCATTGAGTTCTATTCGAAAAGGGTATGGATTTATGTTGGCTGGAGATCAGCATTTGGCAACTATTGTAAACCACGGTATTGATGAACAAAACGATGCGGGTTGGTCTTTTTGTGTTCCATCCATTGCCAATTTTTATCCAAGAGCATGGATGCCTTTTGATAAATTTGGGAAAAACCATATCGAAGGTTTGCAAGAATATACAGGTGAATATTTAGACGGATTTGGAAATAAAGTAAATGTCTATGCACATACCAATCCTGGGCCAAAGTCGGGTGTGGAACCTAAGGAATTACACGACCGGATGCCTGGTTATGGAATTGTTAAACTCACCAAAAGTACAAGAAACATTACTATGGAATGTTGGCCTCGTTATGTAGATCCAACAGATTCTTCTACAGGAACTCAATATCCAGGATGGCCCAAAACCATTAATATGGAAGATAACTATGCGAAAAAAGCATATAAGTGGTTGCCAACCATTAAGGTTTCTGATTTTACAAATCCAGTGGTTCAAGTAATTGATGAAAACACTACTGAAATTGTGTATACATTGCGAATTAATGGAAATCAATTTAATCCAAAAGTATATGAGGAGAGTACTTATACCGTTATTATAAGTGATCCCGATTCTAATGTAGAAAAAGTTTTTAAAGGATTAATTCCTACTAAAGAAAAAGGACTAAAATCGATCTTGGTTACATTAAACTAACTATTAGTGAAACCTTTTTTAGTGCTAATTATTCTTTTATTTTTTTCTAAAGGGATGCATTCACAAAAAAAATAAATTTAATTCAATCAAAAAAAATTAAAAAAATGAGAAAAGTGTCTTTAATTATTCTAATAGCAACATTTAATCTGCTATTTGTACAATCAATTAGTGCAGTGGTTAAACTTCCTGCTATTGTATCGTCAAATATGGTTTTGCAGCGCAATACCACAATTGTGCTTTGGGGATGGGCTGATGCAAAAGAAAAAATCACCATCAATGCATCTTGGTTGAATGAACCATTGAATATAGAAGCGGACAAGGAGGGAAATTGGACAGTTAAAGTACAAACTACCAACAGCAAAGCACCGCAAACGATAAAAATCACCAGTAAGGAATCAGATATTTTATTAGAAAATATTTTGTTTGGTGAGGTTTGGTTATGTTCTGGACAATCAAATATGCAACAACCAGTCAGTGGTTATAACGGGCAGCCAACTTTTGGAGCACAACAAGCAATCACGACCTCCAAAAATGAGAATTTACGGTTATTCACGGTTGATAGATTTGCGGCAACAGTTCCATTGAAAAATGTAGAGGGGTACTCGGGATGGCAATCCGCAAGTCCGGATAATGTAAAAAACTTTAGTGCAGTGGCTTATTTCTTTGGGCAGCAATTGCAGGAAATTTTAAATGTCCCGGTGGGGATGATTCATACCTCCTGGGGTGGAAGTATTGTAGAGGCTTGGATAAGTAGTGAGGTTTTGAATTCTTTTCAGGAAGTTGATCTTACTGAAGTTGATCTTGATAAGGGTAATCGCTTTCCAACAGTACTTTTCAATGCCATGATTAATCCATTAATTCCATACACTATTAAAGGTGCGTTATGGTATCAAGGTGAATCCAATCGTCGTGAACCTCAGAAATACACAAAACTTTTCCCTGCTATGGTTAAAGATTGGCGATCAAGATGGGAAATTGGAGATTTCCCTTTCTATTTTGTTCAAATCGCACCCTTTTTATATGGTGGTAATACTTCGTTCACAACTTCCGACAACTCCGCTTTTATTCGTGAGGCACAATTACTTTGCCTGGACTTAATCCCAAATTCCGGTATAGCCATTACCATGGATATTGGTCAGGCTAACTATATTCATCCACCTAAAAAGAAGGAAGTGGCAGATAGGCTACTATACAATGCGCTGAACCAAACTTATGGGTTTGAAGCAGTAGACTTTTCCGGGCCGATTTTCGATTCATTAGAAGTAACAGATGATGGAATTATTTTAAAATTCAAAAATGCTGAAGGTGGGCTTTACGCTTACGATAAGTTAGAAGGGTTTGAAATTGCAGGAGTTGACAGGGTGTTTTATTCAGCTATTGCCGAAATAGTTAATCGCAAAAATGTGCTAGTGAAAAGCGATAACGTGCAAAATCCTATTGCAGTTCGCTATGCTTGGCGAAACTGGATAGATGGAACACTTTACGATACGAACCTTTTACCTGCGTCATCTTTCAGAACAGACGAATGGGATGATGCTACACAAGTTGAAAAATAAAATTGCTTGTATCTTAGTCGTTTACAGATAAAAACAACAAGGCTATAGCAATGTATAAAAAGGCTATAGTTTAAAACTGCGTTGCAATGATTTAATGATAACGATTGGATTTTTCATGAAATATGTGAGGTGTTTATTTATCAATAAGCCTATTGTATTTATACCATACTTAGGCAAGTTAAAATATTTTTATTTATAAACCTACAATTGCAATTTTAAGTATTCTATTTTGAAAAAAAAGAAAAAAATGTATATTCGTTAATCGTTTTAAATATTAAATGAACTTCCTCTACCCAAGGGTTCGAGGTATCAAGCGGAAAGAATTTATTTTTAGTTTTATGAAAACCTTAGGTTTTCAAACTTTCCTCTTGACCACCGACGCAAGCGTTGGGGAATTCTTTTGATTAAAAAAAATTATCCTTATGAAGAAATCAATTATTACAGTTATATTAACTATATCCTTTATTATGAGTTGTAAAACTGAATTTAAAAAAGAAATTAATAAACCAGAAGACAACTGGGAATTGACAGTAAGAAACAAACCTGTAAAACTCTATACTTTAAAAAACAAAAATAATATTGAAGTAACGATTACCAATTATGGAGGAAAAATTGTTTCACTAAACGTTCCTGATAAGCATGGTAAATTTGAGGATGTTGTTTTAGGTTATGACAACATCAAAAATACAGTTGAAGGAAATACATACTTCGGCGCGATAATAGGACGTTTTGGAAATAGAATCGCCAAAGGTAAATTTTCTATTGATGGAGAAGAATATACATTAAAAACTAATTTAGGTAATAACGCACTACACGGAGGCGAGGTGGGTTATAACGCCGTTGTTTGGGATGCAAAGCAGGAAGGTAATATATTAACGCTAAAACATTTAGACCCTGATAAGAACGAAGGTTACCCCGGTAATTTAAACATTATAGTTACCTATGAATTAAATGATGATAATGGATTAAAAATCACTTATGAGGCAATAACAGATAAATCTACACCTGTGAATTTAACCAATCATGCCTATTTTAATCTTCAAGGAGCAGGAAACGGTACTATTTTAAATCATAAATTACTGATCGTTGCAGATAACTATACGCCAGTTGATTCCGAAATGATCCCTACAGGCGATATAGCAAGTGTAAAAGGAACGCCGTTTGATTTTACTACGCTTACAGAAATGGGAAAGAATATCAATGCAGATGATCAGCAAATTAAAATTGGTTCCGGTTTTGACCATAACTGGGTTTTAAATAATCAAGATGGTGATTTGGCATTAGCAGCAAGAGTTGTTGAACCAGAATCGGGTAGAGTTATGGAAGTCTTTACTACTGAGCCTGGATTACAATTTTATGCAGCTAATTTTCTTAATGGAGGTGATGTTGGTAAAAGCGGAAAAAAATACCAATCTAGAGCTTCTTTTTGCTTAGAAACTCAGCATTATCCCGATGCTCCAAATCAAAAGAATTTTCCGAATACAATTCTTAAGCCTGGTGAAAAATATCATACAGAAACTATCTATAAATTCAGTATTCAAAAATAAGGCCAGATTTCTAAAATTAGGAACAGTAACCGAGGCAATCACAAATGGAGCAATTAACCAGGTAGCAATTCCTAATATCATTCAGGCGCTTTCCCACGACTATTTTTTTACCACGACACAATCAATTGTCCATTTATGTTTTTGAATAAATAATAGTGCCCTGGATACTTTTCTTCTTTTACGGCTTTAATTTGTCCTTCTTTATATGGGTAACCGCTATTATTATAGGCTTTAATATTTTCTAAAGAAACTCCTTGAGGCGGGTAAAATCTGATTGTGGCATTTTTAAGCCCCTTAATTCCTATTCTTCTTTCAATTCCTTTTTCTCCTGAATGAATTTCATAACATGAAACTATACCATCTTGCTGCTCTACAAACAGCCTACTTTCTTTTTGATATGCCTTTGGAAAGCGATACGTTGAGAAACCTGCTTTTAACTCTGTTTCAGTACCTATGAAAAGAGGTGCTCCTTGTGGAAACTTAAATTGTTGTTCAACCGTCTGATTAGAAACATAGCCAGATATATAGAACGCATTATCATGTCTTGAAATACAATTGATAGGATCTTTTATACGCTCTGATTTTTTAGAATAACGAATAGAATATCCAAGCGCGCCAAGACTGGAACGCATCAATGAAGGGCCTGAAAACCATTTGTCGGGATCATCAGGAGTTAAAAGATGACCGCCCTTATATGTTAGAGAACTGGTACCACGAATATAACAGACTGCTCCTCCATTCCATGCCGCAAGTTGGCGTAATACTACTACATCTCTTTTTTTACTATTTTTAAAAACCTGTGCCAATACTTTTGTTTCTGGTTCTGGTTTGGCCAATTCACTCTCAATTCCTCCTCCAGACATTGTAACAGTATGTCTTAAACGCATGGATTCTTTTCTTTCTGTCCAATCGGAATCCATTGAAGTTTTTATTTGAAACTCACCAAACAAAGCGCTTGATGATTTGATATTTAAAAATTTTAAAAAATCTTTACCTCCGTTAGTTATCGGGCCATAAACTATCAGTTTACCTCCCTTTATTACAAAATCCATTAATTGCTTTTCCAGTTCACTTCCTTCATCTGGAACTATTGATACTAATATAGATTCTTTAAATGTTGATTTCTCAGATTGCTCAATGGTTATGAAATTTTTCGTTGACACCACTGAATTCATTGGAAACCCTTCATTAATTGCCTGTCGTATAAACCAGTCACCATAATAAATCTCTTCAAGCCTTTCAGGTTGGTTCGTTGCCCAATTGTGGTATTCATCAAACGGGTAAACCCAAACTACTGGACCTGCCTGATCAGGGGCATTTCTCCTCGCCTGAAGAATGTGTGGCATTACTTCATCGGGTACTTGTACTGGCATATCTCCAAAAGTATTGTCAATAGTAAGAAAGTTTAAATGAGTTGGCAGTGTTGTTACACCCTGTTCATTGATCCTAGAAATCGCCATAGGTAGGTAAATGTCATGGGGTTCTCTACCATAACGATCTAACCAGGGGCTATTAATCCACCAAGGGTCATGTGTGTAATATCTAAATAAATACCGGCTATCTGGAAGCTCTGCAATTCGTGACATATAACCAGCCAACTCCAGACCAAAATCACCGTTTAGAGCAGCCCAAGGAGAATTAGGTGGAGGTAATATGTTAAAATTACCATTATAAATGCTTTTCAAATCAACACCATCAGCTGCCAAATCGATTCCTGTTGATAGATTAGTTCCTCGTGTTTCAATACGAAATTCCGGACATTCTTTTCTGAACAAGCTCCAGAAATCAATAATTTTCTTTCTTGTATCGGCAATTTTTTCAGGATAGAATTTTTCCCCATCAAAAACTGCCCCAGTAGCGCTCCACGTTTCCATGCCAAAACCAAAACCATTGGATAGCCATAAATAATCAAACCCAAGGTCGCTGAGGAAATGCTCTGACTGACGCCCGAAAAATGTACCGAAAGGTGTATCCTGCTTTATTCCATTTGGAAACCCTGCATAACTGTTTTTATCTTCATTTAATGTTGCATAACAAACAACGAAAGTTTTACTTCCCATTGTATTTCCAATACAGATTTCGGGGTGTTTTTTATATTTAAATTCAGATTTTGCAAACTCTGGTCCAGGGTCAAATGTTGCACCAACCCGTATCGGTTTCCCTGTCATTCTTTCCCCTGTTTTTTTTAATGTTGCAACAATGAATTTGAGGTCATTATAACTAAATTCTGGTGGGTTGTCCATATAGGTAAAAGCTCTTTCGTGCAATATTAGATTTTCATCTGGAGAAGAATTAACCTCATGTTTTGTATTCGGATTCCCCATATATTTTGCCCATTCCAGAGGCTGATCCAAGCTTCCGCTATAATCCAGTATTTCTGAACCATCGGCTGTCCACAACATCAATGATATGGTGTCTGTACGTCTTAATAAAGAGCCCCATTGTGTAAATATTTCTTGACATACTTTCGAAATATAGGCTGGGTTATTTTCCTTAAAAGGTTTTAAAGAGAGTTCTAAGGTTATGTTGTTAAATTTTTCAACGTCAGAGACTTCAATACCTGACAAATTAGTATGATTGCTTGTTGATTTTTCGCCTGTGACATTACAGGAAAAAATCAACAAGGGTATCATAAATAATAAATATTTAATTTTTAAGACTCTGTAAACTGTGTGATTCATATTTTAAATGTTTTTGATGAAAAAATATACAATGCAATCGATGCAATCAGTGTATTTAGTAAAAGAATGTCATATCCAAATTTGTAACCAAACCAATTTACAGAATTCTGATCAATAAGAATACACAACAATGGTGCTCCAACAGCGATATAAGGAACCATTTTATCTCGCACTTTTCTCTTAGAGTATATTCCCATGGCAAAAAGACTCAGCAGAGGACCATATATAAATCCTGAAGCACGAATAAATTGATACAGAACACTTTCATTATTCATTATGCTAAATACAATTATTATGACAAAAATTAAAAGTGAAAAACCAAGATGAACAACGTTACGCAGTAGTGTCCTATCTTCCTCTATATTAAATTTGAGAATATCAACGCAAAATGAGGTTGTTAAACCTGTAAGTGAAGAATCGGCAGAAGAGTATGCTGCTGCTGCAATACCGAGCAGAAAAAATGTTCCTGTTACCATACCAAGATGCTCGGTGGCTATTGATGGGAAAATGTTATCTGTTAGCTCAGGTAAAGATATACCTTCACTTGCACTAAAAACTTGAAGAGCACCACCCAGAAATAAAAACAAAAAATTGACGACAACCAAGATAACTGCCAGGGTTATAATATTTTTCTGTGAAGAGGCTAAATCTTTACAGGTAAGATGCTTTTGCATGACGGATTGGTCCAAACCATTTGTCATTACTGTAAGTAAAATACCCGTAAAAAACAATTTAAAGAAATTTTTCGGATCATCCCATGACCAAAAAAACACTTTGGAAATTCCTTCTGTATCCATGACTCGATATAAGTCAATAGCCGATACATCAAGATGGGAACCAATTGACCAAATACTCAATCCTAAAGCAGCGAGAAGAAATGTAGTTTGCAAGGTATCCGTAACAATAACTGTTTTTATACCACCACGGTGTGTGTAAAGCCAAATTAATAATAGCGTCAATAAAGTTGTAAGCCAAAACGGAACATTTAATTGGTCAAAGAGCATAAGTTGCAGTACCTGAGCCATTAAAAAAAGTTTAAATGCGGCCGTAGTAGTCTGCGCTACTAAAAATAGAATAGTCGCCGTTTTATGAGATCTTGACCCAAAGCGTGACTCCAGGAACGAGTAAATTGAAATTGCCTTAATCTTGTAAAATACAGGTAGTAGTATATAGGCTACAATTATCAGTCCTACTGCAAACCCCAGAACCATTTGCAAATAAGAAAACTGATTAACGACAACCTGACCTGGAACTGAAATAAACGTAATTCCTGAAATACTCACACCAATCATACCATAGGAAACAAGCATCCAAGGAGACTTTCTATTAGCTATAAAGAATGTAGCTGCATCACTTTTTTTAGCACTTAATCTTGATATGAGATAAAGTAACCCAAAATAGCAAAGTAGTATTATTGTGATATATTCTATGCTCATTCTGATCTTACAATTTCAGTTTCAATATTTAGGAAATTCCCTACCTTCTCTATAAGCGCTGCTTTATGACCTAAACCAAGAGCAAAATGATGCGTTGGTGCAGCACTAAACCATCTCTTTAGGAAAGTTATGACATCTGGCTTAAAAAACCCTCGAGTGTTGGTGTTTCCTGTAGGAGGAATTGGACCGTCTACTGATTCGCCTTCTGCAATGACAAACTTAAAAGAACCATCTGCTTTCTGAACAATAGAAAGCATGGTTATTGGTCCTGCTTTAATCTTAAATTCTACACTTGCACCCTTACCAGGTTTTCCATGAAATTTTTTCAGACTTCGCAATACAGGTTTTCCTTCAGCAATGCCAATATGATGGGGGCCATCATGCCCCACTAAGACAAAATTCTCTTTGAAATCAATTGGATGAAATTCTGCAAAACTACCTCCCATACCTAACCGATCCATGATCATCATTGCGATACATGTTTTTAAATCCATCTCTCCACACATTGGAAATCCGCTTCCAGTAAGAATTGAATTTCCTACAATTAAATTGGTTAATACTTTACGAATTTCCGAGCCTGGTTCACCTTCATAATAATATGCCAAGCCATCAAGTTTCTTTTCTTTAATAAATTGTTCTAGCGCTACACCAACTTTTGCCGCAGTATCTAAATCTTCATCCGTAAGTTTTTCTGTAATGGGATCGCTTTTGGGCTCTGGGAAATCAAAATATTCTTTGATTTGTGCTTTGTATTTTAAGACATCGCTTTCTTCTAGATTCTTATAGTATTTATAAATATCATCCGGTTCGGTTTGAACAATATGACAACCGAATGCCGCGGTGAGCAAGGTAGAATCGGTATGCATGTCTAACATGGCTTCCAAAACATGCCCCATTTGACCAATTCTTGCATTCTTTAGATTATTGATCACCTTGGCAATATCGCAATACTCTAAAATCTCTGCATCAACTTTTTTATCATTATATAAAGTGCCAATAATAATATCTGGCACTTTCAAACCCATTCTTGCCGCCACATTAGTAAATTCTGGTATAGCACAAATATCATCATTTACCAATTGTAAGTAAGTAGAAGCATTTTTATAATCCAATGCCTCTTCAGGTTGCAAAGCCACTAAAACTATTGGAACTCTTATTTCTCTGTAAATCGCTGCAATTGAACTTGAAGTGGCATAGGTTACCATATCTACAAAAAGCAAGTCTATATTTGCTTTTTTAATTTTCGGAACAAGCGCATAAGCTGTTTCTGCACAATCTGAAATACCAAAATCAATAATTTCGGCATTGGATTTTTCGACCTTGCTTTTGAATACTTCCATTTTATTTAGCATCTCTTGAAAAAGACCATCAAACTGATTCCAATACGGTTTGTGACCAACGCCTAGGATACCTATAGTTGTTGTTATAGGTTTAATGAATTTATTTGATGCTTTACTTATCGATATTCTTTTTATTGTATTCTCCTGCATAGGATTAATTCTTTATGAAATTTAATTCGCAATATAAAGCCTTGTTTCTTTATACAATTATTTTTTTTGACAATAAAGGTGTACTTTTTGATTTTAAATGAAAAAAATATATATTTTTACAATAAAAATACATATTTTGATATTAAATGAATAGTATATTTCAATATTTTATAGCGAGTAAATTTGATCGAGAATGGGGCTTAAATATTCTGAATTGTGGCACTTTACGATATTCTTTATCCGACCCACCACAACATCCGGATTCGTACCAATTTACTTGGAAAAAAGGCAGAATGCTGCATGAATACCAACTCATTTACTTGGTTGAAGGGTCTGGTACTTTTGAAAACACCTTTGTAGGTAAACAAAAAGTGATGGCGGGCACTATGATAATGTTGCACCCAAAAGTGTGGCATCGGTACAGACATAAAAATATGAATGTCTGGAA
The DNA here is from genome assembly GCA_021647985.1 of Flavobacteriaceae bacterium. Taxonomy (GTDB): domain Bacteria; phylum Bacteroidota; class Bacteroidia; order Flavobacteriales; family Flavobacteriaceae; genus Lutimonas. The sequence goes on along the minus strand of JAKITQ010000014.1, from coordinate 6,024 downwards.
CACTTATTGGGTAGGTTTTGAAGGAAGTATTTTGACATCTATCATTGATAAGATTGGCTTGACCAAAGAAAATCCAACAAAATTTATTGGCTATAATGAAAATATAGTTAAGATTTACACCGATATCATAAGTATAGGTCAGCAAGAACTAGCTGGCTATCAGCAATTAATGGCTGGAGAAGTAATGAAACTACTTGGTCATGTTTTTGCTTCCAAGAAAAGAACCGAATTTAATGACCATAGTGTTGACATCATCATTCAACAAGCTAAGACATTATTGACTCACAGATCTAGTGATTACCAGATGGAATATATAGCCAACAAATTGAATATGGGGTATTCTAAATTCCGAAAACTATTTAAAAACTACACTGGAATGTCTCCTGGAGAGTTTCAAATGCAACACAAAATAAGACGTGCGGAAGAGTTATTGAGTTTTCACCAACACTCGATAAAAGAAATTGCATTTGAATTGGGGTTTGAATCTGCTCAATATTTCAATCGTATTTTCAAAAAAAAGATCGGCATGACTCCAGGAGAATATCGCACAACGAAGTTGAATGCTTATAATCCCAGTCAAAAAGCTACACAATAAGGTAAGGTGGTTCTTTAATATACTGTTGCCATATAAACTTTTAAATCCACATTAGTCCCTCACAATATATCGGTATATTTACCATGATTGACACTACCTACTTAAAAATTAAGGCAACCATTTGCAAAAGGTCGAACGACTTCAAAACACTAACAACTATCTCGTTATTAAACTTGTTAAAATGTATAATATGATATAAAGGTTGCATATTTTGTCATATATGCTACTTCCTTTAAATTTTTATCAAAATGTACAACAAAAATGCCAGAATCACTTTTTTAAAATAAAAAGAATAATCTATTCTTGCATAAGATAGTTTATGTAATTGTAAAATCGATCTGCTTTTTTATTTGTTTTACCTCGATCGAATTGCCTAAAACATTCACTTCTTATATTTTACAAAATTTAATTACTTACTTAATTGTTAACTTAAAATCTAAGCAAATGAAAAAACAACGAATCAAAAAAATTAAGCAATGCTTGCTATTAATACTGTTCATGCAGTTTACCATAGTTGGTATGGCACAAGACACTGTAAAGGTGAACGGAAAAGTACTTTCAGACTTTGACAATGGCGAACTTATCGGTGCTTCAATAATTGAAAAAGGAACTTCCAATGGAGTGGTGGTTGATTTTGACGGAAATTACACAATAACCGTATCTAATGATGCTATATTAATTTTTAGCTATACAGGAATGATTAGTCAAGAAATAACTGTTGGGAACAAGACTGTAATTGATGTTTTATTGAAATCAAGTGGCGCTTTAGATGAAATTGTGCTTACAGGGTATGGAACACAAAAAAGAAGAAATATTACAGGCTCTGTAGCTAGTGTAAATGCTGAAGAATTAAAACAAGCTTCAGTCGCTACTTTTGACCAAATGTTACAAGGAAAAGTTAGTGGTGTGCAAATATCACAAACTTCAGGTGGTCCTGGAGGTAATGTAAATGTCTTGATAAGAGGCGCGAGTTCAATTACCGGTGGTAACCAACCGCTTTATGTAATAGATGGTTTTGCTCTTTCTACTGGCAGTGGAGGTGATTTTAGAAATTTTAATTCGGCTGTAATTTCTACAGGAGCTCTGGTAAATAGAGCTGGCGGAAATAGAGTAAACCCTTTAGCCTCAATCAATCCTGCTGATATTTTATCTATTGAAGTTTTAAAAGATGCTTCAGCAACTGCAATTTATGGATCTAGAGGGTCTAATGGTGTAATTTTAATTACCACAAAAAGAGGTAACTATGGAAAGGCCAAGGTTTCATTAAATGTTTCTAGTGGAATACAAACGATAGCTAACAAACTAGATTTGATGAATGCTCAAGAATATATGCAATTTGTAGTAGATGGTAGGGATGCAAGACATGTTTTTCTAGGAGGAAACGCAAATGACCCAGATAATACTCGTCCAGCAGCTGCTCAAGTACCTGATGGTTTTAGAGACGGCTCTATCACTATAGATACGGATTGGCAAGATCTAATTTTCGAAGCGGCTCCAGTAACCGACATCCAACTTTCTGTTACAGGGGGTGATGCTAAAACAAAATATTATGTTTCTGGGGGATACTTCAATCAAGACGGTATTATCAAGACTACCACGTTTAAAAGATTTAATTTTCGTTCAAATTTAGATATCGCTATTTCTGACAAGGTTAAATTTGGTACTTCAATAGCAGCTAGTCATTCGTCAGGTCGATTCCCACAAGTGGAAAATCACTATGCCACCGGAGGTGTGCTCTCGCAGGTACTTTCTGCTGCGCCTACACTTCCTGCTTATGATGAGAACGGTAATCCTTATTTTGAAGGTATAGATGGTGGAAATGCCTTTTTTGCCAACCCGCTTACCTTATTAAACGATTTTTCTGACAAAAGAAAAAACACGGAGATGTTTATTAATACTTTTCTAGAATGGAAAATTACTGAAAATCTAAAATTTAAAACTACGCTTGGTGTTAATTACGCTTCTAGAGCTATTCAAATTTTCAGAACTTCTAATATACCATTTTTTGGAATTAGACCTTCTACAGCCGCTTCAATTAATTCTCAAAATTTGAACTGGCTGAATGAAAACACGCTTTCTTACAATAAACTTTTTGGAGATAAACACAGTGTAGATGCTGTTGTTGGGTTTACAGTTCAAAAAGATAATTGGGAGCAACTTTCTGCTGCTGCCTCTGCTTTTCCAACAGATGAGATCAAAGTTATTTCTGCTGGAGTGGTAGATGCTGGAAGGCAGAGTATTTCAGAGTGGTCGTTATTATCTTTACTAGCCCGTGCTAATTACTCATACGATAACAGATATTTGCTTACTGCAACCATTCGTAGAGATGGTAGTTCAAGATTTGGATCTAAAAACAGATGGGGTCTGTTTCCATCATTTTCTGCTGGTTGGAATGTTTCCAATGAAGCCTTTATGGAGTCTGTGGATTTTTTGGATAATTTTAAAATCAGATATAGTTATGGAGAAGCAGGTAACAACCTTATTGGTAACTATGCTACACAAGGAATACTCGGGTTTAACAATTATGTACAAAACGGATCACAAGTAATAGGCTTGGTTCCAAATACACTTCCGAACGATCAACTAACTTGGGAACGATCTAAGCAACACAACTTTGGTTTGGATTTTACCATATTAAATAATAGAATTACATTTTCTGGTGATATCTATAAAGACACCAAAGAAGATCTTCTTCTTGCTGTACAATTGCCTGCTGCTTCAGGGTATAGTTCTTCTACTCAAAATGTTGGGACTGTAGAAAATAGAGGTGTAGAATTTTCAATCCAGACTGATAATATAATTACAGATAACTTTCGATGGAGCTCTAATGTTATCTTTAGCAAGAACGAAAACAAAGTATTAAAGTTAGCACGTGAAGGAGAGAAAATATTTATTTCGTCCCGGGGTGGAGCCACTGTTCAGATTGTACAGGAAGGGTATCCTCTAGCTAGTTTTTATATGCTGAAGGCAATTGGGGTATATGCTACCGATGCAGATGTTGTTGGAACTCCAGTGTTAAACGGTAATGTGGCCGCAGGAGATCTTATTTTTGATGATTTTAACGGTGATGGTGTAATAAACGATAATGACCTTCAGGTTGTTGGAAACCCTTTCCCAGATTTTGTGTGGGGGTTTACCAATACATTCACATACAAAAATTTTGATTTATCCATTCTTATAAATGGACAAGAGGGAGCTGATGTATTTTATTTATCAGGTGGTATTAACTTAAACTCCGCTGGAGTACAGAATCAATTGGCTATAGCAACGCAAAGATGGAGATCACCAACTGAACCAGGTAATGGTGTTATTCCAAGATCTATACGAGTTAATCATGGAAGGGGTATATCTACCACCTCTCGTTATGTTTATGATGCATCTTACGTACGACTTAATAATGTCAATTTAAGTTACAGGTTGTCCGATCAATTAGTCAAAAAAATGTCATTGTCAGGGGTAACCTTTTCACTTAGTGGACAAAACCTTAAAACATGGACAGATTATCCTGGTTTCGACCCTGAGGCTGCTACATCAGGAAATAGTGTGTCAGGGGCAGGTATTGATGATTATGCCTATCCTTTAGCCACAACCATAACATTAGGAGTTAACTTAACATTTTAAAACAATACAATGATGAAACGAATATATACATTTATTTTTATAGCCATAACTTTAATGTCGTGCGACGATTTTTTAGTGCTCAATCCTAAAGATCGATTAAGTCAAGCTGATTTTTTTAAAACCCCAGCACATTTTGATACCGCTCTATTTGGAATATACGGAGAACTTCAGAGAATTCATAGTGGTCAATTAATTTATTTCACAGAATTAGCAACGGATAATGCAACGATATCATTTTCTTCGCCAACAACTGCCGAAGATGAGTGTAATAGGGTTGCATTTACTGCCACCAACTCGTTTACAAATGCACTTTGGAAGTCATGCTTCAATATTGTTTCAAGAAGCAACGTAGTTCTTTTGAAGGTGGGTGAGGCAGATTTGAGCGAAGAAGATACCAAACAAATTACAGGCGAAACGTTGTTTTTAAGAGCTTATGCTTACTTTGTTATGGTGAGGCTTTACGGCGATGTTCCATTACTTGAAGATGTTGTCTTTACGAGTCCTGATCAAATTAAGGATTATGAAATGACCAGAAACCCAACAAGTGAAGTATATGATCTTATAGAACGAGATTTAATCAGATCGTCTGATAATTTATTGACTATTGGTAATATAGGAAAGTCTAGGGCATCTGTTGGTGCGGCAAAAACATTACTTGGAAAAGTCTTTTTGACTCAAGGGAAGTACACTGAGTCAGCCGCAATATTCAATGAAGTAATTAACGGAAATAACGACTATTCTCTTTCTTCAGATTACGGAGCGCTTTTTAGTGCAGGCAACGACGAGTACGAAGAATCCATCTTTGAGGTAAATTATCTTTCAGGAAATATTGGTGAAGGTAGCCGTATGGGTACTATGATTACCCCTGAATTTATAAATTTAGCAGTTAATGGTTTAAGCGGGTCGGGGCGTATGACCCCGACGGATAATATTCTCGACTTCTATGAAGCAGGTGATCTGAGAAGAGATGTTTCCGTTTTGGATTCTGTGTTAACTGTTGACAATGTTTATGATCCAACTAATGCTGGACTTAAGTTTTTTGATGTGACTACAGGTATTTCAAATGATAGTGGGGTAAATCACACGCTGTTGCGATTTGCCGATGTACTTTTATCATTAGCAGAAGCACAAAACGAAAATGGCAATACTGATGATGCATTGGCTAATATCAACCTAGTAAGAACTAGAGCAGGTCTTGGAGACCTTGCTGGATTATCTCAGGCAGAAACTAGATTAGCACTAGAAAATGAACGTAGAGCGGAGTTTTTCTTGGAAGGACATAGGTGGTTTGATTTAGTAAGAACAAATAGAGCACAAACTGTTTTAAATGCTTTTTTTACGAGCATAGGTTCTTCAGATTCGGTTGAAGATTTCGAATTGCTTTTACCTATACCTTTTTCAGAAACTACAATCAGTCCTGAACTTACTCAGAATCCTGGTTACTAAATTTAGTTGTTTCAATTATTTATAATTGAATTAAAGGTTTACTATTATCCCGCTTTCGATAACTTTTGGAAGCGGGATTTAGGGTGCCACGCTGACAAGGTGAGTTGACTAACTAATAAATTAATTTAGCCTCTCACAAATAAATAACATACTATTTTATGAAAAAAACAGTAGTCAAATATAACCATGTAGATTATTTGTGGGATGACGAAAAAGCAGCCTCTTATGGTGATGATCAAGTAGAACTGTTTTTGTACAGATCTAACATATTAGGAGCTGATTTAAGAATTACAAATTACGGTGGTGGAAACACGAGTTGCAAAACCATTGAAAAAGATCCATTAACAAATGAAGAAGTTGAA
>JAKITQ010000065.1 GCA_021647985.1 Flavobacteriaceae bacterium | reverse complement strand
GCTACCCCAACTTTAACAAAACCCTAACAAATCAATACTCGTCTTGGCATGAGAATTGTTAAATATACTACAGAGGCAAAATTCCCATAAAATTTTGTTTTCATTATGATTAATTTTGAGTTAGTAAGATAAAAGCACCTTATAAAGGTGCTTTTTTTGGTTTAGAGTAGTGGTAAATTTTCTTTTATTGAAAATAATTCTCTATAAATGATGCGACTCCGTTGTTTAAATTACTTTGCGTGATTTGATCTGCTACAGCCAAAACTTCATTTTTGGCATTTTTAACAGCTATGCCAATGCCAACACCTTTAAGCATTTCAATATCATTATAATTATCTCCAAATGCCATAATATTTTTCATGGAGCATGCAGGATATTTTTCATGTATTAAATATGCAATAGCAGTTTTTTTAGAAATACTTATAGGAGAAATTTCTAAATAAGTTGGTTTTGATCTGTACCCAATAATTTTATCGGAATAGTTTTTTTTAATAAAATTTGCAACTAGATCAATTTCATTGGCATCACCCATACACATAATTTTATGTGCTCCTTTATTTTGAGAATGCCATTGCTCTAATGTTTTTTCAATGGATTGAACCACAGGAGTGACTTTTGTATTATTACTTTCACGCTTGGCCCAATAATCCATTTCAGACACATACCATTCGTCACGATGATATAAGCTGATATGTGTTTTTGAATTATCACAAAATTTGCAGATAGCACCACTTATAAAATGTTCAATTTCAGTAGTTTGAATGGTAGTTTTATTATCAATAATAAGTCCTCCATTAAAAGCAATCATCGGTAAATGATTAATGCCTAGTTCTTTTTGTAAATGTAACATGGCTTGTGGCATTCGAGAAGAAATTAAAATAAAAGGAATATGAGAAATATTCTTTATAGAAGAAATGGTTCGCTTAGAAAGTTCTCTTTCTTTATTTAATAAGGTACCATCAATATCAGAACAGATAAGTTTAATTTGCATATTTTACAAAGATACTACTCTAATAACTTTTACAGCTAAATGGGAAGTTATAAATCTTATAAAGAAACTTTTCTGATAGTAGCTTCACCAAGTACAATACCCTTATTAACTTCTGGATTTCCTTTGTATTCTACAACAGCTTCACCATAAGCAGTTACTTTAAGCGAATTCACAACATGTAGTTCAAACTCCGCTTCGCCATAGGCGGTTAATTTTGCAGATTCATTTACAACATCAAAGGCTTTGATTTTAGATTCTCCATAAGAAGTTATTTTATGTTTACCTATTTTACCAGATTTAAAATTAAGAACTGCTTCTCCATAAATGGTTGTGTGAAGAGAATTAAATTGAACATCGTTAAAATTTAAACGAGATTCACCATATATTTTAAGCTGAAATTTATCTGTTTTTAACTTACTTTTAAAAACAAAATCTTCTTCACCTCTTAATGAAAGATCGTTTATGGTTTTATAAATAATAGTAAGTTTAACAATGGTACCATTATAAATAGGGTGTTTAATTTTTTGATTATTTGTTTTTGTAGTTTCATTTTTTGTTGTTGTCTTTGCGCCTTCTAAATAAACATGTAGCGTTTTTCCTGAAAAATCGATATTTAATTTTTTAAGGTCAACAGATATATCGTTAATAATTACAGACTCCTCATTTCCTTGTTCAAAATTTACTTGAATATGCGGACTAACAATTACTTTTTCAAAATGACCGACCAGTACGGTTTTGTTTTGTGCTATTCCATTTCCAATACCGAATATTAAAAAGGTTAAAAGCAAAAAATATTGTTTCTTGATTATTTTATTTGAAAACTTGGTTGTTTTAGCTAGATTTTTCATCATTATATATTTATTACAAAGATACCCGAATATAAATAATGTTACAGTTTTACAATTTTTTTTTATTGGTGTCGGATAAAAGATATAAGACCGCTTTGCTTTAAGAACAAAGAATAGAGACTTGATTATATCGATCTGGAATGTCTACTATGTTTAAGATGAATTAATTGAGTCCATAAATATATATTTGAATTATGGCAAAAAAGTATGAGAATGATTTTAAGGTACTGCTAGTAGAGCTATTAAAATAAACCATCTATTTTATTTTTTTGGATGGCTTGTTTTGCTATAGTAAAAAGTAATTTTGTATGCTGATTTAAATGAGCGAATCTTTTATCGGAAGTATATCCATGATGATACCTGTAATAAATCTGTTGCACAATTACGGCCAATTTAAACAATCCATAAACATAATAAAATACTAAATTGTTTATGAATTTACCGCTTTTTTTGCTATACATTTCAACAATTTCAAGCCTATTGGGGTTCCCTTGGAGTGTGGTAGCACTCGCCAAACCTTTTTTTAAGGGATCTAAATCAGCTTCTGTAACCCAATAAGAAAGAGAAGTTCCCAAATCCATTAAAGGGTCACCCAAAGTACACATTTCCCAATCTAGTACAGTTCTAATTTCTAACCAGTTTTCATTCTTAAACATGACATTATCATATTTAAAATCATTGTGAATAAGGCTAGATGTAAATGTTTTTGGTTGATTTGATTGTAGCCATTTTATTACTTTTTCCGATTCTGGTATAAATTCAGTTTTTGCTTTTAAGTATTGTTTGGTCCAATTGGTAATTTGCCTTGCAGTATAACCATTTGGTTTACCAAGATCAGACAGTCCTGCTGCTTTATAATCTACTTGATGTAATTGTACAAAAGTGTCTAGCCAAGTGTTGGCTATAACTTTGAAGTCATTGGATTTTATATTTCTTTTTTTTGCCTCACCTAAGGTTAATATAATTCCTTCGGCTTTATCCATGATATAGAATGAAGATCCAATTATAGAATCGTCGTCACAAAAAACATGAACATTAGGAATCTTATCAAATTCTTTTTGTAGCCGAGAAAGAACTTTATATTCCCTGCCCATATCATGACCTCTTTTAACAGCACCAAAAGGGGGTCTTCTTAAAACATATTCTTTATTTTCAATTTTTAATAAATAGGTCAAATTAGAAAAGCCACCTGAAAACCTACTAATTTGTATATTGTTCTTGGTTTCGTTGATCAAATTATTTTTATATAAAAATTGCTTTAAATTATTTAAGTCTAGGGCTTCTTCTTTACTGACTGCTATTGTATTATCATGGGCCATAATTTATTTTTAAATAGATTAATTTTTATACAAAAGTGGTAAGTTTTTTTGTTAAATGAGGTATCTCATTTATACTGAATAGTTTAACTGAGTTTTTTGAGTAGATCAATTGAGAAAAGGAAGTGTTTCTAATCACCATATTCAATTCTGATATTTTGTTTTCATTCATGCCCAAGCTATCTCCTATAATTGAACTTTTAGTTCCGCCTGAAGTAAAAACTCCAATAGTTTCTCCCTTGTTTGTGTTTTTTAAAATAGTTGCAATGCCTTGTTTGGTTTGTGTTCTGAAATCAGACCAAGATTGGGTGCCACTCCCATTTATTGGGTATTTACCTACTACGAATTCTTTCATAAACATGCCGAAAATAAGGATAGTATTTTTCTTTTTCAGTGCCTTATCTTTCTGCATTGCCAAATATAATCTTTGCGCTGGCTTATTTTGTTTTAAAAATTTTTCAATATCTAATTTAAAGGATTCCAAGGCTTGATGTTCGTTCAGTTCTTTTAAGTAAATAGGTTGTGGTAATTTTATATTTTTGTTGTCAAATGCCAGAGAAAAATTATCAAAAGTTTGTTGATGACGCTTTAATTTTCCAATGTAAATTTTATCTAAATGTATTTTATTTTTTGCAAAAAAATCACCCAAAGCTTTAGATTGTAAAATTCCTATTTCAGATAAATTATCATAATCATCCGCTAAAAAAGATGCCTGGCCATGTCTTATTAAATATACTTTACTCATTTAATTTTAACTAAATTCTTTGATTGTTCTTTTCCCCAATTGGTACATATGTACTTCATCAGGTCCGTCAGCATATTTCAGCATTCTTCCATACATATAAAATTGTGATAAGGGTAGGTCTTGAGATACGCCTTTTGCGCCAAAAATTTGCATGGCTCTATCTACCACTTTAAGGAGCATATTTGGAGCGACAATTTTTATCATTGCAATAATATCGGTAGCAGCTTTGTTACCAACTGTATCCATCATAAATGCAGCCTTTAAGGTTAGTAGTCTCGCTTGTTCTATTTCGCATTTTGATTTGGCAACATCTTGACGAATACTACTGTATTCTTGCAATTTTTTGCCAAATGTCGACCTTTCTGTTGATCTTTTGCACATCATTTCCATGGCGCGACTTGCCATTCCAATCATCCGCATACAGTGATGTATACGTCCTGGACCTAATCTACCTTGTGCAATTTCAAACCCTCTACCTTCGCCCAAAAGTAAATTTTCGATGGGGACTCTAACATTTTCTAATAATATTTCAGCATGCCCTTCTGGGGAATCGATATTTCCCATAACAGATAAAGGTCGAATTATTTTTAATCCGGGCGTATCCATGGCTATGATAATCATGCTTTGTTGCACATGCCTTTGTGCATTAGGATCGGTTTTTCCCATGACAATGCAAACCTTACAATTGGGATGCATGGCACCGGAAGACCACCATTTTCTGCCATTGATTACGTATTCATTGCCATCTTTTACAATAGATGTTTGAATATTGGTTGCATCAGAGGAAGCCACCTGAGGTTCAGTCATTAAAAAAGCTGATCTAATAGTACCTTCCATCAAAGGTTTGAGCCATTTTTCTTGTTGTGCTTGACTACCATACTTGGCAAAAACCTCCATGTTTCCGGTATCGGGTGCCGAACAGTTAAAAATTTCAGATGCCCATGGAATACGGCCCATAATTTCCGCCATAGCGGCATATTCTAAATTACTCAGTCCAGGGCTAAATTTACTATAATTTTTGGGTAAAAATAAATTCCATAAATCAGCTTTTTGCGCTTTTAATTTTAGTTTTTCAATGGCAGGATGAACCGTCCATATATTTTTTGGATTGGTATTAAATGTGTTGACTTCATTTTCCAATGGATAAATATTTTTATCCATAAAATGTTGCAATTTTTGCAATAATTGATTAGTTTTTTCGGTATGATTAAAGTTCATTTTTTGCGTTTTTTTTAGTGAGATTCTAAAAAATTAATTCTATTTTTTTGTTAGTCGAACTAATCCCGCTGCCCGTGCTGAACTTGTTTCAGCATCTAGCGGGATCTAGGTTAACCTTCCAACAGTCGGCTGACGGAAGCGGTTTAATTCCATTTATCCTGAAATTAAATACCCACCATCGGCGGTAAACAAACTACCTGTTATATAACTACCTGCATTCGAAGCTAGTAAAAGTGCTACGCTTGCGATTTCATCTACTTGACCCATCCTTGCCAAAGGGAGTTTTTTATTGATATGTTTCATTACATTGTCATCTTTCCAAAGGACCGAACTAAATTTAGTTTGTATCAATCCCGGACAAATTGCATTGACGCGAATACCGTGCCTGCCCCATTCTTTAGCTTGATTTTTTGTGAGCATAGAAATTGCGGCTTTACTTGTTGAATATAAACCGAGTCCAAATCCCGGTTGCTCACCTTCAATAGAACTAATATTGATCACACTGCCACCATCTCTTGATTGCATACTTTTAAGACATTTATTTGCAAGGTCCCATGGTGCTTTTACATTGATGTTCATAATTTGATCAAAGGCTTCAGAACTGGCATCTTCAATAGGGCCATATACGGGGTTTGTTGCAGCATTATTCACCAAAATATCAATACCACCACATGATGCAATGGTTTCTTCAATTAATAATTGCCTACTTTTGGAGTCACCTACATGACATGCAATGGCAATTGATTTTAAACCATCCTTATAAAACTCTTTAACCACTTCTTCACAAGCTTCCTTGTTTCTACTGCTAATAACAACGGTCGCACCACTTTCTGCAAATGCACGTGCAATTGCTTTTCCAATACCCTTTGAAGAACCTGTAATAATTGCAACTTTGTTTTCTAAATTAAATTTTTCTTTTATTGGCATATATTTTTTGTTTAATTTTTTACAGTAAAAATATTAAAATATGTCTTTAAACTTAAACATTACTATTTATTTTATAATTTTAAATTAAAGTAGAATACTTTACCATTGCTTTTGTTCTTCTGCACTTAAAAACGTCCAAGCAATGATTCTACTTTTTTTGTTACCATGATCCATGGGTATGGTTTTTATATCCGTGGCATTTAGTTTTTTTAAAGCAACCTTGGCTGTTCTTATATTTTCTTTTTTTGAAACTAGTATTGTAAACCAAAAACATTGATTTTTAAATAAAAAACTTTCCTTGACGTATTTTTTAATAAAAGAAATCTCTCCTCCTTGAATCCATAATTCATTGCTTGTACCACTAAAATTTCTGGTGGCAACTTCGTTATCAAGAGATAAACCTTTGTGTTTCCTCCTATTTTCTTTATCGGCATCTTCTTGTGAACTATAAAAAGGAGGATTACATATCGTAGCTGAAAATTTATCATTTTCTAAAATAATATTTTTAAAAATATTAAAAGAACTCGATTGTAGTCTTAACTCTATTTGCTTATTTAATTTATTCTTATCGATAATTATTTGCGCATTGTTTAATGATTTTTGATCGACATCCGTAGCGATAAATTTCCATTGATATAAGGCATTTCCAAGAATTGGATATATACAAGTAGCACCCGTACCAATGTCTAGAATCGTTTTGTTTTTTTTGGATATAGAATTATTAAGCAGGTCTGCCACAAGTTTAATATATGCTGCTCTACCTGGTATAGGTGGACATAAGTTTTCATCTGGGAATTCCCAGTAGTTTATTTGGTAATCGCTAATTAGGATGGCTTTATTCAATGCTTTTACAGCCGCGGCATTAGAAAAATCAATAGATTCAATATTAAATTTGTTTGTAAAAACATAAGGTTTTAAAGCAGGGTAAGCTTTACTTAAAGTTGTAAAGTTATATGCAAATTTTGATACTTCCATTTTATTTGTCATTTAATTTTTGTGCATTGATTTGCGATGTTAATTCTTTTAGTCTTTGCTTTTTCGCCTCTTTTTTTGTTCGTAATTTTCTCTTTTTACGTTGTACCAGTTTTTTGTGTTTTGCTTTGTTTTGGGTGTTTTTAGCTTTTCCTGCTTTTACCATAAATAATAGTATCTGAATAAATTAAATTGGATAAAATTATAAATTGATGTGTTTAACTTTTTTCAAAATTAGCCATTTTCTGTTGCATTTTCAATTTATTTGATCAATATCATTTTATATCAACTTTTGTTTTGGTTAGTTTGCGTTAATAAATGGTAAATATTGTCTACAAAAGAAATATATTTACTTTTCTTTGTAAATTCTATGAAAATAATATTCCCCATAATATTAATTATGAGTATAAAATTTGCAACTGCTCAAGTTGGTGGTACGCGGGTATATAATTTTTTAAATATAACCACTTCGGCACATCAAGCAGCTTTGGGAGGCGAAACGCTTACTATTAAAGATGATGTGAATCAAGCATTATGGAACCCCGCAACTATAAGTAGATTTATGGATAATCAAGTTGCTGTGAACTATGTTAATTATTTAACGGATGTCAATATGGGTTCTGTTAGTTTCGCACATTTGATCAATAGAAGGTTTGGAACAATTCAAGGAGGTGTTCAATATGTTAATTATGGAAATTTTATTGGGGCAGATGAAAATGGTGTAGAAACAGGTGATTTTAGTGCACAAGACCTTGCTATTTCTGTTGGTTATGCGTATAATATTCCATGGTCTAATTTTTTTATTGGTTCCAATGTCAAATTTTTAAGTTCTAAAATTGAAAACTATACTTCTCAAGGTGCAGCCTTAGATTTTGGGGTTTATTATTATTCTGATTACCGACCTTATTCTTTTACGGCAGTTATAAGAAATATTGGGTATCAATTTACGCCCTATGATGAAATTAGAGAAAATCTACCCTTAGAAATAGCAGTAGGTGCATCGTTTAAATTGGAAGATGTACCTTTAAAATGGCATTTAACCTTAAGCAATCTGCAACAATGGAATGTTGCTGTTGCAAACCCTTCAAATAACGAATATGATTTGGAAGGAAATATAACATCAGAGAATATCAATTTTTTTACTAATGCAATTCGTCATGTTGTTATTGGAGGTGAATTTTTCCCAGATAAAGGATTTAATATTAGATTTGGGTATAATTTTAGAAGGGCAGCGGAATTGAAACTTACAGAAACCAGAACTTTTGCAGGTATATCTGCTGGTTTTGGATTGAAAATGGGAAGGTTTAAATTAGACTATGCTTTTACTAAATATCATCCTGCTGAGAATACGAGTACATTTACTTTACATATTGACCTAACAAGAACTGGATTTTAAATGAAACGAGCATACTATAATGTTTATCTCCCAAGGGAATGACAATTAGCGAACAGCATGTGACCGTTAAAAAACAATAAATATAGACACATGAAAAAAACCAATAAAATAATTATCGCAATTGATGGATTTTCCTCAACGGGTAAAAGTACTTTAGCTAAGCATATAGCCAAAAAATTAGAATATATTTATGTAGATACGGGCGCGATGTATAGGGCAGTTTCATTGTATGCGATGCAAAATAATTTGATAAGTAAAAATTCCTTTTTAAAAGACACATTAATTTCAAAACTTCCAAATATTGAACTGGAATTTAAATACAATGAAAAATTAGGTTTTGCAGAGATGTTTTTAAATGGTGAAAATGTTGAAAATAAGATTAGAAGTATAGAGGTATCTAATATGGTAAGTAAGGTTGCTGCTGTTTCTGAAGTAAGAGAAAAATTGGTAGAACAACAACAAAAAATGGGTAGGAAAAAAGGTGTTGTTATGGATGGTAGAGATATTGGTACCGTAGTTTTTCCTGATGCAGAATTAAAAATATTTATGTTGGCTACCGCCGATAAAAGAGCAAAAAGAAGGTTTAAAGAAATGACAGATGATGGCAAAAATATTAGTTATCAAGCTGTTTTAAAGAATGTTACCCAAAGAGATTTTATAGATACCACCCGAAAGGATTCACCACTTATTATGGCTGAAGATGCTATTGCAATTGACAATAGCGATTTGAATGTCAACGAGACTTTTAATAAAGTTTATACATATGTCAAACAAAGAATTAATTTAAACAAATAACAAATCTCAAAATCACCTCAATCTCTGACTGTACGTCCCTGATATAGGGTGACTACTTTATAGTCAATTTATAAGTAAGTAATATTAAATAAATCAAGAAACGCGGTCATAATTTAGGTGTAATAATCCCATTTTTAAGACAATATTAAGTTAGACCTTTTTCTAATAATTTATTATTTTGAACCGCCTTCAAAATAAAAAGGTCTTTTTAATAAAAAATAATTTTTATGCTGCTTGGACTTTACTACAGTTCATTGTTGGATAACATTATTAATTATCAGTTAAGAATTTGAGTAACTTTTTAGAATCTTGTCTATTATCCCAAAATCCTGTTATTATGATTTTCAAATCAACCCTTTTGTAAAAAATACTATAATGTACTAATGACAAAGCTCTTGTTATATTAAATTCAGTTTTCTTTCCTAAATCAGGATGTTTTTTCAATAACACAGTTCTTTCCCTAATACTGGTATTCAGTTTTTTAGAATAAGAATTGTTTTTATTCCGATTATTCCAATATTCAAAAGTATAATTTCTTTGTTTAAGAGCAGTTTCAGTCCAATAGATTGTTAGCTCATCCATTCAGAGTCAGTTTTATTTAATTCAGATTCTGAAACTAAATTTCCTTTTTCAAAATCTTTTTCACTCATTAAAAGCATTTCAATTTGTTCAGAAGTTAAAGATAAAATTTCTTCTGCCTGAGTAGACTCAAAAATATTGCTGATAGCATTTAACAATCTTTCATTTTTTGTTGCTAAAATTCTATCAATCAAACTGTTTTTAATACTTTCCAACCCTGTCATCTTTTCTTTTCTGTAAAGTTCGTTCTTTTTGCCTTATTTACCAAATTCAAACTAATATCAAATATTAATGTTGATATTCAGTTGTTTATAGTTATTCAAATTCCCACTAATTTCTTATTTTTCAGTCCAAACTTAAACGTTAGCATTAAGAAATTAATTAAGTTTTCTAGAATATTGCCCAACTAACAGATAACAACAGTCAAATCTTTTAAATACATTATTCGTGAGACTCTAAAAAATTAATTTCAATTTTTTAGTTAGTCGAACTAAT
This sequence comes from Flavobacteriaceae bacterium, assembly GCA_021647985.1. GTDB lineage: Bacteria > Bacteroidota > Bacteroidia > Flavobacteriales > Flavobacteriaceae > Lutimonas. The sequence continues at coordinate 3,537 of JAKITQ010000065.1, read as the reverse complement.
CTTGCTTTTTTTTCAGCGGGATCTTGGTTAATACCTCGACCCTTGGGTCGATTCCTATTATTGGGTCCAGGGCTTGCCCTGGGGTTTAATACCTTTTATTGGTATCATATAATCCCTTGAATTTCCGTTAAAATATTATCCCTTTTGTCATTAATTACGTTGAATAATCGATTTTCAATAAAAATGAGAAAGAATCTTTAGTTAAATTGGTATAATATAGATTTGAAATATAAGCAATCATAATAAAACAAATATACTTTACGGAGCTATAAATTCCATTTTGAGTCTGGATAATAATTCTATAACTTTTTCTTTATCTTCAAGCCTGCAAGCAAGAAAGTCAAAATTATTATTATAAATTAAAACAACCAAGCCTTTGTTTTTGAGCATGTTATTATTTCTATGTAAATAATCATAAGCATATTCATCGGTTTTAGCTGAATAGAATTTCATGCCTTTTAACAAAAGCAGATTATGTATATTTTTATGAGCAACTTTGGCTTTTTCACTATAGGCTAATAATTTATTATAGGTTAAAATTTGTGTGATAGCCCATTGAAAATATAAATAATCATCACCAGTATTCGTCCATTTGGCCAAATAAGGGTTGGGCTCAAAATTTGGGTCTTCGAATTTAATTTTTACCCCCCAGTTTTTTATGGTGGCTAATGAAAAATCTTTGTAAATAAAATCAAACTTTTGTGGGTTAGAAATTGCCAACCATAATTTATTAGAAAGATCCTTTTTTTGACGTTCATCGAATACATCGAGCGTTAAAGCATCCACAAGTTGTACAAATAATTGTTTATCAATACCTAACTCTTTTGATTTAGGCATTACTTTTGTGTAATTTCTTAATTTACTTTTAAATCTAATTTCAGTATAATCTTTATTTTGAGCCAAAATGGATAGACTCGAAGTTAAAAGATAAATAAAGATTATAAATGTTTTCACTTTAGAAAAAGTTTGTACGTTATGGTTCGCTTTTTTAACGTTTAACATGATTAATTATTGGATGGTAAGTTAAAAAAAAACCTGTTTTTATTTATATAAAAACAGATTTTAATGAGGGGGACCAATTTGAGTATTATGGTTGTACCAATTCCCATTGAAATTTTTCAAATAAATTGGTGATTTTATCTTTGCTCGAAATATCACAAACTATGATATTATAGTAACCTTTTGTTACAAGAGCAACTAATCCTTCTTTTTTTAATTCGGTATTTACACTTTCAATATAAGAATAAGCCCAATCATCATCTTTTGGCGATGAAAATTTGATTTCTTTGGTAATGAGTAATTCATTAAAAGAAAGCGCCACACTTTCGGCATCATCACCATATGTCATCAATTGAAAGTGTTCTAAAATTTTATTAAGAGCTAGTTGAAAATACGGATATTCATTATCACTTACGGTCCAATCTGTTAAATAAGGGTTTGGCTCTAAAACAATATCACCATTAGCATTTTTGCTTCCCCAATTTTTATTGGAAGTAACAGCAAAATCCTTAAAAACATAATCAAATGTTTTTGGACTTGCAATTGCCAACCATGTTTTATAAACAATTTCTTCTTGTTCCGCTTTAGTATACACATTAGCACCTAATAAACTAACGATGTCAATTAAAAGTTGTTTATCAATACCGAGCTCTGAAGTTCTTGGGTTGGAATCTTTGTACTTATATATATAGCTTCTAAATTCTACATTTGAATAATCAGTTTGTCCAAATGATGAAAAAGTTACTGCCAATAAAGTAAAAGTGAATAGTAATTTTTTCTTCATAGATTCATTTTAGTTAAACTTTGTTTTAAGCATATATTTGCAAAATACTAATTACCAGTGATTTACAAGTAAAAATATTAACAAGTTGTACTAAAAATAAATTGATCTTAAGGGGATTCAATCATTTTCGTGTGGCAATATACTAATAAGTATTTTAATCTGCAAACATATTCTATTGTAAATAGAAGATTATTAGTAAGATAGAGTGATTAATTACTTAACATTACTGGCATTACCAACATGGTAATTTCTTCACCTTCTTCCAATCCATCAATTGGAGTTAGAATTCCAGCTCTATTTGGTAAAGACATTTCTAATAAAATTTCATTAGAGTTTAAGTGATTTAACATTTCCAACAAAAAACGTGAATTAAAACCAATTTGCATGTCGTCTCCTTCATAACTACATTGTAATCGCTCATCAGCTTTATTAGAAAAATCAAGGTCTTCAGCAGAAATTTTCAACTCGGTTCCTGCCATTTTTAAACGAATTTGATGGGTAGTTTTACTAGAGAAAATAGAAACTCTTCGAACCGAATTAGAAAATGAATTTCTTTCCAAAGTTAATTTATTAGGATTTTCTTTAGGTATAACCGCTTCGTAATTTGGGTACTTGCCATCAATTAACCTACATATTAATATACTATTACCAAAAATAAATTTAGCATTGGTATCATTGTATTCAATGGTAACATCTTCGTCACTATTGGATAAAATATTTTTAAGCAAGGTCAAAGGTTTTTTTGGCATTATAAATTCTGCCACTTCATTTGCATGTACATCATTTCTAGTATACTTCACTAATTTATGTGCATCTGTTGCCACAAAAATTAAATTTTCTGGGCTGAATTGAAAAAACACGCCACTCATTACAGGTCGTAAATCATCATTTCCTGAGGCAAATATAGTTTTGGATATTGCAGTAGCTAAAATATTACCACTTAATATCGTAGTACTTGGAGACTCTAGTTCAACTGATTTAGGAAATTCTTCACCACTAGCATACGCCAAAGCATATTTACCACTTTCTGAATTAATTTCAATTGTGTTATTGTCTTCAGCTTTAAAGGTTAAAGGTTGCTCAGGAAAAGTTTTTAAAATATCTAATAATAATTTTGCGGGTACTGCAATAGCGCCATTTTGATCTGTTTCTACATCAATTATTGTACTCATTGTTGTTTCCAAATCAGAAGCCGATATTTTTAATTGATTGTCGCTTAATTCAAATAAAAAATTATCGAGAATTGGTAAGGTATTGTTTGTATTGATCACACCTCCTAAAATTTGAAGCTGCTTTAACAATTGAGAACTAGATACTATAAATTTCATTTATAAAAAATTAATATAGATTAACGATATTTTGTTGTTGGTATAAGTATACAAATATATTGTTTTAAAGTATAACTTAAAAAATAATTTTGAGTAGATTTTTATTCGTGAGACTCTAAAAAATAATTTCAATTTTTTTTGATCGAACTTGACTGCCGGTCAATGTCAATAAGTTAAGGAATCGATATTGACATTCAATGATTTTTATCCCTAACCCTAAAGGGGAAAATCATGGAATGCTTAACCCGGATTATTCACCGGGCGTATAAATTTCACTACAACAATTTTAAAATTGTAGATTGATTCTTGGTCTTAAATTTTCTACTTTTTGATTTCATATACTCTCTATTTCTCTCAAAATATTTACAATAATTTGCTTTAAAACATCCTTTTTTAATGAATAGACATGGGTGTCCCAAGGATGTT
>JAKITQ010000064.1 GCA_021647985.1 Flavobacteriaceae bacterium | reverse complement strand
TATGTTACAATTGAATCGATTTTTTAGCAAGTTCGGTATTAACCCACACTCTGCTAAAAATAAACGTAAAGCCCAAGAACTATTATACTATGGAACTATTGCAGCCTAAGTTTATAACGAAGTATTGAAAAATAAAGTGGTTTATTTGAATTATTACGATAAAATGGTTGATGATAAAAAAGGATTGATTGAAAATTATACCTATGATGGTGTACACCCAAATAAAAAAGGATATAAAATTATGGGACAACTTGTTAGAGATGCAATTTTTAAAATACAGTAGCATTTATAAACACTTCGTGGAATGTTGAATTATGAGTTGTGAGTTGTGAATTGTGAATTGTGAATTGTGAATTGTGAATTGTAAGTTAAATATTTGATTTTTAATTAGTTATAGTATTTAAAAATTGATGCAACTACCCTTGAGACAAGCCTCGAGCTTTCCTGTAGTAGGCAGGAAATTTTATTTCATTAAAACCTTCGAACTCCTTGAAATTTGAATTTAAAATAATATACTTTTCATATTATTTTTTAACAAAAAATTAATACTAAACGTTTAAACCTAAATTATCTTTATGGGTCAAAAGTACAAACCCGTTTGCCAATAAAGCAGACCCTTAAATTACAAGAAAATGAAATATTTATTAAGTTTTTTATTAGTGAGTGTATCTCTAATAACATTTGCGCAAAAAAGTGATCATGCTATGATGCATAAAAGCGACTTCACACCAGAGCAACAAGCGATTTTACAAACAAAAAAAATGACCTTAGCTCTAGATCTAAATACTTCGCAACAAAGTCAGGTTTTAGCCATGAACAAAAAACAAACTGCTGAGAAGAAAAAGAAAATGGAAATGCATAAAAGCATGAAAGAAAGTGGTAAAAAAATGACTTCTGATGAAAAGTTTAACATGATGAATAAAATGTTAGATGCTAAAATAGCCAATCAAAATGAGATGAAAAAAATTCTAAATGAAGGTCAGTATGCTGATTGGAAAAAAATGGAAAAACATAAAATGATGAAAATGCATAAAAAAATGATGTCTAAAAAATCACATGATAAAAGTAAAATGAAAATGCATAATAAAAACAAAACGAAGTAAAATAATTTTGTATTGATTTTTTATAAAAAAACTGCTAACATTATGTTAGCAGTTTTTTTTATATCTAATTATTTGGAAATGTATAATTTCTGACCAATATTTATTTCATTGGTATCCAAATCATTTATTTTTTTAAGTTCGTATACCGTTATATTATTAGACCTAGAAATAGAATACAGTGTATCTCCTTTTTTTACTAAAATAAAATGATTGTTTTCTGTAACATCGGTTCTGTACTCTTTAAACTTTTCCTTATGCCTCTTTCTTTTATTTAAAACCAAGTCGTCATAGACATAAAGCTCATAATCTTCTATTATCTTAATTAGTTTTGACGGATATTTTCTATCTGTAGCATAACCAGCTTTTTTTAAACCTTTTGCCCAAGCCTTATAATTATCGGCTTTAAGTTCAAATAATAAATCATATCTTGATCTCGTAGTTAAAAACGAAGAATGATCATCAAATGAATCTTCGGGTTTGGCATATTTTCTAAAGCACTCTCTTTTTTTATCATCATCATAACGAACATTTTTACCTGTCCAACCTTTATGGCACTTAATTCCAAAATGATTATTTGACATTCTTGCAAGTTCACTTCTGCCACTACCCGATTCTAAAACACCTTGTGCTAATGTAATACTTGCCGGAATTTTAAATTCCATCATATCTTCAATAGCAATATATTTGTATCTATCTATATAATCAAGGGTGTATCTATTTAAATTACCTCCTTTTCGTTTTTTAAATGCACTAAAAAACACATCGCTTTTTGCCAATATAACTTCTTCCTTAGTAGGTGTTACTGATTTTTGAGATTTTGTAGAAGTTGCTCTTCTTGAAGTTCCACAACTAACTAATAATCCAACAAATACAACAACTATTAAATATTTCTTATTCATTGAATTAATGGTAGTTTTTTTTGACGCAATCGCTTGTTCATTCCTAATATTCCTTGCAAACCACCTGTGTGGATTGCCAATATTTTAGTTCCTTTTTTAAAAAGCCCTTTTTTTATCATATCCACAATTCCATACATCATTTTACTTGTATAAATGGGGTCTAGAGATATCGTAGTTTCTTCTTTAAAAGCATTCATAAAATGAATTAAATCTTCGTTTATTTTTCCAAAACCACCAAAATGATAATCCTTAATTAAACTCCAATTTTTATTTTGTATTGTATACTTTTCAATTTCTTTTTGTAAAAAATCACCTTTTAAAGCAGGAAATCCTAATATTTTTTGGTTCGCTTTCGCGGAATTTATCAATCCTGAAATCGTACCTCCAGTGCCAATACTACAACAAATAAAATCAAACTCCTTATCTACTGGCTTCAATATTTCTTCACAACCTTTAATGGCTAAGCTATTTGTACCACCTTCGGGTATCAAATAGAAGTCACCAAATTCTTTTTTTAATTGCAATATAAAGTCTGCTGTATGTTTTAATCGGTAATCACTTCTTGAAACAAATTTAAATTGCATTTTATGTTGTGCGGCAAGTTTTAAAGTATTGTTTTGCTCTAAAGTACTCGATAAGTCATTGCCTAACTCATCGCCCCTAATAATTCCGATAGTATTAAATCCATATTCATTTCCTGCAAAGGCCACGGCACTAATGTGATTAGAATATGCGCCACCAAAAGTTAATAGGCTTTTATTTTTTTGCTCAATTGCTTGGTAAATATTGTATTTCAGTTTTCTATACTTATTACCTGAGATAAATGGATGAATTAGATCTTCTCTTTTCATAGAAATGGATACCTCATGCATTTCTAATTCAGGTAAAATTACTGGTTGATTATATATTTTATTCTTAACCACAGGTATTTATAAATATTTAAAGACAGTCCAAAACTTTCTGTGGCGAAGGTAATTAAGATTATGCTCATTTTGATAAGCTTCTCTTTCAAACGATAGGTTAAAATATGCTAACTTTGGTTTTTTATAAATAATTAATTTTATTAGAAATTCTATAAAATAAACAATAAAAAAAGCAAACCAAATCAATTCAATTTGTTGTCTTAAATGTATTTTTTCATGATTTAATAAAATCGTATCATTTTTTAAACTCTTGTCCTTTAAAAAAATAAATGGCCAAATAGCCAATGCATTAAATGAAGAAAAGAAAATATATTTTAAAAATATTATCATATAAAGAGGGGAGGTAAAATTTAAACAATAATTTTTGCATATGCAATTTAACAATATTAATTTAGAACCCGAGGATTTTTATTACAGTAAAGAGGGCTACAAAGTTTTTACGGAAATCTATCATTTGAAAAGAGGGTATTGCTGCAAAAATAATTGTAGGCATTGTCCTTATGATTTTGATCCTAAAACAGGTTTAAATGAAAAGCTTTAGGTAAAGGGAAAATAGATTGCCACGGTCGTACCTCCCCATACCTATCGGCAGGTAAACTCGCAAAGACGTCTATATAATGATTCGTCTTCACGAGTTTACCTGCCGATAGGCATGGGAGCGAAGTATGAGTGACGTGGTGAACTATCTGTTATAAGTTGAAAGTTAAAAAGTTGAAAGTTGGATGAACTAGGATTGTTACGGCTGAACCTTATTCGCAAAGAAGTAAATCAACATATCAGGTTATGTATGAATTAATGTGGATAAATTTAGTTATTATTTTTGCTTTGAAAAACACTTTTTGAAAATTCATCAACATTAATAGAACTCTATACTAAAATAAACTATACGCTTCTTTATTCTGCCTTTTTATAAATTCTCTTTTAGTTTTTCAGGATTCTGTCTAGTATCGAAAATTGTTATTACATTGATTCGATCCGAGTCAAATTTATAAAATAATGTGATCTGTTTGGTGATAACACATTTTCTAAGACCTTTTCTTTTGCCTGATTCAGGAAATCCTTCAGGATGTGTTTTCAATAAATTAATTTTATTCTCAAGTTTTTTTAACAAAGTCCTTTTTAACTTTTAACGACCAATTTTTTATTAAATATTCAAAAAGTTTTTCCAGTTTTTTTTCTGCAGTTTTTGAAATAATTACTTTTCTTTCCATTATCTATGTTTAGATATGAAAGAGTCGAAGTCAGAAAATTCACCCTTTTCAATTTCAGAAAATCCTTTTTTAATTTCTAATTGTTGCTCAGAACTAAGTTCATCCCAAAAATCAGGAGTTTTATAATTCCGGAATATTTGCCTAATAGATTGAATAATGCTTGGGTTCTCCGTGTTTAAGAGTAATTTCATTAATTCTATTTTTTCCGTTTGAATATTCATTTCAATGTATTTTAAACAAAAATAATAAAATTAATTGAATTCCTACATTTTGTAGGCAATGCAGTTAATAGTTAAAAAGTTGAAAGTTGGATTGAAATTTAAAATATCACTCCGAACTTATTGGGGGCTAAACTATTCTACACATACAATTTTAATAGGGGTTTGGTATGATTCTTGATATTGTTGAAGCAGAAAGTAATTGGTTAACATTATTATTATATGATAATTAAGTTTAATAAGTGTCTTTAAAAATTCTAATTATAGAATTTCAAGTGGGGTTATAACGATAGTCTCCAATTGATGCTATATACTTATATATTTATTTGTCAATTACTTAAAATTAAATCTAAGTTTTAAATTCATGAAAATGTTTAAATTATTACCAATTTTATTATTGTTTTTAGTGGCATCATGTTCATCAGTAAGTGTTTCATCAGATTATGAAAAAACCACGGATTTTTCTGTTTATAAAACCTATGCTTTTTATAAAAAAGGTATTGATAAAGTTGAAATATCCGATTTAGATAAGAGAAGAATATTAAGAGCTATTGAAGCCGAAATGCATGCTAAAGGATTTATGAAATCAAAGAACCCTGATTTATTAGTAAATATTTTTACCAAATCGCGTGAAAAAATTGATGTGTACAATAATAACTATATGGGCTGGTACCCATGGTATTATGGATATGGTTATGGAGGTTTCGGCATGGGCATGGGCTACGGATTTGGCTATAATAATGTATCTACTTCAACAGAAGGAACACTATTTATTGATTTAATCGACGCAAATAAAAAAGAATTAGCATGGCAAGGTATTGGAACAGGAATTTTGTCTTATACAAATAGTATTGAGAAAAAAGAGGCAAGAATTAATGAATTTGTTGCGAAAATAATGATGGCATATCCGCCAGAAGTTGAGGTATCAAATAATTAGATTTTTAAAAGAGTCTTTTTTTATGGTATATAATTTTTTGTTTTAAATGTAATATTTAGCGGGGATATTTCCCAAAGATTTCCATTTTGTTATTGATTTCTTTGGGATTTTTTGGGATTACCATCGTCGTTCCTTATTTGAAATGACAAAAAGATTGCCACGCTCGTACCTCCCCATACCTATCGGCAGGTAAACTCGCAAAGACGTTAGTATCATAATTCTTCTTCACGAGCTATAAAGCATGAATAGCATAGTGATCTGCCCCACAGTTATACTCCTTCGCATAGACGTAAATACCAGTCAACAAACAGGGCAAGTTTAGACATAAAAAAACCGCCAATAAGGCGGTTTTTGAGGATTACTTTATTCTGTTGAAGTTATTAAGATTTAACTCAGCAGATCCCGCTTGATACTGAAACAAGTTCAGCACAGGAAGCGGGATTAGTTCGGCTAAATAAAAAATTGAAATTAATTTTTTAGAGTCTCACTAATATTTAATCGTTTTTCTACTTATTACCGAACCATTTTCTAGTGTTGCTTCTATGATTAAAACAGTACCGTTTCTTATACTTCCTGTATTCAACTCGAAAGACTGTAAATTTGGATTTTTATTGATTAACATTCTACCAAATAAATCATAAACTTTAATGGCTTTTACATTTTTATTGGATCTAATTTTTATGTTACCAAAATTATTAGAAACTATAAACTGTTTTCCATTTAAATCAAAATCATCAACATCTAATGTCTGACCTGCAAATTTTAAAGTAAATCGTTTAGCAAATGCTCCTGTTGTTGCTTGTTCAAAAGAATAATCACCTGCTCTTAAATCGTGTGTTATATTTAATAAATTATCAACCAAGTATATTTCGTTAGATTTTAATGCCCCTTCCATTCTATTTATACTTATGGTCATGGTACGAGGTGCCACTCTGCTATCAAAACCAAGTTGTATTGTTTGGTCTGTACTAAAAGGTGGTAAGCCTTGAATTACATAGTTTTCATCATTAATATCAGAATAGAAATCAATGGTATTTACACCCCAAATACCTTTGGAGTCATAACCATGGTCTATACCATTAGTAGCTTTTTCATTAAAAACAATCAACTGTTGGTTTCTTCCACCTTGATCGGTGACTATATCTAACCAAATTCTATCTTTTTCTACAATATCCTTTTTGTTATTCGATTTATAAAATTGATTATTGGCATCTGGTATTTGCATACTACTTGTGAAGTTTATCAGACCTGCACTTATTGAAGCCACCATAAAACCTTGACTTGAACCGATTCTTGGTAATACTGTTCCACCTCCTGGAGCAGTTCCTCCTCCTAAATTTAGCGTAGCATAATCATTTGGTTCATAATCTCCACCTGCTAATGGTGTTGTATGTGTCCATAAATAAATTGTACCACCAATATTTCCATTACCATTCAAAAATATATCTGAATCAATAGCAGATGGATAAGGATTACCTATTAAATTATAATCATTATCTGGCTCACCATCGCCAAGCCATAAATTAGACGCTTCAATTGAAATAGTTCCACTATTAGGAACTCCAGTAAATGAAATACTATGTACGCCTGTTGTACCTGTTGGACCATCGGCTGCATAGCCCTTGGCATCAACCATAGTTCCGGAGGCTATTTCCCATACGTCGTAATAGGTTGGATCTAATGGGTCTATTGTATTTGTATTGTCTTGATTATACAAATATATTCTATTGGGGTCTACACCTGAGAAAACTGTTCCTAAATTGGCAGCTACGATTGGTGAAGACCAATAAGTTACATCATATTGATCTGCCCTATTTGTCGAATTTTCTAATTTTGTAATATTACCAGTTACAGTACCTGTACCATAAATAACCAATGATTCTTGGTCGCCAATGGTAAAGGTACCATTGATCGTTAAATCATTGTATACAATTACGCTATTTGTGGTTCCTCCATTTAAATTTAAATTGGCGTTGACAATTAAATTACCGGCCACAAATGTACCATCAGCAGCATTATAATCTGTTGAAATTTCAACATTTCTTGTTCTATCTGGATCAATACCATTGCTCCATGAACCTGTCCAATTTGCCAAACCTATATCTTGCGTACCCAAAGCTATATTGGTATTTGAATTTGCTGCGTCTACATCACCACCAACGGATAACTCTATCCAATTCGCTTTAACAAAATCTGCTTCCGGTACCTCATTGGCTCCTCCTCTAATAAAAGAGAAAACACCACCCCAAACAGTACCAGGTACATCCCCAATAATATCCTCTCTATTAGCATAACTTGTAGCATCATTTGTTGAGGAAATTAATATCACATCATTCCCTCCAACAAAACTACAAACCGTGGTTGCAATAACTTGTGTAGCAAGCCCTAAATTACCTGCTGTAGGCAATGCAGTTCCTGCATTTCTAAATAACAATACTTCATTCACAGCCATTTCTGGAATAGCTACTGAAGCGGTTGGTGCCTGTATATTAATATTTGGAATATCTGTATCATTATAAAGTGCCAAGAAATAAGTTCCCAAAGGTATCACGGCACCAGAAATATTTTTTATTTCAACCCACTTGTTATTACCGGTTCCTTCATAATATTGTGTGATCATGATATTACCACTTACCACAACATCGGCACCTTCACCTGCAATATTATATTGGAAAGGACTTTGACTATCTTCAGAATTATCAATATTCACAGAAGTTTGGTAACTACCTGTTGCTAATGGTAAAAAATCAATATCAAACGTGATATTTCCTCCTGGAGTAATATCAAATGGTAAAGTTTCAGAAATCGAACCCAATTGAAATTCAGCAACTCCAAATCCTAGAGATATCGCATCAATCGTTAAATTATCCGTTGCGTGGGTATTGAATATTGTATAGGTAGTTGTTTTGGTACTATTATTAGTTACCGCACCAAAATCGGTGTCATCTGTCACATCTGGCGTAATATCGCCATTTGTAATGGATATACCATTACCTTGTAGATCTATGGTACCGGAACTGGCTGGGATGCCTTCGGCTGTTAGGTTTACAATATATGTTCCTTCATCTGGATCTGTATTATTGATTGTAATAAATCCTGTTTGAATTCCCTCTGTTAATGGATCAAATGTTACATCTAATGTTATGGAAGTCCCTGAACCAATTGTTTGCCCTATAATAAAGTTAGGATCCTGAGTATAAAATGTACCACTAGTTGCAGCGAAATTAATAATCAAATCACTATCCCCAACATTTTCAATGGTAAAAACTTTGGTAACTGGAGAACCTATAGCTACTTGTCCGAAATCGGTATCATCTGCAATTATTGGTGAATTACCAGTAGGTATTGAAACACCGTTACCTGTTATGTTAATTTCTGGGCCAACCGCCAAAGTACCTTCTGCTTGTATATTAAAAGTATAAGTATCTTCGTCGGTATCGTTATTATTTACGGTTATAGCAGCTGTTTTAACGCCTGCTGTTGTAGGGTCGAAAGTAATGTCAAATGTGGTACTTCCTGCTGCCGCGATTGGTGATGTTGGAATTACGGTTACATTAAAGTCAGCTGCATCCGTACCACTAATAGTCACATAGGGGCTTGGGTCTGTTAAAATAAGATCAGCAGCAGCACTATTATTTATAGTAAATGTTTTTGTAATTGTATTGGCAATGTTATCCGCTCCAAAATCGGTATCATCGGTAATACTTGGTACGTTCGTACCATCACCAATAATAGAAACACCTAAACCAGTAATATCAATTTCTGGCCCTGGCGGTGCAGCTACATCGATGGTCCAGCCTTTTGCTATTAGGTTGTTGTATGCCGTGAATGAGGCGCCGGTGAGGGCACCTGTGTTTGCTGTAATTTGTAGGTTCCCGTTTGATAATCCGTGGTTGTCAAGATCAATTACGATTTGATCTAAGACAACTGTGGTTAATTGAGCATTATATAGCCTTACATCAGTTAAAAGTGTATTGTTTGACAAACTTATTGTTGACAATAGAGTAGCATCTGCTTGAATAAATGTAAGTTGTGTATTATTTGATATATCCAATAAACCTGATGACAATTGATTATTACCTCTAATTGTTAAAGATGTTAATGCTGTATTTTGAGTAACATCTATATTAGTCAATAAATTATACCTTGTATTTAACAATTCTAATAAAGTAGCATTACTTACATCTAAACTAGTTACCTGACTCCCTAAACCATCATCATTCCATAAATCCAATCTAGTTAATCTTGCAAAACCTTCAGTAGAAGTCACAATTATAGATATTGGTAGATTATTTATATTACCACTCAAATCAAACTCTGGATCATCAGCAATTATTGTCTCACCTGTATAATCTGCATTTGCAGCAGCTTCCCATGTTAACACATCTCCACTATTAGTTACTATAAACGGTGACCATGCAGCACTACTCGAAGTAGTGGTTATTGTTATTTGTCCTTGAACAATAAACGAGTGTAATAACACAAAAAAGATGATAAGTAACTTTTTCATTATAAAAAATATTTTATTAAAAAATTTATACTAATGTACAAATATATACAATGTAAACAACCAATAAAACTAAATTGATTATTTTTATTAATATATTGTTAAACGATTTTTTTAGTAGTTATATTGCATGTAATTAATTACGTAGAAAATTTAATTGATTTTTCTTAAAACCATTTGCAATTACTATCAAAAAAATCATTGTTTATTCGATTTAAGTAATCCATAATCAAAATAGCAACTAAAATTAAACAACTCTTTTATAATTTATACCAAGGTTTTTTCTTTTTATTACCATAGCCATAGCCATAGCCATAAGCGCCTTTACTATGATCAGAACCATTGATTAATATGGACATATTTGGTAATTTATTTTCCTTATGCAATTTATCTGGAATATGGAGCATTCGTTTGTCTAAGAAATTGGCTTTAATCACATATATAGATAAGTCTGCATATTTACTAATCTGAATGGTATCTGTTACCATACCTACAGGAGCAGTATCTACAATAATATATTCATAACTGTTTTTTACTTCTTCAAAAATCTCATCAACTCTTTTACTCATTAATAATTCAACTGGATTTGGTGGAATATCTCCAGAATTAATTAAATGGAGGTTTTCAAAATTTGTATGTGTTTCGGTAATAGAATTAACATTTAATGATTTATTTTTTATAAAGTTAGTTACGCCTAAAATATCTTCTAAATCTAAATACTTATTAATTTTTGGAGCTCTTAAGTCCATTCCTAAAAGTAAAGTTTTTTTGCCAGAAATCGCTAGAGATGTAGCTAAGTTAATTGCTGTAAATGTTTTTCCTTCTCCACTTTGTGTGGAAGTTATAAAGATAATTTTACCAAATGTCTTCTTATCCAACATATAATTAATATTGGTTCGTATATATCGAAATGCTTCTGCAATATTCGAATTATCATTATCTGATATATATAAATCATTTTTTGATGAGGTCAACGGAATATCACCGATAAATGGAATTTTTAATTGTTTAATATCGTTTTCATCATGCACTTTTGTATCTAATAAATCTTTAACATATAAAACTAAAAAAGGAATTAACATCCCTAAAATAATTGATCCAAGATAAGTTGTCATTTTTTTAGGAGATACCTTATTACCATTGCTGTATGCCCCATCAATCACCTTTGCTTTATCCACACTTACGGCATTGGATAAAATAGATTCTTCACGTTTTTGTAACAAAAATAAATATAAAGCGTTTTTAGTTTCTTGCTGCCTAACTATATCTTTAAATTCTCTCTCATTTTTAGGAATAGATGCTATCCTTGAACTAATTCTGCCACTTTGTTTGCTTAAGGCATTGATTTGAATCTGTAAAGATGAATTTAAATTATTTAAACTACTTATCAAATTATTTTTCAAAATAGCCAATTGCGAATCAATATTTATAATTATTGGATTGATAGCACTAGAGCTTTTTAAAATTCTATTACGCTGTAAAACCAATGTGTTGAACTCTCCTACTAAAGCAACTGCCGATAAATCGGACAATCCTATATTTCCAGGTAAAGGTTTTGTATTATCATTTTTGCGCAATTCTTCCAACATATAATTTGCCATAGTCTGTTGCATATTAGCCGCAATTAGTTCACTTTCGTTAACAGATGAAGATTGTAAAAAAATATTAGCTCCTGCATTTACATCAACCATTCCTTTTCTAGATTTAAACTGTTCTGCCGTACCTTCTATTGCAGTCAATTCAGTTGAAATTAACTCTATCCTTAAATCCAAAAAATCTGTAGTAGCTTGTGCTATCTCATTTTTATCATTTATACCATCGGCATTATATTGCTCAATTAAATTATTGATTAATGCAATACCTCTTTCAATTTCAGTTTCATTTAACGACAAAGTTAAAACTTTAGAAAGTCTTTCATCAACTGGCTCTATAATTACTTGTTCTAAATAATTATAAACAAGACTTGTAACAGGCTTGACAGAAATAAACATTTTTTTTCCAATTAAATCTTTATGGAAATTTTCATTTAGCTCTATATTTACCAATCGATTATCTATTCTCAATTCATTACCTAAGTTTGCATTAAAGTCTTTTCCAAACTCATAATTTCCAATAGGTATTTCATCAAATCCAATAAATTGAAACTTTTTATTGGAATGAATTAATATTTGGAGATTTGTCCCAATACTATTTATTGTACTAGAATCAGATTTAATATGAAGGGTAATTGGTGATTTAAGAAATTGTTCTTTATTATAAGGAGATTCTTCAATAAAATATCTAATATTCAATTTCAATTCATTAACAACCTTAGTCATTAAACTTCTTGATTTTAAAATTTGCATTTCATTTTCTAAACTATTATCTCCTCCCGAGCCAAACAAACCCAAATCTTCAAAGTCAGATAAATCAGCAAAAGAGTTCCCTTTTTCTTTGCTCTTGATTAATATCGTAGCATTTACTTTATATTGTGGCACTTCATAGCGTAATTTAAAAAAAGCTAAAACACCAAATAGTATTATGCTTAAAACAAACCATTTAGCATGAATTAAATATTTCTCTAAAACATCTCTAAAGCTTATTGATTCATCAAAACGACCATCAGAAAGCTCATTAAATTGATCAAATTCCATAAAACTATATTGTATAATAAATAACGTCTAAAAATAAAAAAATTGCTAAAATATTGAATAAAATATTTTCTTGAAACGAACTATCCTCGAAGCAGAGCCGTAGAGGTCTTTCACTCGTTTAATTTTGACCAGAAAATCAAAAGTCGAAATTATCTTATTTTACCTCACTCAAAACCTCGAAAAATGTTTTCACTTCTCCTCGAGGAGAGGTGAAAACGAAAACCCCGAAGCAGAGCCTCGAGGAATTCTTTTCGATTAAAACAAAAGTAAATTATACTTATGCACTTCTTTTGTGTCTAAAGATAATATTAAATATTGCAGTAAAAAAATACTTTGCATCCGTAAAGTATGGATTATTAATTTTTTCCTCTAAATAATCTTTTTCAGCCTGTAGTACACTCATTACATTTCCTTTACGATTTAATGCAACATATGGAGGAATACAGCCTGGTTTTTGTGTTAATCGCAACTTTTGCATCTCTTTAGGAATGTCCTGAAAATATCTTTCTGACACTGGTCTAATTCCAACCAATTTCATATCTCCTTTAAGGACATTAATTAGTTGTGGTAATTCATCTAACCAACATTTTCGCATAAATTTACCCCAAGTTGGAATTCTAAAATCCTCTGCTGGCTTTCCTGTTTCTGCATATCCATTTGCTTTTAAAACATAATCTTGCAAGTACTCACTATAAGGGTGCATGGTTCTTAATTTATAAACTTTTATTATTCTTCCATTTTCCCCCAACCTAGGCATTTTATAAACCGGCCCATAACTTGGGTTTAAATCAAAGGAAGGTTCTTTCTCTTTTTTAACTACAAAATACAATAAACCATTTATTGTTTTAAAATCCATTATTTTAAACCCACTACTAACCAACCTACCTAAACCTTCAGCTTTTGACAAAAGTCTATCATTTCCTTTTGTTATATTAAAATAGTGCTTTTTTGTAAATGATAATTTTGGTAAGATTCTTTTTATTATAAATTCAAAAGAAAAATATAAATTACCAATAATAGGAATCCTATTAATTTTTTTGCGATCTCTTCTAGCCGAAAATGTTTCTAGACAACCAATAAAAATACCTCCGTTAAGTAATTTTAAATTTATTTTTTCAAAATATTTATTGACATATCGAACATCATTAATTTTTTGCAAACTGATAAGGTGGGAAATTTCCTGAGCTCTATCTAATTTTAAACTAGTAGACTTTAAAAATACTTGTAATTTTTTATCAGATAAATCAACAAAATTTTCAAAATAATTAAATGCTTCATCTGTTTTCGAAATAACTCGTATTAACTCCTTATTTTTTTGATAAACAGAACTATTTACTTTAAAATATTCTAATTTACTTTTTCTTAAAGATAAGAAACTTTGACTCCATTCTAAAAAAGTGTCATGAGATATGTTTTCACGATTACAAATTTCAGCAATACTTGTTTCGCCACTTTTTCCTTCAATTACTATTCTAAACTTTTCTTCATCTTTAATCTCTATTAAAGGTTTAAACTGTTTTGAAGATTTAATTTCATTATTTTTCAAAAAATATTTTGCCCACTGATAAAAGGTTTCTATAGAAACACCTTCTCTTAAACAAATTTTATCTATCGACTTTTCACTACTTTGCCCTTCTATTACAAGTTCTATTTTTTCTTTATCGCTGTGGCTTATCTTATCATTTTTAATTATATTACGACTAGATAATAAATTATTTCTATAACTTTTCTGTTTAATGTTATCTAAAAATAAAGTGGGGTTTTGTAATTTTGTTTTCATAGTAATTTCATTTAGGGGTTAATAAAATTAAATTTTAATTCCCCATATAATAAAACACTAATTCTAAAAAACTCTGAAAGAGATAATTTAGTTGTAAAACATGATAAAAACTCTTGCGTTGTTTTTTCATATTTTACTTTAGCTCGAGGGGAGGATAAAATAAACATTTTTATTTTTATTCTTTTTCTTATGCACAAAGATACATATTATCTTTTAAATACTGTTATTTTCAATCAACTATCTCAGGGCAAACGCATTAAACTTTCATTAGGTTGAGTACTTTAATGAGATAATGATTGTCCCATCCCGCTTTAAGCCTTCTGCTTTTGACACCAACTTTACTTGATTTTTCATTTTTTAATAGATTTAAGGCTATTTTGTTTAGAATGGAAAATTTTGTGAAGCGTTTCCAATTCTTTTTCGAGAAGCGTCTTCTGAAAAGGCAACATCCAATGTCCAATGAAGTTTGTTTTCGATTGCCCAATGCGAGCGGACGGCGTTTTGAAAATCTTCTTCT